>NZ_RWIM01000026.1 GCF_009764645.1 Pseudomonas sp. PB106
CCGGTTCTCGGTGAAGGGTTACAAATGCGTTTCAGCGTACTCAGCCAGTATCGAGCGAGGCACCCCTTGCAGGGTGATGTGCACCCCGTTGGGGAAATCCTTGAAGCGTTCGGTCAGGTAGGTCAGCCCGGAGCTGGTCGCGGACAGGTAAGGGGTGTCGATCTGTGCGAGGTTGCCCAGGCACACCACTTTGGAACCGGCGCCGGCACGGGTGATGATGGTTTTCATCTGGTGCGGCGTGAGGTTCTGGCATTCGTCGATCAGGATCAGGCTTTGCTGGAAGCTGCGACCGCGAATGTAGTTGAGCGATTTGAACTGCAATGGCACCTTGCTGAGGATGTAATCCACGCTGCCATGGGTGTTTTCATCATCCATGTGCAAGGCTTCGAGGTTGTCGGTGATAGCGCCCAGCCAAGGCTCCATTTTTTCCGCTTCGGTGCCGGGCAGGAAGCCGATCTCCTGATCCAGACCCTGCACGCTACGGGTGGCAATGATGCGGCGATAACGTTTGCTGACCATGGTCTGCTCGATGGCAGCGGCCAGCGCCAGAATGGTTTTACCGGAGCCGGCGGCACCGGAGAGATTGACCAGATGAATGTCCGGGTCGAGCAGCGCATACAGCGCCAGGCTCTGATAGATGTCGCGTGGTTTGAGCCCCCACGCCTCTTGGTGCAGCAGTGGCTCCTGATGCAGGTCGAGAATCAGCAAGCGGTCTTCTTCAATCTCCTTGATCCAGCCGACGAAGCCCTGTTCATCAATGATGAACTCGTTGATGTGAACGGCCGGCAGGTTGTCAATCAGTTGTACCTGGTGCCAGGTGCGGCCGTGATCCTGCCGGGTTTCGACCTTGCTCACGCGGTCCCAGAAGGAGCCGGTCATGTTGTGGTAGCCGTTCGGCAACAGGGACACGTCGTCGACCAGTTGGTCGGTGCTGTAATCCTCGGATGCAATACCGCAAGCGCGCGCCTTCAGGCGCATGTTGATGTCTTTGGTAACCAGCACCACCGGTTTTTTCGGCTCGCGGGTGTGCAGGTCGATCAGTTGGTTGATGATTTTGTTGTCGTTCAGATGCTCGGGCAAAATCAGGTTCGATTCGGCCTGCTTGCTCATCAGAATTGACAGCAAGCCCTTCGGCCCGCCCTTGCCGCGCTGGATCGGCACACCCAGTTCGACATCTTCCGGGGACGCATCGCCCAGGGTTTTGTCGATCAACCGGATGGCCTGACGGCATTCAGCGGCCACGCTGTGATGCCCGCTCTTGAGCTTGTCCAGCTCCTCAAGCACGGTCATCGGGATCGCGACGTGGTGTTCTTCGAAATTCAGCAGGGCGTTTGGATCGTGAATCAATACGTTGGTATCGAGTACATACAGGATTGGCTGGTTGGAGGAAGGGCTACGTCCGTGATCATCCATACTCGGTCACCTATGTCAGAGCCAGTAGACGCAATACCTGAGCGGTGCTGCGCCTCGAAGTGACTGCCGAAATCTCACCTGCGGAGATTCAAGTGACTGCAAACAAACGGGTCTTGGAAGACGCCACCTGTGTTGCAGGTTTCGGCGGTCTGTCTTCGTAATACTCCAAAACCGATGACATAAAAAAGTACTTTGACGGTTTTTTTAAGTTTATTTTGCAAAGTGACGAAAAGCCCTTGGCGGACTCCGTCGACACCGTTAGAGTCGGAAGTCCACCTGCCGCAAATTCTCTTAAAAAATCACCCCAAGCCCAATGTTTCCGGGCTTTTTCCCGTTTCTCAACGAAACGCGTCCTGACAGTCTTCCCAACCGATGCCGCTCTGCGCGGTTTGCGTGATCAGCCACGGCAACGAGGTCTTCACCGCGTCCTGTTTCATATTGAAATTGATCACCCCGTGGCGCCACAACAGCATCAGGGTCAGCACCCGCTGCGCACTCGGCGCGCCCTTGAGTTTGCCGGCACCGTCCTGGGCATCGATGTCCCACAGCGCCACTTGCAGGCCCTGGGTGTTGAAGAAACCTTGTGCGTCACTGCGGCGCTGACCCTCCGGCGGGCGGAACAGCGGCACGTAGTTTTCCGGCAGTTTGGTCTTTACCAGATCGGCGCTGCGGCGCACTGAATCCTGCCAGTCCTGCCAGTGACTGTGAGAGCGGAACTCCCAACCCTGTACACCGACGCATTGTTTCGAGAAACCCGCTTGCAGGCTGGTGACCGAACGATCGGCCAGCCGCGCCTGAATATCCTTGCCCAACACGAAGAACGTGCCACTGAGGTTCGACTTGCGCAGGTACTCGGTGAGCCATTCGGTGTTGTCCGGTTGCAGGTTCGCGGCGCTGTCGAAGGTCAGCAGAAACAGCCGGTCGTGCATCTCGTCGCCGTTGCGCTCGTAGTCGCCGAAACGATCGAATTCATTGCTGGTCTGCGGCGACAGCGCGGCCTTGCGCATCAACTCGTCCAGGTACTGCAAATGGAAGATCCGGCTCGGCTCGGCCCACTTGGTGTAATAGCTGTCGTCGCTGACCACGAACTTCGCGGCTTGCTCACGCAAGGTCGGCAGGTCTTCGACGAGAAAGCAGAACGAGGCATCCTGATCGCAGCTTTGCTGGGCGTAGTTGTAGTTGGCCAACAGGCGCTGCCAGAGGCGCTGGCGCAGCTCGTTGACTGCATCGATATTGACCGTGCGCAGGCCCAGACGCTGCGCCAGGGCGGCGTCGGTTATCGATTCGGTGCCGAGCAAACCACGGGCGAACATGAGGATTTCGGCCCGTGAGGCGACATCGAACAGCGTCGGGCTGCTCAGCTGCTCAGGCCAGGTGCTGCGATCCAGCGTCGCCACATCGCCCGGCGCCGCCACGGCACCGAAGCTCAACAGCCACGCGGTGAATAAAAGAACAATGCGCAAAGGGATGTCTCCGTAACAAAACCCGCGCGGCACTATAGCTGATCCCACACGATTCCCCTTAGCCGCGGATGATCGTTCCCACGCTCTGCGTGGTAACGCCTCCCCGGACGCTCCGCGTCCAGCTCGACGGTGACGCAGAGCGTCACAGGCGGCATTCCCACGCAGAGCGTGGGAACGATCATCGCCAAGCCGTCGATCACCTATGGGCTTGATAGCTGGAGTCAACTCGGACAACCCCCTAGAATCGCCCCCACGATTAAAGGAGACGACTTCATGCTGATGGTGATTTCCCCCGCCAAGACCCTCGATTACGAAACACCGCCGGCGACCCAGCGCTTTACCCAGCCGCAATACCTCGACCATTCGCAGGAACTGATCCTGCAACTGCGCGACCTGACGCCGGCGCAGATCAGCGAGTTGATGCACGTGTCCGACAAGATCGGCGGGCTCAATGCCGCGCGTTTCGGTAGCTGGACGCCCGCGTTCACCCCGGAGAATGCCAAGCAGGCACTGCTCGCCTTCAAGGGTGACGTCTACACCGGCCTCGACGCGCAGTCCTTCAGCGAAGGCAATTTCGACTACGCGCAAAAACACCTGCGCATGCTCTCCGGTCTTTATGGCCTGCTGCGTCCGCTGGACTTGATGCAACCGTATCGCCTGGAAATGGGCACCAAACTGGCCAACGCCCGCGGCAAAGACCTCTACGCCTTCTGGGGCACGCGTATCAGCGAATGGCTGAACGAAGCGCTGGCTGACCAGGGCGATGACGTGCTGCTCAATCTCGCCTCCAACGAATACTTCTCGGCGGTCAAACGCAGCGCCTTGAACGCGCGGATCATCAATACCGAGTTCAAGGATCAGAAGAACGGCCAGTACAAGATCATCAGCTTCTACGCCAAGAAAGCGCGTGGCCTGATGAGCCGTTTTGTGATCCAGGAGAAAATCAACGATCCGGCGCAGCTCAAGCAGTTCGATGTGCAGGGTTATCGCTACAGCGCCGAGCAATCGAAACCCGACAATCTGGTATTTCTGCGCGACCACGCCCCCGAATAAAGCATGCCTAATGCACGACTCTTTCTATATAGAGTCGTGCACCTCGCACGATGTCAAAAATCCCTCGCCCGTTTTCGCCATTTTAATGGCGTCAGAAATTTTTCCCTGTCCTTTCTAAGATTAGTTTCACTCGACACTGATCATTTTTTTCAGTAGTGGCACCTAAATTTTTTCACGGTAGTGGCACAAAACTATCTACCGCGAGTATCTCCCTATCAATAAAGGGCGAAACGGAAAGTGCTATCAAATTGAGACCAGTGCCATCTTTGTCAATATTTCAAGAAATTTCAGATGGCGCGATGAGCGGACTGGAACTATGTCCAAATGCGTAGCTCATACCACCGGTAACGATTCTCGCCGAGTTTGTACGAGATAACTTACGTAGGACAAAAAGCCATGTAACCAAGTTGTCACAGCAACTTGCCTAGATGACTAACTAGTCTGAAACCACACTGAAGGACAGGAGATAGGCGACATTAATATCCCCTGCAAGGCCATGGCCGCGCCCCTATAAACGTGCTCGCCTGAGCACCCAACCGCTTGATCCACGGGCCTTTCGCCCGACATCGAGCGCATAAGACCAATGCACCAGAGTCTTCCACAAAGAAGATCCGCTGCATAACAGGGCAAGTCATAACTACAAGGCCTGGTTGCGCACATCTTGAGTGCACTTATTTAGACACTCGGAACTTAGTATGCCTGCACACGGCATTGTGGCGCCTGTAAGCCGCACTTTCGAGTGCACTAGTGACCGCTGAACACCATTAACTCCGGCCTTCTAAGGCCTGATATATACAGAGGTAATTGCGATGCGCATCAGCATATTTGGTTTGGGTTACGTTGGCGCAGTATGTGCCGGTTGCCTGTCTGCACGGGGCCATGACGTAGTTGGCGTCGATGTAGCCAAAGACAAGATCGACATGATCAACGCTGGCAAATCCCCCATTGTTGAACCGGGCCTGGGCGAACTTCTGCAACAGGGCATTCAGACCGGTCGTCTGCGTGGCACGACCAACTTCGCCGAAGCGATTCGTGACACTGACCTGTCGATGATCTGCGTCGGTACGCCGAGCAAAAAGAACGGCGACCTGGAACTGAACTACATCGAGGCCGTGTGCCGCGAGATCGGTTTTGTCCTGCGTGAAAAAACCACCCGCCACACCATCGTTGTGCGCAGCACCGTTCTGCCGGGCACTGTTGCCAACGTGGTGATCCCGATTCTCGAAGACTGCTCGGGCAAAAAGGCTGGCGTCGACTTCGGCGTTGCGGTCAATCCTGAGTTCCTGCGCGAATCCACCGCCATTGCCGACTACGACCTGCCACCGATGACCGTCATCGGCGAGTTCGACAAGGCTTCGGGCGACGTTCTGCAATCGCTGTACGAAGAACTCGACGCCCCGATCATCCGCAAGGACATCGCCGTTGCCGAGATGATCAAGTACACCTGTAACGTTTGGCACGCGACCAAAGTGACCTTCGCCAACGAGATCGGCAACATCGCCAAAGCGGTCGGCGTCGATGGCCGTGAAGTGATGGAAGTGGTTTGCCAGGACAAGACCCTCAACCTGTCCCAGTACTACATGCGCCCGGGCTTCGCCTTCGGCGGTTCGTGCCTGCCGAAAGACGTGCGCGCCCTGACCTACCGCGCCGGCTCCCTGGACGTCGAAGCGCCGCTGCTCAACTCGCTGATGCGCAGCAACGAATCGCAAGTGCAGAACGCCTTCGACATCGTTGAAAGCCATGACAAACGCAAAGTCGCCCTGCTTGGCTTGAGCTTCAAGGCTGGCACCGACGACCTGCGCGAAAGCCCGCTGGTAGAACTGGCCGAGATGCTGATCGGCAAGGGTTACGACCTGAGCATCTACGACAGCAACGTCGAGTACGCCCGTGTTCACGGCGCGAACAAGGACTACATCGAGTCGAAAATCCCGCACGTGTCTTCCCTGCTCAACGCGGACTTCGATTCGGTGATCGACAACTCCGACGTGATCATCCTCGGTAACCGCGACGAGAAATTCCGTGCGCTGGCCCAGCAGGCGCCGCACGGCAAGCAGGTCATCGACCTGGTCGGCTTCATGGCCAAAGCCACCGACGCCGGTACTCGCACCGAAGGTATCTGCTGGTAAAGCAGCCCTGTAGGAGCTGTCGAGTGAAACGAGGCTGCGATCTTTTCGGGAACACCAAAATCCCAAGCGAAAGATCAAAAGATCGCAGCCTTCGGCAGCTCCTACATGTCCTTGCAAGTTTTTGTAAGCCTGCCTTAACCCCATCGGGCCCGGCCCGAGATAGAGACGGATGCAGATTATGCACAGGCTAAAACACGGCCTACTTCAGGCCGCCGGTTGGCTGTTCTACCTAAGTTTGTTGATGGGCCTGGCCTTGATGCTGCCCACGTCCACATTCGACTCCGAGTCGAAGGACTTCATTTTCCTGATTGGCGCCGTGGGTATCTGGCGCTACTCGATGGGTGCAACGCACTTTGTGCGCGGCATGATTTTTCTCTACATCGTTTACCCGCATCTGCGCCGCAAAGTGCGCAAGCTGGGTAAAGCGGCGGACCCGTCGCATGTGTTCCTGATGGTCACCAGTTTCCGTATCGACGCGCTGACCACGGCGCAGGTCTACAGCTCGGTGATTCGCGAAGCCATCGACTGCGAACTGCCGACCACCGTGGTCTGCTCGATCGTCGAAATGTCCGATGAGCTGCTGGTCAAGGCAATGTGGGCGCGGATGAATCCGCCAGAGCGCGTGAAGCTCGACTTCGTGCGCATTCCCGGCACCGGCAAGCGTGATGGCCTGGCCTATGGTTTCCGCGCGATCTCCCGTCACCTGCCGGACGACCGCGCCGTGGTGGCCGTGATCGATGGCGACACCGTGCTCGGCGAAGGCACCGTGCGCAAGACCGTGCCGTGGTTCCAGCTGTTCGGCAACGTCGGCGGCCTGACCACCAACGAATTCTGCGAAGTGCGCGGCGGCTACATCATGAGCGAATGGCACAAGCTGCGTTTCGCCCAGCGCCACATCAACATGTGCTCGATGGCCCTGTCCAAGCGCGTACTGACTATGACCGGGCGCATGTCGGTGTTCCGCGCCACCGTGGTGACCAACCCGGAATTCATCGCCGACGTTGAAAGCGACTCGCTGCAACACTGGCGCCTGGGCCGTTTCAAGTTCTTGACCGGCGACGACAAGTCGAGCTGGTTCAGCCTGATGCGTCTGGGTTACGACACTTTTTACGTGCCTGACGCGGCGATCAACACCGTTGAACACCCGCCGGAAAAGAGCTTCATCAAGGCCAGCCGCAAACTGATGTTCCGCTGGTACGGCAACAACCTGCGCCAGAACTCGCGAGCACTGGGCCTGGGTGTGAAACGCCTCGGCGCCTTCACCTCGGTGGTGCTGTTCGACCAGCGGGTATCGATGTGGACCTCGCTGCTCGGCCTGACCGTGGCGATAATCGCCAGCTTCAAATACGGCACCGCGTTCATCCTCGTTTACCTGCTGTGGATCGGCATCACCCGCCTGATTCTGACCTTGCTGCTGTCGTGCTCCGGTCACCGCATCGGCCCGGCTTATCCAGCGATTCTCTATTACAACCAGATCGTTGGCGCGCTGGTGAAGATCTACGTGTTCTTCCGCCTCGACCAACAATCCTGGACGCGCCAACCCACATCCCTGACCCGTGATCTCGCCAGCTTTCAACGTTGGTTCAACACCTGGTCGTCTCGGACCATGACCTTCTCCGCCGGCAGCATTTTTGTCGCCGTGCTGCTGATGATGGTCTGACCCGCCCCTATTGAATTAACAAGGAAATCGCCCCTATGAATACCGCCGTGAACGTCAACGTAGTGCATGAATCTGAAGCCCAGCGCCAACACGCCCGTGTGAAAATCCCGGCCAAACTGCGCTTCTTCGGTCCAGACCGGACACCGGTTGAAGCGCGGGTCATCGACCTGTCTGCCGGTGGTCTGGCGTTCAACGCCGGGCAAATGCCGCTGACCATCGGCGAGGTGTACAAGGCGCGTCTGCAATTCGTCATCGATAACCTCGGTCTGGCGATGGACGTTGAACTGCAAGTGCGTTCCTACGACCGCCCGACCGGCCGCGTCGGTTGCCAGTTCCAGAACCTTGAGCAGCAAGACATTTCCACCCTGCGGCACTTGATCACCTCGCACCTGGCCGGCGACATCGTCAGCATCGGCGAAGTACTCGCGACCCTGCAGCGCGACAACTTCACCAAGGCGCGCAAGGTCAAGGACGGCGGCTCCGGCATGACCCCGTTCGGGCGCCTGAAAGCGGTGACGTTCAGCGCCGGTATCTTTGCGGTCGGTCTGGTTGCAGCGGGTTTCATTTTCAAATCGGTGTACAGCATGTACTTCGTCAGCCACGCGCAGGCCGGTCTGGTCAGCGTGCCGGGGATGAACATCACCATGCCGCGCGACGGCACCGTGCAGAGCCTGGTCAAGTCCGACGGCGTCGCCGCCAAAGGCGCGCCATTGGCGACCTTCAGCACCAGCATGCTCGACGTGCTCAAGGGCCATCTGGAAGAAGATCAACTGTCGCCGGCCAAGGTTGAAGAACTGTTCGGCAAGCAAATGACCGGCACCCTGACTTCGCCGTGCGATTGCACCGTGGCCCAGCAACTGGTGGCTGACGGTCAGTACGCGAGCAAGGGCGACGTGATCTTCCAACTGGTGCCGCGCAACACCCTGGCCAACGTTGACGCGCGCTTCTCCTATCGCCAGTTCGGCGACGTGCGTCCGGGCACCCCAGTGAGCTTCCAGATCGCCGGCGAAGACAAGACCCGCACCGGCAAGATCGTTAGCAGCACCAGCCTGAAGAGCGAAGACCTGTCTTCCGACATCCGCGTGCAGATCAAGCCTGACGAGCCGCTCGACAGCAGCCTCGCCGGCCGCCCGGTGGAAGTGAACAGCGACCGTGGCCCGAACCTGAACTGGCTGATCGACAAAGCCATGGCTGCCGGTCTTTAAGTCGAGGACATGCCTGTGACTATCACCAGTCTTTTCAGAACGCCACGATCCCTGTGGGAGCTGGCTTGCCAGCGATCGGATCAATGCGGTCCTGCTGAAATACCGAGTCGCCTGAATCGCTGGCAAGCCAGCTCCCACAAGGGGACCGTGTGTGCCTTGGCATTGGCAGTCAGCCTGGCCGGTTGTGCCGGCCTGCCCGATCAGCGTCTGGCCAACGAAGCGCTCAAGCGTGGCGACACCGCCACCGCCGCGCAGAATTACCAGCAACTGGCCGACCTTGGTTACAGCGAAGCGCAAGTCGGCCTCGCCGATATCCAGGTCGACAGCCGCGACCCTGAGCAAATGAAACAGGCCGAAGCGACTTACCGCGCTGCCGCCAGTGTTTCACCGCGTGCTCAGGCGCGTCTCGGTCGCCTGCTGGTGGCCAAACCGGGCTCCACCGAAGCCGAGCATCAGGAAGCCGAAAGCCTGCTGAAAAAAGCCGCCGCCAATGGCGAAGGCAACACGTTGATCCCGCTGGCGATGCTCTACCTGCAATACCCGCACAGCTTCCCGAACATCAACGCCCAGCAGCAGATCGATCAGTGGCGCAAATCCGGTTTTCCGGAAGCAGGTCTGGCCCAAGTGCTGCTGTATCGCACCCAAGGCACCTACGATCAGCACCTGGATGACGTGGAAAAGATCTGCAAAGCCGCGCTCAACAGCACCGACATCTGCTACGTCGAACTGGCCACCGTGTACCAGAAACGCGCGCAGCCTGAGCAACAAGCCGAGCTGATCAAGCAGATGCAGGCCGGTTACAGCCGTGGCACCGTCACCGCGCAGCGCATCGATTCCGTGGCCCGTGTACTGGCCGATTCGACCTTGGGCAAGCCTGACGAAAAAACCGCGCAGTCGTTGCTTGAGCCGATCGCTCCAGGCTACCCGGCGTCGTGGGTGACCCTCGCGCAATTGCTGTACGACTACCCGGAACTGGGCGACGTCGACCAGATGATGAAGTACCTCGACAACGGCCGCGCTGCTGACCAGCCGCGCGCCGAGCTGTTGCTGGGCAAGCTCTACTACGAGGGGAAAATGGTCCCGGCCGACGCCAAAGTCGCCGAAGAACATTTCCAGAAAGCCGTTGGCCGTGAAGTCGCCGCCGACTACTACCTCGGCCAGATCTATCGCCGTGGCTACCTCGGCAAGGTCTACCCGCAGAAGGCTCTCGACCACTTGCTGACCGCTGCGCGCAACGGCCAGAACAGCGCCGATTTCGCCATCGCCCAATTGTTCTCCCAAGGCAAGGGCACCCAACCCGACCCGGTCAACGCCTACGTATTCAGCCAATTGGCCAAGGCGCAAAACACCCCGCAAGCCGATGAGCTGGCGACCACCCTCGCCGCGCAACTGCCGCCCGAGCGTCTGGCCGAAGCCCAACGTCTGCTGCAACAAGAGCAAGCCAGCCGTGGCGCTCTGAACCAGAACACGCTGCAACTGCACGCCCTGCAAGAAGAAGACGGCGAGGAAAAATTATGAAGTTGAATCCATTTGTGAAGGCCGGTATTGGCCTCACCTTCGCGCTGATCTGGTCTTGCCCGACACTGGCCGCGATGACTGAAACCAAGAACTTCGGCCTCGAAGTGAAAGTCACCGGCCAGTCCGAAGACGACCGTGATCTCGGCACTGCCAGCGGTGGCGACGTCAACGGCGTCGGCCTCGATTTGCGTCCGTGGATCTACGGCGAAAGCGGCGCGTGGAGCGCCTACGCCATGGGTCAGGCCGTGACCTCGACCGACATCATCGAAACCGACACCCTGCAACAATCCGACGGTGAACAAACCACCGACAGCGGTGATCGTGAAACCAAGAAAAACTACCTGGCGATGCGCGAGTTCTGGGTCGGCTACAGCGGCTTCACACCCTACCCCGGCGAGATCCTCAAGTTCGGTCGCCAGCGTCTGCGCAATGACGACGGCCAATGGCGCGACACCAACATCGAAGCGCTGAACTGGACGTTCGACACCACCCTGTTGCGCGCCAATGCCGGTGTTGCCGAACGCTTCAGCGAATACCGCACCGACTTGAAAGAGCTGGCGCCGAAAGACAAGGATCGCCTGCACGCCTACGCCGACGCCGCTTATCAGTGGACACCGGGCCAGTGGGTCGGCATTCGCGGTCATCACACCCACGATGACGGCAAACTCGATTACGCCGAGCCGGGCGTTCCGCGCGACTCGCTGGATAAAACCGAGAACGGCGACATCAGCTGGCTCGGCCTGACCGCCGACAGCGACGCCTACAACTGGCGCAACACCAACACCGTCAACTACTGGGGCAGCATCACCGGCATGAGCGGCGACCGCGACACGGTCAACGCGCTGAACGCCGATGGTTCGCGCCCGGCGCAAGCCAAGCGCAGCGATGACGTTAACGGCTGGGCTACTGACATCGGTGTGCGTCTGCGCCTCGATCCGCAATGGCAAGTCGGCGGTGCCTATGCCCGCGCCAGCGCCGATTACGAGCAGAACGGTCTGGAAAGCAACCGCTCCAACTACACCGGTACGCGCTCGCGCGTTCACCGTTTCGGCGAAGCGTTCCGTGGCGAAATGAACAACATGCAGACCGCAACGCTGTTCGGTTCGTGGATGGTCAACGACGAGTACGACGCCAGCCTGATCTACCACAAGTTCTGGCGCGTCGACGGCAACAAGCCGGTCGGCAGCAACGGCATCAATGCGGTGGAAAACAACACCGACGACGTCACCGGCGCGATCCTTTCCAGCACCTCGCTGCCGCTTGAAGACGGCAACAAGGACCTGGGTCAGGAGATGGATCTGGTCGTCACCAAGTACTTCAAGCAAGGCCTGTTGCCGGCGGCGTTGAGCCAGTCGATCGACGAGCCTTCGGCCCTCGTACGCTTCCGTGGCGGTGTGTTCAAACCGGGTGATGCCTACGGCAAGCAGGTTGATTCGTACATGCACCGCGCGTTCATCGACGTGATCTGGCGCTTCTGATGCAAACCGCCAAGGGAGTGCCCGACATGATCAGCACCAGGATAGGCTCACTCAGCCTGCTGGCCGGCGCGATGCTGCTGGCCAGCGCCGGCGCCTTCGCCAATGTGGAGCCGACGGCGCCACAACCGGCCAAGCCGGCCACCGTGGCCAAAGAACTGCAACAGGCCAAGACCTACACCGTCAGCAGCGCGCCAACCGACGCGCTGAATCTGGCCGCGCCGAAACTGCCGGACATTTCCGGCTACACCGCCGAAGCCGCCGCCGCGAAGATCGTCCGTAGCAAACCGGGCAAGATCAGCGTGCGCCGGATGATGCAGGAAGACGCGCTGAAGGACTTCATCGGCGGCGACAACAAGATGGCTGAATGGGTGGTGCGTCAGCACGGCATCCCGCAGGCGATCTTCGTCGACGACGGCTACATGAACCTCAAGGATCTGGCAAAGAAACTGCCCAAGCAGTACTTCAGCGAGACTTCGCCTGGCGTGTATCTGTCGAAGCTGCCGATTGTGGTCGGCCGCAAAGGCATCCTCGAAATCGACGGCCAGACTCAGGAATTGCGTCTGTCGCAAGAGGCCGGCTCGTTCCTGGTCAACGACGGTCAGCTGTTTGTGCGTGACACCAAAATCACTGGCTGGCGCGAAAAGGAAAACGGCCCGGCGACCTTCCGTTCGCCGAAGGAATTCCGTCCGTTCCTGCTCGCCTGGGGCGGCACCGAGACCTACATCGTCAACAGCAAGATGGCCAGCTTCGGTTACGCCAACAGTAAGTCGTACGGCGTGAGTATTTCCCAGTACACGCCGAACATGGCCAAGGTGCTCAAGCGCCCTGAACCGACTGGCTGGATCGTCGGCTCCGAGTTCTCCGACATGTGGTACGGCTTCTACTGCTACGAGACCCGCGACTTCGTGGTCAAGGGCAACACTTACAAAGACAACATCGTTTACGGCATCGACCCGCACGATCGTTCCCACGGTCTGATCATTGCCGAGAACACCGTGCACGGTACGAAGAAGAAGCACGGGATCATTATTTCCCGTGAGGTCAACGACAGCTTCATCTTCAACAACAAAAGCTTCGACAACCACCTCTCGGGCCTGGTGATCGACCGTAACAGCGTCAACAACATCATTGCCTACAACGAGATCTACAAGAACCACACCGACGGCATCACGCTCTACGAGTCCGCCGACAATTTGCTGTGGGGCAACAAGGTCATCAGCAACAAGCGCCACGGCATCCGCATTCGTAACAGCGTGAACATCCGCCTCTACGAAAACGTCGCCATGGCCAACGGTTTGACTGGCGTTTACGGCCACATCAAGGACCTCACCGACACCGACCGCGACATCAAGCTCGACCCGTTCGATGCGCAGGTGTCGCTGATTGTCGTTGGCGGTGAGCTGGCGGCCAATGGCAGCGGCCCGCTGTCGATCGATTCGCCTTTGAGTGTCGAGCTGTATCGCGTGTCGATGCTGGCACCGACCAAATCCAGCGGCATCAGCTTCAACGGCATCCTCGGCGAGCGCCAGGATGAGATTCTCGACCTGCTGGTGCGCCAGCAGAAAGCCGTGCTGATCGACCCTGTCGAACGCCAGACCGAAATGCAGGACTGAGGATAATTTTATGCACCCACACTTGATCAAATTACTCAGCCTGTCGGCCCTGACCGTGGGCATTCTCGCGGCCAGCAACGGCGCCCGCGCCGATGAAGGTGCCGCCGCGACGCCGCCGAAGTTCAGCGCCGAACCGTGCTGCAATCTGTGCCCGGCTGCGCATGACGCGAAGAACTACACCACGCGGTATCAGCAGAACTTCACCACGCTGGTGCAGGCGCAAGGCGACTGGTTGTTCCGGACGCAGGAAGACCTGCGCACCGAATTCAACACCACCCCGGCCGGCTACAAGCGTCTGCAACAGTTGCACGATGCGTTCAAGGCCAAAGGCGTCGAGTTGGTGATTGTTTATCAGCCGACCCGTGGTCTGGTGAACCGCAACAAGCTCAACCCGCAGGAAAAAGCCGCGTTCGATTACGAGAAAGCGCTGGGCAACTACAAGACCATGCTCGGCCGTTTCGCCAAGATGGGTTACGTGGTCCCGGACCTGTCGCCGCTGACCAACGAATCGCTGCCGGACACCCTGCCCGCCCACGACTTCTACTTCCGTGGCGACCAACACTGGACACCATACGGTGCGCAGCGCACGGCGAAAATCGTCGCCGAAAAGGTCAAGCAGATCCCGGCCTTCGCCGACGTGCCCAAGCGTGAATTCGAGACCAAACGCTCCGGGCGCATGGGCAAGACCGGCACCCTGCACAACATGGCCGGGCAGCTGTGCGGCACCAGTTACGCGATCCAGTACATGGATCAGTTCACCACCGAGCCGAAAGGTGAGGCCGGTGACGGCGACCTGTTCGGTGATTCCGGCAACCCGCAAATCACCCTCGTCGGTACTTCGCACAGCGGCAAGAACTACAACTTCGCCGGCTTCCTCGAAGAGGCCATTGGCGCCGACATTCTCAACGTTGCGTTCCCTGGCGGTGGTCTGGAAGGTTCGATGTTGCAGTACCTCGGCAGCGACGAATTCCAGAAGACCCCACCGAAGATTCTCATCTGGGAATTCTCGCCGCTATACCGCCTCGACCAGGAAACCATCTACCGCCAGATGATGTCCCTTCTCGACAACGGCTGCGAAGGCAAAGATGCGCAAATGTCCGCGAGCACCACGCTCAAGCCGGGCGGCAAACAAGAACTGCTGGTCAACAGCAAGAACCTGAACCTGCAGAACAGCAGCCATCAGGTCGACATCCGCTTCGCCGACCCTTCGGTGAAAACCCTGCAAGCCACCCTCTGGTACATGAACGGTCGCCACGAGGACATCAAGATCGAGAAACCGGAAACCTCCGACACCGACGGTCGTTTCGCCTTTGAGCTGCGCACGGACGAAGACTGGGCCTCGCAAAATCTGCTGGCGGTCGAAGTCCAGGGCCCGGAAGCGGGCACCGCGCCGCAGAAAGTCGAAGCGAAAATCTGCAAACGCAACGTATTCCCGGGCGCTGGGCAACAAACCGCTCAGGTCGGGCAATGAGGTCTGCTATGCGAAACTCGAAACTGAAAACTCTTTTAGCGCCGACGCTGCTCGGGCTGGCGATCTTCGCCGGCACCGCGCAGGCCGCCGCGCCACTGCGTCCACCTCAGGGCTATTTCGCGCCTGTGGATAAATTCAAGACCGGCGACCACAGCGAAGGCTGTGATGCGATGCCGACGCCGTACACCGGACCGCTGCAATTTCGCAGCAAATACGAAGGTTCGGACAAGGCCCGCGCGACGCTGAACGTGCAGTCTGAAAAAGCCTTTCGCGACACCACCAAAGACATCACCACGCTGGAACGCGGCACCGCCAAACGCGTGATGCAGTTCATGCGCGACGGTCGTCCGGAACAACTTGATTGCACGCTGAACTGGCTGACCGCCTGGGCCAAGGCCGATGCGTTGATGTCGAAAGACTTCAACCACACCGGCAAGTCGATGCGCAAATGGGCGCTGGGCAGCATGGCCTCTTCGTACATTCGCCTGAAATTCTCCGACTCGCATCCGCTGGCGCAACATCAGCAGGAAGCGCAGTTAATCGAGGCATGGTTCAGCAAAATGGCCGACCAGGTCGTCAGCGATTGGGACAACCTGCCGCTGGAAAAAACCAACAACCATTCCTACTGGGCCGCATGGTCGGTGATGGCGACGTCGGTCGCGACCAACCGCCGCGACCTGTTTGACTGGGCGGTGAAGGAATACAAGGTTGGCGTCAATCAAGTCGATGCTGACGGTTTCCTGCCGAACGAACTCAAGCGCCAGCAACGCGCCCTCGCCTATCACAACTACGCCCTGCCGCCGCTGGCGATGATCGCCAGTTTCGCTCAGGTCAACGGTGTTGATTTGCGCCAGGAAAACAACGGTGCGCTGAAGCGTCTCGGTGATCGGGTGTTGTCGGGGGTGAAAGACCCGGATGAATTCGAGAAGAAGAACGGCAAAGAGCAGGACATGACCGACTTGAAAGAGGACATGAAATTCGCCTGGCTCGAACCGTTCTGCACGCTCTACACCTGTGCGCCGGATGTGATCGAGAAGAAGCACGGCATGCAGCCGTTCAAGACCTTCCGCCTCGGCGGCGACCTGACCAAGGTCTACGACCCGTCCCATGAAAAGGGCAACAAAGGCAGCTAGTCGCTGATCGTTCCCACGCTCCGCGTGGGAATGCAGCACGGGACGCTCTGCGTCCCAAAGCGTGACGCAGAGCGTCACAAGAGGCATTCCCACGCAGAGCGTGGGAACGATCACACCCCTCCACTACCACGGGGGGTTTGGGGGGGCTTTGGCCCTTGACTGTTGGTTCAAACATGGAGAGATCGGGATGGTATTTTCATCCAACGTGTTCCTGTTTCTGTTCTTGCCGATCTTTCTCGGCTTGTACTACTTGAGCGGGCAACGCTATCGCAACCTGCTGCTGCTGATCGCCAGCTACGTGTTCTACGCCTGGTGGCGGGTGGACTTCCTCGCGCTGTTCGCCGCCGTCACGCTGTGGAACTACTGGATCGGCCTCAAAGTCGGTGCCGCCGGTGTCAGAACCAAACCGGCGCAGCGCTGGCTGCTGCTCGGTGTCGCAGTCGATCTGTGCATCCTCGGCTACTTCAAATACGCCAACTTCGGCGTCGACAGCATCAACGCGATGATGACCTCGGTCGGTCTTGAGCCGTTCATCCTCACCCACGTGCTGCTGCCGATCGGTATCTCGTTCTACATCTTCGAATCGATCAGCTACATCATCGACGTGTATCGCGGCGACACCCCGGCCACGCGCAACCTGATCGATTTTGCTGCATTCGTGGCGATCTTCCCGCACCTGATCGCCGGCCCGGTTTTGCGCTTCCGCGACCTCGCCGACCAGTTCAACAACCGCACGCACACCCTCGACAAGTTCTCCGAGGGCTGCACACGGTTCATGCAGGGTTTCATCAAAAAGGTCTTCATCGCTGACACCCTCGCGGTGGTTGCTGACCATTGCTTCGCCCTTCAAAACCCGACCACGGGTGACGCCTGGCTCGGCGCGCTGGCCTACACCGCGCAGCTGTATTTCGACTTCTCCGGTTACAGCGACATGGCCATTGGTCTGGGCTTGATGATGGGTTTCCGCTTCATGGAAAACTTCAAACAGCCTTACATCAGCCAATCGATCACCGAGTTCTGGCGCCGCTGGCACATCAGCCTGTCGACCTGGCTGCGTGACTATCTGTACATCACCCTCGGCGGTAACCGTAAAGGCACGCTGATGACCTATCGCAACCTGTTCCTGACCATGCTTCTTGGTGGTCTGTGGCACGGCGCGAACATCACCTACATCGTCTGGGGCGCCTGGCACGGCATGTGGCTGGCGATTGAAAAAGCGCTGGGCCTGAACACTTCGCCGCGCAGCCTCAACCCGATCCGCTGGGCACTGACTTTCCTGCTGGTGGTCATGGGCTGGGTGATCTTCCGCGCCGAGAACCTGCACGTTGCCGGGCGCATGTACGGCGCAATGTTCAGCTTCGGCGACTGGTCGCTGTCGGAACTCAATCAGGCCAGCCTCACCGGTCTGCAAGTGGCAACTCTCGTTGTGGCGTACGTGACGCTGGCCTTCTTCGGTCTGCGTGATCTGTACACCCATCAGCCGCCGGCCAAGACCAAACCTGAAGTCAACGTCGAGGCCAACGGCCCTGCCACAGCGACGCCGGGAATGATCAAAGCCGCGCCTGGCGAAAACCCGGCGAGCATCCATGAGCCTGGCTACACCGTCGGCGTCGAAGCCCAGGTGCAACCGGCCTACTGGAGCGCGAATTGGTCCCGCTATGTGATGCGCGGCCTGATCCTGCTGCTGTTCATCGCCTCGATTCTCAAACTCTCGGCGCAAAGCTTCTCGCCGTTCCTTTACTTCCAGTTCTGAGGGATCTGACATGACCCGCTCATTACGCATCTTCTACATCGCCCTGTTCCTGGTGACGCTGTTGGTCCTCGGTCTGTGGTCGGTTCGCAGCTTCTTCGGCTTCAGCACCAACGCCGATGCAACCGTGCTCAACGGCCGCTGGACCAAGGCTGTGGAAACGCACTACGACGATGAATTTCCGATCAAGCGCCTGGGCACCAATCTCTGGGCCGCGCTGGATTTCAAACTGTTCAACGAAGGTCGTCCGGGCGTGGTGCTCGGTCGCGATCAGTGGTTGTACAGCGATGAGGAATTCAACCCGATCGTCAACGAAGAGCTGAACCTGCAAGGCAACTACGCGCTGGTCGAAGGCGTGCGCCAGACCCTGAAAGCAAAAGGCGTGAAACTGGTGATGGCGATCGTGCCGGCCAAGGTTCGTCTGTACCCGGAGCATCTGGGTGAAGTGAAACCGGCGAGCATCCACGAAAACCTTTATCAGGATTTCCACCATCGCGTGGCGGCCGACAAGATTCTCGCCCCTGACCTGCTCAAGCCATTGCAACAGGCCAAGCAGGGCGGCCAGCAAGTGTTCCTGCGCACCGACACCCACTGGACGCCGGAAGGCGCCGAGATTGCCGCCAACACCCTGGCGAAAACCATTGCTGACAAGTTCCCGCTCAGCGGCGAGCCACAGCGCTTCGTCACTACGCCAGCGGAGAAAGTCACGCACAAGGGCGATCTGCGCTTGTTCCTGCCGCTCGACCCGCTGTTCGAAAACCTGATGCCGGCGCAAGAGCCGCTGCAAAAGCGCAACACCGTCGCGGCTGGCGATCAGCCTGCCGGTGACGACGCGCTGTTCGCCAGCAATGAAGTGCCGGTGGCACTGGTCGGCACCAGCTACAGCGCCAACCCTAACTGGAACTTCGTCGGCGCGCTGAAACAAGCGCTGCACAGCGACGTGGTGAGCTACGCCGAAGACGGCCATGGCCCGATCCTGCCGATGCTCAGCTACCTGAAAAGCGATGACTTCAAGAACAGCCCGCCACAGGTGCTGATCTGGGAGTTTCCTGAACGATATCTGCCTGTGAACAACGAAATCGGCGACGCCGACCCGCAGTGGGTCGCAGAGCTTAAACAAGCCGGCGCGCGCCAACAAAACGTAGCAATCAACACTAAATCCGAGACGCCCGATCGGGCGCAAAACTGAAAGAGAGGTACACCATGACTTTCACTACTACTCCTCGTCGTCTCGCTAAAAGCTTCGCACTGGTTGCTGGTCTCAGTGTGCTTTCCGTCCCAGCCTTTGCCGGTGGCGACGCCGCGCTCTACGGTCCGACCGCACCGAAAGGCTCGACCTTTGTGCGTGTCTACAACGCCAGCAACGCTGAAGTCAGCGCGACTGTCGGCAGCACCAACCTGAGCGATGTTGCGCCACTGGCCAGCAGCGACTTCAGCTTCATGCCGGGCGGTGACTACAGCGCCAAGGTCGGCAGCCAGACCCTGCCGGTGAAACTCGCCGGTGACCATTACTACACCCTGGTCAACAACGCTTCCGGCGCGCCGCAACTGATCGAAGAGCCGCCGTTCAAAAACAAGCAGAAATCTTTGGTGCGCGTGCAGAACCTCAGCGACAAGCCACTGACCCTGAAGACCGCCGACGGCAAGACCGACGTGGTGCCGAACGTGGCCGCCAAGGGCCGTGGCGAACGTGAAATCAACCCGGTGAAAGTCAGCCTGGCGCTGTACGAAGGTGACAAGAAAGTCGGCGACGTAAAACCGGTCGCCCTGGAGCGCGGTGAAGCCGCAGTGCTGTACGTCACCGGCAGCGGCAGCAGCCTGTCGCCAGTCTGGGTAAAACGCCCGGTTTCGACCCGCTAACAAATTCCCGATGAGACGCTGATCCCTGTAGGAGCTGCGGCACGCTGCGATCTTTTGACTTTGTTTTTAAAGATCAAGATCAACAGATCGCAGCCTTCGGCAGCTCCTACAGGGGAATGCGGCGGCCTCTCGGTACGAGACAAAAACAAGAGTGAAACGACACAGCGTTCGTGCCTCTAACCAATCGATTTTATGGAGTAAACAATATGATTCCGGTGATCTTGTCAGGTGGTAGCGGTTCACGTCTTTGGCCGCTTTCGCGTAAGCAGTTCCCTAAGCAATTCCTCGCCCTGACCGGCGAACACACGCTGTTCCAGCAGACCCTCGAGCGTCTGGTGTTCGAAGGCATGGACACCCCGATCGTGGTCTGCAACAAGGATCACCGTTTTATCGTCAACGAGCAGTTGGCCAATCGCAATCTGGAATGCCAGCGCATCCTCATGGAACCGTTCGGTCGCAATACCGCGCCCGCCGTGGCGCTGACCGCGATGATGCTGGTCAATGAAGGGCGTGACGAACTGATGCTGGTGCTGCCGGCCGACCACGTACTGGAAGACCAGAAAGCCCTGCAACGCGCCCTCGCCCTCGCCACTGTCGCTGCCGAGAACGGCGAAATGGTGCTGTTCGGCGTGCCGGCGACCAAACCGGAAACCGGTTACGGCTACATCAAATCCACCGGCGATTCGCTGCTGCCCGAAGGCGTCAGCCGCGTCTCGCACTTCGTCGAAAAACCCGACGTCAAGCGTGCCACCGAGTACGTTGCGTCCGGCGGTTACTACTGGAACAGCGGCATGTTCCTGTTCCGCGCCAGCCGCTTCCTCGAAGAGCTGAAAAAGCATGATCCGGACATCTACGACACCTGCCTGCTGACCCTTGAGCGCAGCGAGCAGGACAACGACACCGTGACCTTCGACGAAGCCACCTTCGCCTGCTGCCCGGACAACTCCATCGACTATTCCGTGATGGAAAAAACCCAGCGCGCCTGCGTCGTGCCACTGACTGCTGGCTGGAGCGATGTCGGCTGCTGGTCGTCGCTGTGGGAAGTCAACGAGAAAGACGCCAACGGCAACGTCAGCAAAGGCGACGTGGTCATCCAGGACAGCAAGAACTGCATGATCCACGGCAACGGCAAACTGGTGTCGGTGATCGGTCTGGAAAACATCGTCGTGGTCGAAACCAAAGACGCCATGATGATTGCCCACAAGGACTCGGTTCAGGGCGTCAAGCAGATGGTCAACACGCTCAATGAGCAGGGCCGCAGCGAAACCCAGAACCACTGCGAAGTCTATCGTCCGTGGGGCTCGTACGACTCGGTGGACATGGGCGGGCGTTTCCAGGTCAAGCACATCTCGGTGAAACCGGGCGCATGCCTGTCGCTGCAGATGCACCACCACCGTGCCGAACATTGGATCGTGGTCAGCGGCACCGCTGAAGTAACCTGCGATGAAAACGTGTTCCTGCTCTGCGAAAACCAGTCGACCTACATCCCGATCGCCTCGGTGCATCGCCTGCGCAACCCGGGCAAGATCCCGCTGGAAATCATCGAAGTTCAGTCGGGTTCGTACCTGGGCGAAGACGATATCGAACGCTTCGAGGATATCTACGGTCGCTCCACCCCGATCGAACGCGGCGTGTCGGTGAAAACCATCGCGCAGTGATCGATCTGCAATAAGAAGCCCCCGTCCAGCCCACTGCGTCCCCTATCCGCAGCGGGTTGGGCGGGGGCTTTTTTTAGAAGCGAAAGATCGCAGCCTGCGGCAGCTCCTACAGGGCAAACGCGTCCCAACTGTAGGAGCTGCCGCAGGCTGCGATCTTTTGACTTTGCCCTTCCCATCGCCAACCTCACCTACGCTTAGGTAGGATGACCCTCTCTCTTCTCGAGGTTGTGCGACATGTTCATCGGCATTTTGCTGGTCATCACCTGGTTGATCCTGCTGTTGCGCTACCCGGCCAAGGCGTTGCCGGTTTCCGTTGCGGCGGCGATTGGCCTGGGTTTTGTGGCCATGTGGGTGGTGTGGCTGGACAACCGCGAGATCAAACAACTGGCGCGCCTTGAGATGCGTATTGCTTACGACCCGGAGCAATGCCCGGCGGATCGTCCGCTGCAACTGAAAATGAAAAACGCCAACGACGTGCCCCTGACCGAGCTGCGCTGGCGCATTGCAGCCTATGCGCCGGGTGACACCGTCAATCTGGCCGACAATCAATACACCGCCCCGCGCTATCGCGGTCCCGGCGAACTGCAAGCCGGCGGCGAATGGGAAGACTGCCTGCCGATGCCTCCGCTGCGCCCCGGTTATCGCCCGCAAACCCTGGAGTTTCGCGCCGAGCGCTTGCAGGGTAGTTTCTCCGACTGATCCCCTCCCCCAATTTGCTGCACAAGGAATGCGCCATGCCCGTTGCGTTGATTACCGGTTGTTCCAGCGGCATCGGCCGCGCCCTCGCCGATGCATTCAAAGTCGCCGGCTACGAGGTTTGGGCCAGTGCGCGCAAAAGCGAAGACGTCGCCGCCCTTAGCGCTGCCGGATTCACCGCCGTGCAACTGGACGTCAATGACGGCACCGCGCTGGAACAACTCGCCGAGCGCATCAACCAGCAACACGGCGGCCTCGATGTGCTGATCAACAATGCTGGCTACGGTGCCATGGGCCCGCTGCTCGACGGCGGTGTGGCGGCGATGCAGCGCCAGTTCGAAACCAACGTGTTCTCGATTGTCGGCGTCACTCGCGCGCTGTTTCCAGTCCTACGCCGGGCCAAGGGGCTGGTGGTGAATATCGGCAGCGTGTCCGGCGTTTTGGTCACGCCATTCGCCGGAGCTTACTGCGCTTCAAAAGCCGCGGTACATGCGTTGAGCGATGCCTTGCGCATGGAGTTGGCGCCGTTCGGCATTCGCGTGATGGAAGTGCAGCCGGGGGCGATTCAATCGAGCTTCGCCAAGAACGCCGGGCATGAGGCCGAGCAGCTGATCAACGAACAATCGCCATGGTTTCCGCTGCGTGAAGGGATCCGCGCCAGAGCCAAGGCCTCACAGGACAAACCCACGCCGGCCAGCGAGTTTGCTGCTGAGTTGCTGAAGGCCGTGCAGCAGAGCAAACCGCCACGGCTGATCCGCATCGGCAATGGCAGCCGCGCATTGCCATTGTTGGCGGCGCTGTTACCCAAGGGCTTGCTGGAATCAACGTTGATGAAGCGGTTCGGCTTGCGCGTAAAGCTCTGAACTAGAGTCGACACCTTCGCGAGCAAGCTCGCTCCCACATTGGCTATCGGTCACACCGAAGATCTCCTGTGGGAGCGAGCTTGCTCGCGAAGAGGCCAGAAAATACACCTCAAACCCTCAGCCCCAACCTTTCATGAAATCGATGAACGCCCGCACCTTCAGCGGCAGATGCCGGGTGTCCGGGTACAACGCGTACACCCCTTGCTGCGCAAAGCGATGATCCGCCAGCAAACGCGTTAAGCGCCCGGCATCCAGATCGTCCTGAATCAGCCATTGCGGCAAAATCGCCACACCTTGCCCGGTCAGCGCAAACGCCCTGAGCGTCGCCGAGTTGTCCGCGACAATCGCAGTGGTGCCCGGTTTTGGCTGGTAGCAATGCTCTGCACCATGCGGATCGGTGACGGTCATTTCCGGCACCCGCCCATGCCCCAATGTCGGCATCGACTCTAGGGTTGCCAGCGTCGCGACCGGGGCAAAACGCTCAATCAGACCCGGCGCGGCCACCGCAAACACTTCGAATGTCGACAACTGCACCGCCCGCAAATTGGAGTCGTGCATGCGCCCCAGACGAATCGCCATGTCGAACCGTTCGGAGATCAGATCGGCATGGGTCGAAGACGTCGACAGATGAATATTCAGCTGGGGCTGCTGCTGGCGAAACACCTCCAGCGCCGGCACCACTTGGGCCAAGGCAAACTCCACGGTGGTGGTGATGCGCAACGTGCCCTTGAGCTGCGAATGCTCCGAACGCGCTTCTTCGATCGCCAGCCGTGCTTCGTCCAAGGTGCGCAGACAGCGCCGATAAAACCGTTCGCCTGCATCGGTCAGCGCCAGTTGGCGGGTGTTGCGGGTGAGCAAGGTCACCCCCAGTTCTTCCTCCAGGCGCTTGAGATTGAAGCTCACCACCGCGCGCGTCTGGCCCAGCGTTTCGGCGGCAGCGGTCAACGAACCGGCCTCGACCACGGCTTTGAAGGTGTCAAAACGGTCCAGGCTGACCATGCTCAGGGGCGCTCCTTGTCAAAATAATTTTGACAAACTAGCAGCCAAACCAGCGTTTTCCTATGGCTAAAAGCGCCCTACCCTGCACGTCTCATCACAGGGAAGTTGCCATGGCTTATCGCTCGAAAGTCGCGCTCGTGTATCTGCTGGGTTTCGCCCTCGACCTGCTCAACATGTTCGTCGCCAGCATTGCCTACCCGGACATTGCTCAGCAATTACACGCCTCGGTGACGCAACTGGCGTGGATCACCAACGCCTACATGCTCGGCCTGACGCTGGTGATTCCGCTGAGCGTGTGGCTGGCGACACGGGTGGGCGAGCGGCGGCTGATCCTCGCTTCATTGCTGTTGTTCGGCATTGGCTCGGCACTGGTGGCGCAGGCCGGATCGATTGAAAGCCTGATCGGCTGGCGACTGCTGCAAGGGCTGGGTGGCGGGTTGCTGCTGCCGATCGGTCAGGCACTGGCCTATCGACAATTTCCGCCGGCGCAGCGTGCGCACTTTACCGGCGTGGTGTTGCTGGTAGCGCTGCTGGTGCCGGCACTCTCGCCAGCGGCCGGTGGACTGATTGTGCAGGCGTTGTCGTGGCGCTGGATTTTCTATCTGAATTTACCGGTCGCGTTATTGGCTTTCGCGCTCGGTGCGTTCTGGCTGAAACCTGATCTACCCAATGATGAGCGCCCGACGCTGGACGCCCGTGGCCTGCTGCTGGCGGCGTCGGCTCTGAGTCTGTTGCTGATTGCCGTCAGTCTGCTGAGCGCCGCCGACAGCCGAATGATCGGCGCGGTTGTCCTGATACTTGGCGCGCTCACGTTGTGTTTCTACCTGCGCGATGGCTGGCGTAAACCCGGCGCCATACTCGATCTGCAACTGATCAAGAATCCGTCACTGCGCTTGGCAATGCTGATTTATTTATGTGTACCGGGCGTGTTCACCGGCACCCAAATGATTGCCGTGTTGTACCTGCACAACCTCGGCGTCGGCGCCGCACCAATCGGTGCGCTGATGTTGCCGTGGGCCGCCGGTTCTGGCGTGGCGATCATGCTCGGCAAACGCAGTTTCAATCGCCTCGGGCCCAAGCCATTGCTCAGCGCCGGCATGCTCCTGCAATGCATCGGCATCGTTCTGTTGATGCGCATCGAACAACCCGCGAGCACGCCGCTGATCTTCGCCTACGTAATGATGGGCCTGGGCGGCAGCCTGTGCAGCGTCACCGCACAAACACTGGCCTTCGTCGGCATACCGGCGGAAAAAATGGGCCACTCCAGCGCCCTGTGGAACATCAATCGCCAGCTCGGTTTCTGCCTCGGCGCGGCGCTGCTCAGTTCACTGCTGGGCGCCCTCGGCGGCAACGCATTCCACGCCTGTTTTGCCGCTGCCGCGCTGCTCACGCTGATCCCTATGGCCAGTGTTCTGCGCTTTGATTCGACCACTGTGCTCGCGCTGCTGAACCCACATCCTGCTGAGGAAAGATCCACATGACCGATTACGCCGCCTATTTTGAAGAAGTGATTCAGGCTCACGAAGCCATCGAGCGATGGTTTGCCGTGGAGGAAAATGACGTTGCGTTGAGGCAATTGTTGAGCCGGTTTTCGCCAGCGTTTTCGATGACTTCACCGCTGGGCCGGGTCTTGGATTTCGACGCGTTGGCAGCACTGTTTCGAATGGCCGGCGGCAAGAAAAAAGGCTTCCGGATCGAGCTCAGTGAACTCCACGGGATTGCATGGCATGAACACGGTGCGACGGTGAGTTACCGCGAGCGGCAGACCGATGCGAGCGGGCTGCATTCGGATCGGCGGGCGACGGCGGTGTTTGAACTAGACGAATCCGGGCGGGTGGTCTGGCGGCATTTGCAGGAGACGTTTTGTGCTGAGTGATTGATTACCGGTATTGGGCTGATACACCGAGTTGCCCTTATCGCGAGCAGGCTCACTCCTACAGGTGATCTTCGGTGTGACGCAGATCCAGTGTAGGAGTGAGCCTGCTCGCGATGCAGACGACGCGGTTAATCAGTTGTCCACGGAATCTTGCTTCACCACCACCGTGCAAGTAATCCCCGCCGCCAACAAAACACCCTCCGGCACTTCATCAATGTGAATCCGCACCGGCACCCGTTGCGCCAGGCGCACCCAATTGAACGTCGGGTTCACATCGGCGATCAGCTCGCGGCTTTCCGGGTTGTCGCGGTCGTAGATACCACGGGAAATGCTTTCCACATGGCCCTTGAGCACTTCGCCGCTCATCAACTGCATGTCGGCTTTATCACCGACTTTGACGTGCGGCAGTTTGGTCTCTTCGAAAAAGCCGTAAACCCAGAACGAATTCATGTCGACCACGGCCATTTTCGCCTCGCCGATGCGCGCGTAATCACCGCGATGCACATTGAGGTTGGTCACGTAGCCGTCGACCGCCGCACGCACTTCGGTGCGTTTGAGGTTGAGTTCGGCGGCTTCCAGTTGCGCTTGGGCGTGCTGGTAATCGGCGAGCGCGGCGTCGGCGATGTTGCTGGCGTCATCGCGGTTTTCCTTGGAGATCACCAGGTTGTCGAGGTCGGCGCGGCGGTGGGCGTTGACCTTGCGCATCTCCCACGTCGACTTGCGCGAAGCGACCAGCGACTGCGCTTGCTTGACCGCGATGCGGTAATGCTCGGGGTCGATCTGCATGAGCAGATCGCCCTTCTTCACCAGTTGGTTGTCGCGCACCGGCACGTCGATCACCTCACCGGTGACGTCGGCGGCAACGTTGATGATGTCGGCACGCACGCGACCATCACGGGTCCACGGCGTGTTCATGTAGTGCTCCCACAACGTGCGGCCGATCCACAGCGCCAGGGCCAGCACCAGCAGGGTCGCGAGCAGGCTGAAAAACTTTTTCATCGGGACGTTCTCAACGGTAGACAGTCAGCGCCATGGCGCCGAACAGACAGGTAAACAGACTCAAGCGCAGCAGCGCCGGGTGCCAGAAAAAGCGATACAGATCAAACCCCGACAAGAACCGGTCCACCGCCCAGGCCAATGCCGCTGCGATGAAAAACATCAAAGTCATGGTCGGCATGTACACGCCGTGGAAAGCGATTTCACGAGGCATGGGCAAGTCCTTCGGGCTTGGCGACGGCGAACGCGGCGAGCGGTGATTGCGGGTCGAGCAGCGAGGTACGGATGAAGTGCAGATAGCTCTTGACCCGGCGCAATGCGGAGGTATCGAAGTGCGGCGCGAATGGCTCGTCGGTCGCCGCCACGCGACTGATCGCGTGATCGACCGCCACCAGTGCGCGCTCCAGATTGCTCGCGTTCGGCTGCAAAAACAGGCGCACCAGTGCACGGCCCATCACGCGGATTGCCTGGCGCCACGGCTGCGATTCGGCATAGGCCGGGTGCACCGGCAGGATCGCCTGTTCCTTGCGCAATTCGATGATCGCGTGACCGACTTCGAGCACCACGAACATCCAGCGCAGCAGGTTTTTCTGCACCTTTGGTTCACCGGCAGCGAGACCGTAAGCCTGATGCAGCAAATCGCGGGTGCGGCTCTCGAAGCTTGAAGCGAGCCCTTTGAGTTTGCCGCTGATTGCATAGACCACTTGCCCACGCAGATCCTGCTCCAGGCGCTTCCACAACCAGCGGCTGTTCGGCGGCAAAATAATCGCGCCCGCAGCGGCGCAGACCAGCATGCCCATGACCATGGCGATGTAGTCGTTGATGAAGGTGTAAGGGTTGTAGATCGTCAGGTTGTCCGGCACTGAACCGGTACTGAAAAAGATCAGCAAACCGAGGCCGACACCGGCGTATTGCGGCCGCGAGGTGAGGAACGAACCGAGTACGATCACCGGTGCGAGCATCACGCACAGCAGCGGGAAACCGTCGATCCACGGGAAGATGAAAAACATCTCGACGAAGCCGATCAGCGCACCGAGGAAGGTCCCGCACGCCATCTGAAATGCCATACGTTTCGGGTTCGGCGTGGCGGCGGAGAGGCCCACGGTGGCGGCCGCAATCAGGGTCATCGTCGCGCCACTTGGCCACGCGGTCGCGACCCAATAACTGCCCAGCACCACGAGAATGAACGAGGCGCGAATCCCCGATGCCGCTGCTGCCCACCAGTTGGTTTGCGGGGTGAACGGCTCGTCCCAGCGCTCGCGTTCATGGCGGTGATCGGCCAGGGAGGCGTGAGTCTGTGCGTAACTGTGCAGGTCGTCGACGAAGCGATAGAGCAACTCGTAAGCGGTGTGAAAATCCAGTTGCTCGGCTTCGCTCGGATCAGTGTCCTGAAAGATTCCGCGCAGGGTTCGCACGCGTGCCGGCAGGCCTTCCTTGTAGCTCGCCAGCGCTGTCGCCAAGCGTGCAGCATCGGGGCTGGTCAGGGCGCGACCGCTGAAACCGTCGAGCACTTCGGCGAGATCTTGCAAGCCCGGCCTGATCGCCGCGACCACGTGTTCCTCGCCATTAACGCGTAGGCGTTCAAGCAACTGATGCAAAGCGTTGAAGCGTGTGGTGATGCCCATGAACTCGCTGTTCAAACGACTCAAGCGGCCGTTGCGCCGGCGCATGTGCGGGTCTTCGAACACGGTCACACTGCGCAAGCCTTCCAGCCCCACCGCTTCGGCGATGAAGCGCACGTTGCTCGCCTCGAAAGACTCGGCTTTGCTGCGCCCGCGCAGGCCATCGGTGACGAACAGCGCGAACACGCCAAAGCGCTGATACAAAGCGTTGCGCATGGCGGCGCTGGCGGTTTGCGGGAGGATCGCGGCGCTGATCAGCGTCGAGCAGAGAATGCCCAATGAGATTTCCAGCACGCGCCACACTGCTGCCATAAAGGCGCCGTCCGGATGCGCCAGTGCCGGCAAACCGACCATCGCCGCGGTGTAGCCGGCAAGGACAAAACCGTAAGCGCGAAAGTTACGGCAACGTGCGGCACCGGCCGAGCAGATGCCAACCCAGATCGCCAACGAGCCGAGGAACAGTTCAGTGTTCTGTGCAAATAACGCAATCAGCGTGACCATCATCGCCGAGCCGGCCAACGTGCCAAGGAAGCGATAGAAACTCTTGGCAAACACCTGGCCGCTCTGCGGTTGCATGACGATAAACACGGTGATCATCGCCGTGCGTGGCTGCGGCAACTCCAGGCGCATGGCCAGCCACAGCGTGAGGAACGCGGCGATCAACACCTTGAGGATATAGACCCAGGTCACGCCATCACTGCGCGCCCAGTCGAACAAACCCCGGCGCCATTCTAGGGAGTAGAGCCAGCGCAGAGATGCGGGCAAGGGAGTCATTCAAATGTGCTCAAGAATTCAGGCAAGACGCGATCCCTGTAGGAGTGAGCCTGCTCGCGATGGCGATTTCACATCCAACATTTCTGTTGACTGATACACCGCTATCGCGAGCAGGCTCACTCCTACAATTTGATGTGTGTTCAACGCAGGAGGGCCGAGGTTTTCGGCGCTTGGGTTTTCTCGGCCGTCGGCACGTCGTTACCGGCGCCGAGGCCACCACCCAGCGCAGTGACCAACTCGGCATGCGCACTCAACCGCGCCGCCTGCACTTGCTGCTGCACTTGCTGCTGCTTGAACAGCAACGTCTGCGCATTGAGCACGTTGAGGTAATCGGTGAGGCCGCGCTGGTAAGCGATCATCGCGATGTCGTAAGTCTTCTGCGCGGTGGCCACGGATTCGGCGGCGAAGCCCTGTTGCTTGTCCATCGACTCGCGGCGGATCAACTGATCGGAAATGTTCTTCAGCGCATTCACCAGCGTCTGGTTGTAATGCGCCACGGCGATGTCGTAACCGGCGGAGGCTTCACCGAGTTCGGCACGCAAACGCCCGCCGTCGAAGATCGGCAGCGAAATCGCCGGGCCGACGTTGTAGTTGAGTTTCTTGCCGGTCAAAAACTCCAGCGCGCCACCGCCGGTGGCCATGTAACCGAGACTGCCGACCAGATCGACATTGGGATAAAACCCGGCGTGCGCCACGTCGATGCCGCGTGCCTGCGCCGCGACCTGCCAGCGACTGGCGACCACGTCCGGACGCTGGCCGAGCAGTTCGGCGGGCAATGCCGACGGCAGTTTCAACGCAGCGCCGAGAGACAGGGTCGGGCGCTGCAACTGCGTGCCCTCGCCCGGCCCTTTACCGGCCAACGCTGCCAACTGATTGCGACTGAGGGCAATCTCTTCGTCCAGCGCATCGATTTGCCGATGGGTTTCCGGCAGCGGCGTCTCGGCCTGGCTGACTTCGAAATGCGTACCGATCCCGCCGTTCAAGCGCTTCTGCGCCAGATCGAGAATCTGCCGTTGCTGCTTGAGCGTCGCCGCGACGATGTCGCGCTGGGCGTAATGCAGCGACAGTTCGATGTAGGCGCGGACGATGTTGTTCTGCAGTTCAAGCTGCGCCAGCCGTGCTTCAGCGGCGCTCATGTGCGCCAGATCTACCGCCCGTTCGCTGCTATTGGTTTCGCGGCCCCAGAGGTCGAGGGCATAGCTGAAACCGAGCGCGGCGTTGTTGTCCCACGTCGTGGTGTTGGCCAGATCGCCCGGGCCGTAGAACTGATCGGTCGGCCAGTTGTGCCGTTTGAGCGTCGATTCGCCGTTGATCTGCAACGACTCCGCCGCCTCGGCAACACCGGCCAAGGCTTTGGCCTGACGCACTCGCGCCGCCGCCATGGCCATGCTCGGGCTGCCCTGCACGGCGAGGTCGATCCAGCGATTGAGTTGCGGGTCGCCGTAGGCTTGCCACCATTGCGCGGTGGGCCAGTTGGCGTCACGGGCAGCGTGGGCGATGGCGTCATCGGTGGCCAGTGAGTTGGCCTCCAGCGCGTTGCCTTGCGGGGCAATTCCGTCAGTTGAGATGCAGCCGCTTAGACCCAGGGTAAAAGCCAGAACACTGAGCGGCAAAAGCGCTCTGTTGATGCGACGCGGCACAGCTGCGAATTCCTGAGAGAGGGGTAGATCGAGGATCCTTGTAGGAGCTGCCGAAGGCTGCGATCTTTGATCTTGATTCCCTTAAAACAAAATCAAAAGATCGCAGCCTTCGGCAGCTCCTACAGGGATCGGCGCAATTCTATGGAAGGCCCTGTGCGGCGATAAGCTGGGATTTCTGTGAATCTTTGTTACGGTTAACGAGATAATCCCTTGGTCGGGGGTCTCGCCCCTGAAACTTCGTGTCACAATTTGCCATCTCCCTTGAGAGCACCCCATGGACACTTTGCAAAACATGCGCGCCTTCAGTTGTGTCGCCGAAGCCGGCAGCTTCACCGCCGCCGCCGTGCAACTCGACACCACCACCGCCAACGTCTCGCGCGCGGTCTCCAACCTGGAAGCCCACCTGCAAACCCGCTTGCTCAACCGCACCACGCGACGCATCGCCCTCACCGAGGCGGGCAAACGCTACCTGCTGCGCTGCGAGCAGATCCTCGCCTACGTCGAAGAAGCCGAAGCCGAAGCCAGCGACGCCCACGCCCGCCCGGCCGGACAACTGAAAGTGCACACCATGACCGGCATCGGCCAGCACTTCGTCATCGACGCCATCGCCCGCTACCGCAAGACCCACCCGGACGTGACCTTCGACCTGACCCTGGCCAACCGCGTGCCGGACTTGCTCGACGAGGGCTACGACGTGTCCATCGTGCTCGCCAGCGAACTGCCCGATTCGGGCTTCGTCTCGCAACGCCTGGGCATCACCTACAGCATCGTCTGCGCCTCCCCGGCCTACGTGAAAGCCAATGGCGCCGCGCAAAAGCCCAGCGACCTGCTCAACCACGCCTGCCTGCGTCTGGTCAGCCCGGTGATCCCGCTGGAGAAATGGGCCTTCGACGGCCCGGAAGGCCAGGAAGTGGTCACCATCAACAGCTCGCCATTCCTGGTGAACTCCGCCGACGCGATGAAAACCGCGATCATCAGCGGCATGGGTTTGGGCGTGCTGCCGGTGTACGCGGCGATTGAAGGTTTGCGCAACGGCACGCTGGTGCGGGTGATGCCGAACTACCGCTCGCAGGAATTGAACCTGTACGCGATCTACCCGTCGCGGCAGTACCTGGATGCGAAGATCAAGACCTGGGTTGAGTATTTGCGCGGGTCGTTGCCGGAAATTCTCGCCGCACACCAAGCCGAACTGGCCGCCTACGAACTCAGCGGCAGTCTCGCCGGCGCCCGGGTCGCCAACTGATTTTTTAAACACACCACGCCCGTGTAGGAGCTGCCGCAGGCTGCGATCTTTTGATCTTGCCGTTTAATCAAAAGATCGTCCGAACGCGGCCCGAGCCTACGGCAGCTCCTACACACCGGGGATTTCGCGGATATTTCCGACAGGTTTTGACGGTTGTCCGTCGGAAGTGCGGTGGCTAGGATCTGGGGGTCGCTGACACATCAGCGACCGGGTCTGGAAAACCCGCAGGATCACAGCACATGACATAATGCCGCGCTTTTTCGGCGCCGATGTTTGTTATGGCGGCTGTACGTGGGAGACCTTCGGGTCTACCGGGTTTGATCCTTTGCCGGTTTTTCCAGTCCGCGTACAGCTGCCACCCTTATCGCCTGGAAAACGAAAGATGGCAGATCCAATTGAATAAAAGGATCTTAGTCATGTTCAAAGTCACACCCAATCCGCCCGAAGCGGACGACACCACACCCTACGAATTCCCCGGCTCAAAGAAATTCCACGACGCCGCCGAACGCGCCCTCGACCACTACCTCAAACCCAACGCCACCACCCTCAGATTCCACAAACCCAGCACCATGTTCCAGATCACCCCCGATCAGGACAACGAAACCCTGTTGGCCCACGCCTGCGAATCCCTCGCCTCCGCCAGCATCATGACCAGCGACATCGCCGCCTACGTCGACCCACCACAGCGCCATACGATTCTGGCCATCCAGCAAATCATCATGCTGGCCGAACTGGCGGTGAATCAGGTACTGGATAACGTCGAAACCCGCCAACCCCAACACTGACCTTCGTGGGACCGAGCCAGCTCGCGAAGGCGTCAGCACCTTCTGCATCGAAGGTTCTAACTAACATCATTCGCGAGCTGCCCTGTCTCCCTCCGTCCTGAGTTTAATTAACCTTTTTTATATTACTCATCGAACACCTATCAATCGCCAATTGATCTATTAAACCTGTCAAACCTGACAGTACCTCTCTGATTACGACCCGTGTTCAATGGGTAACTCATGACTCGATTAACAAGAAGGAGCAAGGTATGTCTATTAACGATTTGAAACTCGATGACCGCAAAAAATCAGGCACGGGCACCATCAAGGCAAAAATCAACAAAGACTACGTTACCGACGAATATGATGGGACCCCCCTCTATTTTTTGACCGACAATGAGATCGTGGTGCTGCGAGCCAGTTACGCTAAGCCGCAATATGGTTCTTTTGAAATCGACTTGAGATTTCATGCAAACATAAAGAAAGGTCGACATGAGTTCAGTACGGAGCATTTTCCCTGTCCGTTCAGTTTCTCCAGGAGAATCGGCTCAGGTATAAAAGGTTACACCTCCGAGAAAAATGCAGGTTTTATAGATATAGAAGACTTCAGCATCGACAAGGGGACTCTCAAAGCTTCGTTCAACTTCACTTTTACAGACTTCGATACAGATCAAGTGCATCAGGTTCACGACGGCTCCATCGATGTCCAAGGCCTCGAAATCGTTGACTAATAACTGCGTTAATCAAGATCAAAAGATCGCAGCCTTCGGCAGCCTCCTCTACACACGAGGAACGCAAGTTCGGTGCAGCTTTTGATCTTGATCCACAGGCGAGTGTTGGAGAATGGTCGGCTGTAAGGGCGCTATCGCGAGCAGGCTCACTCCTACAATTGGACCGTATGCAATCTGCAAGTCCTTGGTCGGCTGTCAGGCCGCCATCGCTGGCAAGCCAGCTCCCACAGTTGGATTGGGGGTATTCAGTTGGAGGTTGGTCGGCTGGCAGGGCGCTATCGCTGGCAGGCTCACTCCTACAATTGGATCGTATGCAATCTGCAAGTGCTTGGTCGGCTGCCAGGCCGCCTCGCTGGCAAGCCAGCTCCCACAGTTGGATTGGGGGTATTCAGTTGGAGGTTGGTCGGCTGTAAGGGCGCTATCGCGAGCAGGCTCACTCCTACAATTGGACCGTATGCAATCTGCACGATCTTGGTCGGCTGTCAGGCCGCTATCGCTGGCAAGCCAGCTCCCACAGTTGGATTGGGGGTATTCAGTTGGAGGTTGGCCGGCTGTCAGGGCGCTATCGCGAGCAGGCTCACTCCTACAATTGGACCGTATGCAATCTGCAAGATCTTGGTCGGCTGTCAGGCCGCCTCGCTGGCAAGCCAGCTCCCACAGTTGGATTGGGGGTATTCAGTTGGAGGTTGGTCGGCTGGCAGGGCGCTATCGCGAGCAGGCTCACTCCTACAATTGGATCGTATGCAATCTGCAAGTGCTTGGTCGGCTGTCAGGCCGCCATCGCTGGCAAGCCAACTCCCACAAAATCAAGATCAAAAGATCGTCCGATCGCGGCCCGAGCCTTCGGCAGCTCCTACACAACCCCCGCGGCGCAGCCGCCCCACTCCAGGATGAGCGTTAGCTCGGCTTTAGCTTTTGATCTGTAGGGCGACGTCGGAAGGCTGAGTGGAGGGATTGATCCGGGGGTGGGAGCGCAGCGACCGTTTGGCGCAGCCAAACACAGCGAGAGGAGGTGCAGCGAAGCAAACCGTAGGCGCTGCCCCCGGATCGATCCCGCAGCGAAGGAACCCCGAGCCCCAGCGAGCGGGCCGAACGTAGGAGCAAGCCTTTTCGGTTACCTTTTCGGCGTTTGGAAAAGGTGACTCGCCGTAAGGGCGAAACCTTAATCCGCCATCACCCAAAAAACGGATATACACACAAACCCCGAGAACATGGTCGGCCCAGAGGCCGCCAAGCCCCCCAAGACACCCCCAAGACAAAAATGTTAGCTTGCTTGGCATCAAGCCCGAACAAGAGCCAAAAACGATGAAAAAGACTGTCCTGGCCTTCAGCCGCATCACCCCGCCCATGATCGAACGCCTGCAACAGGAATTCGACGTCATCGTCCCCAACCCAAAAGCCGGCGACATCAACGCCCAATTCAACGAAGCCCTGCCCCACGCCCACGGCCTCATCGGCGTCGGCCGCAAACTCGGCCAGGCCCAACTCGAAACCGCAACCCAACTCGAAGTGGTCTCCAGCGTCTCCGTCGGCTACGACAACTACGACCTCGACTACTTCAACCAACGCGGGATCATGCTCACCAACACCCCCGACGTCCTCACCGAAAGCACCGCCGACCTCGCCTTCGCCCTGATCATGAGCAGCGCCCGCCGCGTCGCCGAACTCGACGCCTGGACCAAGGCTGGCCAATGGCAAGCCAGCGTCGGCGCCCCGCTGTTCGGCTGCGACGTGCACGGCAAAACCCTCGGCATCGTCGGCATGGGCAACATCGGCGCTGCCGTCGCCCGCCGTGGTCACTTCGGCTTCAACATGCCGATCATCTACAGTGGCAACAGCCGCAAAACCGATCTCGAACAACAACTCGGCGCACAATTTCGCAGCCTCGACCAACTGCTCGCCGAAGCCGATTTCGTCTGCCTGGTGGTCCCGCTCAGCGACAAGACCCGCCACCTGATCAGCCATCGCGAACTGGCGCTGATGAAGCCGAGCGCGATCCTGGTGAATATTTCCCGTGGCCCGGTCGTCGATGAACCCGCGTTGATCGAAGCCCTGCAAAACAACCGTATTCGCGGCGCCGGCCTGGACGTTTACGAAAAAGAACCGTTGGCCGAGTCGCCGCTGTTCCAACTGAAAAACGCCGTAACCTTGCCGCACATCGGCTCGGCGACGAATGAAACCCGTGAAGCCATGGCCAACCGCGCCCTCGCCAACCTGCGCAGCGCCCTGCTCGGTGAGCGCCCGCAAGACTTGGTCAATCCGCAAGTCTGGCGCGGATAAAACAACAACGGGCAAGTGCAAACATGCACTTGCCCGTTATAACTTCAATACACAACTTGAAATCCAACAGCAGCCCCATCAATACTTCAGCGTTATAAGCTCCCGTCACTATCGAATGAACGGTAGATCGCCATGGAGAGCAATAACCTTGAACAGCCTGACCACAGACAAACTTATCCGCTATAGCAAAGTATTGTTGATGGCTTACATCAGCTTCTTTGGCTTACTGGTAATGATCCATAACTTTTTCGACTACGACTCGAACTACGTATATGTCGCTCATATTCTGAGCATGGATACAACCACGGCCAACGACAACATCATGTACCGGGCGATCGACTCGCCCTACCTGCATCACCGAATCTACTGGTTCATCATCACGATGGAAGTCACCTACACCGTGCTTTGTCTTATGGGAACTTATCACTTGTACCGCAAGATCAATGATTCGGCAGAAGCGTTTCATGAGGCCAAGAAGTTCTCGATCCTGGGAATACTGGTGGCCATCTTCATCTATTACGTATGCCTGCAAACTGTCGGCGTCGAATGGTTTGACATGGACACTTCGCAAGCCTGGAATGCAAAAGACTGGGCACGCCATATTGTTGATTTCATATTCCCCGTGATGATTTACATCACATTGAGAGTCGAGCGCTGAACATCAGCGCTCGCCTGCCTCAAGCCAACTTGCCGTGTGGCGGCACCAGCGCTGTTCTCGGTTTGCGAAACACCAGTACATTCCCCAGCATCACCAGCACCAACCCGAACAGCGCCGGTGCCGTCCACTGATAACCCTCGGCAAACGCCGAGACGTTCAGCGCGACCACGGGGAACAGCACCGTGCAATACGCTGCGCGTTCCGGGCCCATGCGCCCGACCAGCGTCAGGTACGCGGTAAACCCGATCACTGAACCTGGAATGACCAGATAGAGCAGTGCGCCCACGTATCGCGGCGACCAGTCCATGTCGAACGGAATGCCTTTGACCAGGCACCACACCGAGAGCATGGCCGCACCGTACGCCATGCCCCAGGCGTTGGTGGTCAACGGCTTGAGGCCGGCCTTCTGTTGCAGGCTCGACAGCATGTTGCCCGCCGAGAAACACAAGGTGCCGCACAACGCCAGACCCAGTCCCAGCAAGGTTTGCGGACTGGCCTGATGGCCAGCCAGTTCAGGCCAGAACAACATGCCCAGACCGAACAAACCCAAAGCGCCACCCATCAACACATTGCGTGCGATGCGCTGACCAAAGAACACGCGGGCATTCAACGCGTTCCACAGGGTTGCGGTTGAAAACACCACCGCCACCAGACCGCTGGGGATCCACTGGCTGGCAGTCAGGAAACACATGAAGTTCACGCAGAACAGGCACAAGCCCTGCGCCACACAAATCAGGTGACCGCGCCGGTTCATCGGTTGCAGTCGACGGCTGAGCAGCAGCAACACAAACAACACCAGCGCGGCGAGGCCGAAGCGATAGACGATCGAGACCGGAATCGCCACCACGCCCAACTGCCATTTCAAGGCAATCCAGGTGGTGCCCCAGATCAGTACGGTCAGCAGATACAACGACAGGTTCATGGCACACACTCCTCAATAGGTTTTGAGTGTGTGCCTGAGGCAGTCCTGCGCACTTGCAGATTCTTGCGCTTTTGTCTGTCGGCAGGCTGGCAGCGCGACGTCTACGGAGTAGGATGCAAAGCGTTGAAGAGAGCCGATCATGACCGCTATCGATAGCCTGCAAGTCTTTCAAGCCCTTAACCGCTCGCCGAACGCACGCCTTGTGCACAGCGCCGAGCTCGGTGACGGCTTGTCTGCAGCGTTGTGGACCAACCACCACGACGCTCAGGAATACGAAGCGCCCAGCCACCACACACTGTCCTGCTACATCGCCGGCGGCACCGGCACGTTTCGTCGCGGCCAACCGGGGCACAAGGGCGGACCGGACAAATTGTGCATCCTGCCCGCCGATCACGAATCGGGCTGGGTGATCAATGGCGATATCCGCTTGGCTCATGTGTATTTCAGCGCGGAGCAATTTGCCCTCGGTTGCGTGACCTTGCTTGATCGCGAACCCCGGGAGATGCAACTGCGCGAGCAGACCTTTCTCGAAGACCCGCAGCAGGCCCAGCGCTTTCGGCAACTGTTGACGCTGAACTGGGACGAACCCGCTGAACGTCTGCTGACCAGCAGCCTGGCCCACGAATTGATCAGCCACACCTTGCTCAGCCAGGTTGGCGCGCGTAAGGGCTTGCGTTTAAAGGGTGGACTGGCGCCGCATCAGCGTCGGCAATTGGTCGAGTTCATCGACGGCCAACTGGCCGAGCCGATCAGCCTCGGTCAACTCGCCGGGTTGTGTGCGTTATCGGAATACCACTTCGCGCGGATGTTCCGTACGAGCTTTGGCCTGCCGCCGCATCAATATGTGCTGGCGCGGCGCTTGAGTCGGGCGCGGGAGTTGTTGCGCAGCACTTCGCTGCCGTTGGGGGAGATTGCGCTGGCGTGCGGGTTTGCCAGTGCCAGTCATTTCACCAACCGCTTCAAGCAGGTTTTGGGTGGCACGCCTGGCGAATATCGGCAGGCGTTTTTGCGTTAGAGCTGATTGTTTTTGGTCTGTCAGGGCCTCATCGCTGGCAAGCCAGCTCCCACAAAGCCCTGTGGGAGCTGGCTTGCCAGCGATGAACGATGACGCGGTTCGGGATCAAAACTCCAGGGTGCTGGACAAGGAGATCTGCCGCGAATCGCCCATCGACACAAAGAACCGGCTCGCCGCCGAGGTGTAATACGTGCGATCAAACAGGTTCTTCACATTCAGCTGAAACTTGACCTTCTGCCCTTCCACTTTCGTGTCGTACGTGGCGAACGCATCGGCCACGGTATAGCTCGGCAGGTCGAAATCATTCACCGCGTTACCCGCCCGCTCGCCGACATAACGCGCCCCGGCGCCGACGCGCAGCTGATCGCCACCGATCACGCTGCCGAAGTCATACACCGCTGACAGCGAGCCAGAATTCTTCGCCACGTTTTGCAGGCGCTTGCCTTTGTAGTCCGGGTCTTCGGTCACTTCGGCATCGGTGTAGGCGTAGCTGCCGATCATGCTCCAGCGCTCGCTCAGTTGACCGGTCAAATCCATTTCCAGACCTCGCGAGCGCACTTCACCGGCGGCGCTATAAATCGTCGTCGGGCCTTCAGAGTTGGCCACCAGCACGTTGCGTTTCTTGATGTCGAACAACGCGATGTTGCCGGTGATTTGCCCCGGCAGATCGAGGCGCGCGCCCAGTTCCCACGACTTGGCTTCTTCCGGCGCAATACTGCCATCGAGCACCGTGCTGCTGCCGCTAAGCGGGGCGATGGTCGAGTTGGGTTTGAACGATTCGGTGTAGCTGCCGTAAAACGACAAGGCGTCGGTGTAGCGATACACCAGCCCGGCACGCGGCACCCACTTCTGGCCGTTGCTGTCGGTGTTGGCCTTGAACGGCACGCCTTTGCCGGCGTACTGGTCGTACTCCTGGAAGCGCCCGCCAGCAACCAGAATCCACTGGTCGGTGAGGTGAATCGAGTCCTGCATGAAGATCGAATCGCTGCGCAGTTCATCGGTCTGCGCGCTGTCGGCAGTACTCACGGTGGTGCCTTCGACTTCACGGCCATACACCGGATTGACGTAGCTGAAAGTGCTCAGACTTTTCTGCCGGATCAGGTCGGCGCGGTAGATCTTGCGGTACTCGTCATCGACGCCGAACACCAGGTCATGCTGCATGCCCAGCACGTTGACTTTGCCTTCGAGGCTGGCGGTGGTGAAACGGTCGGTGCTGATCGCGTTTTGCGTGCCGTCCATGCTGCGGGTCAGTGTGCCGTTTTTGGTGTTGATGGCCGTGACACGCACTTGGCTGGCGTCGTAGGTTTCGCGGTTCCAGCTGTAGCCGAAGTGGGCCTTCCAGTCGTCGTTGAGTTCGTGGTCAGCTTCGAAATGGTAGAGATCGGAACGCCCTTCCATATTGTTGAACGGCTCGTCCAGACGCTCGTTGCGCGAGATATCCAGCGGATGATTGGTGCGCGGATCGATCAGCGTGCCACGGTCGAACGGCGTGAGAAATTCGCGGTGCTCGTAGGCGAACAACAACTTGGTGCTTTCACCGAACCAGGCCAGCGACGGCGCGATCAGGGTTTCCCGATGGGTGCCGAAATTGCGCCAGTAATCTTCATCTTCGTGGTCGAGCACCATGCGATAGGCCAGCCCGGAATCACCCAGCGCGCCGGTGCTGTCAAAGGTGCCGCCGCTGCCATTCTTGCCATCGCCGTAGGTCGAGCCGCGCAGGGTCAAGGCGTTGTACTGCGCCAGTTCAGGCTTCTTGCTGACCAGGTTGACCACGCCGCCCGGGTCCTGAATCCCGTACAACAACGAGGCCGGTCCTTTGAGCACTTCGACGCGATCAACCGTGGCGTTCATGCCACGGCCCTGCACGATCGGCATGCCGTCGCGCATGATCGAACCGTTGCGGTTGTCACCGAAGCCGCGGGTCATCACCGAGTCTTGCGTGCTGCCCAGCGTGTTGCCCTGAGTGATGCCGCTGACGTTGGCCAGCGCATCGTCGAGATTGCGCGGCGCCTGATCGCGGATGACCTGCGCCGGGATGACGTTGACGGTCTGCGGGACTTCCTGCAACGACGCCGAAGAACGCATCACCGAGCTGGTTTCCGGTGGCTGATAGCTCGTCGAATCGTCGCGCAGCGAGGTGATGGTGGTGGCGCCGAGGTTCAGCGCACCTTCGGTCGGTTTCGGTTCCAGCGCCAAGGTATGGCTGTCGGTGCGGCGGAAGCTCAGGCCCGAACCGCTGAGCAGGCGCTGCAGCGCTTGTTCGGCGCTCATCTGGCCGTTGACTGCCGGCGCGGTGAGGCCGTACGGCGCTTCATCGGTGTAGACCACACTCTGCCCGGTGACACGGCTGAAGTCGCTGAGGGCTTGGGGCAGCGGTTTGGCGGCCAAGGCGAAATTGAACTGCTTTTGCGTCTGGCTGCTGGCCGTTTCAGCGGCGCGCGCCACGCTCATCGGCAACAACGCCAACGCCGAAAAACTCAACGCCGACACGCCCAACCACTGTTTGACCGAACCCGATTTTGCCCTGGACTTCATTGCTCAATGACCTGTGTAGAACCGCTACGGATGCGAATGGCTCGCAGTTTCAGTCACTACACGGATGGGGGTTGGGTTTACCTCACCACAAAAATGAAAATAATTTTTGCAGCTCAAAAGATCGCAGCCTTCGGCAGCTCCTACAGGAGATCGCATTCCAATGTAGAAGCTGCCGAAGGCTGCGATCTTTGGACTTTTGCTTCAACGCAAAATAATCAGATGCCCCAACACCTGATGCTGCTCAAACCCCAACACCCCTTGCAGAGAATTCAAAACTGCCTGCGGGTCCTTGCTCGGAAAACTGCCACTGACCTTACGCGCCGCCAATTCATCATTGAGCACAACAATTCGTCCCGGGTAATACCGGCGCAGATCCTCCACCACATTCGCCAACGTCGACTTGTAGTAAGTCAGCCACCCTTGGCGCCAGGCCAGTTGCGCCTCACTGTCCGTCGTGTGAAGTTTTTCCGCCGCGCCTTCACCGTAAGCCACCTGCTGCCCCGCCGTGAGAATCTGCTGTTCGCCTTGACGATCGGCCTTCACCCCAACGCGCCCGGACAGCACCGTGACCTGCGCGCCGTGTGGCTGCAGACGCACTTCGAATTGCGTGCCGAGCACCCGCGCCTCGCCCTGCTCGGCCTCGACCACAAACGGATCACCGGTGTGCGTCACACTGAAAAAACCGGCACCGCGACGCAGTTGCACATGCCGCTCGCCGTGACTGAAATCAACGGCGATGGCGCTGTCGGCATCCAGCGTGACTTGCGATTGATCGGCCAACGTTACCGTGCGAATTTCACCCGGCGCGGACACATAATCAGCACCCAAATCATCGACCCAACGCTGCGGCTGCCACCCTGTACCGAGGCTGACCATCAGCACCAGACACGCCGCCATCGCCAGCACTCCGGTCCAACGCAACAGCGGCGAACGTCGCGGGCGATCCATCGCATCGAGATAACCCTGCAAGGCGAAAGCGTCTTCAGCGGCCAGGGTCTGCGCCGGGCCTTCGCTCAATTCCCAGAGCACTTGCGCCTGCGCGTAAGCCTCGGCGTGGGCCGGATCGGCGCGCAGCCATTGGCTGAAAATCAATTGATCGCCGGCACTCGGCCGATCATGCAACAGGCTCAGCCAGGCCAGTGCGGCCTGCTCCTGAGCGAGCGTCGGGGTGCTGGATTCTGATGGCTTCACGGTGCTTTCCCTGGCAAGCGTGGCGCGGGTTCGCGCAGGCTGGCCTTGCAGGCCTCGAGGGCGCGCATCATATGTTTTTCCACAGCACTTTGGGAAAGGCCCATGGCTTTGGCGATGTCTGCGTACTTGCGCCCGTGAATGCGATTGAGCAAAAAAATCTGCCGCGTGCGCTCAGGCAATGCGCGCAACGCCGCTTCGACATGGCGCAGATCGTTGCCTGCTTCCAGCGCAGCTTGCGGCTCACTGCCGTGGCTGTGCGGTTCGTCCGGTTGCCAGCCTTCATTGACGCGGGTGCGCGTGCCTTCGCTGCGCAGATGATCGATGGCGATGTTGCCGGCACAGCGCAAAAGATAAGTGCTGAGTTCTTCGACCTGCACCAATGGCCGTCGCCAGAAGCGCAGAAACAGATCCTGCACCAGGTCCGCCGCCGTCGCCCGGCAACCGACGCGCCGGTTCACCAGCGCTTCCATTTGCGAACGCTGCGACAGGAACACCTGGAGAAAATGCGCACGCGCCCCGCGCGGCTCGTCGTCGCGGGATTCCGGCGGCAGACCGATCAGCACCTCAGCACTGCGCCCAGGCTGCGACCGGACTGGCCAACAGGCTCAATCCGGCCAGCGCCAAGGCCAGACGCGGGCGATACGGCAGCAGCAACACCAAGGCCAGCGCACTGAGCATCAGCACGGCGAACCAGTCGACCAGACCGAAGCTCCAGCCGTTGGCCTTCACCGCTGCCACGAGCGATAAGCACAGCAACAGCCATCCGCCGATTTTCAGGCCCTGACGACGTCGCTCAGAAAGCTTATGGCCGAGCAGTTCATCGTGGTGCCGAGGCATCGACAGGCACAACGCGGTGAAGCCGGCGTAGGTGAGCAACAAAGGCAAAAGCATCAGTTCGCCCCTTGCTCAAGGATGATCGGCGCAGCCTTTTCGCGACGGGGCTTTTTGGCGCTGGCGGCGCTACCGGCGCGCTGCATTTTCCATCCAGCCCAAGCAAGGAAGAGACCCGTTGCGAGGCACGTCAGATCGAATCCGGCCAACGTCCAATCGCCCTTGATCAGGGTCACGACGAGATTCCACGGCGTGGTCAATGCATTGATCAACGGCACCGAGGTAAACAGCACGGCGCCCAACAGAAGCTGCTCGACCCAGGCTTTGCGCCCCGGACGCAACAGTGCGTGCACCACACTCAAACCCCAAGCGATGAAGAACGCATTCACTTCCCAATCCGCACGTCCGGCAAGGCTCACCGGCAACAGACGATTAGCCAAAAAGAATACCGCCACCGCCGAAACCAGCCCGGCCATGCTGGCGATGTTCAGCACTTCCACCAGTCGCAACTCGAACGGCATCACACCACTCTTGGCGTGTTTGAGTTGACGCTTGCCGAGCCAGATCACCAGCCCGGTGCCGATCATTGCCGTCCCGGCCAGGCCGCAGATGAAGTACAGCCAACGCAATACCGGGCCGGCGAAATGGCCCATGTGCAAACCATAGAACGCGCCGCCAACGGCCATCGCCACCGGTTGATCCGGTGTACTGCCGAGCCGTTCGCCGGTGACGCCGTTGAAGGTCACGGCGCTGCCAAAATCATGCACCACGCGGTCACTGGCGCGTGACAGCACCACGCTGGCATTGGCGTCGCCCGGATTGTTCACTGACAGGCGTGCAGTCTCGCCGCCCGACCATTGCGCGCTGGCCTTGGCCAGCAGCGGCGCCAGTGGGGCGAGTGGTGCCGCAACGTTGGCCCGCTCGGGCGTCTTCGAAGCAGGAAACACCTCATCGTAGAACTTGCGCACGTCGCTACCGTAAGACGCGACGATGCTCGCCGGCATGACCATCGACATGAAAATCACCAGGCTGCTGTAAGTGATCATCAAGTGGAACGGCAGCACCAGCACGCCGACCGCGTTATGCCCGTCGAGCCAGGAGCGCTGGCCCTTGCGCGGGCGGAAGGTGAAGAAGTCCTTGAAGATTTTCTTGTGGGTGATGATCCCGGTGATCAGCGCAATAAACATCACCATCGCGGCGATGGTCGCCAGCCAGCGGCCCCATGGGTAAGGCATCTGCAATTGAAAGTGGAAGCGGTAGAAGAACTCGCCACCCATGCTTTCGCGGCCCTGCACTTCGGTGCCGGTTTGTGCGTCGAGGGTTTTCGATTCGAAGCGCCCGCGCTCACCGGGATTGGCCGGCGCCTGCTGCCAGCGCACGGTCAACCCGGGATCGCGGGCACTGGGCATATCGATCAGCCAGCGTGAGGCGCCAGCGGCGTGTTGCTGCAGATAATCCTGGGCAAGCGTCAGGCTCGTCTCGGCACTCACCGCGCGCGCCGGGATTTCCGGCTGCATCCAGTGGCTGATTTCATCCTTGAAATAGGCCAGCGTGCCGGTCAGAAAAATCGCGAACAGCAACCAGCCGAACAGCAATCCGGTCCAGGTGTGCAGCCAGGCCATCGCCTGACGGAAACCTTCTTTCATGCCAGCCCCAGACCACGTGCGGCGCCGGAAATGGTCGCCAGAATCACGCTCGGCACCAACAAACCAACCCACGCCGACCATGCGGTGCGGCAGGCGAAACACCACAACACGGCGACCAGATAGACCAGAAACGAAATGGTCATGCCGGTGACCACCGCTTCGGCGCGGCTCAACGGCAACCACAACGTCAGGGTAACGCTGGCCAGCGCGGCAACCAGATAGCCGCCGAACACCGCCGCCAATACTCGCGAGGTGACAGCCAGACGGTAGGACATGGGAAGTGTGGCGAGTTTGCCTTTCATGTTTCGACCCTGAAACGAAAAACGTCCGGCCGATGTGCCGAACTGATAAGCGAGCAATATTAATGATAAATATTCTCATATGCAAAAGCATCTGATTGCCGGCTGAGCGCTTCGCACCCTACAATGCGAACAGTTCTTGTTCTCTAACGTACTCTCTACCGCGTCAAGAAAGCGCCCGGAGTCCACCGTTGTCGTCCGCCCACCCCGTCGAATCGCTCTATCAGGCTCATCACAGCTGGCTGACTGGCTGGCTGCGGCGCAAACTCGGCTGCCCGGACAGCGCAGCGGACCTGGCTCAGGACACGTTCATCAAGGTGCTGACCGCCCGCGAGCCGCCAGTGATCATCGAGCCGCGCGCCTTTCTGACAACGCTGGCCAAGCGCGTACTGTTCAATCATTACCGCCGTCAGGATCTCGAACGCGCCTACCTCGACACGCTGGCGCAGATGCCGGAAATGGCCGCGCCGTCGGAAGAACACAAAGCGATCATCCTGCAAACCCTGATGGAACTGGATGAGCTGCTCGACGGCTTGCCACGCCAGGTCAAACGCGCCTTTTTGCTGGCACAGGTCGATGGCCTGACCTATCCACAAATCGCCGCCGAACTCGGCATCTCCGTGGCCACCGTCAAACGGCATCTGAACAAAGCGGCGATGCGCTGCTATTTCGCCTTATGAATCGCGCGCCGGATTTCTCATCGCAAGTGGCCGAACAGGCGGTGCACTGGCTGCTGGAAATGCAGCAAGGCGCGCTCACCCCGCGTCAGCAACAGGCCTGGCAACAATGGCTGAACGCACACAGCGAACATCAGCGCGCGTGGGAACACATTCAGCGCGTCAACCAGCGCTTGCGCGGTGTGTCTTCACCGTTGGCGCATGCGGCGCTGAACGGGCCGAAGTCGGGTAGCCGTCGTCAGGCGCTCAAGCTGCTGCTGATTCTCGGCGCCGGCTCAGCCGTCACCTGGGGCATGCGCGAACACAACCCGCTGCCGTCAATGCTCGCCGATTACCGCAGTCCAGTCGGCCAGCGGCGTAAAATTGCCTTGGGCAGCGGTAATCAGTTGCAGCTCAACACCGCCAGTGCGGTGGATGTGAACACTTCGGCACGCCTGATCCAATTGCTCGAAGGCGAAATCCTCCTGACTGCTGGGCAATCCTTCGAAGTGCGCACGGCGCAGGGCGTTCTGAAAACTCAGGGTGCGCGTCTCAACGTGCGCCAGTTTGCCGATCGTACGCAGGTCGCGCTGTTCGACGGTCGAGTCGAACTGAGCAGCAATGGACGCGCGCCCATGTTGCTGCCTGTCGCGCGCGAATTGAGTTTCACCTCGACATCCGTCAGCGCAGCCAAACCGCTGAATGCCAACAGCGGCGCCTGGGCCGATGGCATGTTGGTCGCGGCGCACATGCGCCTCGGTGACTTCCTCGATGAACTCGGCCGTTACCGTCGCGGCCAACTCAATTGCGATAAAAAAGTCGCCGATCTGTTGATTTCCGGGACGTATCCGCTGGACGACAGCGAGCGAATTCTTGACCTGCTGGAAATCAGTTTGCCGGTAAAAGTGAAGCGCTTCACGCGCTACTGGGTGACCGTCGAAGCGCGGGTTTAAAGAGCAAGATCAAGCGACCGCAGCCTTCGGCAGCTCCTACATTGGGCATGCATATTTCCTGCAGGAGCTGCCGAAGGCTGCGATCTTTTGATCCTTGAAAAATAAATGAGCCGTTTTTCAGATCTGGCGTGACAGAGAAGGAAAGCCCCCTTGATTCAACCTTCTCAGGATCATCCGACATGCACCCCACCCGCCTCACGCCACTGGCTCGCAGCCTGCGCAATCTCGTCCTCGGCGCCAGCCTGAGCTTCAGCGCCGTGCCTGCCGTACTGGCGGCCGACGCCAAGGCTTATCACATTGCGCCAGCGTCGCTGGAAAACGCCCTTAACCAGTTTGGTCGTGAAGCCGGCGTGCTGATTTCTTTCGGCTCGCAAGTCACCAGCGGTGTGCAAAGCCGTGGCCTGGAAGGCAATTACACGCCCGAGCAAGGTTTGAATGCGCTGCTCGAAGGCACCGGCCTGCAAGCACGCGCCGAGGGCAACAATGCGTTCAGTCTGCAACCAGCGAATGATGCGGCGCTGGAACTGGACACCTCGACCGTCGTCGGTGACTGGCTGGGCGATGCGGCGCAAATCAACGTCTTCGAACACCCTGGTGCGCGCGATGTGATCCGCCGCGAAGCGTTTGAACGTCAGGGTGCGACTCAGGCGCGCGATGTGCTCAACCGTATCCCCGGCGTCAACGCCCCGGAAAACAACGGCACCGGCAGCCATGACATGGCGCTGAACTTCGGCATTCGCGGTTTGAATCCACGTCTGGCGGCGCGCTCGACCGTGCTGATGGATGGCATTCCCGTGCCGTTCGCGCCCTATGGCCAGCCACAGTTGTCGTTCGCACCGATCAGCATGGGCAACATGGATGCCGTGGACGTGGTCCGCGGTGGCGGCGCCGTGCGCTACGGCCCGCAGAACGTCGGCGGCGTGGTCAACTTCGTCACCCGCGCAATTCCGGATGAGCCGACGGTCAAGGGCGGTTTCCAGACTGAGACCAGCCCTTCATCGAGCCACGACGGCTTCAAGACCAGCGCCAATCTGCTTGCCGGTGACACCAACGCCAACGGTCTCGGCGGCGCGCTGTTGTACTCCGGTACCCGTGGCGGCGACTGGCGCGAGCACAGCGACACCGAGATCGACGACCTGATTCTCAAGGGCAAATATCAGCTCGACGAGGCCAACAGCTTCAACGCCATGGCCCAATATTATGAAGGCAAGGCCGACATGCCCGGCGGTCTGAACGTCGCCGATTACGATGCCGATCCGTATCAGTCGACGCGCCCGAAAGACCAGTTCTGGGGCCGCCGCACGATGTTCAATTTCGGCTATCGCTACCAGGAAGATCGCCGCGAGTTCACCGCCAATACCTTCTTCACCAAAACCCTGCGCAGCGGCTATCTGGATCAAGGCTCGTTCCTCTCGCTGTCGCCGCGCGAGTATTGGGTGCGTGGTCTGGAAACCCGTTTCGCCCAAGGCTTCGACCTCGGCCCGACCAGTCATGAAGTCGGCGTCGGCTACCGCTATATCAACGAAGCCGGCCACGAATTGCGCTATCGCACGCCGATCAGCAGCAACGAATACCCGACCACCAACAGCCGCAATGACCGCGACACCCGTGGCGGCACCGAAGCCAATGCGTTCTTCGTCGACGACCGCATCGACATCGGCAAATGGACGATCACCCCGGGCGTGCGCTACGAGATGATCGACTCGCAGCAGACCAACAACCTGACCAACGTCAAATACAAGGGCGACTACAACACCGCACTGCCGGCGTTGAACGTGCTCTATCACCTGACCGACAGCTGGAACCTGTACGCCAATACCGAAGGTTCGTTCGGCAGCGTGCAGTACAGCCAGATGCCCAACCGTGTGAGCAGCGGCGAAGTGAAACCGGAAAAGGCGCGGACCTGGGAACTCGGCACGCGCTATGACAACGGCGCGCTGCGTGCAGAGATCGGTGCGTTCCTGATCAACTTCGACAACCAGTACGAAAGCAATCAGACCAACGACTCGGTGATCGCCCGTGGCGAAACTCGCCATCAAGGCATCGAGACGAGCGTCAACTACGCGCTGGACGACTTGAGCCCGGTGCTGGCCGGTTTCGATGTCTACGCCACTTACGCCTATGTCGACGCGACCATTCGCGAAGACGGGCCGAACAAAGGCAATCGCGTACCGTTTGCCTCAAAACACAAGGGCACGCTTGGCGTCGGTTACACCGAAGGGCCGTGGAAGTTGAATCTGGACAGCAGCTTCCAGAGCGACCAGTTCGCCGACAACGCCAACACCTCACAAGAAAGCGCCGACGGCAGCACCGGCAAGATTCCGGGTTACATGCTTTTCAGTAGCCGTGCCGGGTATGACTTCGGGCCGCAGTTGGCGGATCTGAACGTGGCGGTGGGGGTGAAGAACATCTTCAACACGCAGTACTTCACGCGCTCCTTTGATGACAACAACAAGGGTAAATATGTCGGTGAGCCGCGCACGGTGTATGTGCAGACATCCGTAGCGTTCTGAGTGTTGTTGGCACCTTGACTGATAGCCCGTCGAACCCGTGCCCGCTGCAATGGGCCGAGTTCGACGGCACACCTTCAGAATTCAGGTTTGGGCCCGGGCGTCGTTTGCAGATCACCTGCAACCAGTCGGCCTTTGACGAACTGTTCGTAGTCATAGGCGTAGCCGATCAGCTCGCGCTCGCTCCACATGCGACCGACGAAGATCAGCGAAAACGGCTGTCCTCCGGGGTACGCACCACTGGGCACCACCACACCGGGAATGCCGGCAATATTGATGACCGAAGAGGTCGTCGCGTCCATGAATCCCCCATACACATCACCCACGGGCTCGAACATTTGCGGGAATACCAGCGCATCGAGCTGATGTTCGCGCATGACCCGGTTGATGATGCGCAAATAGTGCTCGCGAAGATCGGCAAACTCGGACAGGTCGGGAGCGATGGCCGGTGTCTGGTATGACCGCGCCAGCACGGGCAACTGCGTCACGTAGTACTCAAGCGGGCCATCGGATTCAAACAGCTTTACGCCGATTCGCTCCTGCAATTGCTCAAGCGAATGAACCTCTGCACTGGCACCCAACTTGCGCAGATAACGATCAAGATCATACGCATGGGCATCCGATCCGCGCGCGTCATAACTGCCGTCAACCGGCGCCAGGTCAACCAGGCCGGACCCGCTGAACGGGTCGTCAATCACCACAGCGCCCAGCTTCTGAAGCTGACTTACTGCCTTGCGATACTGTGTTTTTGTTTCTGCCGGTAAAGTGGCAAACGCCTTGCTCCAGCCCGCGCCGAATAATCCGATACGCTTGCCGTTGAGTTCGCCCGGACGCAAATCGGTCGCATAACCTGCCTGTGGGATATTGCCAAAGGCCGCGGTGGTTTTAGGATCTTCCAGGGTGTAACCGGCCAATACGTCCAAAGTGATGGCCGCGTCTTGCACGGTGCGGGCGATGGGTCCGACAACATCGCGGGTTGAACCCGCTTGCGGAATCACGCCAGAATTCGGGATCAAACCGAACGTCGGTTTGATCCCGACAAGACTCTGCGCTGCTGCCGGATTTTGAATCGATCCGCCCGTTTCCTCGGCCAGTCCGACCACGGCAAAGTTCGCCGCGACAGCGGTGGCAGAGCCTGCCGAAGAGCCACCCGGCAACCACGCGCGATTGAGCGCGTTATACGTCACGCCCGCCCAGCTGTCATTGGCATTGGCAGGGCTTCCAGAAAATACCGGCACGTTGGTTTTTGCCAGAATGATTGCGCCGGCAGCCCGCAGTCGTTGAACCACGGCAGAATCCTTTTCCGGAATCAGGTCGATGCCACCGGCTTTGGAGGAGAGAGGGGCATAACCGGCGGTGGAGGCCAATCCAGCCATGTCCATAGTGTCCTTCACGACCACGGGAACGCCCGCCATCTGCGCAAGCTTCTCTCCGGACTTGCGCCGCCGATCAATATCACGCGCATCATCCAGCGCCTTCGAGTTCATCACGGTAAAGGCGTTGTAATAGGGATTGTAATGATCAATGCGCGACAGAAAGACTTTTGTCAGTTGCTCCGACGTGTAGCGCCCGTCCTCGAATCCTTGTTGAATCTGCGTAATGGTCAGTTCCCTGACATCAATCGGGCAGCTTTGAACCTGGGCACTGAACATGCCGATCGCTGCCCCGGCCAATGCCGAAAGAATAAACCGTGGAAAAGGGGCCAGAACAAACTCCATTACAATCATCCTTGACTTGTACAACTTCTCGATAAACTTGACCGAACTAGTATTTGAAACGAACTGACGCGCGGGAAAACGAAAACAATCGTGTAATCACGCTGATACAAATGCGGTGATTCGCTTATTTGATATCAACTTGAAACCATCTTGCACAAACAAAAACGGGCCTGCTTTCGCAGGCCCGTTCTCATTGGGTGGCTATAAAATCAGCGCATCAACTGTTGATCGCTGCCTGTTCATTCTCGTCAAACTCTTCCGCCAACAGCTTGTCATTGGCCTTGCCGGTAAATGGCACTACAGCGGCGCGTGGTTTACCTCGCAGTTTGCCGAACAGGTGCTCCAGGGCGTGCTCGAGTTTTTCGGCGGCGCCGTCGATTGCCTGTTCCAGCGAATCGGCCTTGTGGGTCACGGAAATCGGTTGATGGCCTTTTGGCCGCGCTTCCAGTTGGCAGCGCAAATCATGCGGACCTGGTTTGTCACCGTTCTCGTCGCTCAGGTGGACTTCGACACGGGTCAGGTCTTCTTCATAACGGTCGAGCGTGCTCTCAATGGTTGTACGTACCCACTCCTCCAGTCGTTTACTGCCTTGAACATGGTTATCGCTGTTGACTTGGATTTGCATAGTTCATCCCTTATTTCAGCTAGCTCGCGAGAGGCCGGATTTGAATTTCCTGACCCCTTGGTTACAACAATCGGCCCGACTGACGAACATTTCAACCCCTGAAAAAAGATAAATATTCATTCGCAAAAAAAGCCGGACAACCGAGCAAAGCGCTGGTAAGGTCGGGAGTTGGGTCGCCTCGCAACCCGGTAAAATTTGCTCACAATTGCCCGTCGTTCAACGGGTGCAAACTGCGAAAGATCCCCGCCTCTTCAACCAGCCAATCATGCACCGCACGCACGCCCGGATGGCTCAACGCCCCCGGCGCATAGAGCAACACGTAACGTTTATGGTTAGGCACCGACAGGCCGAACGGCACAATCAGCGTGCCTCGCTCCAGCTCATCGTTGAGCAATGTGCGCCGGGCAATCGCCACGCCCATACCGGCAATCGCCGCTTCGATGGTCAAGTGATTGCGATTGAAAGTGTGCCCGCGCCGTACGTCGGCGCCCTCGAAGCCGATCGCGTTTAAATAGAATTCCCACTCCGCGTATTCATAACTGCCACGCCAGGCAGTGATGTCGTGCAGCAGCGGGAAATGCACCAGATCCGCCGGCCCGTGCAGCGGCGGTCGTCCACGCAACAGGCTCGGCGCGCAGACCGGGAATATCTGCTCATCGAGCAACGCTGTGGATAACAAACCCGGGTAACTGCCGTCGTTCAAGTCGATAGCCAAGTCGAAGTCACCCTCGTGCAACGGCACGCTGCTGTCCTCCGCGACCAGTCGCAACTGAATGTCCGGATAGCGTTGCTGCAGGCGTGGCAGGCGCGGTGTCAGCCATTTGCTCAGGAACGAGGGGATAGAGCGCACGCGCAGAATCCCGCTGATCATCCCCGCGTCCAACCGACGCAATTCGGCATCGATGCTGCCGTAAGCCTCGTTGACGGTAATGGCCAGACGCTGCCCTTCTGCACTCAGCTCTACACCGCGCGCACGCCGATGAAACAGGCGAAAGCCAAGGCGCTCTTCGAGTTGGCGGATCTGCTGGCTGACCGCCCCCGGCGTGATGTGCAGTTCTTCGGCGCAGCGGGTGAACGACAGGTGCCGCGCGGCACAGGAAAACACCTGCAGCCAGACGTAGGTCTGGGCATGCAATTGACGACTCATCGTTTAGTCCTGCTAAAGGCTTACTTAGGAAGTTTCGTTAGTCACGTAGGACTGAGGCAGGCAGTATCGCCGACATTGCGCTTGTCCGACAAAAAATGGCAGCGATTCCTACTCCATTGCTTGTAAGGGTTTAGCATGGCTATCAGTGTTTTCGATCTATTCAAAGTCGGTATCGGCCCGTCCAGCTCCCACACCGTGGGTCCGATGCGTGCTGCCGCGACCTTCGCCCAGGCGCTGATTGATCAGCATCTGTTGAACGATGTGCGTCGCGTTGAAATCCGTTTATACGGCTCGCTGTCAGCCACCGGCGTCGGCCATGCCACTGACCGCGCCACGGTCATGGGCTTGATGGGCGAATGGCCGGACAGCATCGATCCGTCGACCATCGATCCCCGCATCCAGCAATTACGCGAGACCGGCCAACTGTCCCTCGCCGGACAAAGAAACATTTCCTTCGACTGGCAACGCGATCTCCTGTTGCTGGATGAGAGCCTGCCCTACCACCCCAACGCGATGTCGCTGACAGCCTTCGGCGAAACCGATGAGCTGTTCCAGCAGACGTACTACTCGGTCGGCGGCGGTTTCATCATTGAAGCAGCGGAAGCCGAGTCCGGTCTGGCCCCGGCCGGTGATGTGGTGTTGCCGTACGATTTCTCCAGCGCCGCCGAACTGCTTTCACTGTGCAAGAAGCACAATTTGCGCGTGTCCGAACTGATGATGGCCAACGAGCGTGCGTGGCGTACTGATGCGGAGATCCGTCAGGGACTGCTGCACATCTGGTCGGTGATGCGCGAATGCGTCGAACAGGGTTTGAGCCACGAAGGCATCCTGCCCGGCGGTCTTAACGTGCCGCGCCGTGCCGCCAAACTGCATCGCAGCCTGTTGGAAATCGGTAAACCGAATGTGATCAGTTCGACCCTGTCGGCGATGGAATGGGTCAACCTGTTCGCCCTCGCCGTCAACGAAGAAAACGCCGCCGGTGGGCGCATGGTCACTGCGCCGACCAATGGTGCCGCCGGGATCATTCCGGCAGTTTTGCACTACTACATGAAATTCAACCCGGACGCGTCTGACGATGACGTAGTTAATTTCTTCTTGGGTGCGGCCGCCGTCGGCATTCTCTGTAAGAAAAATGCCTCGATTTCCGGCGCCGAAGTCGGCTGTCAGGGCGAAGTCGGTTCGGCCTGCGCGATGGCCGCTGCCGGCCTCGCCGACGTGCTCGGCGCAACCCCGGAGCAATTGGAAAACGCCGCCGAAATCGGCCTGGAGCACAACCTTGGCCTGACCTGCGATCCGGTCGGCGGCCTGGTGCAAGTGCCTTGCATCGAGCGCAACGCCATCGCCGCCGTAAAAGCGATCAACGCCACGCAAATGGCCCTGCGCGGCGACGGCAACCACTTCATTTCCCTCGACCGGGTGATCCGCACCATGCGCGATACCGGCGCCGACATGCATGACAAATACAAAGAGACTTCAAGGGGCGGCCTGGCTGTGAACTGGGTGGAGTGCTGATCCCGATTGCACTGTCAGCGGTCATCGGTCCGGTTCTGCCCTGAAAACGGGCCACAAAAAAAGGCGAGCCACGTGGCTCGCCTTTTTTATCGCCGTGTTCATTGTTCGACAATTTTTCCGGCACAGCCCTTGCAAACTCCCTGTAGGAGCTGTCGAGTGAAACGAGGCTGCGATCTTTTGACCTTCATCACCGAAATCAAAACATTGAAGAGCAAAAGATCGCAGCCTGCGGCAGCTCCTACATGAGTAACCAGAACAGGACACGGAATGGCCAGTGATCAGGTTTGGCGAACCAACCCGAACATGGCCGGTCAACAACTGCACGTTCAATCAGGCGGTGACGCATCATGGACAACCCATTTCAGATCATTACCGATGCCTTCGCGCCGGATTATCAGATCAATCTGAGCATTCAGGGCCTGGACGGCAGCATCATGCTGACCCTGTCCAACAGCGGCCACATCGTGGCCAAGCGCATGATCAGCGCCGAACAGCGCAATGATCCGGCGCGGCTCAAACGCTTGGTGCAGAGCATTCAATTCGGCATTGCCATCGAACAGGGCCACAGCGCCATGGCGATTCTCGAAGCGATGACCAGCGGCGACGGAATAACTCCGCCACCACCACGGGTCATCGGCCAGCCACGCCAAGCGGCTGGGCTTTAAAGCTCGCCCTTCTCTACCTCGGGATGCTCACCGGAACCCGCGCCGAGTTTGCGCTGCGGTTTCTCGATCTTCACCGAGGGAAATTGTGACGAGGCGTAACGCACCACCAGAATCGAGAACGCCAGCAGCAGAATCCCGCCGCACAGGTAGATGATGCCCATGTCGGGCGGGTTGTGGTGCGAGACGTTGGAGATCAGCAAACGCGTGAGCGCGGTAATCGCCACGTAGATCAGGAAGCGCACCGGCATGTGGTTGGTCTTGAAATAAATCCCGACCATCGCGCCCAGTTCCAGATAGATGAACAGCAACAGAATGTCATCGATCTTGATGTGGCCCTCCTCGAGCATTCCGAGAAACTCCATCACCGCCGCCCACGCCGTCACCGCACCAATGGCGAACAGCGCCAGATAATGGAAGGTTTCGACGAACAGGTTGCCCAGGGACTCGGCCAGTTGATGCACGTTTTGCCGCAGTTTCTCGGCCCAGTTGATTTTCACGATGATGTTCCTTAGCCCGATTCGAGCGGATGATGCGTGTTGGACGTGACGGTTTTCTGCACGTAGTCGTTTTCATGCAGAAAAGAGGCCACGCCATCATGGCGAGCCACCGCGAAACCTGCGCCGTGGCGTTTGGTCGCACCACCCGAGCGCCCCCCTGACAAACACCAAATTCGGTCTACATTGAAAAGCCACTACCCATGGCGCAGGGATTCGCTTATCCTTTTCGCTGTATATGGATACAGTAGTCGTCAAGACAACTTAATGTGAAGGCATGTGAGGTGGTGAATGGCCGTCGAAGTGGTATACCGCAGCAGCCGAGATCTGGAGCGCTTGTTCATGGATAAAGCCGAAGCTGACCGTCATGACAAAATGCTCGAACTGGCCGAATATCTGGCCGATGTGCTGCAAAAAGCCGTTCCGTCCCTGACTGAACAGCAAGTGGAAGAAGCCGGGATCTACATGGCGAAGAACCGCGATGTGTTCGCCCGGGCATTCAAGAGCCAGCCGGATGCACTGTCCGAGCTGATCAATGCTCCGGCCGAAACGGTCGAGAATGCTGAAGCAGCAGAACCTGCTGAAGCGCCGGCGAAGCCAGCCAAAGTGGCGAAAGCGGCGAAGTAAGCGATGCCCGAATTGAATAGGCCCTGAGTCGAATGGCTCAGGGCCTTTTTCATGCTTGTGAAACTCAGCGATACAAAACTTTCTCTGCCAACTCATCCGCCACCCGCGCCGGAGAGCGTTTTTCCGCCTGCGCATGGGCGAACACTTCGGTCAGCCGTGAACTGATCTTCGACAGATGCGCGGTAATCGTCGGCAATTCTTCACCACGATGTTTCAGCGAAACATAGATCAAGCCACCGGCATTGATCACATAGTCCGGCGCATACAGAATCCCGCGCCGCTCCAGTTGATCGGCCACGTCCAGATGCGTCAGCTGATTATTCGCCGACCCCGCTACTGCCGAACAACGCAATTGCGTGACAGTGTGGCTGTTGAGCACACCGCCCAAGCCACACGGCGCGAGAATGTCACACGGCGTACTGAGCAGCGCGTCATTGGCGATGGGATGGGCGTTGAGCTGTTCCATCGCCAATTGCACCTTGCCGTGATCGATATCGCTGACCAGCAGTTCCGCCCCGGCGGCATGCAACTGTTCAGCCAGGGCAAATCCGACGTTGCCCAGGCCCTGAATCGCGATGCGCAAACCTTCCAGATTATCGCTGCCCAGACGCGCCATGGCCGTCGCGCGAATGCCCGTAAAAACGCCCATCGCCGCGTGCGGCGCCGGGTCGCCCGCCGAAGTGGTGCTGGTGACATGTTGGGTTTGTTGGGCGATGCAATCCATGTCCGCCACCGAGGTGCCGCTGTCGATGGCGGTGATGTAGCGGCCATCGAGCTGATCGATGCAGCGACCAAAGGCTTCGAACAGCGCCCCGCGATTTTCCACATGGGCCGGGCGCACGATCACCGCGACTCCACCGCCCTGCGCCAGGCCCGCGAGCGCAGCCTTGTAACTCATGCCCTGAGCGAGGCGGATGGCGTCTTCGACGGCAGAGTCGTCATTGGGATAGGCAAGATAACGACATCCGCCAAGGGCAGGCCCGAGGCGACTGTTATGAATGGCAATGACCGCCTTCAACCCGGAGACCGGGTCGACGCTAAGGTGCAGCGAATCCAGGCGAGTGCTTTGCATGAGAGCAAACATCGTTGGGCTCCCGAATCACTTCTTGTAGAACGCCAGTATAGGCTTGCGCCTGAAAATTGCTGGAGCGCACCGGAATAAGCGCCCGCAAGGTCAGTGGCTTTGCGGCATAACCAGGACTTCGCGCAGGGGGCACTGGACGAATCCCACGGACGGGGCTAAAACGAGGCATTCCCCGGAGATTTCAATGAGTCCGCGCCAACGTTTTTTCGAGTGCCTGCACCGTTCGCCGCCCGCATTGCTGGAAGCTGGGCTGTGGATCGCCGCCGAGCACGAAAAAGAGCTTGATCCAGCTGCGCTGCTGCAGGACTTCAAAGAGCTGCAACAGCGCATCAGCTACGGTCTGCCGATGCTACCGGTGAGTGAGCTGGCGCAGCCGCTGTTACGGCGCATGAATGAACTGGGATTTGCCCAGGACGATTTCCTGCCGCTGCGCCCGCAAGCGGCGTTGCTGCATAAAGTGTTGCAGACCCGACGTGGCCAGCCCTTGGCGCTGGCGTTGATCGCGCTTGAGCTGGCGCACGGCTTGGAGATTCCGCTGGTCGGCGTCAGCTTTCCGGGGCACTTCCTGTTGCGGGTGCCTGGCGCCGATCACTTGCTCGATCCATGCGGTGGCCGCCGCTTGTACCCCAACGATTGCCGTGAGTTGTTGCAGCGCCAGTACGGGCCGAACATGAAACTCAATGCCGAGCACTTGGCGACCGCGACGCCCGTGCAAATGCTGCAGCGGCTGTCGCGCAATCTGCGGCAGTTGTACCTGACGCACGATGATTTTATTGCCGCGCTGATCGACGCCGAACGCGTGCTCGAACTCGGTGACGCTGGCGCCGCCGATTATCTGGCTCGCGCCAGTCTGTATCAGCGGCTCGACTGCCCGAATGCCGAGCGCTTCGATCTGGAGCATGCCCTGCTGCTCAGCGACGACCCGATCCAGCGCTTGCGCCTGACCGAACGCCTTGGCCATTTGCCGCCCAACTCCGTGGTCCATTAAAAGCAAAAGATCGCAGCCTTCGGCAGCTCCTACAGGTGAGCTCATGTAGGGGCTGCCGAAGGCTGCGATCTTTTGATCTTCAGGATTTAACCGATGCCCCGACACCCACCGCCGAACCATTTTCGGCAGGCGAACGCACCTGAATGATCAGCAGCGCGGCGACCACAGCCGGGATCGCGCAGAAGAAGAAAATCTGTTCAACCGGGATGTGCATCGCCAGCAACAGGCTGCCGAACAGCGGCCCGAGAATCGAACCGAAACGTCCCACGCCCAGCGCCCAACCGGTGCCGGTGGCACGCACATGCGCCGGATAAAAATTGCTGGCGAAGGCATTCAAGGTCAGTTGCCCGCCGATGATGCAGAACCCCGCAGCAAAAACGCAGGCGACCAGATAACGCGGATTGTCGTGATTGATCCCCAACAGAATCGTGCACAGCGCCGCGCCCGCCAGCACACCGGATAACAGCCGCACCTTGCGCTTCAAACGATCGGCGAACCAGGCCATGCAGATCGCGCCGAGGGTGCCGGCAAACAGAAACATCGACGTCACCAGATTGGCTTCGTTGAGTTTCAGGCCACTTTCCAGCAATAGCGACGGCAGCCAGCTAATCATGAAATACAAAAGAATCAGGCTAACGAAAAACGTTGCCCAGATCAGCAGCGTCGGTCGCGCATAACCATCGCGGAACAACTCGACCACGGTCAGTTTGCTGCCCTGCTCGCGTTCGTTCTGTTCCACGGTCGCGACGGGCACCTGCCAATCCGGCAGCATTCTTGCCGTGACTTTTTGCAGCCGCACGTACGGCGGTGCATCGCGCAGCAAGCGCGGCAGGGATTCCGGCAACATCCACCACAGGAAAGGGAACAGCAGCAGCGGCGTCACGCCACCGGCGAGGAATACCGCCTGCCAGCCGAATTGATCAATGAAACCCGCTGCAACAAAACCACCCGCTGCGCCACCAAACGAAAAGCCGCACGCGGCCAGCGTCACCATCAACGTACGCAGGCGCGGCGGCGAGTATTCCGACATCAGCGCCATCGCACTCGGCATCGCCCCGCCCATGCCGATGCCGCAGATAAACCGCGCGATCATCAGCGTATTGAGGGAATCGGCAAAGACCATCAGCACGGTCAGGCTGGCGTAGATCAGTACGCAGGCGAGCAGGATTCGCCGCACGCCGAAGCGATCAGCCAGCGGCGTTACCGCCAGTGATCCGAGGGTCAGGCCAAGCAGGTTGGCGCTGAACACCGGCCCGAACGCAGATTTTTCCAGACCCCAATCCTGGGCCAATGCTGGCACCACATAACCGAGCACCTGGGCGTCGTAGCCGTCAGTGACCAGCAACAAGGCCAGCAGAATCAAAAGCAACCACTGATAGCGGGACACCGGACGGGCATCGAGTGCCGCGCGGAAGCTGGCAATCTGGTTGTGCATCGCAAGGTACCTGTTTTGTTTTTATGATTGTGTGTACAGCGAAAATCTCATGTAGGAGTGAGCCTGCTCGCGATAGCGGTGTGTCAGTTAGCAATGATCTGACTGATCCACCGCTATC
>NZ_RWIM01000027.1 GCF_009764645.1 Pseudomonas sp. PB106
CTCCTACAGGAAATCTCATTCCCATGTAGGAGCTGCCGAAGGCTGCGATCTTTTTTATCGACAGCGCTTAGTTGCTGATCGCCAGAATACTCGCCTGATACGAACCGACAAACACATCGAAATCGCCCACTTCGTTCTGCTCCAGCTCAGCCTGCGCTGCCAGAGAAGTACGCGCCAGTTCCTCAAACTTCGCCTGCTCATCCGCCGCCAAAGGCTCGCTGCGGAAAAACTCCGCATGCGCCTGGCTCTGGCGCAGCGAGAACTGCGCGAAGCTTTCCTTGTGTTCAGCCATCGCCGCCAGCACCTGCGCGGACGGTGTCAGGGACGGGTCGCTGACCTTGGCCAGTTGTATGTCCAGCGCCTTGCTGTGGGCATCGCCGCCATGGCTCTGATCCAGCAGCGCTGCCAGCGGGGCGATTTGCTCGAGCAGTTCGGCAGCCCAGGTCTTCATCTCGACCGACTCACCGTCACGCTGCAGCTCAAGACCCGGACGACGACCTTCTTTAACCACACTGAGGAAGTTCGACGTCGCGTTGCCGCACGAGGTATTGGTCAGCAGCGGGCTGTCGTTCAGCGCGCAGTACAGGAGGAACGCATCGAGGAAGCGCGACTCGGTCAGGTCAATGCCCATCGGCAGGAACGGGTTGATGTCCAGGCAACGCACTTCGACGTACTGAATGCCACGGGCCACCAGCGCCTGAATCGGCCGCTCGCCGGTGTAGGTCACGCGTTTCGGGCGGATGTTGGAGTAGTACTCGTTTTCGATCTGCAGGATGTTGGTGTTGAGCTGCACCCACTCACCGTCCTTGTGTGTGCCGACTTCAACGTACGGCGGGTACGGCGTGGCCACGGCTTTGCGCAGGCTGTCGGTGTAACTCGCCAGATCGTTGTAGCACGGCGTCAGACCGGCCTGGGCGTTGCTTTGATAACCGAGGTCGCTCATGCGCAGGCTGGTGGCGTACGGCAGATACAAGGTGTCCGGATCGAGCTGTTCCAGCTGATGCGAACGACCACGCAGGAAACCGGCGTCCAGCGCTGGCGAGGCACCGAACAGGTACATCAGCAGCCAGCTGTAGCGACGGAAATTGCGGATCAGCGCGATGTAGGAAAACGACTGGAAATCCCGGTCAGTGCCGACAAAACCTTCGGTTTCACGCAGCAGCGGCCAGAGCTTTTCCGGCAGGGAGAAGTTGTAGTGAATCCCGGCAATGCACTGCATGGTCTTGCCGTAACGCAGGGCCAGGCCCTTGCGATAGACGTACTTGAGCTGACCGATGTTGGAGGTGCCGTAGTAGGCGATCGGGATGTCTTCCTCGGCCGGCAACGGGCACGGCATCGATGGACTCCACAGGTACTCGTTGCCGAGTTTGCTGTAGGCAAAACGATGAATCTTGTCCAGGCTCGCCAGCGTGTCGGCGGGATCCGGCAGGGCGGGCGTGATGAATTCCAGCAGCGACTCGGAGTAGTCGGTGGTGATCTGTTCGTTGGTCAGCGCGGAACCCAAGGCTTCGGGGTGCGGCGTTTGCGCCAGGCGACCTTCGCTGGTCACGCGCAGGCATTCACGTTCGATACCGTGCAGGCACTGCTCGAGCAGAGAGAGGTTAGCGCGCTCGCCGAGCAGAGCCAGGCGGCGGTTGAGAAGTTCGCTCAATTTGGATTCCTTCACGCGTCAGTCGCCCCAATATGGGGGTGGGCAGGACGGTCTACAAGGGTGAAGTTGAAACTGGCGTTATCGCCTGGTTTTCTAGCCGGTCAGCCGCACACATACCCTGTAGGAGCTGCCGCAGGCTGCGATCTTTTGATCTTGCTATTACAAAACAAAATCAAAAGAT
>NZ_RWIM01000028.1 GCF_009764645.1 Pseudomonas sp. PB106
CTTTTGATCTTGCCCTTTAAAAGCAACATCAAAAGATCGCAGCCTGCGGCAGCTCCTACAGGGGTTGGTTCCAGTTTTGTTTTCGGAGTTTTTGCCCCTATGAAGCACAACGTCATCCTTGTCGTGCTCGATGGCCTCAACTACGAGGTCGCGCGTCACGCCATGGGGCATCTGCAGGCTTATGTTGGCGCAGGACGCGCCGCGCTCTACCAGTTGGAGTGCGAGTTGCCGGCCCTGTCCCGACCGCTTTATGAATGCATCCTCACTGGCGTGCCGCCGATCGATAGCGGCATCGTCCACAACAACGTCTCGCGCCTGTCCAATCAACGCAGCATTTATCACTATGCCCGAGAGGCCGGTCTGAAAACCGCTGCAGCGGCGTATCACTGGGTCAGCGAGCTCTACAACCGCTCGCCCTTCGTCGCCGCCCGCGACCGCCACACCGACAATCTGTCGCTGCCGATCCAGCACGGCCATTTTTACTGGAACGATCACTACCCGGATTCGCACCTGTTCGCCGACGCCGAAAACCTGCGCCTGCGCCACGATCCGAACTTCCTGCTGATCCACCCGATGAACATCGACGACGCCGGGCACAAACACGGCCTCGACTCTTCGCAATACCGTAACAGCGCGCGTTCGGCGGACATCATCCTCGCTGACTATTTGCAGAACTGGCTCGACGCTGGCTACCAAGTGCTGGTGACCGCCGACCACGGCATGAACAACGACCGCTCGCACAACGGCTTGCTGCCGGAAGAGCGCCAAGTGCCGCTGTTCGTCCTCGGCGAGGCGTTCAGCCTCAGCGCTGATGCCGCGCCGAAACAGACGGAAATCTGCGGCACCGTTTGCGAACTGCTCGGCGTACCCCACGACAAACCTGTGTGCCGGGAGCTGCTCAAGTGAACTCAATGATTCGCGGCAAATGGCTGGCGGCGCTATGCCTGGTGCCCTTCGCGCTGTTCTTCATCGTCTTCGAAATCGCCCCGCTGGTCTGGGTGATGATCAACAGCCTGCAATCGGAAGAGTTCGGTTGGGGTTTCGCCAACTTCAGCAAGATCTTCAGCTCGAAGTTCTATTTGCAGGCGATCCAATACAGTCTCGAGATCAGCTTCTGGTCGAGTGTGTTCGGCATCATCATCGCCGTCCTCGGCGCGTATTCCCTGCGCCGGGTCGACTCCAAACTGCGCAACTTCGTCAACGCCTTCGCCAACATGACCAGCAACTTTGCCGGCGTGCCTTTGGCGTTCGCGTTCATCATCCTGCTCGGCTTCAACGGCAGCATCACCCTCATGCTGAAGCAGTCGGGGATCATTCAGGACTTCAACCTGTATTCGAAAACCGGGCTGATCATCCTCTACACCTACTTCCAGATTCCCCTCGGCGTGCTGCTGCTTTATCCGGCCTTCGACGCCTTGCGTGAAGACTGGCGCGAGTCCGCCGCGCTGCTTGGCGCCAACGGCTGGCAGTTCTGGCGGCACATCGGTTTGCCAGTGCTGACGCCAGCGCTGCTCGGTACGTTTGTGATCCTGTTGGCCAACGCCCTCGGTGCTTACGCCACGGTTTATGCGTTGACCACTGGCAACTTCAACGTCCTGCCGATCCGGATTGCGGCGATGGTCTCCGGCGATATTTCCCTCGACCCCAATCTGGCCAGCGCACTGGCCGTGGTGCTGGTGGCGCTGATGACCATCGTCACTGTCGTGCATCAACTGCTGTTGAAGAGGAGCTACCATGTCTCGCGCTGAATCCGGCCCGGCCGGCCTCTACCACCGCGTCGTGGTCTACCTGCTGTTCGCCATCCTCTTGCTGCCGCTGGTTGGCACGCTGATCTACTCAATCGCCAGCAGCTGGTCGGCAACCATTCTCCCGAGTGGTTTCACCTTCAAATGGTACCTCCAGTTGTGGAGCGATCCGCGCTTCCTGCACGCCTTCGGCCAGTCATTGATCGTGTGCGTCGGCGCACTGGTACTATCGGTGGTGTTGATTCTGCCGCTGCTGTTTGTGGTGCATTACCACTTCCCGAAGCTCGATGCGCTGATGAACATCTTGATCCTGCTGCCCTTCGCGGTGCCGCCGGTGGTGTCTTCGGTGGGTCTGTTGCAGCTCTACGGTTCCGGGCCGATGGCGATGGTCGGCACGCCGTGGATCCTGATCGGTTGTTACTTCACCGTGGCGCTGCCGTTCATGTACCGGGCGATCACCAACAACCTGCAAGCGATCAACCTGCGTGACCTGATGGACGCCGCGCAACTGCTCGGCGCCAGCACCTTTCAAGCAGCGGTTCTGGTGGTGCTGCCGAACCTGCGCAAAGGCCTGATGGTCGCGTTGCTGCTGTCGTTCTCGTTCCTGTTCGGTGAGTTCGTATTCGCCAACATCCTCGTCGGTACACGCTACGAAACCCTGCAGGTTTATCTGAACAACATGCGCAACAGCAGCGGCCACTTCACCAGTGCCCTGGTTATTTCGTACTTCTTTTTCGTGCTGGTCCTGACCTGGATCGCCAACATCTTGAACAAGGACAAAAGCGAATGAGCTATGTCAGCGTCCAACACCTGCAGAAAAGCTACGCCGGCACCACCGTGTTCAGCGACATCGACTGTGAAATCAACAAGGGCGAATTCGTCACCCTGCTGGGTCCGTCCGGTTGCGGCAAGTCCACCCTGCTGCGCTGCATCGCCGGCCTGACGCCAGTGGATGGCGGCAAGATCCTCCTCGATGGCGTCGACATCGTGCCGTTAAGCCCGCAGAAGCGCGGGATCGGCATGGTGTTCCAGAGCTATGCATTGTTTCCCAACATGACCGTCGAACAGAACGTCGCCTTCGGTTTGCGCATGCAAAAGGTTAACGCCGACGACAGTCATAAACGCGTTTCGGAAGTGTTGAAACTGGTTGAACTGAACGACTTTGCCAGCCGCTATCCGCATCAATTGTCGGGTGGCCAATGTCAGCGCGTCGCCCTCGCCCGCTCACTGGTCACGCGTCCTCGTTTGCTGTTGCTGGATGAGCCGCTGTCGGCGCTCGATGCGCGGATTCGTAAACACCTGCGTGAACAGATCCGCCAGATTCAACGCGAGCTCGGCCTGACCACGATTTTTGTCACCCACGATCAGGAAGAAGCGCTGACCATGTCTGACCGGATTTTCCTCATGAATCAGGGAAAAATCGTACAGAGCGGCGACGCCGAAACCCTGTACACCGCGCCAATCGATGTGTTCGCCGCCGGCTTCATCGGCAACTACAACCTGCTCGACGCCGAAGCCGCGTCGAAACTGTTGCAGCGCCCGATCAACCACCGCATCGCCATTCGCCCGGAAGCCATCGAACTGAGCCTCAACGGCGAACTCGACGCGCAGATCCGCAGCCACAGTCTGCTCGGCAACGTGATCCGCTATCGCATCGAAGCCCGCGGGGTGGAACTGGTGGTGGACGTGCTCAACCGCTCGGCCGCCGATCTGCATCCCGACGGTCAGCGTCTGGCGCTTTCCATCGATCCGACGGCCCTGTGTGAGGTAGCTTAAAAGCAGCTGCAAGCTTCGAGCTACAAGCTTCAAGTTGTAGACTGCGGCGAAACTGATTTCAATTCTTGCAGCTCGACGCTTGTAGCTCGCAGCTGTTCTCGGAGAGAACCGATGGCTTTGGCAATTTTTGATCTGGACGAAACGTTGATCCACGGCGACTGCGCCACCCTCTGGAGCGAACAGATGGGGCGCCTGGGCTGGGTCGATCCCGAGTCGTTCATGCGCAAGAACAACGAGCTGATGGACGCCTACAGCCATGGCAAATTGCGCATGGAAGACTACATGGACTTCAGCCTGGAGCCGCTGATCGGGCGCACGCCTGAGGAAGTCGAGCACTTGGTCGGACCGTGGGTTGAAGACTTCATCGAACCCATCATCTTCAGCGACGCAACCAAAACCATAGCCGCTCACCGCAAGGCCGGCGACCGGATTCTGGTGATCTCGGCGTCGGGCACGCACTTGGTCAAACCGATTGCCGATCGCTTGGGTATCGATGAAATTCTGGGGATTGAACTGGAAGTCGCCCATGGCGTGTACAGCGGCCACACCGTCGGCACCCTGACTTACCGCGAAGGCAAGATCATCCGATTGCTGGAATGGCTGGATGCTGAGGAAGAGAATCTGGAAGGCGCGAGCTTCTATTCAGATTCTCGCAATGATTTGCCGTTGCTGCTGAAGGTGGATTTTCCGCATGTGGTGAATCCGGATCCGGTGTTGCTTGAGCATGCTGAAAAAGCCGGCTGGCCAATCCATCTCTGGAAATAAAAGCAAAAGATCGCAGCCTTCGACAGCTCCTACATTTGAAATGCAATCCCCTGTAGGAGCTGCCGAAGGCTGCGATCTTTTGACCTTGCTCTGATCTCAGCTCAGACTTTCGTCAATCACCAACACCAGTTTCCCCGTCACCGTATTACTCGCCAGCTCCGCAAACGCCGCTTCAGCATCCTTCACCGCAAACGCCTTGGCCAACTGTGGACGCAACCGACCTTCGGCAAACAGCGGCCACACGTGCTGGCCCAGATCACTCAACAGATCCGCCTTGAATTGATCGTCACGGCTGCGCAATGTCGAACCGAGCAACTGCACGCGCTTGCCTAACACCTGTGCCAAATCCAGTTTCGCCTCGCGGCCACCCATCAGCCCGATCAGCACCCAACGCCCGTCCAGCGCGATCAGTTTCAGATTCAGCGCCGAATAATTACCGCCGACCGGATCGAGGATCACATCGAACGGTCCGAAGTCGCGCAGGCTTTCCAGATCGTCGGTGCGAACCACCCCGCCCTGTGCGCCCAGAGCCTCGCAGTACGCCAAACGCTCGGCTGAACCGACGCTGACCCAGCAAGGATTGCCAAACGCCTTGCACAACTGAATGGCGGCTGAACCGATTCCACTTGCCCCGGCGTGCAAGAGAACTTTCTCACCCGGTTTGAGCGCCGCAAGTTGAAACACATTCAACCAGACTGTTGCGTAAACCTCAGGCAATGCCGCCGCCTCGATCAGCGAAACGCCTTCGGGCACCGGCAGTACATGCCGCCCGTCGACCACCACCTCTTCGGCCATGCCGCCCCCGGCCAGCAAGGCGCAAACCCGATCGCCGACCTGCCACGAACTGCCCGCACCGACCTCACTGATGACCCCGGAGCACTCAAGACCGAGCACTTGGCTGGCCCCTGGCGGTGGCGGATAAAGCCCCGCTTTCTGTAATAAATCGGCGCGATTGAGGCCGGCTGCCGCCACTCGGATGCGGACTTGTCCTACATCACACGTAGGACTCGGCTCTTCAACCCATGCCACTTGACCTTCAACGCCTTGCAATGCCTTCACAGTGCCTCCATAGTGAGTCTGGACTGAGCCCGAAGCTGTAGCGCCGGGCTTTTTGCATTATGCGACCGGCTCTCGTAGAACCGGCGACTTCAAAGACGGCCTAATATGCGTTATCAATTGTCCCCGCGTCGAATCAGCATGAAGCATTTGCTCCCCAGCACCGCCCTCGCTCTTTTCATCGGTATCGGCCTCATGCCGGTGTCGGGCAATACATTCGCAGCCAACAGCTGGGACAAATTGCAGCCTGATCGCGATGAAGTCATCGCCAGTCTGAACGTCGTCGAGTTGCTCAAGCGCCACCACTACAGCAAGCCGCCGCTCGACGATGCGCGCTCGGTGATCATCTACGACAGCTACATCAAGCTGCTGGATCCGTCGCGCAGCTATTTCATGGCCAGCGACATCGCCGAATTCGACAAGTGGAAGACCCAGTTCGACGACTTCCTCAAAAGCGGCGACCTCAACGCCGGGTTCACCATCTACAAGCGCTACCTGGACCGCGTCAAGGCGCGTCTGGACTTCGCCCTTGCCGAGCTGAACAAAGGCGTCGACAAGATGGACTTCAACACCAAGGAAACCTTGCTGATCGATCGCAAGGACGCCCCTTGGCTGAAATCCACCGCAGAGCTTGATGATCTGTGGCGCAAACGCGTCAAGGACGAAGTCCTGCGCCAGAAGATCGCCGGCAAAGAACCGAAGCAGATTCAGGAAACCCTGACCAAGCGCTACAAGAACCAGTTGGCGCGCCTGGATCAGACCCGTCCGGAAGACATCTTCCAGGCGTACATCAACACCTTCGCCATGTCCTACGATCCGCATACCAACTATCTGTCGCCGGATAACGCGGAAAACTTCGACATCAACATGAGCCTGTCCCTCGAGGGCATCGGTGCCGTGTTGCAGAGCGACAACGACCAGGTGAAAGTCGTGCGTCTGGTGCCGGCTGGCCCGGCCGACAAGACCAAACAAGTCGCCCCGGCCGACAAGATAATCGGCGTTGCCCAAGGCAACAAAGAAATGGTCGACGTGGTCGGCTGGCGTCTGGACGAAGTGGTCAAGCTGATTCGCGGCCCGAAAGGCACCGTGGTGCGCCTGGAAGTGATTCCGGCGAGCAATGCGCCGAACGACCAGACCACCAAGATTGTGCCGATCACCCGTGAAGCGGTGAAGCTCGAAGATCAGGCCGTGAAGAAGTCCATTCTCAACCTGAAACAGGACGGCAAGGACTACAAGCTCGGCGTCATCGAGATCCCGGCCTTCTACCTCGACTTCAAGGCGTTCCGTGCCGGTGATCCGGACTACAAGAGCACCACTCGCGACGTCAAGAAGCTGCTGACCGAGCTGCAGAAAGACAAAGTCGACGGCGTGGTCATCGACCTGCGCAACAACGGCGGCGGTTCCTTGCAGGAAGCCACCGAGCTGACCAGCCTGTTCATCGACAAGGGCCCGACCGTCCTCGTGCGTAATGCCGATGGCCGCGTTGACGTGCTGGAAGATGAAAACCCGGGCGCGTTCTACAAAGGCCCGATGGCACTGTTGGTCAACCGCTTGTCCGCCTCGGCTTCGGAGATCTTCGCCGGTGCCATGCAGGATTATCACCGCGCGCTGATCATCGGTGGCCAGACCTTCGGTAAAGGCACCGTGCAGACCATTCAGCCGCTGAACCACGGCGAACTGAAACTGACGCTGGCCAAGTTCTACCGGGTTTCCGGTCAGAGCACCCAGCATCAGGGTGTGCTGCCGGACATCGACTACCCGTCGCTGATCGACACCAAGGAAATCGGTGAGAGCGCACTGCCGGAAGCCATGCCGTGGGACACCATCCGCGCGGCAATCAAACCGGCGGCCGATCCGTTCAAACCGTTCCTGGCCCAGCTCAAGTCCGAACATGACACCCGCACCGCCAAGGATGCCGAGTTCGTGTTCATCCGCGACAAGCTGGCCCTGGCGCAGAAACTGATGGAAGAAAAAACCGTCAGCCTCAACGAAGCTGATCGTCGTGCCCAGCACGCCGACATCGACGCCAAACAGCTGACGATGGAAAACATCCGTCGCAAGGCCAAAGGCGAAGAGCCGCTCAAAGAGCTGAAGAAAGAAGACGACGACGCCCTCTCCGCCGCCGAGCCAGACAAGGTCAAACCAGAAGACGATGCCTACCTGAGCGAAACCGGGCGCGTGCTGTTGGATTACCTGAAGCTGAGCAATCAGGTGGCCAAGAAGTAAGTGATGGCAATTTAATGATGACGATCCCCGGATCGTCATCAAACAGTCATCATTCTGTCGTGCAATAAAGGACTGGGAGCCACTCTCTTCAAGGAGAGCGCTCCCAGTCCTTTTTTTATCGCCAGAGATTGCCATGACCACGACCGAACAGCTGAGTGCCTTGAGCTCGATCCTGACTCAAAGCGGATTGCACAGCCTGTTCCAGCCGATCATCAGCCTCTCTGAGCGACGTATTCTCGGCTACGAAGCCCTCACTCGCGGGCCGTCCAACAGCCCTCTTCACTCACCGATTGCGTTGTTCGCTGTGGCGCGACAAGCCAGGCGTTTGAATGAACTGGAGATCGCCTGCCGGCAAAGCGCCTGCCGTCGGTTCAATGAACAGCAACTGCCGGGCAAGCTGTTTCTCAACGTCTCGCCAGAATCCCTGCTCGAAGCCGCCCATCAACCGGGCCGCACGCTGCAACTGCTGCAGGACTTCGGCATTCCACCGAGTCAGGTCGTTATAGAGCTGACTGAACAAACGCCAATCGACGACTTCCAGTTACTGCAAACCGCGCTGCATCACTATCGGGCGATGGGCTTTTCGATTGCGCTGGATGATCTTGGCGCGGGCTATTCGAGCCTGCGCCTGTGGTCGGAGCTGCGTCCAGATTACGTAAAGATTGACCGGCACTTCATCGACGGCATTCATCAGGACGCGTTGAAGCGCGAATTCGTTGGCTCGATCCTGCAAATCGCCAAAGCCTCGCGAGCACAAGTCATTGCCGAAGGCATCGAGTTGCCAGAAGAACTCGCCGTGCTGACGGAAATGGGCGTCGACCTGGTGCAGGGTTATCTGCTCGGTCGTCCGCAAGAACATCCACCGCGCGATGCCCGCGCGTTGATGCCCAAACACGACAGCAGCGCGGTGGCGCTCAACGACGAAGGCAGCGACCTCAGCGCCCTGCTCAACGACCAACCGGCCGTACCTCGCGACACACCAACCGCCACCGTGCTGGAAGCCTTCCGTCGTCAGGCCAACCTCAATTCACTGGCGGTGCTCGACGAGCAAGGCCAGCCCTGTGGCATCGTCCACCGCCATTCATTGTCCGACGCACTGCTCAAACCCTTCGCCACTGACCTGTTCGCACGCAAACCGATCAGCCGTTTGATGAACGACGATTTCCTCGCCGTGGAAATGAGCCAGTCGCTGCAACAAGTCAGCCGCCTGATCACCAGCCGCGCCCGCCAGCGCATCGAAGAAGACTTCATCATCACCCTCAACGGCAGCTACCTCGGCCTCGGCCGGGTAATCGATGTGCTCAAACTGATTACCGAGCTGAAGATCCAGCAGGCTCGCTATGCCAACCCGCTGACCTTATTGCCCGGCAACGTGCCCATCCAGCAATGCCTGACGCGGTTGCTGCAACAAGGCCGCGAGTCGGTCATCTGCTACGTCGACATCGACAGCTTCAAACCCTTCAACGACATCTACGGCTACGGGCGCGGCGACGAAGTCCTACTGTGCCTGGCGCAATGCCTCAACGAACGCGTAGACCCTACCCGCGACTTCGTCGGCCACATTGGCGGTGACGACTTTCTCCTGGTCCTCGGCCCCGAAGACTGGCGCAAGCGACTGAATCAACTGCTCGATGATTTCCAGAGCCAATGCCGACGCTTCTATCGCACTGAACACCTCGACGCCGGCTGCTTCATCGCCCCGAATCGCCAAGGCGTGCGGCAAGAGTTTCCACTGTTGTCGCTGTCCATTGGCGTCGTACATCTACACCCGGAGGCCTGCGCACAACTGGATGCCAGTCAGCTCGCTGAGATGGCATCGCAGGCGAAGCATCATGCGAAGAATATTCCGGGGTATAGCGTGCATGTGATTGATAGTCTTGCCACTGCAGACCTTCATTCATCGCAGCTGATTGGCCAACGTTGACTTAATTTCAGTCTACCAAGCCGACTTATCCTCACTAGCTGCGATCAGCAGATCCTCCTTCCAAACTTCTTTTGCTAGCTTATAGATATCTTGGAAAAAACAGCGTGGACTTTCCAATGAATACCATTCTTCACGCGGCCAACTGTTTGCCTCACACTCATCTATTTCAAATATGATTTGGAAATCGAAGTTTGGATCCTTAAGCACCTCCTCTAGATTTTCAATGAGAGCCTGCTTATGCCTATGCGATAGATAAGGCTGATTTAAGCTAAACTGCCTTATTAGAACACTTCTATCAGCTTGATCATTCGGATCATAAACCCCGAGTTCTACACCCTTGGTTTCTTCTCTGTCATAAACATCAAACACCCCTACAAACCACATTAAATCCGGTTCAAAACGCTCATTTAAAAATGGATCTTTCAGCATCACTTTCCCTCCGCGGGGAAGCCTGTAAAAGGCCTCTGTGTATTTGCCTTGTCGAATTTAACCTCAAACCAATTCATATCCTCATTGAGCCTCGGTTTTTGTGCATCTTTCTTATTGGGTCTATAGCCGCGCCCAGCTCCTGGAAGTTCCAACCTAACTATTGGATTTTTCTTCTGATCCTTCCCTGTATGCCTAATCAATCCGTTTTTATCCTTCGTCATCGCTTTATTCAAGGCCCCCAAATGCATACGCCAACTACGAAACTGAGAGCTTAGATTACCTTTGGCACCTTTCGGAATCTCGCCGGTGTGAGGATCAGCTCCATTGATCGCTCGCTGCTTGAGTGCTGGATCAGAAATTTCCGAACCATGTTTTTTCACCGTGTGCATGTCATAAAGTTTTTCATACTCACTCACACGCCTCTTTGCATTTTCCTCGGCTACTTCATCAATCCTCGTCCGCCGCTCCTGCGCCGTCATTTTCGGTAATGGGGGTTCTCCCTCTTCGACGACCACGCGACCAGCCTCGTACCGCATCGGACGTCGCGGCGCAGACGGCGGACAATTGCAACTCAACCCCAACGGATCCACCCACCCCGTCGGATTCGGCACGTACTGGTATTGATTCAACCCCCCGGCCAACTTCACCGGATCCGGCGTCAGATACCGTCCCAACCTTGGGTCGTAATACCGATGCCGGTTGTAATGCAGCCCACTTTCCGCGTCGAAATACTGCCCCTGAAACCGCAGCGGCTGATTCAGGTATTCGTCAGCAGCGAGGCTCAGCGCGGCGACTTTGCCGTAGGCGTCGTACTGCGCGGACCAGACGATTTCGCCGCTGTAATCGGTCAACTCCAGCGGGGTGCCGAGGTGGTCGAGTTGGTAATAGAACGGGCAGGCTTTTTTCGGGCCTTTGCCGTCGAGCAGCGCTAGTGGGCGGAAGGTGCCGGGTTCGTAGACGTAGCTGCGGTATTCGCTCTGGCTGCTTTCGGCGACGATCTGCTCGCCTTGCCAGAAGAACTCGGTTATCTGGCCGTCGACGGTTTTGCGGATGCGTCGGCCGAAGGCGTCGTACTGGTAACTCGCGGTTTGGCCGTCGGGGCGAGTGAGTCCGATCAGGCGGTGCTGGCAGTCGTAGCGGTATTCGCTAACGAGTTTTTGCGCGGTGCCACGGCGCTCGCGGATCAGGTTGCCGAAGGCGTCGTAGTCGTAATGACGGTCGCCCTGCATCAACAGGCGGTTGCCCTTGATCTGGCTCGGACCGGGGCGATCCTGCATCAGCAGATTGCCGGCCGGGTCGTGGGCGAAGCTTTCCGGCAGTTCGTCGCGCGAGTGGCGCACGCGGATCAGCCGGTCGAGGGCGTCGTAGCCGTAGGTGCGCTGGCCGTGACGGGTGTCGGCGATGTGTTCCA
>NZ_RWIM01000029.1 GCF_009764645.1 Pseudomonas sp. PB106
CGAAGGCTGCGATCTTTTGATCTTGTTTCTAAAGCAGGATCAAAAGATCGCAGCCTTCGGCAGCTCCTACAGTTGATCGTTCCCACGCTCCGCGTGGGAATGCAGCCCGGGACGCTCTGCGTTCCAATCACCACAGGTTTTGCTCCCCTGCGGCCATCTGTCGCATTATTTTGAATTAAAAGTCTGATTGTCATTTTTCCTGCTGTATCCTGCGCAGGCTTTGTAAAAGCGCGGATCTACCAGATCTATCAACAGACTTAGCGAGGAGCGCAACCATGCACGAGATTCCTAATCTCCCCTTCCCAAGCCTGCACGTACCTGAGCAGACGACCACGCAACAAGCCGGCGCCCAACAGCCCGAGCCGAAAGAAGCCGTTGAGAGCCGCCCGGCCGACAACGAAGAGTAAGACCCGTCGTACAGACCGTGTGGAAAGCGCTAACATGCGCTTTCCACACTGCCTGAAACTTCGAGCCCGCCATGACCGACGAATTCTCCGAAAGCCAAGCTGCCGTGCTGATCGGCACCACCGAGAAAATGATCGAGATCTGGAACCGCCTCTCTCCCGAGAAACAAGCCGCCCTGCTCGCCCGTTTCGGCAGCGAAGAAAATGCCCTGGCGGCGCTGGTCACCACGCAATTGGTTGCCCCGGCCAAATCCTGAAACGGCCACCGGGCAAATAGTTTTACTTTTCCCGCCCCAGATTGCTCCGCGCCGGTATCATAAGCAGCCTATCTAATCTGCCGTTCCCGTGGATCGTTACCCATGTCGTCCTCTATGTCCGAGCCCCAGCGCCCCCTCGCGGTTACGCTGCAAGTCGTTTCCATCGTCCTCTTCACCTTTATCGGTTATCTGAACATCGGCATTCCGCTCGCTGTGCTGCCCGGTTACGTCCACAGTGATCTGGGCTTTGGTGCAGTCATCGCCGGTCTGGTGATCAGTGTGCAATACCTCGCCACCCTGCTCAGCCGCCCGTACGCCAGCAAGATCATCGATAACCAGGGCAGTAAACGAGCCGTGATGATTGGCCTCGCTGGTTGTGGTTTGAGCGGTGTGTTCATGCTGATTTCGGCGTGGACACCGAACCTGCCGATGCTCAGTTTGATCAGCCTGCTGATCGGTCGACTGGTGCTGGGCAGCGCCGAAAGCCTCGTGGGCTCCGGCTCGATTGGCTGGGGCATTGGCCGGGTGGGCGCAGCCAACACCGCCAAGGTGATTTCCTGGAACGGCATCGCCAGTTACGGCGCACTGGCGATTGGCGCGCCGTTCGGCGTGTGGCTGGTTGGCGAGTTGGGTTTGTGGAGCATGGGCGTCAGCATCATCTTGCTGGCGATTCTCGGTCTGGCGCTGGCGTGGCCGAAAACCGCCGCGCCAATTGTCGCCGGCGAGCGCCTGCCGTTCATGCATGTGCTCGGCAAAGTGTTTCCCCACGGTTGCGGCCTGGCGCTGGGCTCGATCGGCTTCGGCACCATCGCCACCTTCATCACCCTGTATTACGCGACGCAGCATTGGGAAAACGCGGTACTGTGCCTGAGCCTGTTCGGCGCCAGTTTCATCGGTGCACGTTTGTTGTTCGGCAATCTGATCAATCGCCTCGGCGGCTTCCGCGTGGCGATTGCCTGCCTGTCGGTGGAAACCCTTGGCCTGCTGCTGTTGTGGCTGGCGCCGGACGCGCACTGGGCGCTGGCTGGTGCAGCACTGAGTGGTTTCGGCTTCTCGCTGGTGTTCCCGGCGCTGGGCGTGGAAGCGGTGAATCTGGTGCCGGCGTCGAGCCGTGGCGCGGCAGTCGGCGCCTATTCGTTGTTCATCGATTTGTCGCTGGGGATCACCGGGCCGTTGGCCGGCGCAATTGCAGCAGGATTCGGTTTTGCCTCGATCTTCCTCTTCGCCGCTTTCGCCGCGCTGAGCGGATTGGCGTTGAGCGTGTATCTGTACAAGCACACCGCCAAGTATCGCGAAGACTAGAAATCCACCTTGCCGCGCCCGGCCTTGATGCTGCCGCGCTTGGTCTTCGACTCAAGCCGACGCTTCTTTGAACCGAGGGTCGGCTTGGTCGGGCGGCGTTTCTTTTCGACTTTGGTGGCGCTGAGAATCAACTCGACCAAGCGCTCCAGCGCATCGGCGCGATTGGCTTCCTGCGTCCGATATTGCTGGGCTTTGAGGATCAACACGCCGTCGCTGGTGATACGACTGTCACGCAGCGCCAGCAGCCGCTCCTTGTAGAACTCGGGCAAGGACGAGGCCGGAATGTCGAAGCGCAGGTGCACGGCGCTGGAGACCTTGTTGACGTTCTGCCCACCGGCGCCCTGGGCGCGAATGGCCGTCAATTCGATCTCGGCATCCGGCAGATGCACGTTGTTGGAAATCACCAGCATGGAAAAGCGTCCGTATTCAGAGCGTGCAGGATACCGCGAAACCGATCCCAAGCCTGGCGAAGATCCCCTGTAGGAGTGAGCCTGCTCGCGATAGCGGTCTGTCAGATAAAAATTCGTCGACTGTCACACCGCTATCGCGAGC
>NZ_RWIM01000030.1 GCF_009764645.1 Pseudomonas sp. PB106
AGCTCCTACAGGTGTCCACATAACCTGTAGGAGCTGCCGAAGGCTGCGATCTTTTGATCTTAGCCCTTGAGAGCAGCCGCCAAAATCAGCGCTTTCATTTCCGATACGGCAGACTTAAAGCCAACGAACAACGCATGCGCCACCAGCGCGTGGCCGATGTTCAGTTCGTTGATGCCTTTGATCGCGGCCACGGCTTCAACGTTGTGGTAATGCAAGCCGTGACCAGCGTTAACGATCAAGCCTTGGGCCAGACCAAACGCAACGCCATCCGCCACACGCTTCAATTCCTCGGCCACCTCAGTCGGGGTTTCGGCATCGGCATAACGACCGGTGTGCAGCTCGATTGCCGGCGCACCGACGCGCTTGGAAGCTGCAATCTGCCGCTCGTCAGCATCGATGAACAGCGACACTTCACTGCCGATCTTCGACAGACGCTCAACTGCTGCCTTGATTCGTTCTTCCTGCCCAGCCACATCCAGACCGCCCTCAGTGGTCAGCTCCTGACGGGTTTCCGGGACCAGACAAATGTGCGCCGGGCGGATGCGTTCGGCGAACGCCATCATTTCTTCAGTGACGCCCATTTCGAAGTTCATGCGGGTTTGCAGCACGTCCTTGAGCAGCAAGACATCGCGCTCCTGAATGTGCCGGCGGTCTTCACGCAGGTGCACGGTGATGCCATCGGCGCCCGCCTCTTCCGCGTCCAGTGCAGCCTTGACCGGATCCGGGTAGCGCGTGCCACGGGCCTGACGCAGGGTGGCGACGTGGTCGATGTTCACGCCGAGAAGAATGCGATTGCTGGTGGTCACGGATGCGCTCCTGAATTGAGAGATTCGGCGCACAGCATACGGGGTGATTAGGGCTTGCGAAACAGTTCGCGACTGACGAGCGGACGACCGCCCAAATGAACGGCCAGTGCCTGACGCATCAGACGCTTGGCGGCGGACAGCGCGCCGGGGGCGCTCCAGTCGGCCTCGGCCATGGCCAGTAATTCGACGCCGTTGAACAGGCCGGGCTGCAACAGGAAGACCCGCTCCAGCCCCGCATCCACCTGCAGTCGATAGAGACCGTCCGCCGCGACGGGCTCGCCGTGGATATCGGTGTTCAGGGAAAAGCCGTAGCCGAGATCGTCCAGGAGACGCCATTCGAAGGAGCGCAACAACGGCTCCAGTGGACGACCTTCGGCCAGCGCCAGCAAGGTGGCGGCGTAGTGATCGAATACGCCCGGGTGCGGATCTTCGGCAGGCAGCAAACGGATGAGCAACTCATTCAGGTAAAGACCGCTGAACAGCGCCTCGCCGTTAAGCCACGCCGAAGTGCCGGAGCTTTCCATGCGCCCGACATTCTTCAACTCACCCTTGCCACGAAACTCTACTTCAAGCGCCACAAACGGCCGCGCCAATGTCCCGGCCTTGCCCCGCGCACTGCGCAACACCGCCCGCAGCCGACCTTGCGGCGTGAGGAAATCCACCAAAGCGCTGGTTTCGCGGTAGGCGCGGGAGTGCAGGACGTAGGCGGGTTGGGCGGGAGGCGGGTTTTGCGACATGAATGTTTTTCCCGGTTGGGATTGCAAAAAAAGATCGCAGCCTTCGGCAGCTCCTACAGGTGTAAACAAGACATTGTAAGAGCTGCCGAAGGCTGCGATCTTTTGATCTTCGAATCGCTTACAGGTCGCCGTAACCCAGCGAACGCAGCGCACGCTCGTCGTCGGACCAGCCGCCCTTCACCTTGACCCACAGGTTGAGCATGATCTTGGAGTCGAACAGCAGCTCCATGTCCTTGCGCGCCTCGGTGCCGATGCGTTTGATGCGCTCGCCCTTGTCGCCAATGATGATCTTCTTCTGACCGTCACGTTCCACGAGGATCAAGGCATGGATGTGCAGGGTTTTGCCCTGCTGCTTGAACTCTTCGATCTCGACGGTGATCTGGTACGGCAGCTCGGCGCCCATCTGGCGCATGATTTTCTCACGCACCAGTTCGGCGGCGAGGAAACGGCTGCTGCGGTCGGTGATCTGGTCTTCCGGGAAGAAGTGGTCGTTCTCCGGCAGATGGTCAGCAATGACCTTTTCCAGTGCTTCGAGGTTGTGGCCGTGCTGCGCGGAAATCGGAATGATCTGCGCGTTCGGCAACTGCTCCTGCAACCAGCTCAGGTGCGGCATCAGTTCGGCTTTGTCTTCGATGCGGTCGGTCTTGTTCAGCGCGACGATCAGCGGGCCGGTCACGTACTGCACGCGCTCCAGGACCATCTGGTCTTCGTCGGTCCACTTGGTGCGATCGACCACGAAGATCACCACGTCGACGTCTTTCAACGCCGCCGAAGCGGTCTTGTTCATGTAACGGTTCAGGGCCTTTTCGCCACCCTTGTGCATGCCGGGGGTGTCGACGTAGATCGCTTGCACGTCACCCTCGGTCTTGATCCCGAGCATGTTGTGGCGAGTGGTCTGCGGCTTGCGCGAAGTGATCGCGAGCTTCTGGCCAAGGATGTGGTTGAGCAGCGTCGACTTACCGACGTTGGGACGGCCGACGATGGCAACATAGCCACAGCGAGTTGCGTTTGTATCAGTCATTGCCATTCTCCACGCCCAGGGCAATCAGTGCTGCAGCGGCCGCTACCTGTTCGGCAATACGACGGCTCACACCCTGACCTCGGCTTTTTTCATTCAGTAAGACAACTTCGCACTCGACGAAGAAGGTTCGGCAGTGCGGCTCGCCCTGGATATCCACCACTTCGTAGCGTGGCAGATCGCAACCGCGCGATTGCAGATGTTCCTGCAGGCGGGTTTTCGGATCCTTGTTGGTGTCGACCAGCGTCAGACCTTCGAACTCGCCAGCCAGCCAGGCCAATACGCGTTCGCGCGCCATGTCCATGCCGGCGTCGAGATAGATTGCACCGATCAAGGCTTCGAGGGCATCGGCCAGAATCGATTCGCGACGGAAACCGCCACTCTTCAACTCACCTGAACCCAGTCGCAGGTAATCGCCAAGGTCGAAACCACGGGCCAGTACAGCCAGCGTCTCACCTTTCACCAAGCGTGCGCGCAAACGCGACAACTGGCCTTCGCGGGCCAGCGGGAAGCGATCGAACAGCGCCTCGCCAGCAACGAAGTTGAGGATGGCATCACCGAGGAATTCCAGGCGTTCGTTGTTGCGCCCGGCAAAACTGCGGTGAGTGAGGGCCAGCAGCATCAGCTCCTGATCCTTGAAGGTGTAACCGAGCTGGCGCTCGAGACGGCTTAGAGAAACGCTCACGGTTTACCCACGCTGAGTTCGTGGCTGGATTCCACTGCCATCGCCGGGATACGGCGCAGGCCTGGGACAATTAACGCTGTGTTCAAAAATTAAATCCTGGCGATAGCGAAGCCGATTGTGCCGGCTCCAGAAATGCATTCGGCGCTGTGGTCAACAGCGCCGTGTGTAATTACTTGATCAGGCCAACCCGCGAGAAATTCGGCAGGTGACTGAGTTTCGGCTCCGGCCAGCTCATCCAGACCGCGAAGGCCTTGCCGACGATATTCTGGTCGGGAACCATGCCCAGCAGATCCTTGGGAATGTTCGGATCATCCCAGTAGCGACTGTCGTTCGAGTTGTCGCGGTTGTCGCCCATCATGAAGTAGTGCCCGGCGGGCACGGTCCATGTGTGATCCGGTGGCGTGCGGTAGCGGCTCATTTCCTTGCGGATAAGATGCTCGGCCGCGCCCAGTTTCTCTTTGTACAGCTCGGCGCTGCCCAGCGTGCCCGGCTCGGAGCCGATCATTTGCTCGGCAATCGATTCGCCATTCACGAACAGACGCTTGTCGGCGGTGTAGCGCACCGTGTCGCCCGGCAGGCCGACTACACGCTTGATGTAGTTGACGTTCGGGTCGCTCGGGTAGCGAAACACCATGACATCGCCGCGTTGCGGATCACCGACTTCGATGATCTTCTTGTCGATCACCGGCAGGCGGATCCCGTAAGAAAACTTGTTCACCAGAATGAAGTCGCCGACATCCAGGGTCGGTTTCATCGAACCGGACGGGATCTGGAACGGCTCCACAAGGAACGAACGCAGCACCAGCACGATGAACAACACCGGGAAGAACGACTTGCCGTATTCGACCAGCAGCGGCTCTTTGTTGAGTTTCTCGACAACCACGACATCAGGCTGACCGACACTGCCCTGATAAGAGGCAATGGCGGCACGCCGACGCGGTGCGAGGATCAACAGATCAAGCAACGCCAACAGGCCGCAGACGAACACGGCGATGACCAGCAACAGCGGGAAATTTAGTGACATAGGACCTAACTATCCAACCTGAGCACTGCAAGGAAGGCTTCCTGTGGAATTTCCACGTTGCCGACCTGCTTCATGCGTTTCTTACCGGCCTTTTGCTTCTCGAGCAGTTTCTTCTTACGGCTAACGTCACCACCGTAGCATTTGGCCAATACGTTCTTTCTGAGTGCCTTGACGGTTGTCCGGGCGACGATCTGACCACCAATGGCGGCCTGAATCGCTACGTCGAACATCTGACGCGGAATCAGTTCTTTCATCTTCTCGGTCAACTGGCGACCTTTGTAGTGCGAGTTGTCACGGTGCACGATCAACGCCAGGGCATCGACCTTGTCGCCGTTGATCAGCACGTCCAGTTTCACCAGATTAGCCGATTGGTAGCGGTCGAAATGGTAATCCAGCGAAGCATAGCCGCGGCTGGTGGATTTGAGACGGTCGAAGAAGTCCAGTACCACTTCGTTCATCGGCAGGTCGTAGGTGACTTGCACCTGATTGCCGAGGAACAGCATGTCGACTTGTACGCCACGCTTTTCGATGCACAGGGTGATGACGTTGCCCAAATGCTCTTGCGGCACCAGAATGTTGGCCCGCACGATCGGCTCGCGCATGTCTTCGATCGACGACACATCCGGTAGCTTGGATGGGTTGTCGACGTAAATCGTTTCACCGGTTTTCAGCACCAGTTCGAAAATTACCGTCGGCGCCGTGGTGATCAGGTCCAGGTCATACTCGCGCTCGAGGCGCTCCTGGATGATTTCCATGTGCAGCATGCCGAGGAAGCCGCAGCGGAAGCCGAAGCCCAGTGCGTCGGAGCTTTCCGGGGTGTACTGCAGCGACGAGTCGTTAAGGGTCAGCTTCTGCAGCGCTTCGCGGAAGTCTTCGAAGTCGTCGGAGCTGACCGGGAACAGACCGGCGTAAACCTGTGGCTGGATGCGTTTGAAGCCGGGCAGCACTTCAACGTCCGGGGTCGAGCTCAGGGTCAGGGTGTCACCGACCGGTGCACCGTGAATGTCCTTGATGCTGGCGATGATGAAGCCCACTTCGCCGGCCTTCAGGTCAGAAGTCGCGGTGTGCTTCGGGTTGAACACGCCAACGCTGTCGACCAGATGCACCTTGCCAGTGGACTTGACGAGGATCTTGTCGCCCTTCTTCACGCGGCCATGACGCACGCGCACCAGGGAGACAACGCCCAGGTAGTTGTCGAACCAGGAGTCGATGATCAATGCTTGCAGCGGATCTTCGATGTTGCCGGTCGGCGCAGGAATGGTATGCACCAGACGCTCGAGCACTTCGTCGACACCCAGACCAGTCTTGGCGCTGCAGGTGACGGCGTCGGTGGCGTCGATGCCGATGATCTTCTCGATCTCTTCCTTGACGCGATCAGGATCGGCCTGCGGCAGGTCGATCTTGTTCAGTACCGGCATGACCTCAAGGCCCTGCTCGATCGCGGTGTAGCAGTTGGCCACGGACTGGGCTTCAACGCCCTGACCGGCATCGACCACCAGCAAAGCACCTTCGCACGCGGCCAGGGAACGGCTGACTTCGTAGGTGAAGTCGACGTGGCCCGGGGTGTCAATGAAGTTCAGCTGGTACTTGATGCCGTCTTTGGCAGTGTAATAGAGGGTAACGCTGTGGGCCTTGATGGTGATCCCGCGTTCACGCTCCAGCTCCATGGAGTCGAGGACCTGGGCTTCCATTTCACGCTCGGCCAGGCCGCCGCACATCTGGATGAAGCGATCGGCCAGCGTCGACTTGCCATGGTCAATGTGGGCGATGATGGAGAAATTGCGGATATGACTCAAATCACTCACGGATCAACACTCAAAAAGGCTGCAGGCATAGCCCGCCGAAAAATAGCCGGGAATTGTACCTGATACACGGCGCAAGCGTCACGTTCGCCTGTCACCCGGATTGCATGCAAAAACGCCCCGATCTGTCGACCGGGGCGTTTTCGAGGTTCAAAGCACTGGTACAAGTGCGCGCATCAACCGGCTCTTCGCAGCAGCCAGACACCCGCCAGCGCACACACGCCGGCCGGCACCAGCACCGCAAACAGCGGCGAGAAACCAAACACCAGGCTCGAAGGGCCGAGCAAATCCTGAACAATGCGGAAGGTGAAGCCCACCAGCACGCCGGTGAATACGCGCTGACCGAGGGTCACCGAGCGCAGCGGACCGAAAATGAACGAGATTGCCATCAGCACCAGCGCGGCGGTCACCAGCGGCTGCAACACCTTGACCCAAAAAGCCAGCCAGTAGCGACCGTTGCTCAAACCCTGCTCGGACAGATAGTGGATGTAACCCCACAACCCGCTGATCGACAGCGATTCCGGGGCCATAACCACAGTGCTGAGCAGTTGCGGGCTCAACGACACGTCCCAGCGTTCGGTTGGCGTGCTAACCACTTCAGTGCTGCGCTCGTGGAAAACCGTGGTCGCCACGTCAGTCAGCTGCCAGTGATTGCCATCGTACTCAGCCTTTTTGGCGAAGCTCGAACTCAGCAGATGACGCTCTTTATCGAAGTGATAACGGGTCACGCCATACAGCAGGCCATTGGGCTGAACGGCGTTGATGTGGATGAATTCGTCACCCTGGCGGTGCCACATACCGTGCTTGGCACTTTGCGCATCGCCACTGCCTTGCGCCAGCGAGCGATTGGCCTGGGCCATGCTTTCGGTGGCCGGAGCAACGTATTCGCCGATCAGCACGCCGGCCAGCATCAGCACCAGCATCGGTTTCATCACGGCCCAAACGATCCGGCCAATCGAAACGCCCGCCGCACGCATGACCGTCAGCTCACTGCTGCTGGCCAGACTGCCGAGGCCGATCAGACAGCCGATCAGCGCTGCCATTGGCAGCATTTCGTAGAGACGACGTGGCGCGGTGAGCAACACAAAGCTCAGGACATCCACGAGGGTGTAGGTGTCGCTGACGTCGCCCATTTCATCGATGAAGGCAAACAAGGTCGCCAGACCGAGGATGATCGCCAGCACGGCGATGATCGCCATGAACACACTGCTGCCGATGTAGCGGTCGAGTTTAACCACGGGCCACCTCCAGCGCAGCGCTGCGACGGCTGGCCATCTTCAGGCGCAGAGGCTCCCAATAAAGCAGGCCGAGGCCGATGAACAGGAAGATCGCATGCACCCACCACAGACCAAGGGCCGGCGGAATCTTGCCTTTTTCAAGGGCGCCGCGGGCGGCAATCAGGATGGTCAGGTAAGCCATATAAAGAAGAATCGCCGGCAGCAGCTTGAGGAAACGCCCTTGGCGCGGGTTGACGCGCGACAGCGGCACCGCCATCAGGGTCACGATGAACACCAGCAATGGCAAGGAAAGACGCCATTGCAGCTCGGTGCGAGAGCGAATGTCGTCGCTGCCCCACAAGGTCGATGTCGGCATGGCATCGCGGTCTGTGACCTCTTCGCTGACATCCGGCTTGGGCAGTTGCACGCCATAGAGCTCGTAATGAATTGCCCGATAATCGGCCTGCCCCGGACTGCCGTCATAACGGTAGCCATTGTCGAGAATCAGGTAGCGGGTGCCATCCGGACGAACTTCCTGCCGGCCCTTTTCGGCCACCAGAATGGAAATGCCGCGATCTTTCTTGTCGGCACCGAGGTTCTTTTGCGAAATGAACACGCCGCCAAGATTGACCCGATCATCAGTCAGGCTCTCGGTGTAGGTCACTCGCGTACCGTCACGCAGTGCCTGAAAGCGGCCCGGTTCGAGGGTATCGAACTCGGTCAGGGCGTCCTGCTTGTTCAGCAGCAACTGAAACTGGTTGGCACCTTGCGGGGCCAGGCCGAGACTCAGCCATGCCACCACCAGTGCCACCAGCGTTGCCGGGAACAAGGTCATGCGAAACAGCTTCTGCTGACTCATGCCGGTGGCCGAGAGCACGGTCATCTCGCTTTCGAGGTACAGGCGACCGTAGGCCAGCAGGATCCCGAGGAACAGGCCCAGCGGCAGAATCAGTTGCATGAAGCCCGGCAGACGATAGCCCATGATCAGGAACAAAGATCCCGGATCGAGCTGGCCGGCAGCGGCCTGAGCCAGATATTTGATGAAGCGACCGCTCATGATGATGACCAGCAGCACGGCACTCACGGCACTGAGGGTCAACAGGACTTCGCGGGACAGATAACGGAAGACGATCAAACCAGACACTCCAGGGTTGTCAGGCTAAGGCGGCCAAACAAGCAAACACATCGACCGGCCCGCAACGCAGAGCCGTCGAAAAAAGATGCGGCATTATCCTGTGATTGGGGGCGCCTGTCACTGCGCACACTCATCCATGTCTGTAATCCGTTGCAGATCGTACAACCGAGGGTTGTCAGGCGCGGGGAGCGAGGTTCAAACTGCGGCCCTTGTCGCAGGCTTTGGCCTGCGCCTCTTCTATCTATAAGCAGGCGACTGCGGACACCGTCGAACGCCTGCGTGTTGACCATTCATTCAGGGATCCGGACATGGAACTGGTTGTAAAAAGCGTTAGCCCAGAAACGTTGAAAACCGCCACCCTGGTGGTTGCCGTCGGTGAAGGCCGCAAACTCGGCGTCGCCGCCAAACAGGTCGACGAACTCAGCGGTGGCGCGATCAGCGCCGTGCTCAAACGTGGCGATCTGGCCGGCAAGGTCGGTCAAAGCCTGCTGCTGCACAGCCTGCCAAACCTCAAAGCCGAGCGCGTGCTGCTGGTTGGCGTGGGCAAGGATGAAGAACTGGGCGACCGCCCATTTCGCAAAATCGTTGCCGGCATCCTCAACACCCTGAAAGATCTGAACGGCAGCGACGCCGTGCTGGCGCTGGACGAAGTCATTGTCAAAAACCGCGACAGCTACGGTAAAACCCGTCTGTTGGCGGAAACCCTGGTGGACGGCCAATACACCTTCGACCAGTTCAAGAGCCAGAAAGCCGAACCGCGCGCCCTGAAGAAAATCACCCTGGTGACCATCAAGGCTGCTCAGGCTGAAGTGCAGCGCGCCGTGAATCACGCCACCGCGATTGCCAACGGCATGGCCTTCACCCGCGACCTGGGCAACCTGCCACCGAACATCTGCCACCCGACCTTCCTCGGCGAACAAGCCAAGAACCTCGGTAAAGAATTCAAGGATCTGAAAGTCGAAGTCCTCGACGAGAAGAAGATCAAGTCGCTGGGCATGGGTTCGTTCTACGCCGTCGGCCAAGGCAGCGAGCAGCCGCCGCGCCTGATCGTCATGCAATACAACGGCGGCAAGAAATCCGAGAAGCCGTACGCGCTGGTCGGTAAAGGCATCACTTTCGACACTGGCGGCATCAGCCTGAAACCGGGCGCCGGCATGGACGAAATGAAGTACGACATGGGCGGCGCGGCTTCCGTGTTCGGCACCCTGCGCGCCGTGCTTGAGCTGAAATTGCCGATCAACCTGGTGTGCATCCTCGCTTGCGCGGAAAACATGCCGAGCGGCAACGCGACCCGTCCAGGCGACATCGTCACCACCATGAGCGGCCAGACCGTGGAAATCCTCAACACCGACGCCGAAGGCCGTCTGGTGCTGTGCGATGCGCTGACCTACTCCGAGCGCTTCAAGCCACAAGCGGTGATCGACATCGCCACCCTGACCGGCGCTTGCGTCGTTGCTCTGGGCGCGCATACCTCGGGCCTGCTGGGCAACAACGACGAACTGATCGGTCAACTGCTCAGCGCCGGCAAAGCCGCTGACGACCGCGCCTGGCAACTGCCGCTGTTCGACGAATACCAGGAGCAACTGGACAGCCCGTTCGCCGACATCGCCAACATTGGCGGCCCGAAAGCCGGCACCATCACTGCCGCGTGCTTCCTGTCGCGCTTCACCAAGAACCTCAACTGGGCGCACCTGGACATCGCGGGCACCGCATGGACCAGCGGCGGCAAGGACAAGGGCGCCACTGGCCGTCCGGTGCCTCTGCTGACCCAGTACCTGCTCGATCGCGCCAAAGCCTGAACCCGTTGATGGGCGGCGGCGTCACTTTCCGGTGACGCCGCTTGCCGTTCTGGAACCGCAATGACCAAAGTCGACTTCTATATCTTGCCCAGCGCCGACCCATCGGCTCGTCTGGATTTTGCCTGCAAGCTCACCGAGAAAGCCTGGCGCATGGGCCACCGCATCTACCTGCATTGCAGCGATGCCGCTCAGCGTGACGATCTCGATGCGCGCCTGTGGGCGTTCAAGGGCGAGAGCTTCGTACCGCACGGCCCTGCCGACACCGAGCCGGACGGCTTGATCGTGCTGGGACTGGGCGATGACTGCGGTCAGCATCAGGATTTGCTGGTCAATCTCGACCTGAAAGTCCCGGCCTTCGCCAACAAGTTCGCCCGAGTGGCGGAAGTGGTGGTCGAAGACCCAACGATTCGAGCCGCCGCGCGGGAGAGTTTTCGCTTCTACCGCGAACAGGGCTATCCTCTGCAAGATCACCGTTTACAGCGACTCTGAGCATTCCAATGGACACTCCGAAACCGCAGCAAAAGCCGACACACCTGCTGGACGATCTCGAGTCGATCCGCCAGTTGCTCGGCGACGACAACCTGCAACCGCCACTGCTGACCGACACGGTCGATGAAGGCGAACAGGAACAGATTCCAATGTTGTTCGATTCTGTCGGCAATGAATCGCCGGCCGTCGAACCACCTCCCGTGCCAGCGCCAGCCCCCGCTGCACAGCCTGCCGCACCTGTGGATAAAGGCCCCGACGCCTTGCTCCACCTCGACAGCGAACTGCGCGCCGCCGCGCAATTGATCATGCAAGACGTCATCGACGACTTCGCCCCGCACATCGAAACCGAAATCAAACGCCGCCTCGATGCGCGAATGGAACGGTTGCTCAGCCAGTACGAATAAAGCCCTCTGTAGGAGCTGCCGCAGGCTGCGATTTTTTGACTTTTGTTTTTTAAAGACAAGATCAAAAGATCGCAGCCTTCGGCAGCTCCTACAATTAGATCTTCATCCGGACCGCCCCGCTCGCCCTCAGCCCCATGCCCCGCTATACTCGTCGGCTTTTCCTGAATTAATGCCAATAGGGTCCCGCCGCGCATGGATAAGACCTACCAGCCGCACGCCATTGAAACTTCCTGGTACAACACCTGGGAGTCCGAGAACTACTTCGCCCCGCAAGGCGCGGGCGACTCCTACACCATCATGATCCCGCCGCCGAACGTCACCGGCAGCCTGCACATGGGTCACGGTTTCAACAACGCGATCATGGACGCCCTGATCCGTTTCCGCCGCATGCAGGGTCGCAACACCCTGTGGCAGCCGGGCACCGACCACGCCGGTATCGCCACGCAGATGCTGGTGGAGCGTCAACTCGAAGCCACCGGCCAGAATCGCCACGATCTGGGCCGCGAAAAATTCCTCGAGAAAGTCTGGGAATGGAAGGATCAGTCCGGCGGCAACATCAGCCGTCAGATCCGTCGCCTCGGCTCGTCCGTGGACTGGAGCCGCGAGCGCTTCACCATGGACGACGGTCTCTCGGAAGCAGTTAAAGAAGCGTTTGTGCGCCTGCACGAAGACGGTCTGATCTATCGCGGCAAGCGTCTGGTCAACTGGGACACCAAACTGCACACGGCGATTTCCGACCTCGAAGTGGAAAACCACGACGAGAAAGGTTTCCTGTGGAACCTGAAGTACCCGCTGGCTGACGACGCGAAAACCGCTGAAGGCAACGACTTCCTGATCGTCGCGACCACCCGTCCGGAAACCATGCTCGGCGACTCCGCCGTCGCGGTGAATCCGAACGATGAGCGCTACAAATCCCTGATCGGCAAGTTTGTCGAGCTGCCGCTGGTTGGCCGCCGCATCCCGATCATCGCCGACGATTACTGCGATCCTGAATTCGGCACGGGCTGCGTGAAAATCACCCCGGCTCACGATTTCAACGACTACGAAGTCGGCAAGCGCCACAACCTGCCGCTGCTGAACATCTTCGACAAGAATGCCAACGTGCTGCCGGCAGCCCAGGTGTTCAACCTCGACGGCACGCTGAACGACAGCATCGACGGCAAGATTCCGGCTGAATACGCCGGCCTTGAGCGTTTTGAAGCGCGCAAGCAGATCGTGGCCGCATTCGATGCCGCCGGTTTGTTGGTCAGCGTCAACGACCACGGCCTGAAAGTGCCGAAAGGCGACCGCTCCGGCACCATCATCGAGCCGTGGCTGACCGACCAGTGGTACGTGTCGACCAAGCCGCTGGCCGAGCCTGCGATTGCTGCCGTTGAAGACGGTCGCATCCAGTTCGTGCCGAAGCAGTACGAAAACATGTACTTCTCGTGGATGCGCGACATCCAGGACTGGTGCATCAGCCGTCAGCTGTGGTGGGGCCACCGGATTCCGGCGTGGTACGACGAGTCGGGCAAAGTCTACGTCGGTCGCGACGAAGCCGAAGTGCGTGCCAAGCACAACCTCGGCCCGGACGTTGCGCTGCAACAGGACAACGACGTACTCGACACCTGGTTCAGTTCCGGCCTGTGGACGTTCTCCACCCTGGGCTGGCCTGAGCAGACCGAATTCCTGAAGAAATTCCACTCCACCGACGTACTGGTGACGGGCTTCGACATCATTTTCTTCTGGGTTGCCCGGATGATCATGCTGACCATGCACCTGATCAAGAACGAGGATGGCACGCCGCAGGTGCCGTTCAAGACCGTATATGTTCACGGTCTGGTGCGTGATGGTCAGGGCCAGAAGATGTCCAAGTCCAAGGGCAACGTCCTTGACCCGCTGGACATCATCGACGGTATCGAGCTGGAAGAACTGGTGCAGAAACGCACCTCCGGCCTGATGCAGCCGAAACTGGCGAAGAAGATCGAGAAGCAGACCCGCGACGAGTTCGCCGACGGCATCGCCAGTTACGGCACCGACGCCCTGCGCTTCACGTTCTGCTCGCTGGCCTCGACCGGTCGCGACATCAAGTTCGACATGGGCCGCGTTGAAGGCTATCGCAACTTCTGCAACAAGATCTGGAACGCCGCGCGTTACGTTCTGGACAAGGGCGAAGACTGCGGCCAGAACGGCGAAGCCTACGAGCTGTCGCTGGCGGATCGCTGGATCATCTCGCAACTGCAACGCACCGAAGCCGAAGTGACCCGTCAGCTGGATCAGTTCCGTTTCGACTTGGCGGCCCAAGCGCTGTACGAGTTCATCTGGAACCAGTACTGCGACTGGTATCTGGAATTGTCCAAGCCAGTGCTGTGGGACGAGAACGCGTCGGTTGAGCGTCAGCGCGGCACTCGCCGGACGCTGGTGCGTGTACTGGAAGTGGCGTTGCGTCTGGCGCACCCGTTCATGCCGTTCATCACTGAAGAAATCTGGCAGCGCATCGCGCCGCTGGCGGGCATTCAGGGCAAGACGATCATGCTGCAAGCGTGGCCAGTGGCCAACGAAGAACGCATCGATCCGGCCGCCGAAGACGACATCGAATGGCTCAAGGAGCTGATGCTCGGCACGCGCAACATCCGTGGCGAAATGAACATCGGCCCGGGCAAGCCACTGCCGATCTACCTGAAGAACGTCAGCGCTGAAGACCAGCGTCGTCTGACCGAGAACGAAGCGCTGCTGAAGAAACTGGCGCGTCTGGAATCGATCACCGTTCTGAAGGCTGGTGAAGAAGCACCGTTGTCCGCTACCGCTCTGGTTGGCGAGATGGAAGTGCTGGTGCCAATGGCCGGCCTGATCGACAAGGGCGCCGAGCTGGCGCGTCTGGACAAGGAAATCCTGCGTCTGCAGGGCGAAGTCCAGCGTGTTGGCGGCAAACTGTCCAACGCCGGTTTCGTTGACAAGGCCCCGGCCGAAGTCATCGACAAAGAACGCGCCAAACTGGCCGAGGCTGAACAAGCCCTGGGCAAACTGGCCGAGCAGCACGCGCGGATTGCCAGCCTGTAACGGCAAATCGCACTGAAAAAGGGAGGCCCAAGTGGCCTCCTTTTTTTATTCCCGCCACATGCCCCCTGTAGGAGCTGCCGCAGGCTGCGATCTTTTGATCTGGCTTTTAAAAACCAACATCAAAAGA
>NZ_RWIM01000004.1 GCF_009764645.1 Pseudomonas sp. PB106
TCGCTCCCACATTGGAACGCATTTCAATGTGGGAGCGAGCTTGCTCGCGAATAGGCCCGAAAGAGCGCTATACAACTGTCAGATCAGGCCTTGCCGGTAATCTTGCGGTACTTGTCCATCAACTGTTCTTCAGTCTCCGGATGCGCTTCGTCCAGCGGAATGCAATCCACCGGGCAGACCTGTTGGCACTGCGGTTCGTCGTAGTGACCGACGCATTGGGTGCACAGGTTCGGGTCGATCACGTAGATCTCTTCGCCTTGGGAGATGGCGGCGTTCGGGCACTCGGGTTCGCAGACGTCGCAGTTGATGCAATCGTCGGTGATGATCAGGGACATGCTAACTCCAGCCGGGGCGGCAGGCCCGGGCGCTATAAACCAATGCGCGCAATTGTGCCGCATTGGCGCCCGTAGTGCACGTTGCTGCGATCAACTGCTGTGCGTGGCTGCGATCAAGATCAAAAGATCGCAGCCTTCGCCAGCGCCTACTTTTTGAAGCGCAGGGTCAGCGCATCGGCCACGGCCGGATGAACGAACTTGCTGATATCGCCGCCCAGCGCGGCGATTTCCCGCACCAACGTCGAAGAAATGAACGAATAACGCTCGGACGGGGTGAGAAACAGGCTCTCCACATCCGGCGCCAATTGGCGGTTCATGTTGGCCAGCTGGAATTCGTATTCGAAGTCCGACACCGCACGCAAACCACGCAGGAACACGTTGGCGTTCTGCTCTTTGGCGAAATGCGCGAGCAGCGTCGAGAAACCGACCACTTCCACGTTCGGCAGGTGTTTGGTGACCTCGCGAGCCAGTTCAACCCGTTGTTCCAGCGGGAACAGCGGGTTCTTTTTCGGGCTGGCAGCGACCGCAATGATCACGTGATCGAACAGGCGCGAGGCGCGTTCGACCAGATCGCCATGGCCCTTGGTAATAGGGTCGAAGGTACCTGGGTACAACACTCGGTTCATCGCGTCGTCCTGGCGGGAGTCCGTTGGGGAGTCGGATGGTATCGCAGCCGTCCCGGTCGGCCAAGTCGCCTGTTGGGTAAGAAAGCACTATAGACGATGGCAATAATCCGGATATTCACGGGTTTTTCAGCCGATCGGCCAGTGCACTCGCCAGTTGCGCGGTCAGGCCGTACACCGACAACTGCGGGTTGGCGCCGATGCTGGTGGGGAACAGCGAGCCGTCATGAATCGACAGGTTGCTCAGTTGATGATGGCGACCGAGGCTGTCGGTGACGGCGCTTTTCGCGTCTTCACCCATCGCGCAGCCGCCCATGACGTGGGCGCTGCCCAAGCGTGTGCGATACAACTCGAGGCTCAGGCCATCGATCAGCGTGCGGGCTTCGGCCAGGGTGTTCACGTAACGCGCGTCGGCGTGCATCGGCATCACCGATTTCGCGCCACCGGCGAACTGGATTTCAGCCATGACGTGGAAGGCCTTGCGCAAACCCTCCCAGGCGTACGGCGAAACCTGGTAATCGAGCACCGGTGAGCCATCGCCACGCAACTCGACCGCGCCGCCCGTGCTGTCCGGGTGAAAACCGTCACGCAGCAGCGCGAGCATGGCGTGGGTGTGCGGCAGATCAGCCATGTGTTGCGCGCTCTCCTGGCCAAAACCGCCGAGCAGCGTCGCCGCCAGCGCGGGATGCAGCGGCGGCACTTCGAGTTTGAACGCCATCGGCCCGGTGGTGCCGTCCTTCCATTGGAAGTGATCGGAATAGATCGATTGCGGCGCCCCGTAAAACGGATTGACCACTTCATCGAAGCGCGCGGCAGACATGTTCACCGGGTGCAGAAAGGTGCGCTTGCCGAGATTTTTATGCGGATCTGGCGCCTCTGAACGCAGCAGCAGCGCCGGGCTGTTGATGCCGCCGCCGGCCAGTACGTAATGCCGCGCTTTGACCGTGATGGTGCGCCCGGTCGGTGCGACGCAGCGCTCGTCCATCGCCAAGCATTGCAGGCCAGTGACCTTGTCGCCGCTGATCAGCAATTTCTCTGCGCGGGCCAGATAGAGCAGCTCGCCATCCTTTTCCAGGGTCGCGGGAATGGTGGTGACCATCATCGATTGCTTGGCGTTGGTCGGGCAGCCCATGCCGCAGTAGCCCAGATTCCAGCAGCCGCGCACGTTGCGCGGGATCACGTGCCAGCTGTAGCCGAGTTGCTCGCAGCCCTTGCGGATCACGTCGTTGTTGGCGTTGGGCGGCACCATCCACGGCGCGACGCCGAGGCGCTGTTCCATTTTCTCGAACCATGGCGCCATTTCGGCTGGGCTGTGACCTTCGACGTTGTGTTCTTTGGCCCAGTGATCGAGGGTCGGCTCGGGGGTGCGAAAGCTCGATGTCCAGTTGATCAGCGTCGTGCCGCCGACCGCTCGGCCTTGGAGGATGGTGATCGCACCGTCCTTGCTCATGCGCCCGATGCCTTCCTGATAGAGGCTGCTGTAGGCCTGGTCTTCGAGCATCTTGAAGTCGGAGCTGGTCTTGAGCGGGCCTTCTTCGATCAGCAGCACTTTGTAGCCGGCGGCGCTGAGGATTTCCGCGGTGGTGCCGCCACCGGCGCCGCTGCCGATAATCGCCACATCGGCCTCGAGGCTCAGGTCATCACTCAGTTGTGCGCCGTTGTAGGTTTTCCAGCCTCGGGCAAGGCCTTCGCGGAACGGGTCGGGTACGGGCATCGGTCAGGTTCTCTTTATTATTCTGGATGCAAGGTAGGGTGGCTGGCCCTGTGGGAGCGAGCTTGCTCGCGAACGGAGCGGTGCCGATCTCAAACGGTGGGCGGGCCGGGATAACCGCAATGCGCCCATGACTCGGCGCGGGCGTACCACGCCATCAGCACCATCTGCTGCAACGAGCTATGCCCCATGCGCAACAGGCTCAACGAACTGTTCTCCCAGCGATCGAGGAAATTGCGCATCGCCTCGGGGCTGGCGTTTTCCCAACTGCCCCAGATCCCGGTGAGCGGTCCGCGCGTGACGGCCATGCCCAGCACGTCGAACAGTTGCCGGGTGAGTTTGAGCATTTCCGGCGACAGGTGATCGAGGCTGTAATCCAGCGACTTGAGCGTCCCGTCGACGGCACTGGGCATTTTCTCGGTGGCCACGGCGCCTTCGAGCATCACCGGAATCAGTGCGCGCAAAAACAGCAGATCGCCGTCGCGCAAGGTGATGAAGCCGTGGGCTGCGACGTTGGAAGAACAACCGCTGAGGCTGGCGCCAAGACCAGCGGTGGCGAGGAACGCCGTGGCGCCGAGGCTGAATTTCAGCAGGCCACGGCGTGACAGCGCAGGTGTTTCGGTCAGGCTTGGGTGCATTATTGTTATTACCCGGCAATGACAAATGTTTAGCGAATGAACAGCTTCTGGATCAGTTTCTGGATCGACGTGCCGTACGGCGGGTAAATCAGCCTGGCCGCGTTGAAGCGCTGTTTAACCAACACGCCTTTGGCCTTGCTGAAGGTCAGAAAACCTTCGTGACCGTGGTAATGGCCCATGCCGGATGGGCCGATGCCGCCGAACGGCATGTCGTCCTGCGCCACGTGCAGCAGCGTGTCATTCAGGCACACGCCACCGGAGTGGGTTTCGTGCAGCACGCGGGTCTGCTCACCTTTGTCGTAGCCGAAGTAGTAAAGAGCCAGAGGTCGTGGGCGCTGATTGATGTAAGCAAATGCCTGCTCCAGATCGCGATACGGCACGATGGGCAGCAGCGGACCGAAGATTTCGTCCTGCATCACGGTCATGTCGTCGCTGACATTCAACAGCACACTGTGCGGCATGCGTCGGCCCTGACCCTGCTCGAACAGCGGAATCAGCAGCGCGCCCTTGCTGGTGGCGTCGCTGACGTAACCATTCAGGCGGGTTAGTTGGCGGTCATTGATGATCGCGGTGTAATCCGGGTTATCGCTGAGGGTCGGATAAAAGCTCTGCACTGCCTGGCGATAGGCTTCGACGAAACCGCCGACGCGGTCTTCCGGCACCAGCACGTAATCGGGAGCGACGCAGGTTTGCCCGGCGTTCAGGGTTTTACCGAAAGCAATGCGTTCGGCGGCGTCCTTCAACGGCACGTCTCGGGAAACGATGGCGGGGGATTTGCCGCCCAGTTCCAGGGTCACCGGCGTGAGGTTTTCGGCCGCCGCGCGCATCACGTGCTTGCCGACGCTGGTCGAACCCGTGAACAACAGGTGATCAAACGGCAGGCGGGAGAACGCCACGCCAACGTCGGCCTCGCCGAGAACTACGCCCACCAGATCTTCGGGGAAGATTCGCGCCAGCAATGCCTTGAGCAACAGCCCGGTGGCCGGGGTCGACTCGCTGAGTTTGAGCATCACTCGATTGCCCGCCGCAAGGGCGCCAACCAACGGCCCGATGGCCAGATACAGCGGGTAATTCCACGGCACGATGACGCCAACGACGCCCAGCGGCTGGTAAATCACTTTCGCTGCAGCGGGCTGGAACGCCATACCGACCTTGCGTCGCGAGGGTTTCATCCAGCCTTTGAGGTGACGGCTGGCGTAATGAATGCCGTGCAGGCTGGGCATCAGCTCGGCGAGCAGGGTCTCATCGGCGCTGCGGTTGCTGAAATCCTTACTGATCGCCTCGATCAACGCCTGACGCTCACTGCTCAACAAATCGCGCAATGCCTTCAACCATTGCTGGCGCTGCGCGGCGGCTGGCATCGGGTTGGCGGCATACGCTGCGCGTTGCGCATCGAACAGTTGGCTGAGCTCTTCGAGTGGCTGTTGCAGTGTTTGCAGGTAGGCAATGTCGGCAGTCATCGTAGGCTCCGGATTTATTGTAGTGGTGAACTTTTTAGAGTCTATGCTCTATAAAGTCAAATGACTTCCGTGTGCAGCTTTGTTTTATCCATTTCCGGATAGGTCGTAAGATGCCCCTCACCGCACTCTGAATTAAAGCTCAAGCCATGGCCCCACGAATAAAAACCAGCGAGCGCATCGTGCAGAACAGCCTCGAGCTGTTCAATCAACAGGGCGAGCGCAGCATCAGCACCAACCACATTGCCGCCCATATGGAGATTTCTCCGGGCAATCTGTACTACCACTTCCCTAACAAGCAGGCGATCATCGCTGTGCTGTTCAGTGAGTACGAAGCCTTGGTGGACAGCTTTCTGCGCCCGCCACAGGGGCGTGCCGCGACGGTCGAAGACAAACGTTTCTATCTCAAGGAACTGCTGTCGGCGATGTGGGGCTACCGATTTCTGCATCGCGACCTCGAGCATCTGCTCGACAGCGATCCGGAACTGGCCGCGCGTTACCGGCGCTTTTCCCAGCGCTGCGTGATTCAAGGCGCGGCCATCTACGAAGGCTTTGTCGCTGCAGGAATCCTCAAGATGGATCGCGTGCAGATCGAATCCCTGACCCTCAACGCGTGGATCATCCTGACCTCTTGGGTACGCTTTCTGTGCACCACCCGCGAAAACTCCAATCACCTCAGCGAGCAAGCTGTTAAACGTGGCGTGTATCAGGTGTTGGTCCTTGAGGCCGGGTTCGTCACTGACGAGGCGCGTGAACAGGTCAACGCGTTGTTTGATGAGTTCTACGTGCCGTTGGCCCAGGCCCTCGAAGACGTGAAATAAACCGTTCTGTTGAAACTCCACAGGAGCCCGTTATGCCGATTGCGCAACTGATCAGCCCGCAAACGCTGGATGCCCGCAAGGAACAGCCGGGGCTGGTGATTCTCGATTGTCGTTTCGCCCTCGAAGATCCGGATTACGGGCAGCGCAGCTACGCCGAAGGGCACATCGCCGGGGCGAGCTTCGCCGATCTTGAGCGCGATCTCAGCGGCACAGTGCTCAAGGGCGTGACCGGGCGGCATCCGTTGCCCGAGCCGGCGGCGTTGATTGAGCGTCTTCAAGCCTGGGGCATCAACAACGACAGTGACGTGGTTCTGTATGACGACGGCCCCGGTGCCTACGCGGCGCGGGCGTGGTGGTTACTGACGTGGCTGGGCAAGCGCGATGGCGTGTTCATTCTCGATGGTGGACTCAAGGCCTGGCACGCGGCGGGTTTGCCGCTGAGTCTGGATGCGCCGAAGGTGAGCCCTGGCAACTTCAGCGGTCAGCCGGACATGAGTTTGTTGATCAGCGCCGAGAAATTGCAAAAGCGCCTCGGTCAGCCGGCGCTGACGTTGATCGATGCTCGGGCCTTGCCGCGATTCAAGGGTGAAGTGGAACCGATCGATCCAGTGGCTGGGCATATTCCGGGTGCACAGTGCGTGGCGTTCACTGACAACCTTGGCAGCGATGGACGATTCCTCCCGGCCGATCAGCTCAAGCAGCGTTTTGCCGAGAAGCTCGGTGAGCGTTCGCCGTCGGATCTGGTGGCTTATTGCGGCTCTGGAGTGACCGCGTGCCATAACCTGTTTGCGCTGTGCCTGGCGGGGTATCCGTTGGGTTCGTTGTATGCCGGGTCGTGGAGCGAGTGGATCAACGAGCCGGCGCGCGGCATAGCCACCGGCGAATAAGATCAAAGGATCGCAGCCTGCGGCAGCTCCTACAGGGAAGTGCATTCCAATGTAGGAGCTGCCGCAGGCTGCGATCTTTTAGCTTTTCAGGCGGGCACTGCGATACGCGGCGGGCCCGACGCCATAAGCCTGTTTGAACTGCCGACTCAAATGGCTCTGATCGGCAAAACCCAATTGCGTAGCGACCTCCAGCGGCAAGCAGCCGTTCTGCAACAAGGCCCGCGCTCGAGCGATGCGTTGCTGCATCAGCCAGGTGTGCGGTGGCATGCCGGTCGCACGGCGGAACACCCGGGCGAAATGGAACGGCGACAGATTGACCGCTGCGGCCAGCTCCTCCAGCGACGGCGGCGCCGCCAGGTGCGTATGCAGCAGATCCTTGGCAATCAGCACCGCGCGGTGCTCCTTGCCGGGGTTGCCGATTTCTCGCACCGCCGCGTGGCGCTGCAACAGCAGCAGCATCATCTCGCGCCATACCGTTTGCTGTTGCAGCGCAGTAGCAGGGCTTTCGAGCAACCGGTGCAATTGTGCAAAACCGCTGACCAGATCCGGGTCGCGATACAGCGTGGCGCCGAACGCCGGCAAACTCGTTGTGGACAGTTCGAGTTCATCCAGCAGCGAAACGATCTTGCCGGTATCCGGGTAGAACGCTCGATACAGCCAGCCGTCCTCGGTGCCCTTGTGCCCCGTGTGCAGCTCATCCGGGTTGATCAGCACCAGCGTGCCGCTGCCCGCCAAGTGTTCAGCGCCGCGATAGCGGTAGCGCTGAGCGCCGGCCATGATCATGCCGATCACAAAGCCATCGTGTACATGCGGGGCGAAGCGCTGTTCGATGTAGCGCGCCGACAACAGTTCGACACCGGGCAACGGCGCCGATTGCCAGAAACGGATCGACTCGCCCTGATCGCTCATGCGGGCACGCTGGCCAGCCATTGCGGGATGCGCCGTTCGAGGTAATAACTGGGCTGGCGCACTGAGCCGTCGACGAATCCAACGTGCCCGCCGCGCGCCTGTAGTTCAAAAGCAGTCGAGGCCGACAGCTCGCTTTCCGAAGGCAGGCTGTGCGGAAACACAAATGGATCGTCCGCTGCCTGAATGATCAACGTCGGTGTGCGGATCTCGCCGAGGAAGTAGCGGCTCGACGCCCGCCGGTAATAATCCTCGGCATCGGTAAAACCGTGCAACGGAGCGGTAACCCGGCCATCGAAATCCCAGAACGTGCGCATGTTCTCCAGCGAACCGAGCGCTGCCAAAGCCGCTAGCCCATCCTCGCGACCGTCATGCTGAAACTGCCGTTGCTTGTTCTTGATGTAGGCGACCATTTCGCGCATGAAGTGCGCCTGATAGACCTTGGAAAAACCCTGGCCGATCCGGTCGGCGCATTGATCGAGGCGGAACGGCACCGACACCGCCACCGCGCCGAGCACACCACTGGCGCTGCCGGTTTCGCCCAAATGCTTGAGCAACACATTGCCGCCCAAGGAATAACCGACGGCATACAGCGGCGCCAAGGGTCGTTTCGCACGCAGGTGTTTGATGGCTTCGGCGAGGTCTTCGCTGGCGCCGGAGTGATAGCTGCGTGGCAGCAGATTCGGCTCGCCCGAACAGCCACGCCAGTTCAGCGCGACACTGGCCCAGCCTTGGTCGGCCAACGCCTTCTGCACGCCCGCCACATAGGGCGAATGGAAGAGCCGGTGAGGCCATGCAGCACCAGAACCAGCGGCGCGTCAGCCGAGTGCGGACCATGCCAGTCGAGGTCGAGGAAGTCGCCGTCCTCAAGCCACAAGCGTTCGCGCTCGCGTTCGATATGCACGGTTTTGCGCCACAGCGGCCCCCACAAGGTTTGCAGGTGTGGATTGCCGAGGCCGAGGGCGGGAATGAAGCATTCTGAAGGAGGGGGCACGATGATTCTCGATGCAGCGCGGCGACGCCTCTTGTGAAGCGCGCCGCTTGTTCAGGCCGGTCGGTTAACCGGCGATCTCTGCCATACGTTGCCACAACGCGTAGTGCACTCGCCCGGATTTCTGCTCGCGGTGCAGGCGCCAGTTGCCCGGCAGGCCGAGGATTGAGGGTGCCGTTTCGCTTTCAGTGTAGATCCACGAGTCCGGTGCCAGCCACTGCCGCTCTTCAAGCAAGGTGCACACGGCCGGCAGCAGGTTCTGGTTGAACGGTGGGTCGAGGAACACCAGATCAAACGGCGTTGCGGTCTGGGTTTCCAGATAACGCAGGGCGTCGGCGGTCTGCACCTGACCGTTGGTGCAGCGCAGGGTGCCGAGGTGTTCTTTCAGGCTGGACACCGCAATGTTGCTGGCGTCCAGCGCCTGGCCCATGGCCGCGCCACGGGACAGCGCTTCGAGAAACAGCGCGCCGCTGCCGGCGAACGGGTCGAGCACCTTGGCCCCTTCAACGTACGGCGCGAGCCAGTTGAACAGGGTTTCACGCACACGATCCGGCGTCGGGCGCAGGCCTGGCGCGTCGGGGAAGCTCAGCTTGCGACTGCGCCATTGGCCGCCAATGATGCGCAACTGGTTTACGCCGTTATGGACGTTCTGCGCGGGTTTTTTAGGCGATCGGGTAGCCATTAATGCTCCGGAACCCCGAGCGGTTGCTCGGCAGGTTTATCAGATGGGGCCGGTAACGGCTTTTGCGGCACGGTCGGGCCAGCGGTGACGATGACCATTTTGTCCGTGCTCAGGTGTTTGTTCAGGGCATCGCGGACTTGCTCCACGGTCAGGCTCTGCGACTGACGCATGAAATCATCCAGATAGCTCAATGGCAGATTATAGAAGCCCATCGCGCCGAGTTGGCCAACGATGTCGGCATTGCTCGCGGTGGACAGCGGGAAGCTGCCGGCCAGTTCGCGTTTGGCATCGTCGAGTTCTTTCTGCGTCGGCCCGGTTTTCAGGTAGTCGGCGAGCACGTCCTGCACCAGTTTCAGGGTGCCTTCGCTCATCTCCGCGCGGGTCTGCAGGTTGATCATGAACGGGCCACGGGCCTGCATCGGGCTGAAGGCCGAATACACGCCGTAGGTCAGGCCGCGTTTCTCGCGCACTTCGCTCATCAGGCGGGTGCCGAAACCGCCGCCACCGAGGATCTGGTTGCCCATCGACAGCGCCGCGTAATCCGGGTCGTCACGGTCGATGCCCAGTTGCGCGAGCATCAGGTTGGTCTGCTTCGACGGGAACTCGATGTGGTTGGTGCTGGCTTTCGGCTCCTGCGGCTGAGCGATCTTCGCCAGCGCCGGGCCTTTCGGCAGCGCAGAAGAGACCTGATTGGCAATTGCCTCGGCTTCGGCGCGCGACAGATCGCCGACCAGCGCGATCACCGCGTTGCCCGCCGCGTAAGCCTTGGCGTGGAACTCACGCAATTGCGCGAGGGTAATCTTCGGTACGCTTTGCGGATTGCCGTCGCTCGAATGCGCGTACGGGTGATCGCCGTACAGACGCTTCATCAACTCGAGGCTGGCGAGTTTGCCGGGGTTCTGTTTCTGGTATTCGAAACCGGCAAGCAGCTGGTTCTTGATGCGTGCGAACGAATCGGCCGGGAAGGTCGGTTTGCCGACCACTTCCGAGAACAGCTTCAGTGCCGGCTCGCGCTTGTCGGCAGCACTCAGGCTGCGCAGCGAAGCCAGCGCCATGTCCTTGAAAGCACCGTTGCCGAAATCCGCCCCCAAACCTTCAAAGCCTTGAGCGATGGCGCCGACGTCTTTGCCAGCAACACCTTCGTTGAGCATCGCGTTGGTCAGCACCGCCAGACCCGAAGCGTTGCCGTCCTGGCTGCTGCCGGCGGCGAAAATCAGGCGCATGTCGAACATCGGCAGTTCGTGGGCTTCGACGAACAGCACTTTCGCGCCTTCAGCGGTGTTCCAGGTCTGTACATCGAGTTTGCGACTGGCCGGGGCCTTGCCGTCGAGTTCAGCCAGCGATTGCAGCTTCTGACTGGTTTTGGCGTTGTCCAGGGCTTCACTGGCTTTGCTGTCAGCACTTGGCGACAGATAGAAAGCCGTCGAGCCGATCACCGCAATGGCGATCAGGCCGAGCAGCATCAGGCGTGGGGTTTTGCGCTCACTCATGGGTCGTCTCCAGTGGCAGGACGTGGGCGACGCTGAGACGTTCGCGGGTGAAATACAGCTTGGCGGCGTTCTGGATGTCTTGCGGGGTCACGCTTTCCAGATCGGCGAGTTCGGTGTCCATCAGTTTCCACGACAGGCCGACGGTTTCCAGTTGACCAATCGCCGTGGCTTGGCTGGTGATCGAATCACGTTCGAAGACCAGTCCGGCAATCACTTGCGCACGCACGCGCTCCAGTTCTTCGGCGGATGGTGCGGTGGTTTTCAACTGTTCCAGCAGTTTCCACAGACCGGCCTCAGCCTGCGCCATGGTCTTTTTCTTCTGCGTGTTTGGGGTTGCCGACAGGGTGAACAGGCTGTCGCCACGGGTGTAGGCGTCGTAATTCGACGAACCGCCGGAGACCAGCTCTTCGCCGCGCTCCAGTTGCGTCGGGATGCGACCGCTGTAACCGCCGTCGAGCAGCGCCGAGATCAGGCGCAAGGCATTGACCGAGCGCTTGTCTTCAGCGGTGGCAATGCTTGGCACGTTGAAACCGAGCATCAGGCTAGGCAACTGGGTCTGCACATGCAGGGTGATCTGGCGTTCGCCAGGTTCAGCCAGTTCCAGTGGTTTTTTCGCCGGTGGCACGTCGCGCTTGGCGATCGGGCCGAAGTAGCGCTGGGCGAGGGTTTTCACTTCGTCCGGGGTGACGTCGCCGACGACTACCAATGTGGCGTTGTTCGGCACATACCAGGATTGATACCAGTGGCGCAGCTCTTCGACCTTCATGCGGTCGAGGTCAGCCATCCAGCCGATGGTCGGCGTGTGGTAGCCGCTGGCGGGGTAGGCCATGGCCTTGTAGCGCTCGTAAGCTTTGGACATCGGCTTGTCATCAGTGCGCAAGCGGCGCTCTTCCTTGATGACTTCGATTTCCTTGGCGAACTCGTCGGCCGGCAGGCGCAGATTGGCCATGCGGTCGGCTTCCAGTTCGAAAGCTACGCCCAAGCGGTCGCGAGCCAGAACCTGATAATAAGCAGTGAAGTCGTCGCTGGTGAAAGCGTTCTCCTCGGCGCCCAGATCGCGAAGGATCAGCGAGGCTTCGCCGGGGCCGACTTTCTCGCTGCCCTTGAACATCATGTGCTCAAGCGCGTGGGACAGACCGGTCTGGCCCGGGGTTTCGTAGCTGGAGCCGACCTTGTACCAGACCTGCGAGACCACCACTGGCGCACGATGGTCTTCGCGCACGACGACCTTGAGGCCGTTGTCGAGGGTGAATTCGTGGGTCGGTTGAGGGTCGGCCGCCAGGGCCGAAAGGGGCAGGCAGACTGTGCTGAGCAGCAGGCCTGCAGCGCGGCGGGCTAGAGCATTCATTCGTTTTTTAACCTGTTGGGCTGCCCGCTTGGTCTTAGCGTCGGCGGGCGAGAGGGTGCTAGGATACTGATCCGTTTTACCGGCGACCACGCCTATCAGGTTTCGAGACTTGATCAGGCTGAATGGGTTCGCGGCGCAAAGCAGAGTTTTCCCTACTAAACTTCGCGTTTTCGCCGATTTTTACCGGTTTAGACCTTCGTTAAAACGATCTTTGAGGTGCCGTTGGTGCCTCGACAAAATGTTGCGCGTGAACAAGCTGGATGAAACACAGTCTGTTCTGCATCGAATATTTATTTGCCGGGGCGCCCTTATGGCGCGTCGCTACCGTGAGATAGCCGTCCTCCATGTTTGGTTCCAACGACGACAAGAAGACCCCAGCTGCGGCTGGCGAGAAGAAAAGCCTGTTCGGATGGCTGCGTAAGAAACCGCAGGAACCCGTCGTCGAACAGCCGCCCGCGATTCCTGAACCTGCGCCGGAACCTGCTCCGGTTATAGAAGAAGAGCCGGCCCCGATTGTTCTGCCGATTGCCGAGCCGGTGCTGCAACCGGTTGAGCCAGAGCCTGAAGCGCCGGTGGCGGCTGAACTGCCGCTGACCCCGGCCGCCGAGCCGTGGCTGACCTTGCCGGTGGCGGAAGAGCCGGTGGCACTGGTCGAAGAGGCTGCGCCGCACATTACGCCAGTGATTCCTTCGCCTGCTGAGTTTGTGCCTGAGATGGCTCCGGCTCCGGCTCCGGCGCCGCTGGTCGAGCCGATTGCCGAGCCTGCGCCGATTGTTGCTGAGCCTGTAGTGGCTGAACCTGTTGCGGTCGAGCCGATTGCCCCGGTGATGGTTGCTCCAGTCGCGCCAGTCGTTCAACAGCCAGAGCCTGAACCGGCCCCGGTCGTCGCTGCTCCCGCTGTGGCACCCGTTGAAGTGGTCGCTGAAGCTCCGGTCGAAGCCCCGCGCACCGAAGAAACCAAAGCCGGTTTCTTCGCCCGCCTCAAGCAAGGCCTGTCGAAAACCAGCGCCAGCATCGGCGAGGGCATGGCCAGCCTGTTCCTCGGCCGCAAAACCATTGACGACGATCTGCTCGATGACCTCGAAACCCGTCTGCTCACCGCCGACGTTGGTGTCGAAGCCACCACGCAGATCATCCAGCGCCTGACCCAGAAGGTTGCTCGTAAGGAATTGGCCGACGCCGATGCGTTGTACAAATCCCTGCAGGCCGAACTGGCCGCGATGCTCAAACCGGTTGAACAACCGCTGAAAATCGCTTCGCAGAACAAGCCATTCGTGATTCTGGTGGTTGGCGTCAACGGCGCCGGCAAAACCACCACCATCGGTAAGCTGGCGAAGAAGCTGCAACTGGAAGGCAAGAAAGTCATGCTCGCCGCCGGCGACACCTTCCGTGCCGCTGCCGTGGAGCAATTGCAGGTGTGGGGTGAGCGCAACAAGATTCCGGTCATCGCTCAGCACACCGGCGCCGACTCGGCTTCGGTGATTTTTGACGCCGTGCAGGCCGCCAAGGCCCGTGGCATTGACGTCCTGATCGCCGACACCGCCGGTCGTCTGCACACCAAGGACAACCTGATGGAAGAACTGAAAAAGGTTCGCCGGGTGATCGGCAAGCTCGACGCCGACGCGCCGCACGAAGTGCTGCTGGTGCTCGACGCCGGTACTGGCCAGAACGCCATCAATCAGGCCAAGCAATTCAACCAGACCGTCGAACTGACCGGTCTGGCGCTGACCAAGCTCGACGGTACCGCCAAGGGCGGGGTGATCTTCGCCCTGGCCAAGCAGTTTGGCCTGCCGATCCGCTATATCGGCGTCGGTGAAGGCATCGACGACTTGCGTACCTTTGAAGCCGAACCCTTTGTCCAGGCACTGTTTGCCGAGCGGGAGCGTTCATGATTCGTTTCGAACAGGTCGGTAAACGCTACCCGAACGGTCACGTCGGCTTGCATGAGCTGAGCTTTCGAGTCCGTCGTGGCGAGTTCTTGTTTGTCACCGGCCACTCCGGTGCCGGTAAATCCACTCTGTTGCGCCTGTTGCTGGCGATGGAGCGTCCGACCAGCGGCAAACTGCTGCTGGCCGGGCAAGACCTGAGCACCATCAGCAACGCGCAGATACCGTTCCTGCGCCGGCAGATCGGCGTAGTGTTCCAGAATCACCAGTTGCTGTTCGATCGCACGGTGTTCAACAACGTCGCCTTGCCACTGCAGATTCTCGGGTTGTCCAAGGCCGAAATCGCCAAGCGTGTCGATTCGGCGCTGGAACGCGTGGCGCTGTCGGACAAAACCGATCTGTACCCTGGCGACCTGTCCACCGGTCAGCAACAGCGCGTCGGCATTGCCCGCGCCATCGTTCACCGCCCGGCCTTGCTGCTGGCGGACGAACCCACCGGTAACCTCGACCCGCGTCTGGCGGCCGAGATCATGGGTGTGTTCGAAGACATCAACCGGTTGGGCACCAGCGTCCTGATCGCCAGTCACGACCTGGCGCTGATCGCGCGCATGCGCCACCGCATGCTGACCCTGCAACGTGGCCGATTGATCGGCGACGGGGAGGCCGGGGTATGAGTGCGACACGCAGTCCGAAGGTTTCCGAGCGCGTGGCGCCGAAGGCCGCCGATCCGCAGCCACCAAAGAAGAAAAAACACGACGATGATGATGGCCCGGATTTCGCCACGCTGTTTCGTGCGTGGGTCGAAAGCCATCGCGCCAGCCTGCTCGACAGCCTGCGTCGTCTCGGCAAGCAGCCAATCGGTAGCTTCTTCACCTGCATGGTGATGGCCGTGGCGCTGAGTCTGCCGATGGGGCTTTCGCTGTTGCTCAACAACGTCGAACGTCTCGGCGGTTCGTGGCAACGTGCGGCGCAGATCTCGCTGTACCTGCAACTCGATGCCAGCCCAGAGCAGGGCGAATCGTTGCGCGAGCAGATCAAAGGCATGCCCGGCGTAGCTGATGCTGAATATGTCGGCCGCGATCAGGCGCTGGAAGAGTTCCAGCAGCAGTCCGGGTTGGGCGAAGCCCTGCGCGAGCTGCCTGAGAACCCCTTGCCGGGCGTGGTGTTGGTGACGCCGAACGAAGTCGACAAGCCAACCCTGGAAGCATTAAGACAAAAACTTTCCGAGCTGCCCAAGGTACAACAGGCGCAACTTGATCTAGTCTGGGTCGAGCGTCTGGCCGCCATCCTCAAGCTTGGCGATCGTTTTGTCTTCGGTCTGACGGTGCTTTTGGTTTCTGCATTACTTTTGGTGATAGGCAATACCATTCGTCTTCATATTGAAAACCGCCGCACCGAGATAGAAGTGATTAAACTCGTCGGCGGCACTGACAGCTATGTACGTCGTCCTTTCCTTTATATGGGTGCGTTGTATGGCTTCGGTGCGGGGCTATTGTCCTGGGGCGTATTGGCGTTTGGCCTGAACTGGCTGAACGACGCGGTGGTTGGGCTGGCCGGCTTGTACGGCAGTGATTTCGCGCTGGCCGGAGTGCCAGTTGCCGACGGTCTGTCGCTCTTGCTTGGCGCGGTGCTGTTGGGTTATATCGGTGCATGGATTGCAGTCGCACGCCATCTCAGGGAGCTGGCGCCGAAGTAGAATCTTTTTTGCGCGTGATTGACCTCGCGGTTTTTTGGGAACTTGTATTTGAGTTCCCGGTCAATTTTTCGCAGTGCTGAGAAGCACGAGTATGTAAGTCGGAGGTTTTTTCGTATGACCAATTCTTTGCAACCTGCGTATGCGTTGGTTCCGGGTGCGAACCTGGAAGCCTATGTGCACACCGTCAACAGCATTCCATTGCTGACGCCGGAGCAGGAGCGTGAACTGGCCGAGAGTCTCTACTATGAGCAGGATTTGGGGGCGGCTCGGCAGATGGTGCTCGCCCACCTGCGTTTTGTCGTACACATTGCCCGTAGCTACAGTGGCTACGGTCTGGCTCAGGCTGACCTGATCCAGGAAGGTAACGTCGGCCTGATGAAGGCTGTGAAACGCTTCAACCCGGAAATGGGTGTGCGTCTGGTGTCGTTCGCCGTGCACTGGATCAAGGCGGAAATTCACGAGTTCATCCTGCGCAACTGGCGCATTGTGAAAGTCGCGACCACCAAGGCCCAGCGCAAGCTGTTCTTCAACCTGCGCAGCCAGAAGAAACGTCTGGCGTGGCTGAACAACGAGGAAGTCCACCGTGTGGCGGAAAGCCTCGGCGTTGAACCGCGTGAGGTGCGCGAGATGGAAAGTCGCCTGACCGGCCATGACATGGCTTTCGACCCGGCTGCTGAAGCCGACGATGACAGCGCTTTCCAGTCGCCGGCCAACTATCTGGAAGACCACCGGTACGACCCGGCGCGTCAACTGGAAGATGCCGACTGGAGCGACAACTCCAACAACAACCTGCACGAAGCACTTGAAGTGCTGGACGAGCGCAGTCGCGACATCCTCTACCAGCGCTGGCTGGCAGAAGAGAAAGCCACGCTGCACGATCTGGCGCAGAAGTACAACGTGTCGGCCGAGCGGATCCGTCAGCTCGAGAAGAGCGCGATGAACAAGCTCAAGTTGTCGATCGCCGCATAACCGGCGAGCAGGCAATAAAAAACGCCCCAATCAGCGATGATCGGGGCGTTTTTTTATGCGCGTATGGCAGGGCAGCATCAATCCTGTGGGAGCTGGCTTGCCAGCGATAGCGTCGGGTCAGTCATGTAGATGTTGGCTGAGCCATCGCTATCGCGGGCAAGCCCGCTCCCACAGGGATGTTCAGTGTCTCCAAGAACACTGACTGACTATCGAGACCAAGGCGCCCGACGCGAATCATTAAGCCCAAGCAAATAACTATCCCCACCCAACTGACTCATCTGCTGGCGAATCCACCCAGCCCGGCGCGACACATAAGCGGTTGGATGGCTGGCACTCCAGACGCGTGGGTTTGGCAGTACGGCAGCCAGATAACTCGCCTGCTGCCGGGACAGCGACTTAGCGCTCACGCCAAAGTGATGGCGGGCCGCAGCCTCGGCACCAAACACCCCGTCATCCCACTCGACGCTGTTCAGGTACACCTCAAGAATTCGCTGCTTCGGCCAGAACACTTCGATCAAGGCAGTAAACCAGGCTTCCAGACCTTTACGCAGATAGCTGCGCCCGGCCCACAGAAACAGGTTTTTCGAAACCTGCTGACTCAAGGTGCTGGCGCCGCGAATCGAGCCGCCGAGCTCGTTGTGCGCCAGTGCGGCCTGAATCGCACTGAAGTCAAAACCCCAATGCTCGGGAAACTTCTGATCCTCGCCAGCCATGACCGCCACTTTGAGGTCGTCGGAGATCTCGTCCCACGGCTTCCAGGTGCGCTGCAGATCAATCGGCTCGCCATCGACCCAGGATTCGACCTTGCGCTCGACCATCAGCGCCGTGCCCGGCGGCGGCACGAAGCGAAACACCAGCACCAGCAATACGCTGCCGCCCGCGAACCAGAGCAGGGCCTTCGTGAGACGACGGAAAATAGTACGCAGCATAGAGATGGCTTGGCCGAACCCGTGGAGCGGGCCATTATACAGACCCTGCCGATCGAGTCTGACTGGAGTTCCCCATGCTGCGTGGCTTTTTGATGCTGGCCGCTTTTTTCGGTTTCACCGGTGTCGCGCTGGGCGCATTCGCCGCCCATGGCTTGAAAAGCCGTCTAACGCCGGAGTATCTGGCGATTTTCCACACGGGCGTCACCTATCAACTGGTGCACACCTTGGCATTGTTCGGTGTCGCCCTGCTGGCCACGCAGATCCAAGGCCGACTGGTTGCTTGGGCTGGCGTCTCTTTCGTGGTCGGCATTGTGTTGTTCTCCGGCAGCCTCTACGTGCTGACCACCACGGGCATCAGCAAGCTCGGCATCATCACCCCGTTCGGTGGCCTGGCGTTTCTGGCCGGCTGGGTGTGCTTGGGGCTCGCCGCCTGGCGCTTGCAACCAACCGCTTGACGCTTGGTGCTGACCTTTAGGTCATGATCGGGCTAGAATGCCAGCCCCTAAAAATGATGGCGGCGTTGCGCATGCGCATTCAGTTGAACGGTGAATCCCTTGAACTGCCCGACGGCGAGACCGTTGCGGCCCTGATCACTCGTCTGGAACTGACCGGACGTCGAGTGGCAGTCGAACTCAATCTGGATATCGTCCCGCGCAGCCAGCATGCCGACACCACGCTCAACGACGGCGACAACGTCGAAGTCGTGCACGCCATCGGCGGCGGCTGACCGGGCGGCCCGTACGGGCACAGAATTCTGCAAGACCCTCACCCCTAAAGAGGATTCCCCATGAGCATCGTTCGTAGCGACAAGCCTTTTGTACTGGCCGGTCGTACTTACCAGTCGCGTTTGCTGGTCGGTACCGGCAAGTACCGTGACATGGAAGAAACCCGTCAGGCCATCGAAGCCTCGGGTGCCGAGATCGTCACCTTCGCCGTGCGCCGCACCAACCTGGGCCAGATCGAAGGCGAGCCGAACCTGCTCGACGTGCTGTCGCCAGAGCGCTACACCTTCCTGCCGAACACCGCCGGTTGCTACGACGCCATCGAAGCTGTGCGCACCTGCCGCCTGGCCCGTGAGCTGCTCGATGGCCACAACCTGGTGAAGCTGGAAGTACTGGCCGACCAGAAAACCCTGTTCCCTAACGTCATCGAAACCCTCAAGGCCGCCGAAACGCTGGTCAAAGAAGGTTTCGACGTGATGGTTTACACCAGTGATGACCCGATCATCGCCCGTCAATTGGCGGAAATCGGCTGCATCGCGGTGATGCCGCTGGCCGGTCTGATCGGTTCCGGTCTGGGGATCTGCAACCCGTACAACCTGCAGATCATTCTCGAAGAAGCCAAGATTCCTGTGTTGGTCGATGCCGGTGTCGGCACTGCGTCCGATGCGACCATCGCCATGGAACTGGGTTGCGATGCGGTGCTGATGAACTCGGCGATCGCCCACGCCCAGCAACCGGTGATGATGGCTGAAGCCATGAAACACGCCATCGTTGCAGGCCGTCTGGCTTACCTCGCTGGCCGTATGCCGAAAAAACTCTATGCCAGCGCCTCTTCGCCGCTGGATGGTCTGATCAAGTAAGAGCCATTGATGACTGAATCGAACGACACGCCTATCCAGGCGGAAGAAGGCGACGAGCGCCAACACCGCCGCATCAAGAGTTTCGTGATGCGCGCCGGGCGCATGACCGAAGGCCAGCAACGCGGTCTGGATCAGGGCGCGCCGCTGTACGTGCTGCCCTTGGCTGACGCGCCGGTGGATTACGATCAAGTGTTCGGCCGTTCGGCACCGCGCTCGCTGGAGATCGGTTTCGGCATGGGCCACTCGCTGCTGGAAATGGCCGCAGCCGCGCCGGATCAGGACTTCATCGGCGTGGAAGTACACCGTCCGGGTGTCGGCGCGCTGCTCAATGGCGTGCTGACGCAGGGCCTGACCAACCTGCGGGTCTACGATTGCGACGCGATTGAAGTGCTCAACCGTTGCATCGCCGACAACAGCCTCGATCGCCTGATGCTGTTCTTCCCGGATCCGTGGCACAAGAGCCGTCACCACAAGCGTCGCATCGTTCAGGCGTCGTTCGCTGAGCTGGTGCGTAGCAAGTTGAAGGTCGGCGGCATTCTGCACATGGCCACCGACTGGGAACCGTACGCCGAATACATGCTGGAAGTGATGAACGTCGCCCCGGGCTACCGCAACCTCGCCGAAGACGGCAAGTGCGTACCGCGCCCGGCCGAACGCCCGATCACCAAGTTCGAGCGCCGCGGCGAACGTCTTGGCCATGGCGTGTGGGATCTGAAGTTCGAAAAACTCGCTTAAGCATCACGCAATGATCGTTCCCACGCTCTGCGTGGGAATGCTGCCCGGGACGCTCTGCGTCCCACAGCGGACGCAGAGCGTCCATTGAGGCATTCCCACGCGGAGCATGGGAACGATCAAACGCGGCCGAAAGATCAGCGGCGGTCGGCGACTACGCCGATCAGCACCAGTACCACCAACAACACCGGCGCCAAACTGTAGTTGTTGAACTGGCTCAAACCCTTGACCACCCAAGGCGTGGCATAGATCAGCGCCGCGCCGCTGCCGATCACGCAAAGCAGCGACATCAGCGGTACGCGCAAGGCGCCGGCGATGCTGCCCAGGCGTTGCTCGACCCAGCCTTTGAAGTCAGCGCCGAACAGCACCAGCAGGCAGCCGACCAGCGCCAAGGCGATTTCCGAGAGGTTGCTGCGGCTCCAGCGGGAGACGGTGGCGAGCAGGTCGAGTATCAAATCCATGCGTTTTTCCTTGGAGCTGAAGTTGAGGGTTGGGCTCAGTTCAGAAATTGTTGCAGCAAGTCGTTGAGGAACAGCTGTCCACGCTCGGTGGCCGCCAGACGTGACGGTTCGACCTGCAACAGACCGCTTTGTTCTGCCGCTGCCCGGCCTTCGGCGAGGCTTTCCAGCGACAGGCCAGTGCGCTCCGGATACAGGCGCGATTCGACTCCGGCAGTCAGGCGCAATGCGTTCATCAGAAACTCGAACGGCATCTCGTCATTGGTCAGGGCTTTTTCGCCGGCCTGAAAGCTTTTTGCCGGGTTGAGATAGTCCTTTGGCAGACGTGTCTTCCAGGTACGCACGATGCGCCCGTCGGGATGGCTGAGCTTGCCATGCGCACCGGCGCCGATCCCGATGAAGTCGCCAAAACTCCAGTAATTGAGGTTATGCCGCGCCGGACGCCCGGCCTGGGCATACGCCGAGACTTCGTATTGCGCGTAACCGTGCTCGGCCAGCAGCGCTTGCCCCGCCTCTTGAATGTCCCACAGCGTGTCGTCTTCAGGCAGTACTGGCGGCTGATTCCAGAACACCGTGTTCGGCTCCAGCGTCAGTTGATACCAGGAGATGTGCGTAGGATTCAGCGCGATGGCCTGGCGCAGATCGCTCAAGGCATCTTCCAACGACTGATCCGGCAAGCCGTGCATCAAGTCGAGGTTGAAGTTATCGAACCCGGCCTGCCGCGCCATCCCGGCCGCGCGCACCGCTTCGTCACCGTTGTGAATCCGCCCGAGGGCCTGGAGTTTTTCCTGCTGGAAGCTCTGGATGCCGATCGACAGGCGATTGATCCCCAGCTTGCGGTAGGCGACGAACTTCTCTTGTTCGAACGTACCCGGATTGGCTTCCAGAGTAATTTCGATGTCATCGGCAAACGGAATGCGCTGCTCGACGCCTTCGAGCAAACGCCCAAGGGCCTCGGCGCTGAACAGGCTTGGCGTACCGCCACCGAAGAAGATCGAGCTGATTTCACGCCCGTAAACCGCGTGCAGATCCTGATCGAGATCGGCCAGCAGCGCGTCGACGTATTCCTGCTCCGGCAAAACCGGGCTGGCGGTGTGCGAGTTAAAGTCGCAATACGGGCATTTGCGTACACACCACGGGATGTGGATGTACAGCGCCAGGGGTGGCAGCGTTGGCAGCGGCGCCCGAGGCGAAGAAGCGGCGCCGCCGACGATCAGCGACGACGCAGAAGAATCACGGGTCATTTCAAGCCCAGACGCTGGCGCAGCAGATCCATTGCACGGGCGCGGTGGCTGATCTGGTTCTTGTCGGCCGGGCTCAGTTCGGCGCTGGACACGTCGCGCTCCGGCACCCAGAACAGCGGGTCGTAACCGAACCCGTGCTCGCCGCTGGCGGCGGTCAGGATGCGTCCGTGCCACAGGCCTTCGCAGAGGATCGGCAACGGATCGTCGGCATGACGCACCAGCGCCAGCACGCAAACGAATTGCGCGCCGCGCTCTGCTTCCGGGACGTCTTTCAAGGCGTCGAGCAGTTTCGCGTTGTTGGCTGCATCGCCTTTGCCATCGGCATAGCGCGCCGAGTAGATGCCCGGCGCGCCACCGAGGAAATCCACCGCCAGACCGGAGTCATCCGCCAGCGCCGGCAACCCGGAAATGCGGGCGGCGTTGCGTGCCTTGAGAATGGCGTTTTCGACGAACGACAGACCGGTTTCTTCCGGCTCGACCTTGCTCCACTCACCAATCGAGCGCAGTTGCACCGATTCGCCGAGCATGGCCTGGAGTTCTTTGAGTTTGCCGGCGTTATGGCTGGCCAGTACGAGCTGCTTGATGTTCATCATTCGCCGGGAAAGAGTTCTTGGTTGAAATTGATAGTGTTGATCTTGTCGCCGTTCTGCACCTTGATTTCAAAGGTGCGGGTTTCCTGCTGTTCCACCGGGTATTGGGCGATGTAGTAGATCGCGCCCTGTTCGGTAATCTGACGGAAATTCAGCGGCACGCTCTGGCTGGTCAGGTCTTTGACCGTGCCAGTGACGCCGGCGATCAGCGGTTTGCCGTCCTTGATCACCGAGACATTGATCACGCCCTGATGCTTGCTGCGAATGAGTTCGGCAGCCTTGGCGATGTCCGGTTGCAGGTACGTCGAGTTGAAAGTGTTGTAGTGCACCGTCACGTCGCCAAAGGTTTCCTGACGCTCACCCTTGATGACGTCGGCCGCCAGCGCGCTGGCGCTCAGGCAGGCAGTCAATAACAACAACGCTAAACGACCCATGATCGTCTCCTCGAAATGACGTGGCTCAGACCGCGACCTTGTGGTCTGCGAGCTGTGGGCTGCTGACGCGGTAGATGCCGATCTCACCTAACAGATTAGGCCATAGCTTACTGGCCCACCCGTGACGGTGCTGTTGATCCACGGCAAGCCGATCAATGACCTTCGCATGACGTTCGCGACACAGTTCTTCAAAGTCTTCGAAGGTGCAGAAGTGGATGTTCGGCGTGTTGTACCAGGTGTACGGCAGAAACTCGGAGACCGGCATCCGGCCCTTGCTCGCCAGGTACCAGCGGCAGCGCCAGTGACCGAAATTCGGGAAGGTGATGATGCACTGACGACCGACCCGGAGCATTTCGTCGAGGATCTTGTCCGGGTAGTGCACGGCTTGCAGGGCCTGGGTCATGACGACGATGTCGAAACTGTTGCTGGCGAAGTTGCCCAGCCCCTTGTCCAGATCCTGCTCGATAACGTTGACGCCTTTGGCCACGCACTCGGCGATGTTGTCGGCGTCGTTTTCCAGGCCATAACCGGTGACGTTCTTGTTGTCGCGCAGCCAGGTCAGCAGTTCGCCGTCACCGCAACCGAGGTCGAGGACGCGGCTGCCGGCGGGGATCCATTCCTGGATGATTTCCAGATCAGCTCTCATGGCTTTCTCACAACGTGATGCGGTTCATGTAATTGCCGAACGCCTGCAAGTAGCGCGGGATCGGAATCAGGAAGGCGTCGTGGCCCTGCGGCGCATCGATTTCCAGATAGCTGACGTCTTTGCGCGCCGCCATCAGCGCATCCACCAGCTCCCGCGAACGGGCCGGGGAGAAGCGCCAGTCGGTGGTGAACGACATCACGCAGAACTTGGCCGTGGCGTTTTCGAAGGTTTTTGCCAGATCATCGTCGAAGTTCGCTGCCGGATCGAAGTAATCCAGCGCCTTGGTCATCAACAGATAAGTGTTGGCGTCGAAGCGTCCGGAGAACTCTTCGCCCTGATAACGCAGGTAGCTTTCGACCTGGAACTCGACACTGTGGAAGTCATAGTTGAGCTTTTCGCTCTTCAGGCCACGGCCGAATTTCTCGCCCATCGAATCGTCGGACAGGTAAGTGATGTGGCCGACCATGCGCGCCAGCATCAAGCCGCGCTTGGGAATCACGCCCGCTTCCTGGAACGAACCGCCGTGGAATTCCGGGTCCGTGAGGATCGCCTGACGCGCGACCTCGTTGAAGGCGATGTTCTGCGCCGACAACTTCGGTGCCGAAGCGATGGCCAGGCAGTGACGTACGCGATCCGGGTAAGTGATGGTCCATTGCAGCGCCTGCATGCCGCCGAGGCTGCCGCCGATCACCGCCGCCCACTGGCCGATGCCGAGCAGGTCAGCGAGGTGTGCCTGGCTGTGTACCCAGTCTTCCACGGTGAGCACCGGGAAGTCGGCACCGAACGGTTTGCCGGTCTCCGAATTGATGCTGCTCGGGCCGGTGGAGCCGTTGCAGCCGCCCAGATTATTCAGGCTGACCACGAAGAACTTGTTGGTGTCGATCGGTTTGCCGGGGCCGATGCAGCTGTCCCACCAACCGGGCTTGCGGTCGTCGACGCTGTGGTAGCCGGCAGCGTGGTGGTGGCCGGACAAGGCGTGGCAAATCAGCACAGCGTTGCTCGCTTGTGCGTTCAGCGTGCCGTAGGTTTCGTAGATCAGGTCATAGGCGGCCAGCGAACGGCCACAGGCCAGCGCCAGCGGTTCGCTGAAGTGCGCGGTTTGCGGCGTCACCAGACCAACAGAATCGGGGGGAAAGGCAGTTGGCATCGACCCTGCTCTCGTTGAAATGAGGCGTAAGTCTAAAGACCGGGGGGGTTAGCGGCAAGCAACTACCTGCGCTCGTTCCCACGCTCCGCGTGGGAATGCCTCATTGGACGCTCCGCGTCCGCTTCGGCGAGGGACGCGGAGCGTCCCGGGATGCATTCCCACGCAGAGCGTGGGAACGATCAGCGCGTCAGATCAGGCAAATCCGGCAACTTCTTCGGCGAGCAGATCTTCACCCGCTTCTGCCGGTTCAACTCGCCACTGAGCAAACTGACCTGGCTCTTGGAAACTCCAAACGCTTTGGCCAGAAAGCCCATCAGATACGCATTGGCCTTGCCTTCAACCGGCGGCGCGGTCAGGCGGATCTTCAGGCGATCGCCGTGCAGCCCGGCGAAGTCATCGCTGCGGGCTGCCGGTTGCAGGTGACACTCGAGGATCAAGTCATCACCGTCCCATCGAAACCAGCTCACATCAGCAGACGGAGGATTTCCGGCATCATCGTCATCGCGGCCAGATTGTTGATCACCAGCATGTCGATCAGCTTCAGCGCGAGGAAGGCAAAGATCGGCGACAGATCCAGACCACCGAGGTTTGGCAGGATTTTGCGGAACGGCGCCAGTGCCGGCTCACAGATCTGGTTGACCAGTTCAGCGCCCGGATTGTGGCTGCCTGGCGCGACCCACGACAGAATCACGCTGATGATCAGGGCGAAGAAGAAGATCTTCAGGAACAGCGCGGTCACGCCGATCAGCGACCAGATAAACAATTGCAACGGGTTGCCGGTGGTGCCGTAAGTCAGCAGCAGAGTCAGCGCCATCAGCGCCAGTTGCACCAGAATCGCCAGCACCAGCGACGACATGTCGAGGCCGAACAGGCTTGGGATGATCCGGCGCAATGGCTTGAGCAGCGGCTGGGTGGCTTTGACGATGAACTGGCACAGCGGGTTGTAGAAGTTCGCCCGCACCAGTTGCAGGACGAAGCGCAGCAGCACGATCAGCAGGTACAGACTGCCGAGGGTTTGCAGCACGTAAACCGCTGCAGTGTTCAATCCAATCATGTAAGGCTCCTTATTTGCCCAGTTGTTCGGCCATTTCGGCCGAGCGGTGCGCGGCGGCGCCGAGTGCAGTTTCGACCAGGGCTTCGAAGCCATTGGCCTGGAATGATTTGATCGCGGCTTCGGTGGTGCCGTTTGGCGACGTCACGCGACGACGCAGTTCGGCAGCATCGACATCGCTGGAGACGGCCATGTGTGCGGCGCCCAGCGCGGTCTGCAGGGTCAGTTGCTCGGCGATGTCCTTCGGCAGACCGAGTTTGACCCCGGCAGCGGTCATGGCTTCGATCAGCAGGAAGAAGTAGGCAGGGCCGGAACCGGACACTGCCGTCACCGCATCCAGTTGTTGTTCTTCGTTCAGCCACAGCGCGATACCGACGGCGGACAGCAACTCTTCAGCCTGCTGCCGCTGCTCGGCGGTCACTTCGCTGGTCGCGTACAAGCCGCTGACGCCCTGACGCAGCAGTGCCGGGGTGTTCGGCATGCAGCGCACGATCGGCTGCTCGCCGAGCCATGCGGTCATGCTCGCGCAAGTGATGCCGGCCGCGATGGAGACCACCAGTTGATTCGGTTTCAGGCTCGGGCGAATCGCTTCGCACACGGCTTTCATTGCCTGTGGCTTGACCGCCAGGACGATCACATCGACGCCGTCGATGGCCTGGGCGTTGTCAGCGAAGGTTTCGATGCCGTGCTCGGCGCTGACCTTGGCGCGGGTTTCTTCGCCCGGATCACTGGCGCGGATCTTCTCCGCTTCCAGACCTTTAGCGCGCAGGCCGCCGATCAGGCTGGCCGCCATGTTGCCCGCACCGATAAACGCAATACGTGTGTTGCTCATGTGTGGTCCTTATCTGGAAACGTTCAAGATTGGGAATAGTCGCGGGCGCCGAACAGGGCCGTACCGATACGCACCCAGGTGGCGCCTTGGGCAATGGCCGACTCGAGATCGTGGCTCATGCCCATGGAAAGTGTGTCGAGCGGCAGATCGAGACTCGCCTGCAATTTCTGCACAGCGGCGAACGCCGCGTCTTGTTCGGCGCGATCTTCGGTCGGCTCGGGAATCGCCATCAGCCCGCGCAATTTCAAACGCGGCAAAGCGCTGATCGCAGCGGCCAGCGCCGGCAGATCGTCAGGGGTGCAGCCGGATTTACTGGCTTCACCGCTGACATTGACCTGAATGCAGATGTTCAGCGGCGGCAGTTCGGCCGGGCGCTGTTCAGACAGACGTTGAGCGATTTTCAGGCGATCCACGGAGTGCACCCAGTCGAAATGCTCGGCAATCGCACGAGTCTTGTTCGATTGAATGGGGCCGATGAAGTGCCAGATCAAGGGCAGGTCGGCCAGTTCGAGCTGTTTGCCCAAGGCTTCCTGCAAGTAATTCTCGCCAAAGTCGCGCAGGCCGGCGGCATACGCTTCGCGCAACGCTTCGGCGGGTTTGGTCTTGCTCACGGCGAGCAACTGGACACTGTTTTCAGGACGGTGTGCGGCTTGGGTCGCGGTCTGGATGCGCGAACCAACGTGGAGAATGTTGTCTGCTATCGTGGACATCAAGAGGCGCCGGCGGTCTGAAGGTTCGCGGCATTCTACTGGAATTGAGGAGCGCTATGGATATCACTGAACTGCTGGCCTTCAGCGCCAAACAAGGCGCTTCCGACCTGCATCTGTCGGCCGGTCTGCCGCCGATGATCCGTGTCGATGGCGATGTGCGGCGGATCAATCTGCCGCCGCTGGATCACAAGCAAGTGCACGAATTGATCTACGACATCATGAACGACACCCAGCGGGTCGACTTCGAGAAACATCTGGAAACCGACTTTTCTTTCGAAGTCCCCGGCGTGGCGCGCTTTCGGGTTAACGCGTTCAACCAGAACCGTGGTGCCGGCGCCGTATTTCGGACCATTCCGTCTAAAGTGCTGAGCATGGACGACCTCGGCATGGGCGATGTCTTTCGCAAGATCACCGACGCCCCGCGCGGGCTGGTGCTGGTCACCGGGCCGACCGGTTCGGGCAAGTCGACCACGCTGGCGGCGATGATCGATTACCTCAATACCCATCGCCATCACCACATCCTGACCATTGAAGATCCGATCGAATTCGTTCACGAATCGCGCAAATGCCTGATCAATCAACGCGAAGTTCATCGTGATACCCGCAGTTTCGCCACCGCTTTGCGTTCGGCGCTGCGCGAAGACCCTGATGTAATTCTGGTGGGTGAAATGCGCGATCTGGAAACCATCCGCTTGGCGCTGACTGCTGCCGAAACCGGGCACTTGGTATTCGGCACGTTGCACACGACCTCGGCGGCGAAAACCATCGACCGTGTGGTGGACGTGTTTCCCGGTGACGAGAAGTCGATGGTCCGCTCAATGCTGTCGGAGTCGTTGCTGGCGGTGGTTTCGCAAACGCTGATCAAGAAGATCGGCGGCGGACGGGTGGCGGCGCACGAGATCATGCTGGGCACGTCGGCGATCCGTAACCTGATCCGTGAGGACAAGGTCGCGCAGATGTATTCGGCGATTCAAACGGGTGGGTCGTTGGGGATGCAGACGCTGGACATGTGCCTGAAGGATCTGGTGACCAAGGGCTTGATCAGCCGCGAGCATGCGCGGGAGAAGGCGCGTACGCCGGATAATTTCTGAGGGGGTGATCGTTCCCACGCTCTGCGTGGGAATGCAGCCCGGGACGCTCTGCGTCCCTGCCGAAGCGGACGCGGAGCGTCCATTGAGGCATTCCCACGCGGAGCGTGGGAACGATCGGTATGGTGTTAGCGCTGAACCACGCGCATTTGGCTCTGTTCTTTCGGCAACACCCGCTTGGCAACCACGTAATGCTGCTGCCAATACGGCTTGTTCAGCGTGTCGATGCTCACCGCTTTGCCACGACGCGGGGCGTGGATGAAGCGGTCGTTGCCCAGGTAGATGGCAACGTGGTTGACCCGACGGCTCTTGATGTTGAAGAAAATCAGGTCGCCCGGTTTCAGATCCTTGCGCTCGACTTTCTCGCCGTGGCCGCTGGCCATGGCGTTCGAGGTGCGTGGCAGGTCGAACGTGGCGTCGTTGAACGCGTATTTCACCAGACCGCTGCAATCGAAGCCTTTACTTGGGCTGCTGCCGCCCCAACGATAAGGCGTACCGAGGACGTTTACCGCACGGCTCAGCACGTTGCTGCTTTCCTTGCTCGCCATCGGTGGCACCAGCTTGCTGTGACTCTTGCTGCTCAGCGTGGTGGTTTTGCTTTTGCTGCTTTTGCTCGAGGGAGCCGAAGCATGGGATTTAGGGGTGAAGCCGTTAACGTTAGGAAGACGTTGCTCACGATTGGTGGCGTGGGCGGCCAGTGGCATTAATAGGCAGATGGTCAGCCATGTCTTGAAAAATGGTCGCATTAGGCGTGGCTCTTCAGTGATAGCGCGCAACTTTATAACAGAGTTTTTTTTCATTCCGAGTCCGTTGGTCGATTCAGTTGGCCGTCAACGGAACCAAATAAGCGGGAAATGGACGCAATTGTCGGACAGAAGTCAGGTGCTATAAGGCTTTGACGGTAGCAACGGTAACATTTGCCGTACGTCGGCAACCTGTAAAAAAGTCACAAAGAATTCAAGAATATTTATCTATCGTGTGAATCGAGGTCTTCATGAACCGCTATCAACAAATTGCTCAGCCGCAAGATACACACAGCAAAATCATCGGTTATCTGCTGTGGATCTTCGGATTTACCGGCGCTCATCGCTTCTATTACGGCAAACCGGTGACCGGGACGATCTGGTTTTTCACCTTCGGTCTGCTGGGGATTGGCTGGTTGATCGACCTGTTCCTGATCCCGGCAATGGATCGTGAGGCGGATCTGCGTTTTACCGCAGGGCCGATCGAATACAACGTGGCGTGGATTCTGCTGACGTTCCTTGGCGCACTGGGTGTGCACCGGATGTATCAGGGGAAATGGATCAGCGGATTGATCTATCTGCTGACGGGTGGGTTGTTCTTTCTTGGCGTGCTGTATGACTTTTGGACGCTGAATGATCAGGTGTCCGTACGCAACGCCGAGGGCAGAGGTGCCTTCCAGTAAGCCATCGCTGGCAAGCCAGCTCCCACAGGTTTTTGCGCTGACCCAAAGATAGCGCATGACCTTGTGGGAGCTGGCTTGCCAGCGAATGGGGGCAACCCGGTATCAAGCCTGGTGGCTGATCCGCCCATCCACTAGCGTATAGCGAACCACACCCGGCAGACTGTGCCCAAGGAACGGGCAGTTCTCGCCCTTCGACAACCAGTTCTCACCGGCCACTGTCGACGCCTTCGGATCGAACAGCACGATATCTGCTGCGCCACCGACCGCCAGTTTGCCCGCCGGCAGGCGCAAGGCTTCAGCCGGGCCTGCACTCAGGCGTGCCAGCAACGTCGGCAGATCCAGCAACCCATCCTCCACCAACGTCATCGCCAATGGCAGCAACAGTTCAACACTGCTGATGCCCGGCTCGGTCGCGCCGAACGGTGCCAGTTTGGCGTCACGCTCGTGCGGCTGGTGATGGCTGGAGATCGCCGAGATCACGCCGGACTTCACTGCTTCGCGCAGACCATCGCGATCCGCACGGGTGCGTAGCGGCGGTTGCACGTGATAGAGGCTGCTGAAGTCGATCAGCGCTTCGTCAGTCAGAATCAGCTGATACAGCGCGACATCCGCCGTCACCTTCAAACCACGGGCCTGAGCCTGAGCGATCAGGGCAACGCCGCGAGCGCTGGTCAACTGGCTGAAATGCGCACGCACGCCGGTCTGCTCGACCAGCAGCAGATCACGGGCCAATGCCACGGTTTCAGCAGTTTCCGGAATCCCTGGCAAGCCGAGGAAACTGGCAACTGCGCCTTCATGGGCCAAGCCACCTTCAGCCAAGTCGTGATCCTGCGAATTGAAAATCACCGTCAGGTCGAAGGTCGCTGCGTACTCCAGCGCCCGGCACAGAGTGCGGGTATTGCGGAAACTCTCCAGTCCGTTGCCGAACGCCACGCAACCAGCGTCGCGCAGCGCCACCAGTTCAGCCAGTTGCTCGCCGTCCAGACCTTTGCTCAGCGCGCCGATCGGAAAGACTTTGGTGTTGCCGGCTTCGCGGGCGCGGTCGAGGATCAGTTCGGCCACGGCGGAGGTGTCGAGCACCGGTTTGGTTTTCGGCGGGCAGCACAGGCTGGTCACGCCGCCAGCAGCGGCTGCGCGGGTTTCGCTGATGATCGAGCCTTTGCGGCTGTAACCCGGCTCGCGCAGGGCAACGTTCAGATCGACGAGGCCCGGAGCGGCGACGAGGCCTTGGGCGTCGATGGTTTCTACTGCCGTGAAACCCGCTGGAGCGGCGCCGAGGGCGACGATCTTGCAGGCTTCAACGTGAATGTCAGTGACTTGATCCAGGCCGCTGCTTGGATCGATGACGCGTGCGCCGAGAATGCTGAGCTTCACTGGGCGTTCTCCTGCTCGAATTGGCGCTGGGCAGTCTGCCCGCTCATGGCCATGGACAGCACGGCCATACGAATTGCGATGCCATAAGTCACTTGATTGAGGATCACCGAGTGCGGGCCGTCGGCCACTGCGGACTCGATTTCCACGCCACGGTTGATCGGCCCCGGGTGCATGACGATGCAATCCGGTTTGGCCCCGGCCAGACGCGCGGTGGTCAGGCCGAACAAGCGGTAGAACTCGCCTTCGCTCGGCAGCAGGCCGCCGGTCATGCGTTCACGTTGCAGGCGCAGCATGATCACCACGTCGACGTCTTTCAGGCCTTCGGTCATGTCGGTGTAGACCTTCACGCCGTATTGCTCGATGCCGATCGGCAGCAGGGTTTTCGGCGCAATCACGCGGATGTCCGGGCAACCGAGGGTCTTCAGCGCGAGCATGTTCGAGCGCGCAACCCGCGAGTGCAGGATGTCGCCGACGATGGCCACCGAGAGGTTTTCAAAACCGCCCTTGTGCCGACGGATGGTGAGCATGTCGAGCATGCCCTGCGTCGGGTGCGCGTGACGGCCGTCGCCGCCGTTGATGATCGCCACTTGCGGGCACACATGTTCGGCGATGAAGTGCGCGGCGCCGGAATCACCGTGGCGCACGACGAACATGTCGGCGGCCATGGCTTCAAGGTTGCGCAGGGTGTCGAGCAGGGTTTCACCCTTGCTCGCCGACGAGGTCGACACGTTCAGGGTGATCACGTCCGCCGACAGCCGCTGGGCGGCCAGTTCGAAGGTGGTGCGGGTGCGCGTGGAGTTCTCGAAGAACACGTTGCACACGGTCTTGCCGCGCAGCAACGGGACTTTCTTCACCGCCCGGGCACCGACTTCGAGGAACGAGTCGGCAGTGTCGAGGATTTCCGTCAGCAACTCGCGGCGCAAGCCGTCGAGCGAGAGGAAGTGGCGCAGCTGGCCCTGATCATTGAGCTGCAGCGGGCGCTTGGTATCTAGAGGCGTCATCGCGAAGGGGACTCTCAATAGGGCGATTAAAGGGACATGTCTTGTAGTTCGAGCGTCAGCGGCTCGGGGCCGGACAGCTTCACCCGTTCGTGAGCGGCCAGCGCCAAGGTCGCGCCGACCACGTTCGGGCGGATCGGCAGCTCGCCGGCGTCCAGGTCCAACAGGCAGACCAGGGTCACGCTGGCCGGGCGGCCGTAGTCGAACAATTCGTTCAGTGCGGCGCGGATAGTGCGACCGCTCATCAATACGTCGTCGATCAGCACCAGATGCTGGCCTTCGATCTCGAAGGGCAGGGCCGACGGGCGCACTTGCGGGTGCAAGCCGTTCTGGCTGAAGTCATCGCGGTAGAAGGACACGTCGAGCGTGCCCAGAGGCGCGTCGCTGCCCAATTCCTTGAGCAGAGCCTGCGCGACCCAGATGCCGCCGGTGCGAATGCCGATGTAACGCGGTTCAGTGATGTCACGCTGGGCAAGGTGCGCCTTGAGGCGGGTCGCCATCTGGCTGATCAGATCGGCGGGATTTGGCAGGCTCATGGTTGCTCCTTGTTGGGGGCGAGTCGGGTCCTTGGACGCGACTCGGTTTTTTACTCAAAAGAAAAGCGCCGAAGCGCTTGTCAGGATTCAAACAATGCAGTGTTTTCATCGAGCCAGCCCTGCAACAGCAGAGCGGCGGCGATGGCGTCCACCGGGTTGTCGCGGTAGCTGCCTTTCTGACCGCCACGGGCCAGGCGCTCGCCTTTGGCTTCAAACGTGGTCAGGCGCTCGTCGTGGGTATAGAAGGGCAGGTTGAAGCGGCCATTGAGGCGCCGGGCGAATTTCTCCGCGCGCACGCACATGTCGCTCGGCGTGCCGTCCATGTTCAGCGGCAGGCCGACGACCACGGCGTCGGGTTTCCATTCTTTTATAAGGGCTTCGACCTGGTTCCAGTCCGGCACGCCGTTCTGTGCCTTCAAGGTGCACAGCTCGCGGGCCTGGCCAGTGATCACCTGACCGACGGCAACGCCGATCTGTTTGGTGCCGTAGTCGAAGCCGAGAATCAGGCGCAGGGCCATCAGGCGTGTCCTGCCTGGCTGGTCAGCAGGCTGAGGTTGATCCCCAGGTGCTTGGCCGCCGCTTCGAGGCGCAGTTCGCTGCTGGTGTTGAAGAGGATGTCGGCGTCGTACGGGCAGGTCAGCCAAGCGTTGTCGGCGAGTTCCGCTTCCAGTTGCCCGGCTTCCCAACCGGCATAACCGAGGGCAATCAGGCTTTTTGCCGGGCCGACGCCGTCAGCGATGGCGAACAGTACGTCCTGCGAGGTCGACAGGGCCAGATCGCCATCCAGCTGCGCGGTGGCCTGGAAGGTTTTTCCCGCCGGGTGCAGCACAAAACCGCGATCGGTCTGTACCGGGCCGCCGATGAAGATCGGCACGTGCTGGCACAGTGCTGGCGGGTCGATGTCGGGGCGCAGTTGCTCAAGAATGTCGGCCAGATTCAGCTCTTGCGGCCGGTTGACCACAATCCCCATAGCGCCATTGGCCGTATGCTCGACGATGTAGGTCAAGGTGTGGGCAAAGTTCGGGTCGGCCATGTGTGGCATGGCGATCAGGAATTGATGCTTGAGGTAGCTGGGGCTGACGTTTTTCATGTGCGCTAGTGTGGCGTTCGGGGGGCGAACTGACAAGCTGAAGCCGCCAAAAGATCGCAGCCTTCGGCAGCTCCTACATGTGAATGCAGGCCAATGTAGGAGCTGCCGAAGGCTGCGATCTTTTGATCTTGCCCTTAATTGCTTGAGAGCTTGTCGCCCCGGGCAAATTTCCAGGTACGAATGATTTCCAGACGGTCGATATCCGACAAGTCCCCGGTAAACGGCGCAAACGGTGCCGCCAGTCGGACGATGCGCTGTGCTGCCTGATCCAGTAGCGGCTGGCCGGAAGATTCCAGCACCAGCACTTCATACAGCGAGCCGTCGCGGTTGATCGAGACCATCAGGCGCAAATTGCCGTAGATTTGCTTGCGCCGGGCTTCTTCCGGGTAATTGAGGTTGCCGATACGCTCGACCTTCTTGCGCCAGTCGTCCTTGTACCAGGCACCCTTGTCGCGCATGGTCGAGGCGGCGCTCAAGCGATGGATGCGAGGGCGCTTGGCGTAAAGCTGTTGTTCCTTGGCCAGTTCGGCTTCGAGGCTGGCGATGTCGCTGGACAGCTGCGAGCTGTCGAATTCCGGCGCATCGACCGTCGGTTTGACCTCGGTCTTGGTTTCTTCTTTCTTGGTTGGCGCCTTTTTTGGCTTCGGCGCGACGGTGGTCACCGCAGCCTTGGGCGCGGCCTCCTGCACTTCCGGCTTGGCGGCCGGTGGCGGGGTGACTTTCTTGACCTGATTGTCCTGGAATGGCGCGACCTCGGTGGTCTTCGGAATCGCCTTCTTGTCCAGCGTGCCGCTGCCTTCTTGATGCTCTTGCGCGAGGAAATCAGCCTTCTCCGGCTTCTTTTCGCTCTTGAAGGTGGCGAGGGTGATTTCCAGGGTTTTGCTGATCTGCTTGGGCTCGACCATCGTGAAGCCGATGCCGAGCAGCAGCGCCAAGTGAATCAGCGCCGCGAGGAACAGGGTAAAACCGAGGCGATCGGCCGGGCGCACGCCACGATGGGCGAGTTCTGCGGGCAGATCGGACGGGAGGGTCATGACAAGAAAACCAACATCGCGCTTTTCAGAGGCTGCGCATGATAACGCAATGTTGGTTTCACGCCTTGGGCTTCACGCTTCAAGCGACAGACTGCATGTGACGTGCATCAAGCTTGTGGCAATTTGCCGGCGGCTTGCAGCTTCTTGGCGATGGCATCCATCAGCATGCCGCCAATGTCAGTGCCGAAGGCATTGTCGATTTCACGGATGCAGGTCGGGCTGGTCACGTTGATTTCGGTGAGGCTTTCGCCGATCACATCGAGGCCAACGAACAGCAGGCCTTTCTCACGCAGGGTCGGGCCGACTTGTGCGGCGATCCAGCGATCCTTGTCAGTCAGCGGGCGCGCCTCACCACGGCCACCGGCGGCGAGGTTGCCACGGGTTTCGCCGAGTGCCGGAATCCGCGCCAGGCAGTAATCCACTGGCTCGCCGTCGATCATCAGGATGCGCTTGTCGCCATCGACGATAGCCGGCAGGTAGCCCTGAATCATGATCTGCTGCTTGCCGTGCAAGGTCAGGGTTTCGAGGATCACCGAGAGGTTCGGGTGGCCGGCGGTGTGACGGAAGATCGACGAACCGCCCATGCCGTCCAGCGGCTTGAGGATCACGTCGCCGTGATGGTCGGCGAATTCACGCAGCACGTCCGGGCGACGGCTGACGATGGTTGGCGGCGTGCACTGCGGGAACAGGGTCGCGAACAGCTTTTCATTGCAGTCGCGCAGGCTCTGCGGCTTGTTCACCACCAGCACGCCAGCGGTTTCGGCCTGCTCGAGCAGGTAGGTGGAGTAGACGAACTCCATGTCGAACGGCGGATCCTTGCGCATCAGGATCACGTCCAGATCGCTCAGCAGGTTGTCCTGCTCGGCGTCCAGCTCGAACCATTTTTCCGGGTTGGCGAAGACTTTCAGCGGCTTCATGCGCCCCCGTGCCTGGCCTTCGGCCTGGTACAGGTCGCTCTGCTCCATGTAAAACAGTTCCCAACCACGCTTCTGCGCGGCCAGCAGCATGGCCAGCGAGCTATCCTTTTTATAGGAGATGCTGGCGATAGGGTCCATGACAATCCCGACGCGAACGCTCATTGGGTTTTCCTCGAAAATTGGCTACCGGATCGGTATTGAAAAAGTGCCGCCAGAGTGGCGCCGGGCGGGTTTTCGGTCAAGGAAAAACCCGTCGATAGATTGCATCTGGAGACTGTGCTAAAAAGGCTGGCGTAGCGTGCTGGCCCTTGAACATCAAGGGTTTCGAGCCATTCATAACCGCAAAACGGACAAATTGATTCGCAAAGGCGACGGTAGAGCCCTCTTATGGAACAGCAGTCCAGCGCCTTGAAGGTCATGGTGATCGACGACTCGAAAACGATTCGTCGCACCGCCGAAACATTGTTGAAGAATGTCGGTTGCGAAGTGATCACGGCGATCGACGGTTTCGACGCCCTGGCGAAGATCGCCGACAACCACCCAGGGATCATTTTTGTCGACATCATGATGCCGCGTCTGGATGGTTATCAGACCTGCGCTTTAATCAAGAACAACAGTGCGTTCAAGGCCACGCCGGTGATCATGCTGTCGTCGCGCGACGGGTTGTTCGACAAGGCCAAGGGGCGGATTGTCGGTTCCGATCAATTTTTGACCAAGCCTTTCAGCAAGGAAGAACTGCTCAACGCGATCCAGGCCCATGTTCCGGGCTTCGCCGCCGTTTTGCCGCAGTAAGACACGTACAGTGACGCTCGGCCAGCGGGCCGGGCGTCGACAAGAAAAATGGGGAAAACCATGGCACGTATCCTGATCGTCGATGATTCGCCGACTGAAATGTACAAACTCACCGGCATGCTCGAAAAGCACGGCCATGAAGTGCTCAAGGCCGAAAACGGCGCCGATGGTGTGGCCCTGGCCCGTCAGGAAAAACCCGACGCGGTACTGATGGACATCGTCATGCCCGGCCTCAACGGTTTTCAGGCCACTCGCCAGTTGACCAAGGACGCCGACACCAGCCACATCCCGGTGATCATCATCACCACCAAGGATCAGGAAACCGACAAGGTCTGGGGCACCCGTCAGGGCGCCAAGGACTACCTGACCAAACCGGTCGACGAAGACACCCTGATCAAGACCCTGAACAACGTGCTCAAAGGCTGATCGCGCGACCATGAGCGAATCGCTGACCGCGTTCGAACTGCTCTGGCAAATCGACCAGCGCTGCCGCTTGCTGGCGGCGGACTTGCCATCGCAACCGGCACGTCAGGATCGCTGGAGCGGCATCGGCTTTCGCCTCGGCGAGCACTGGTATGTGGCGCCGATGGGTGAAGTCAGCGAAGTGCTGCACGAACCGCGCTTCACCCAGTTGCCAGGGGTCAAGCCGTGGGTCAAGGGCGTGGCTAATCTGCGCGGACGGCTGCTGCCGATCATGGATCTGTGCGGCTTCTTCGGCCATGAACTGTCGCCGCTGCGTAAACAGCGGCGGGTGTTGGTGGTCGAGCATGGGGATGTGTTTGCCGGGTTGATGGTCGATGAGGTTATTGGCTTGCAGCACTTTGAGCAGAACAGCTTTGAACCGCTGTCGATCAGCAAACGCCAGGGCTCGAAGGCCGAGTTCGTCAAAGGCTATTTTCGGCGCGAGCAGAACTGGCGGGTGTTCAGCCTGTTTGCGCTGGCCAAGTCCCCGGTGTTCATGAGCGTGGCGATATAACAGATTCAACACCGTCCCCTGTGGGAGCGAGCTTGCTCGCGAAGAGGGCGTGTCAGGCGAGATAAATATTGGCTGACCCAGCGCTTTCGCGAGCAAGCTCGCTCCCACAGGGATTGCAGCAGGCCTCAAAGGTGTGGGTTAAGGGCGAGGACCGATGATAAAAGCAAAAACAGGCAAGCCGGCGGAAGGATCGCGCAGTCGCTCGCAGATCATCGTGCTGTTCATCGCACTGATCGTGTTCATCATGCTGCTGTTCGCCAACTTCGCTTACCTCAACACCCAGGCGAACTACGACAAACAGTACATCGGCCACGCCGGTGAGCTGCGTGTGCTCTCGCAACGCATCGCCAAGAACGCCACCGAAGCCGCCGCCGGCAAGGCCGCCGCGTTCAAGTTGCTCAGCGATGCACGCAACGATTTCGCCCAGCGCTGGGGTTACCTGAAAAAGGGCGATCCGGTCACCGGCCTGCCACCGGCACCCGCCACCGTGCGCCCGGAAATGCGCGCCGTGCAGCTCGACTGGGAACGCCTGCTGAAAAACACCGACGCCATTCTCTCCAGCGAACAGACTGTGCTGTCGCTGCATCAGGTGGCCGCGACCCTGGCCGAAACCGTGCCGCAGTTGCAGATCGAATACGAAAAAGTCGTCGAAATCCTCCTCCAGCGTGGTGCCCCGGCCGCCCAAGTGGCGATGGCCCAGCGTCAGTCGCTGCTGGCCGAACGTATCCTCGGTGCGGTCAACACTGTGCTCGCCGGTGACGAAAACTCCCAACAAGCCGCCGACGCCTTTGGCCGCGACGCCACGCGTTTCGGCCAAGTGCTCAACGGCATGCTGCAAGGCAACCCGGCGCTGAAAATCAGCCAGGTCGAAGACCGCGACGCCCGTGCGCGTTTGAGTGAAATCTCCGAGCTGTTCCAGTTCGTCTCCGGCTCCGTCGATGAAATCCTCGAAACCTCCCCAGAGCTGTTCAAGGTTCGCGAATCGGCGAGCAACATCTTCAGCCTCTCGCAAACCCTGCTCGACGAAGCCTCGCACCTGGCCACCGGTTTCGAGAACCTTGCTGGCGGGCGCAACACCGACACCATCGGCGGCTACGTCCTTGGCTTGCTGGCGCTGGCCTCGATCATCCTCATCGGTCTGGTCATGGTCCGTGAAACCAACCGGCAACTGCGCGAAACCGCCGAGAAGAACGAGCGTAACCAGAACGCGATCATGCGTCTGCTCGACGAGATCGAAGACCTCGCCGACGGCGACCTCACGGTGACCGCCTCGGTGACCGAAGACTTCACCGGCACCATCGCCGACTCGATCAACTATTCCGTCGACCAACTGCGTGATCTGGTCGCGACGATCAACCTCACCGCCGGCCAAGTTGCCGCTGCGGTGCAGGAAACCCAGGCCACCGCCATGCACTTGGCCCAGGCCTCGGAGCATCAAGCCCAGCAGATTTCCGAAGCCTCGACCGCGATCAGCGATATGGCGCAGTCCATCGATCAGGTTTCAGCCAACGCCGCCGAGTCTTCTGCGGTGGCCGAGCGTTCCGTGGAAATCGCCAACAAGGGCAACGAGGTGGTGCACAACACCATCCACGGCATGGACAACATTCGCGAGCAGATTCAAGACACCGCCAAACGCATCAAGCGTCTCGGCGAGTCGTCGCAGGAAATCGGCGACATCGTCAGCCTGATCGACGACATCGCCGACCAAACCAACATCCTCGCCCTCAACGCGGCGATTCAGGCGTCGATGGCCGGTGACGCCGGGCGCGGTTTTGCCGTGGTCGCCGACGAAGTGCAGCGCCTCGCCGAGCGCTCGTCTGCCGCCACCCGGCAGATCGAAACCCTGGTGCGGGCGATCCAGACCGACACCAACGAAGCCGTAATCTCGATGGAGCAAACCACCACCGAAGTGGTGCGCGGTGCGCGACTGGCGCAGGATGCCGGGGTGGCCCTGGAAGAAATCGAAGGCGTGTCGAAGACCCTCGCGGCGCTGATTCAAAGCATCTCCAACGCGGCGCAGCAGCAGACGTCTTCCGCCGGGCAGATCTCGCTGACGATGAACGTGATCCAGCAGATCACCTCGCAGACCTCGTCCGGCTCCACGGCCACCGCCGAAAGCATCGGCAACCTGGCGAAAATGGCCAGTCAGCTGCGGCGCTCGGTGTCCGGATTCACCTTGCCGGCAGCGTCCGCGCCGGCGACGGATAAAGTGTGATCGGAGCGGTTATGGGTGATCGCCACGACTACGTGGCCCTCGAATGGGTCAAAGGCGAAATTGCCGAAACGCTGAGACAGGCGCATCAGGCGATTGAAGCCGTGCTCGAAGATCCGCAGGCCTTTCCCGGGCTGGACGAGTGCCACGATTACATCCATCAGGTCCACGGCAGCCTGCAGATGGTCGAGTTCTACGGTGCAGCCTTGCTCGCCGAAGAAATGGAGCATCTGGTCGAAGCCCTGCAACACGAGCGCGTCAGCCATCGCGACGAAGCGCTGCACCTGTTGCTGCAAGCCCTCGGACAATTACCGATCTACCTCGACCGCGTGCAGAGCGCCCGGCGTGATCTGCCGTTGGTGGTGCTGCCGCTGATCAATGATCTACGCAGCGCACGGGGTGAAAGCCTGCTCTCGGAAACCAGTCTGTTCAGCCCGCAGCTGCCCGAACTGCCGCCGCTGCGGGCCGACGAACTGGCGCTGCTGGAGCCCGCCGAACTGCCCAACGTATTGCGCAAATTGCGCCAGACGCTGCAAATGGCTCTGGTCGGTTTGCTGCGCGAACAGGATGACCAGACGCACCTCGAGTATCTGGCCAAAGTCTTCACCCGCCTCGAAGCACTGAGCGGTCATGCGCCACTGAGCCCTTTGTGGCAGGTCGCCTCGGCGCTGGTCGAAGGCATGCGTGAAGGCGTTATCGCCAACAGCCCGGCGTTGCGCAGCCTGTTCAAGGATGCCGACAAAGAACTCAAACGCCTGCTCGAACAAGGCCTGTCTGGCCTTAATCAACCGGCGCCGGCGGAGCTGCTGAAAAGCCTGTTGTTCTATATTGCCAAAGCCGAACATCCCACCGGGCAGATGCTGACCATGAAAGATCGCTACTCCCTGGACGACGCGTTGCCCGACAGCGCGATGGTCGATGAAGAACGCGCGCGACTGGCCGGCCCCGACCGCGATGCGATGCGCTCGGTGCTGGCGGCACTGTGTGAGGAACTGGTGCGGGTCAAGGAGCGCCTCGACCTGTTCGTGCGCAGCGACCGCCAGCACACTTCGGATCTGGAAAGCCTGCTCGCACCGCTGCGGCAGATCGCCGACACCCTCGCCGTGCTCGGTTTCGGCCAGCCGCGCAAAGTCATCATCGATCAGTTGGCCGTGGTGCTCAGCCTTGCCCAGGGCCAGCGCGAACCAAACGACGCGATCCTCATGGACGTTGCCGGTGCGCTGCTCTACGTCGAAGCGACGCTGGCCGGAATGGTCGGCACCGTCGAGCCGGAAAGCCCGGAAGATGCGCGACTGCCGACCACCGACCTGACGCAGATTCACCAGATCGTGATCAAGGAAACGCGCATCTGCCTGCAACAGGCCAAGGACATGATCGTCGACTACATCGACGCCGATTGGGATCGCCAGCACCTGCAACCCTTGCCAGCGCTGCTGACTCAGGTGCGCGGTGCCCTGGCGATGATTCCGCTCAGTCGTGCGGCGACTCTGGTCGAAGCGTGCAACGGTTTTATTCGCGAGCATTTGCTGCTTGATCCGCACGAGCCGGGTTGGGAGCAACTGGATCGGCTGGCCGATGTCATCAGCAGTCTCGAGTATTACCTCGAACGCTTGAGCGACGATCCGCAGGCACCCGGCGAACAACTGCTGGATGTCGCGCAGAAATCCCTCGCCAGTCTGGGTTTCTTTCCCGATGAGCAGCCCGGTGCACAGCATGTGCCGGTGCTCGACGATGTGCTCAGCCCGAGCGAAGCGTTGGTGATGCAGGACATGCAGGCGCTCGACGATCCGGAGATCGTGCAGTCGCTGGCCGACGTTCTGGCCAGCCCGGTGTCAGCGGTCAATCCACCTGCATTGATGACGCCCGGCAGCCTGATGCCGCCGCCAGCCGATGAAGAACCGGTCGACGATGAACTGCGCGAAGTGTTCCTCGAAGAGACCGACGAAGTCCTCGAAGTCCTCCACGAATACCTGCCGCGTTGGAGCGCCAATCCGCAGGATCGCGATGCGCTGACTGAACTGCGCCGCGCCTTCCACACCCTCAAGGGCAGCGGGCGCATGGTCCGCGCGCTGATCCTTGGCGAGCTGGCGTGGTCGGTGGAAAACCTGCTCAACCGCGTGCTCGAACAAAGTGTCGAACCGGGCTCGGTGGTGCAGCAAGTGCTGACCGACACCGTGCTGTTGCTGCCCGAGCTGATCAGTGAATTCGCCACGAACAGCCAACGTCAGCGCAGCGATGTCGATCAACTCGCCGCCCGCGCTCACGCCTTGGCCAAGGGTGATGAACCGCTGGCCGCCGAAGACGTCGACGATGTCGCGGCACTCGATCCGCTGTTGCTGGAGATCTTCCGCAAGGAAGCCGAAACCCACCTCGCCAGCCTCAATCGCTTTCTCGATCAAGCCGCCGAGCATGTGCCGTTGCAGGCCAGCGACGAATTGCAGCGCGCTCTGCACACGCTCAAGGGCAGCGCGTCGATGGCCGGCGTGTTGCCGATTGCTGAACTGGCCGCATCGCTCGATCAATTGGCTCGGGAGTTTAAGGCGCACCAGTTGCCGCTGGACCTCGACGAAGTCGAATTGCTGCTGGAAGCCGAAGGCCTTTTCCGTATCGGCTTGCGTCAGCTCAAGCACGATCCGCTGGCGCCGATTGTCGGGGCGCAGTCGCTGATCAAACGCACCGACGCGCTGCTCGCCGAGCGCCTGGAAACCATCCTCAATGCGCCGAACACCGGCCTGCGAATCAAGCGTGAACCGCAACTGATCAACAACTTCCTCGCCCAGGGCATGGACATCTTGCTCGACGCGGAAAACCTCTTGCAGCGCTGGCAGCAACACCCCGGCGAGCGTCAGGAACTCAGCGCCTTGCTGGATGAACTGACCACCCTCGGCGAAGGCGCGCACATGGCCGATCTGCTGCCGGTCGATGTGCTCTGTGAGGCCTTGCTCGACCTGTATGGCGCAGTAGAAGAAAGCAGCCTGGCAGTCAGCGAACGGTTTTTCCAGGAAGCGCAAAACGCTCACGAAGCGCTGATCAATATGCTCGACGAACTGGCGGCCGGGCAGGAAGTCACGCCGCAACCAGAACGGATTCGCGCCCTGCATGACCTGCTCGATGAAAGCCTCGACCCGTCGGCGATGGGCCTGATTCGCAGTGATGGCAGCCGCACCCTGAGCATTCGTGAACTGGGCAGCGCCACCGCTGAGTTGCAGCAAAAGGCAACGGCGCTTGAACCCGATGACGAGATTGTCGAGATCTTCCTTGAAGAAGCGGTCGACATTCTCGACAGTTCCGGCCAAGCCCTGCAGCGCTGGCTCAGTGACCCGGACAACGGCGCACCGCTGTCCTCGTTACAACGGGATTTGCACACGCTCAAGGGCGGCGCGCGGATGGCCGAAGTCGAGGCCATCGGCGATCTGGCCGAGGAGCTGGAAAGCCTTTACGAAGGTCTGGTTGATCGTCGTTATCACTACAGCGAAAGCCTGGGGCGCTTGCTGCTCAAGAGCCATGACCGCTTGGCGCTGTTGCTTGATCAGTTGCAAAACCATCAGCCGCTGACCCCGGCGCTGGATCTGATCGACGCGATCCGTCAGGTTCGCCAAGGCCCAGTCGTTGCCGAAACGGCGCCAGCAACAACCGAACACGACAGCGCCGGTCACGACCCGGAGCTGCTGGAAATCTTCCTCGAAGAAGGTTTCGACATCATCGAAAACTCCGGCGCCGCGCTGCTGCGCTGGCAGGCCGAGCCGGGCAATCGCCAGGAAGTGGAAACCCTGCTGCGCGATCTGCACACCCTCAAGGGCGGCGCGCGGATGGTCGAGATCGGCCCGATTGGCGACCTCGCCCATGAGCTGGAATATCTTTACGAAAGTCTTTCCAGCGGCGCGTTGCAGCCATCGGCGGAACTGTTTGCGCTGGTGCAGCGTGGGCATGATCGTTTGGCGCAAATGCTCGATGGTGTACGCGCCGGGCAACCGTGTCCGCCTGCAGATCGGCTGATCAATGCGATCCAGAATTTCAGTCATCCAGTCACGGTCGAAACACCGCCAGCGTTGCCGCTGCCCGCTAAGACCGAACCTGCACCGCCGGCTGCCGAGGCTGGCGCGGACATGGTCAAGGTCTCCGCCGAATTGCTCGATGAGCTGGTCAATCTGGCCGGCGAAACCTCGATCTTCCGTGGCCGTATCGAACAGCAGGTCAACGACGCACAGATCGCCCTGAACGAGATGGAAACCACCATCGAACGCATGCGCGATCAGCTGCGCCGTCTCGATACGGAAACCCAAGGGCGAATTCTCAGCCGTCAGCAAGTCGATGCCGAACGCCTCGGTTACGAAGAATTCGACCCGCTGGAAATGGATCGCCATTCGCAGTTGCAGCAACTGTCGCGGGCGCTGTTCGAATCGGCCTCCGACTTGCTCGACCTCAAGGAAACCCTCGATCGCCGCAACCACGACGCCGAGAACCTGTTGCAGCAACAGGGCCGCATCAACACCGAATTGCAGGAAGGCCTGATGCGTACGCGCATGGTGCCGTTCGAGCGCATGTTGCCGCGCCTGAAACGCATCGTCCGTCAGGTTGCCGAAGAGCTGAACAAAGACGTCGCCTTTGTCGTCGGCAACGCTGAAGGCGAGATGGATCGCAATGTGCTCGAGCGCATGGCCGCGCCGTTGGAGCACATGCTGCGCAACGCCGTCGACCATGGTCTGGAGTCCGCCGAGGTGCGGCTGGCGGCGGGTAAACCGGCGCAAGGGCAGATCAGCCTCGACCTGTCGCGCGAGGGCGGCGACATCGTTTTCGACATTCGCGACGACGGCGCCGGGGTGCCGCTGGAGGCGGTGCGCAAGAAGGCGATCAAACGCGGCATGCTCGCGCCGGACGCCGAGATCAGCGACCGCGACGTGTTGCAGTTCATTCTGCAGCCGGGCTTTTCCACAGCGGAAAAGATCACCCAGATTTCCGGGCGTGGCGTCGGCATGGACGTGGTGCACGAAGAGGTGCGGCAGCTCGGCGGCAGCATGAGTATCGATTCGGTGCCGGGGCAGGGCGTGCATTTCCGCATTCGCCTGCCGTTCACCGTGTCGGTCAACCGTGCGCTGATGGTGCAGTGTGGCGAGGATCAATACGCGATTCCGCTGAACACCATCGAAGGCATTGTTCGGGTGTTGCCGAATGATCTGGAAGGGCACTTCCGCCAGGATCCGCCGCGTTACCAGTACGGCGGCCAGACCTATGAACTGTGCTACCTCGGCGAGCTGTTGAAAACTGCGCCACGGCCGAAACTGCTTGGCCAGAGTCTGCCGTTGCCGGTGCTGCTGGTGCACTACAACGACCGGCGCATCGCGGTGCAGGTCGACACCATGGCCGGTACGCGCGAGATCGTGGTCAAGAGCCTCGGCGCACAATTCGCGACGGTACAGGGCGTGTCCGGGGCGACGATTCTTGGCGATGGCCGGGTGGTGCTGATTCTCGATCTGCTCGCACCGATCCGCGCGATGCAGGCACGCATTGCGCCGACGCCAACGCTGCCGGAGATCGACAGCGAACCGCAGAAACCGCTGCTGGTGATGGTGGTCGACGACTCGGTCACCGTGCGCAAGGTCACCAGCCGTTTGCTCGAACGCCACGGCATGAACGTGCTGACCGCCAAGGACGGGGTCGACGCCATGCTGCTGCTCGAAGAACACATGCCCGACCTGATGCTGCTCGACATCGAAATGCCGCGCATGGACGGCTTCGAAGTCGCCACCCAGGTGCGCAACGACGAACGCCTGCAACACCTGCCGATCATCATGATTACCTCCCGCACCGGGCAGAAACACCGCGATCGCGCGATGGCGATTGGCGTCAACGACTACCTCGGCAAGCCGTATCAAGAGTCGGTGCTGCTTGAAAGCATTGCCCAGTGGAGCAAGAAACATGCATGAGCGCCGGCACAATCAGCGCAGCAGTCAACTCACCGGGCTGCTGCTGCCGTTGGCGGATCGCAATTTGATCCTGCCTAACGTCGCTGTTGCTGAATTGATCGATTACCAGGCCAGCGCTTTCGATCTGGACACGCCGCCGTGGTATCTGGGGCGCGTGAAGTGGCGCGAGCGGCAGATTCCTCTGCTCAGTTTTGAATCGGCGTGTGGGCAGAAAATCGTCATTGGCGAGAGAGCGCGGATTGTGATTTTGAATGCGCTGGGCGGTCTGCCGGAGTTGAAGTTCATTGCCCTGCTGGTGCAGGGGATCCCGCGGTCGTACAAGCTTGATAGTCAGTTGAGTTATGTCGATGTGCCGTTGTGTGCGCTGGAGCAGGCGGCGGTGCAGGTCGGGGAGCAGGTGGCGAAGGTGCCGGATTTGTTGGGGTTGGAGCAGTTGTTGGTGGATGCTGGGCTGATCCATTGATCCAGATTTCGTGGTGCTCTGACAGGCCCCATCGCTGGCAAGCCAGCTCCCACAGGTTTTTGTGTGGTGCACAAAATTTGAATACAACTCGGACACTGTGGGAGCTGGCTTGCCAGCGATGGGGCCAGCAGCATCACCAAATTCCTACAGGCAAATCCCTGATCTCTGTCATGTCTTAAACACTTTCCGGCACACTTGTTTAAAGACACCCGGTGTTACGGCTTCCTAGCCTACAAATCCTTGCGCCGCTGCCTACGCATGTACCAGAATCCGCCGGCTTGTGCGCCGTGGGCTGGCTGCGTAACGTGGATCGGGTCACTGATTCCCAGTGATCGGGTTTAGCAGCCCGGCTAGTTGTCCGGTCGTACGAGTCTCATCCAGTCAGGCATTCGCCTGCACTTGATGGTGGCTGTGCGCATGGCACCTTCGGGTGCGCCGGGTTTGGGTGACTACCGGTCTGCTAACTTGCGCACAGCTGCCTCCCTATCGTTTAGCAGCGGGATGGTCGCAGCCTCAACAGAGGAAAGTCATCCATGTTCAAAGTAACGCCTAACCCGCCGGCCACCGACCCGGCATCCCCCTACGAATCCCCCGACTCCAAGAAATTCCACGAAGCCGCCGAACGCGCCCTCGACCATTACCTCGGCCCGACCAACGCCGACTTGATGGCCACGCCCTACACCCCCAACACGCTGTACATGGCCAACCCCAATGCCGACACCGAATCCCTGCTGGCCGACGCCAGCGAAACCCTCGGCTCGGCCACGGTGATGCTCAACAATCACGCAGCCATGGTTGAAGGCACGCACCGCAAGACCCTGCAGGGTATTGCGCAAGTGGTGATGGTGGCGGAAATGGCTGTAAATCGTGTGTTGGACAGATTGGTGCCGACTGACTGATTAATGCGTCGAGCCATGCGACGCCATCGCGAGCAGGCTCACTCCTACAGTTGGAATGCGTCCCCTGTAGGAGCTGCGGCACGCTGCGATCTTTTGATGTTGATTCTGAAAATCAAAAGATCGCAGCCTCGTTTCACTCGGCAGCTCCTACTCGCGAAGGCGTCGGCGAACGTTACGCTCAGCGTAATGATTCGCCACTGCGCTTGATTGATGCCCCCACCCCACACGCCTACCTTAGCTCCACGACAGCGAACCCCGTGGAGTGAGCATGACAACAACAATTTCCCCCGACTCGCGCTGGACGCGGCGGCGCGATGAGAAGCAGCGCCGCCTCGACAAGGTGCGCGGGCTGGCCAACGGTGTGGTGTTGCCCACCGACAAGATCGTCGCCGCGCTCGAAGCGCTGATTCATCCCGGCGACCGTGTGGTGCTGGAGGGCAATAACCAGAAGCAGGCGGATTTCCTCTCGCGCTCGCTGGCCAAGGCCGACCCGGAAAAGCTCCACGACCTGCACATGATCATGCCCAGCGTCGGTCGCTCCGAGCACCTCGACCTGTTCGAACGCGGCATCGCCCGCAAGCTCGATTTCTCCTTCGCCGGCACGCAGAGCCTGCGCATCAGCCAGTTGCTCGAAGACGGCCTGCTGGAAATCGGCGCGATTCACACCTACATCGAACTCTACGCCCGGCTGGTGGTGGACTTGATCCCCAGCGTCGTGCTCTCGGCCGGTTTCATGGCCGACCGCGCCGGCAATATCTACACCGGCCCCAGCACCGAAGACACCCCGGCATTGATCGAGCCGGCGGCGTTCAGCGACGGCATCGTCATCGTTCAGGTCAACCAACTGGTCGACGACGTCAGCGAACTCCCGCGTGTGGACATCCCCGCCTCATGGGTCGATTTCGTCGTGGTCGCCGACAAGCCGTTCTACATCGAACCGCTGTTCACCCGCGACCCGCGCCACATCAAACCTGTGCACGTGTTGATGGCGATGATGGCGATTCGCGGGATCTACGAAAAACACAACGTGCAGTCGCTCAACCACGGCATCGGATTCAATACTGCCGCCATAGAATTGATCCTGCCGACCTACGGCGAATCCCTCGGCCTCAAAGGCAAGATCTGCCGCAACTGGACGCTCAACCCGCACCCGACGCTGATCCCGGCGATCGAGAGCGGTTGGGTCGAAAGTGTGCATTGCTTCGGCACTGAACTGGGCATGGAAAACTACATCGCCGCACGCCCCGACGTGTTCTTCACCGGTCGCGATGGCTCGCTGCGTTCCAACCGGATGTTCTGCCAACTCGCCGGGCAATACGCGGTGGATCTGTTTATCGGCGCGACGTTGCAGGTCGATGGCGACGGCCATTCCTCGACCGTGACCCGTGGCCGTCTCGCTGGTTTCGGCGGTGCGCCGAACATGGGCCACGACCCGCGCGGTCGCCGTCACGGCACTCCGGCGTGGCTCGATATGCGCCACGACGATGCGCAGCAACCGATGCTCGAACGCGGCAAGAAACTCGTGGTGCAAATGGTCGAGACCTTCCAGGAGGGCGGTAAGCCGACCTTCGTCGAAACCCTCGACGCGGTGGAAGTGGCGAAGAAAAGTGGCATGCCGCTGGCGCCGATCATGATTTACGGCGACGACGTCACCCATCTGCTCACCGAAGAAGGCATCGCCTACCTGTACAAGGCGCGTTCGCTGGAAGAGCGTCAGGCAATGATCGCAGCGGTCGCCGGCGTCACCGCCATCGGCCTGCGCCACAACCCGAAAGACACCGAACGCATGCGCCGCGAAGGCCTGATCGCCTTGCCCGAAGACCTCGGCATCCGCCGCACCGACGCCACCCGTGAGTTGCTCGCGGCGAAAAGCGTGGCCGATCTGGTCGAGTGGTCCGGCGGTTTGTACAACCCGCCCGCGAAATTCAGGAGCTGGTAATGCACGCATTCAACCTGCAAGCGAAACCGCTTTCTCTGGCGGATCGATTGGCCGACCTGGCGGTGGACGCGCTGATCGACGAAGCCGATCTGTCGCCGAAACCGGCGCTGGTCGACCGTCGCGGCAATGGCGCGCACACCGATCTGCACTTGGGCCTGATGCACGCTTCGGCGCTGTCGTTGTGGCCGGCGTTCAAGGAGATGGCTGAAGCGGCGGGCGCAATCGGCGAAGTCGATTCAACGTTGCGCGAAGCGATTGGCCGCATCGGTCGTGAAGGCGAGCAAGCCATGCTCGCGACCACTAGTGGTGTGAACACGCATCGCGGCGCCATTTGGGCGCTGGGATTGCTGGTGACGGCCGCTGCGCTGGAACCGCAATCCTCCAGCGCGAATGCCGTGACCCTACGCGCCGCACGTCTGGCCTTGCTGGACGATCGCCATGCCCCCAAACCCTTGAGCCACGGCGCCCAAGTCGCCCTGCGTTACGGCGCACGCGGCGCGCGTGAAGAAGCGCAACTCGGCTTCCCGTCGGTGGTGCAACGCGGCCTGCCGCAACTCAAACGCAGCCGCGCCAACGCCAGCGGCGAACAGAACGCCCGGCTCGACGCTTTGCTCGCGATCATGACCAATCTGGCGGACACCTGCGTGCTTTACCGCGCTGGTGAAGAGGGCTTGCAAGCCATGCAACTCGGCGCGCAAGCGGTGCTCGACGCCGGTGGCAGCGCCAGCCTCAGCGGTCGCCGCCGGCTGCACGAACTGGATCAACAACTCATCGCATTGAATGCCTCGCCCGGTGGCGCCGCCGACTTGCTCGCCGCCACGCTGCTGCTCGACCGTATCGAGCGCGACGGCATCCTTCAGGGAGCGTTTTGATGGAAACCCTATCGTTTGAATTCCCCGCCGGGCAGCCGCCACGTGGTCGCGCGCTGGTCGGTTGTGTCGGCTCGGGTGATCTGGAAGTGCTGATCGAACCGGGCCTGGCCGGCAAGCTGACGATCAATGTGCAGACCTCGGTCAATGGCGCGCAACTGCGCTGGCAGCACCTGTTTGCGCGGATGTTCGACGGCACCACGCCGCCGGCGATGGCCATCGATATCCACGATTTCGGCGCGACGCCGGGGGTGGTGCGCTTGCGGCTGGAACAAGGTTTCGAGGAGATCGGCCATGACTGACAGCGCAGCGCTTTTGAACAAACACAGCTTCGTCGAACTCGGTGCGCGACAACGGGCGAAAGCCTTGCTTGATGCCGGCAGCTTTCGCGAATTGCTCGATCCGTTTCAACGAGTCATGTCTCCGTGGCTTGAACGCCAAGGGGTGGTGCCGCAGGCCGATGACGGTGTGGTGATTGCCAAGGGCAGCCTCGACGGTTTGCCGGTGGTCATCGCCGCGATTGAAGGTGCATTTCAGGGCGGTAGTCTTGGCGAAGTCGGCGGGGCGAAGATTGCCGGCGCGCTGGAACTGGCGGCTGAAGATAACCGCAAAGGAATTTCGACCCGCGCCGTGTTGCTGCTGGAAACCGGTGGCGTGCGCTTGCAGGAAGCCAACCTCGGGCTGGCGGCGATTGCCGATATTCATGCGGCGATTGTCGATTTGCAGCAGTACCAACCGGTGGTCGGTGTGGTCGCGGGCAGCGTTGGTTGCTTCGGCGGCATGTCGATTGCCGCTGCGCTGTGCAGTTATTTGCTGGTGACTCAGGAAGCACGCCTCGGTTTGAACGGCCCGCAGGTGATTGAGCAGGAAGCGGGGATTGAAGAATACGACTCCCGCGACCGGCCCTTCATCTGGAGCCTGACTGGCGGCGAGCAGCGTTTCGCCAGTGGTCTGGTGGATCGTTATGTCGCCGATGACGTGGCGAAGATTCGTCAGCAGGTGGGTGAATTACTGCAGCAGGGTTTGCCAGCGAAACCACGCAGCCAGCGCGCCGAATGGTTCCTGCAACGCCTGAGCAGTCTGAACACTGACCCGCAAATCGAACCGTCGGTGGTTCGCGATCTGTATCAAGGAGAGCGCTCATGAGCGGTTATTCACTGCGCGGTTTGAACTGGTTCAACGCCTTGAGCGCGGGCGCTGTGGCTGTTGAAGGGCTGCCGCCCTCATTGAAGGTGGCTGACGGTGAGCTGGGGCGTTTTATCGCGGTGGTAACTGACCCAGACAATCGTTTTCCTCGCGCTCGCAATGGCGAAGTCGGTTTGCTCGAAGGCTGGGGTCTGGCCAAGGCTGTGGATGACGCGATCACTGCTGATCGTGATAAATCCCAGAAACGCCCGATCATCGCCATCGTCGATGTGCCGAGCCAGGCTTATGGTCGCCGTGAAGAAGCGCTCGGTATTCATCAGGCGCTGGCCGGTGCGGCGGACAGTTACGCCCGCGCACGTCTGGCCGGGCATGCGGTGATTGCGTTGTTGGTCGGTAAAGCGATGTCCGGGGCGTTTCTGGCGCATGGTTATCAGGCCAATCGTTTGATCGCGCTGCGTGATCCGGGTGTGATGGTGCATGCGATGGGCAAGGCGTCGGCGGCGCGGGTGACCTTGCGCAGTGTTGAAGAACTGGAAGCGCTGGCCGCCAGTGTGCCGCCGATGGCTTATGACATCGACAGCTACGCCAGCCTCGGATTGCTGTGGGAAACCCTGTCGGTTGAGCAGATCGAACAGCCGACGACGGAGGATCTATCGAGGGTTAACGAGTGCCTCAAGCAAGCCATTGGCGATGTCGCCAGCACTGATCTGAGCAATCGTCTCGGCGCGAAAAATCGTGCGGCCTCCGGCAAGGTTCGCGAACTGTTGAGGGCGCAGTGGTGAACACGCCGCTGGCCCACGATCTGCTCTGGGGCATGACCCCGGCGCAGTTGCCGGCGGATGCGCCGCAGTGGGCTGTCGAGTCGCTGGCCGCCGGGCAACCGGTGGTGGTGCGGCGGGCGCTGAGTTCTCAAGGATTTGTCGCGGTCGGCGTGCGCGGCGTGTTGCGTGAGCAGCGGCTGGCGGCGTTGATGGCGGTTGATTCGATTGCCTGTCGGGTCAGTCCGGAGGCGCTGTGTCAGGTCGATAGCGAGCGCAATCTGCCGGTGGTGCACGCGCTCAAACAACTGCGGCCGATGCTCGATGACTGCGGTTGGGTCTGGGGTGTCAGCGGCAGTGTCGGGTTTGAATTGGCCAGTGGTTTTAAAGCGATGCACGCGGACAGCGATCTCGATTTGATTTTGCGGACACCGCAGATGATCACGCGTAATCAGGCAAGCAAGTTCGTTGAGCTTTTCGATCAAGCCGCGTGCCGAGTCGATATGCAATTGCAGACGCCGTTCGGCGCTGTGGCCTTGCGTGAGTGGGCCAGTGCTTCGACGCGCGTGTTGCTGAAAAACGCCCATCAGGCTTGCCTGGTGATTGATCCGTGGAACCCGCAGGAGCAAGCAGCGTGAGCAGTCTGCTGGTGTTCCCCGGCCAGGGTGCGCAACAGGCGGGCATGCTTCAGCGCTTGCCGCGCGAGACCGTGGTCGAGGCCAGCGATGTACTTGGCGAAGATGTTTTGCGACTCGATTCCGCTGAAGCGTTGCGCACGACAAGGGCAGTTCAGCTTTGCCTGCTGATTGCTGGCGTCGCTGCATCGCGGCAACTTTTGCAAGACGGACTGACGGCGGATTACGTTGCCGGCCTGTCCATTGGTGCGTACCCGGCAGCGGTGGTCGCCGGGGCGCTGAGCTTCAGCGATGCGCTGCATCTGGTCAGCCTGCGTGGGGCGCTGATGCAACAAGCTTATCCACAGGGCTACGGCATGACCGCGATTATCGGCCTGCAATTATCCACAGTCGAAACGCTATTGGCGCAGGTGCACGGTGAGGATTCGCCGGTGTATCTGGCCAATATCAATGCCGACAATCAGGTGGTAATCGCCGGCAGTGACGAGGCCATGCAAGCGGTCGCCGAACTGGCGCGCGGCCGTGGCGCAGGTCTGGCAAAACGTCTGGCGGTGAGCGTGCCGTCGCACTGCCCACTGCTGGACGCACCGGCACAAGCCCTCGCCGAAGCCTTCGCCAAGGTTGAACTGAAAATCCCCAAAGTCGCTTACCTGAGCGGCAGTCGCGCACGCCCTGTGACCAAAGTAGAAGCGCTGCGCGACGACCTCGCCTTCAACATGTGCCGCGTGGTGGATTGGCGCGGCACCGTGCAAAGCGCCTACGAGCGCGGCGTACGTTTACAGATCGAACTGCCGCCCGGTGCGGTGCTGACCGGGCTGGCGCGCCGGGTGTTCGAGCAGGGCACGGTCACTGCCTTCGACAGTGCTCGCCTCGACACCTTGCAAGCGCTGCTGCGTGAGGAGGGAAGCCGCCAACTCTAAACCGCCGCGACTCAAGCTTCGAACAACAAAAACAACATTCGACGATGCACTTTGAGGACTACAACAATGATTATTTACGGTGTGGCGTTTCTCGCCTTTTGTACGCTGGTGGGTATCTGGGTCGGTGAATTGCTCGGCAAGCTGATCGGCGTGCCGGCCAACGTCGGCGGTGTCGGCATTGCGATGCTGCTGTTGATTGGCCTGGGCAGTTATCTGAATAAAAGCGGCTGGCTCAAGGGCAAGACCGAGCAGGGTGTCGAGTTCTGGAGCGCGGTCTACATTCCTATCGTGGTGGCCATGGCGGCCCAGCAAAACGTCTACGGCGCACTGAAGGGCGGGCCGATGGCGATCCTCGCCGGGACGCTGGCCGTGGTCATCGCTTTCGCCTTGGTGCCAGTGCTCACGCGCATGGGCAACAAGGAGCAGACCCCGATCGCTCCAGCCAAGACTGCGGGGTAATCGCCATGTACGAATCGATGATGAAAGTGATCACTGGCTACGGTTTGATCAGCGGTTTCCTGATTGTCGGGCTGACCATGTGGGTGTCCTACTGGATGTCCAACACCTTCACCAAGGGCCGTTTGCACGGCTCGGCCATCGCCATTCTGCTCGGGCTGGTGCTGTCGTATGTCGGCGGCGCGCTGACCGGTGGGCAAAAGGGTGTGGTGGATATTCCGTTGCTGTCCGGCATCGGTCTGCTCGGCGGCGCGATGCTGCGTGACTTTGCCATTGTCGCCACGGCATTTGGCGTGAGTGTCGATGAACTCAAGCGTGCCGGGTTCGTCGGTGTGCTGGCGCTGTTTGTGGGTGTCGGCACGTCGTTTGTTGCCGGGGTCGGTGTCGCGATGGCGTTCGGTTATACCGATGCGGTGAGCCTGACCACCATTGGCGCAGGCGCGGTGACTTACATCGTCGGCCCGGTGACCGGCGCGGCGATTGGTGCCAGTTCCGAGGTGATGGCGCTGTCGATTGCGGCGGGGCTGATCAAGGCGATTCTGGTGATGGTCATGACGCCGTTCGTGGCGCCGATGATCGGCCTGAACAATCCACGCAGTGCGGTGATTTTCGGCGGGCTGATGGGCACGTCCAGTGGTGTGGCCGGCGGGTTGGCGGCGACGGATCCGAAGCTGGTGCCTTATGGGTGTCTGACGGCGGCGTTCTATACCGCGCTTGGCTGTTTGCTTGGGCCTTCGCTGTTGTTTTTGGCGATGCGCGGGTTGGTGGGTTAATCGCTAAAAGTTGCCCTTGATCGTTCCCACGCTCCGCGTGGGAATGCAGCCCGGGACGCTCCGCGTCCCAAAAAGCCGGACGCAGAGCGTCCATTGAGGCATTCCCACGCGGAGCATGGGAACGATCATGGGGAGGCCTGCCGATTGGCATACATCCGACACTCCGCCAGCAACGCCAACAAGTTTGGATCGCGCTCCTTGGCTTTCAGAAACACCACACCAATGTGCTGTTGCAACCGGTACTTCTCCTGCAACGGAATCAGCTTCACCCGGTTCTCATACACCGCCGCAATCCTTCCTGGCAGCAACGCATATCCGACCCCCGAGCTGACCATGCTCAGCAGAGTGAAAATGTCATTCACCTGCATCGCGACCTTCGGCTCGAACCCCGCCTGCTTGAACACCCGGTTACCGTCCTGATGCGTCGCGAAGCCCTGGGTCAGCGTGATAAACGTTTCATCGCGCACTTCCGCCAGATCCACTTCACTGCGCTGGGCGAACTTTGAATCCGCCGGGGTGGCGAGAAAGATGTCGTCGGAAAACAGTGCAATCTGCTCGCAATCCGGGTCGTTGATGCTGTCGTCCAGCGACACCAGAATCGCGTCGACTTCCATGTTCTTCAGCTTGTAGAGCAGGTCGATGTTCGAACCGAGGATCAGGTCGATGTTGAGTTCGCTGCGGCGGATTTTCAGGCCCATGATCAGCTGCGGCACGGTTTTCACCGTCAGCGAATACAGCGAACCGAGTTTGAAACGTTCGGCGGAGAATCCGGCTGCTTCGCGGGTCAGGCGCACGCTTTCGACGACGTCGTTGATCAGCTTTTGTGCGCGCTCTTCGAGGACGTAAGCACTTTCCAGCGGTGTCAGGTTGCGGCCTTCGTGTTTGAACAGCGGGCAGCGCAGGGCGCTTTCCAGCGAGTGAATCGCGCGGTGCACGCTGACGTTGCTGGTCTGCAACTCGGCAGCGGCGCGGGCGAGGTTGCCGGTGCGCATGAAGGCGAGGAACACCTCGAGTTTTTTCAGGGTCAATTCTTCGTCGATCAGCATGGCGCGGACTCTTTTTGGAATGCGTCGATTGTGCCTTGAAGATCAAAAGATCGCAGCCTTCGGCAGCTCCTACATTGGAACGCGATCACCTGTAAGAGCTGCCGAAGGCTGCGATCTTTTGATCTTGGCTTTGAACAGAAACATTGCGCTTTTACGCTCAAGGCCCGAGCCTTGCGCGTTGCGGTAACGAATTATTGAGGTAAGTGACACATGTATCACGGAGAAAAACTCAACGCCTGGACGCATTTGGTCGGGGCGGTGGCGGCTTTTGTCGGCGGGGTCTGGATGCTGGTGATTGCCTGTCTGGACGGCAGCCCGTGGAAGATTGTCAGTGTGGCGATCTACGCGTTTACCCTGCTGGTGCTTTACAGCGCATCAACCGTGTATCACAGCGTGCGCGGGCGCAAGAAAGCGATCATGAAGAAGGTCGATCACTTTTCGATCTACCTGTTGATCGCCGGCAGCTACACGCCGTTCTGTCTGGTGACCCTGCGCGGGCCGTGGGGCTGGACGCTGTTCGGGATTGTCTGGGGGCTGGCGCTGATCGGCATCCTGCAAGAGATCAAACCGCGTTCAGAGGCGCGGATTCTGTCGATCGTGATTTACGCGGTGATGGGCTGGATTGTGTTGGTGGCGGTCAAGCCTTTGATGGCGGCGCTGGGCACCACCGGGTTTGCCTGGCTGGCGTCGGGCGGTGTGTTGTACACGGTGGGGATTATCTTTTTTGCCCTCGATCACCGGCTGCGGCATGCGCATGGGATTTGGCATCTGTTCGTGATTGCCGGGAGTTTGCTGCACTTTGTCGCGATTCTGTTTTACGTCTTGTAGACCGAGGTGCGGCTATCGCTGGCAAGCCAGCTCCCACAGAGTTCAATGTTGTTCACAAATGTTGTGGCCAACAAAGCACCTGTGGGAGCTGGCTTGCCAGCGATGGCGTCCTAGAAATCACCCCACAATTGTTGGGCTACCGCCAACGCCACGACTGGCGCGGTCTCTGTGCGCAACACCCGTGGGCCAAGGCGGGCGGCGTGGAAGCCGTTGCCTTTGGCTTGCTCGACTTCAGCGTCAGTCAAACCACCCTCAGGCCCGATCAGGAACGCCAACGTCGCCGGTTTGGCATGACTCACCAACGGCTCCGCGACCGGGTGCAGCACCAGTTTCAACTCGGCTTCGGTCTGCTTGATCCAGTCCGCCAGCAATACCGGCGGATGAATCACCGGCACCCGCGAACGACCACATTGCTCGCAGGCGCTGATCGCCACTTGGCGCCAGTGCAGCAGGCGTTTGTCGGCGCGTTCGTCCTTGAGGCGGACTTCGCAGCGGTCGCTGAAGATCGGGGTGATTTCGTTCACGCCCAGCTCGGTGGCTTTCTGGATCGCCCAATCCATGCGCTCGCCACGGGACAGTCCCTGGCCGAGGTGAATGTGCAGCGGCGATTCGACCTGTCCGGCGAATTGCTCGTCGATCTGCACGGTCACGCGCTTCTTGCCGACTTCCAGCAGCGAACCGCGAAACTCATGGCCGGAACCGTCGAACATCTGCACCGCATCGCCCTCGGTCATGCGCAGCACGCGGCTGATGTAATGCGCCTGGGCCTCCGGCAATTCGTGTTCGCCGGTGCTCAGCGGGGCGTCGATAAAGAAGCGGGACAGTCTCATTTCGGGTCTCTGGAAAGATGTGAATCAGTAGATCGTTCCCACGCTCTGCGTGGGAATGCCTCACCGGACGCTCTGCGTCCGCTGTTGGGACGCTGAGCGTCCCGGGCTGCATTCCCACGCGGAGCGTGGGAACGAGCGGTCACGGTTAGCCTGGGTCACGGAAACCGGGGTGGAAATCTTTCGGCACGGCCACGCTGACGCTGTCACGGGTGGCGATGTCGATGCCTTCGCTGGCGACTTCGGCAAGGAAGTCGATCTGCTCCGGGGTAATCACGTACGGCGGCAGGAAATACACCACGCTGCCCAGCGGACGCAGCAACGCGCCACGCTCCAGCGCATGCTGGAACACCTTCAAACCGCGACGCTCCTGCCAAGGGTAGGCCTCTTTGGTGGCTTTATCCTTGACCATCTCGATGGCCAGGACCATGCCGGTCTGGCGCACTTCGGAGACGTTCGGGTGATCGGCCAGATGCGCGGTCGCCGAGGCCATGCGCTGGGCCAAAGCCTTGTTGTTCTCGATGACGTTGTCGTGCTCGAAGATATCCAGCGTCGCCAGTGCCGCCGCGCACGCCAGGGGGTTGCCGGTGTAACTGTGCGAATGCAGGAAGGCGCGCAAGGTTGGATAGTCGTCGTAGAACGCGCTGTAGACTTCGTCGGTGGTCAGGCACGCGGCCAGCGGCAGATAGCCGCCGGTCAGGGCCTTCGACAGGCAGAGGAAGTCCGGGCGAATGCCGGCCTGTTCACAGGCAAACATCGTCCCGGTGCGGCCGAAACCCACAGCGATTTCGTCGAGGATCAGGTGCACGCCGTAGCGATCGCAGGCCTCGCGCAGCAACTTCAGATACACCGGGTGATACATGCGCATGCCGCCAGCGCCCTGAATCAGCGGCTCGACGATGACTGCCGCGACGCTGTCATGATTTTCTGCCAGGGTCTGCTCCATGGCGGCGAACATGTTGCGCGAATGTTCTTCCCAGCTCATGCCTTGCGGGCGCAGGTAGCAATCCGGGCTCGGCACTTTGATGGTGTCCATCAGCAGCGCTTTGTAGGTCTCGGTGAACAGCGGCACGTCGCCGACCGCCATCGCGGCCATGGTTTCGCCGTGGTAGCTGTTGGTCAGGGTGACGAAGCGCTTCTTGTTCGGCTGACCGCGATTGAGCCAGTAGTGAAAGCTCATTTTCAGCGCGACTTCGATGCAGGACGAACCGTTATCGGCGTAGAACACCCGGTTCAGGCCTTCCGGCGTCATCTTCACCAGACGCTCGGACAGCTCGATCACCGGTTGATGGCTGAAACCGGCGAGAATCACGTGTTCCAGTTGATCGACCTGATCCTTGATGCGCTGGTTGATGCGCGGGTTGGCGTGGCCGAATACGTTGACCCACCAGGAGCTGACGGCGTCGAGGTAGCGCTTGCCTTCGAAGTCTTCGAGCCAGACACCTTCACCGCGCTTGATCGGGATCAGCGGCAGCTGTTCGTGGTCTTTCATCTGGGTGCAGGGATGCCACAACACCGCGAGGTCGCGTTGCATCCACTGGTTATTCAGGCCCATTTACAGTCTCCTCGAGGCGGCTCGCGTCAGGCGCGGGCAAACAATCGCGCAAGCCTATGCAATGCATCGCGTGGGGACAACCCATTGTGTCGATTGAGCTACTTTGTATGAGCCGATAGACGTCGCTGGCGGCGTTTTGATGGCTAACGTATTCTTCGCGGTTCTTTGGGTCGTCTGACTCGCAAAACTGCTTTTTCCTACGTGTATTTCCGGAGTTCGCTGAATGTCTGTCGGTTGGCTGCGCGCCTGTGCGCTAGTGATGTTGGGGCTGTTCAGCGTTACAGCGCTGGCCAAGGATAAAACCGCAATCGTGATCGGTGGGGGCCTGTCGGGCCTGACCGCCGCTTACGAGCTGCAAAACAAAGGCTGGCAGGTCACGCTGCTGGAAGCCAAGCCGAGCCTGGGCGGTCGCTCCGGCATGGCCACCAGCGAGTGGATCGGCAACGACAAGACGCAGCCAGTGCTGAACAAGTACGTCTCGACGTTCAAGCTGGGCACCACGCCGGCCCCGGAATTCGTGCGTACGCCGGGTTATCTGATCGATGGCGAGTATTTCTCCGCCGCTGATCTGGCGACCAAGCAACCGGCGACCGCCGATGCCTTGAAGCGCTACCAGAAAACCCTCGACGATCTGGCGCGTTCGATCGACGACCCGCAGAACCCGGCCGCGACCAACACCCTGCACGCACTGGATCAGATCACCGTGTCGAGCTGGCTCGACAAGCAGAACTTGCCCGCCACCGCGCGTCAGTTGATCAACCAGGACATCCGCACCCACTACGACGAACCTTCGCGTCTGTCGCTTCTGTATTTCGCTCAGCAGAACCGCGTGTATCGCGGCGTCTCCGACCGTGACCTGCGTGCTTCGCGTCTGGTCGGTGGCAGCCAGGTGCTGGCGCAGGCCTTCGTCAAACAGATCAAGACCATCAAGACCAACTCGCCGGTGTCGGCGATCAATCAGGACAAGGACGGCGTGACCGTCAAGGTCGGCAGCGTTGGCTATCAGGCTGATTACGTCGTACTGGCCGTGCCGTTGCGTGCGCTGAACAAGATTGCGCTGACCCCGGCGCTGGATGCCCAGCATCTGGCCGCGATCAAGGGCACCAACTACGGTTGGCGCGACCAGATCATGTTGAAGTTCAAGACGCCAGTGTGGGAAAGCAAGGCGCGCATGTCCGGCGAGATCTACAGCAACACCGGCCTTGGCATGCTCTGGATCGAGCCTGCGCTGAAGGGCGGCGCCAACGTGGTGATCAACCTGTCCGGCGACAACGCCCGCGTGATGCAGGCGTTTGGCGACAAGCAGATGGTCGATCAGGTGCTGATCCGTCTGCACGCGTTTTATCCACAGGCCCGTGGCTCGTTCACCGGCTATGAAATCCGCCGCTACAGCACCGACCCGTCGATGGGCGGCGCCTACCTGGCTTATGGCCCAGGCCAGATCAGCAAGTTCTGGCGCCTGTGGGAGCGTCCGTTGCAACGCGTGACGTTCGCCGGCGAACACACCGACACCTTGTACCCGGGCACACTTGAAGGCGCACTGCGCACCGGTCAGCGTGCGGCCAGTCAGGTTGAAGACCTGGCGGCAGGCAAATCGTTTGAACCGGCGAAAGTGGTTCCGGCTGCAGCAGCGGCGGCGGGTGCCGTGGCGGCGAAGAAGGGCAACTTCTTCACTAATCTGTTCGGCGGTTCGGATGACGAGAAGAAGCCAGAGCCTGTGAAGGCACCAGAACCGGCTCCAGCTCCGGTCGCACCAGCGCCTGCGCCGACCCCGGCACCTGCGCCAGCTCCGGTGGAAGCGCCGAAGCCAGCGGCACCAGTGAAAGCTGAACCGGCGAAGAAAGCGGCGGCCAAGCCTGCGGCGAAGAAGCCAGCGGCCAAGTCCGAAGCGAAAAAGCCTGCGGCGAAACCAGCGGCGAAAAAGGCTGAACCGGCGAAGAAGCCAGCGGCCAAGCCTGCGGCAACGACCGAGACCAAGGCGCAGTAAGCCTTGCGGTGAACGAAGAAGCGCGGCGTTTATGCCGCGCTTTTTTTTGCCTGTGAAGGTCCCATCGCTGGCAAGCCAGCTCCCACAGGTTTCTGAGGTGAACGCAGGATTTTTCAACGCCACCGACCCCTGTGGGAGCGGGCTTGCCCGCGATGAGGCCTGTCCAGACAGCGCATCATCAGGATCTACCACCTAACATCCCGCCACACTTTCCCCGTTAATCTTTCCTTAACACGCCACTTCCAGACTCTTGATCGTATTTCTCGATATTTCAAAGCGAAATTTTCCGCTTTAATTCGATAGATAACTCGCTAGTCTTGGTTCGCAGTTCTCACAGGATTTGGGCAATGCAGCTACGTAACTCTTCTTCGCGCTATGGTTGGGTCAGCATCTTCATGCACTGGGGCGTGGCGCTGGTGGTCTTCGGGCTGTTCGCGCTGGGTCTGTGGATGGTCGGGCTGGATTACTACAGCAGCTGGCGCAAAGAGGCGCCGGATCTGCACAAGAGCATCGGCCTGGTGTTGCTGGCCGTGATGGTGTTACGGGTGCTGTGGCGCTTTATCAGCCCACCGCCGCCGACGCTGCAAAGCTACAGCCGCATGACCCGTCTCGGCGCCAAATTCGGCCACGGGTTTCTATATCTGGCGCTGTTCGCTGTGATGCTTGCCGGTTACCTGATTTCCACCGCAGACGGTGTCGGGATCCCGGTGTTTGGCCTGTTTGAAGTTCCTGCACTGGTTTCCGGGCTACCGGATCAAGCAGATACCGCTGGGGTGATTCATCTGTGGCTGGCGTGGGCGCTGGTAATTTTTTCCGGCCTCCATGCGTTGGCAGCATTGAAGCACCACTTTATTGATCGTGATGTGACCCTGACACGAATGCTCGGTCGCAAAGCCTGAAATTCAACCTCGACTCAAAGGAAAAGAAAGCATGTTGAAAAAGACTCTGGCCGCTCTGGCAATCGGTTCTGCACTGCTCTCGGCTCAGGCCATGGCAGCGGACTACAAAATCGACAAGGAAGGTCAGCACGCCTTCGTTGACTGGAAAATCAGCCACCTGGGCTACAGCTTCATCCACGGTACTTTCAAAGATTTCGACGGTACCTTCTCGTGGGATTCGGCCAAGCCTGAAGCCAGCAAGATCTCCGTTGATGTGAAAACCGCCAGCCTGTGGTCGAACCACGCTGAGCGTGACAAACACATCGCCAGCAAAGACTTCCTGGATGTCGGCAAGTTTGCTGATGCCAAGTTCGTCTCCACCGCCGTTAAATCGACCGGTGAAAAGACCGCTGACGTGACTGGCGACCTGACCCTGCACGGCGTGACCAAGCCAGTGACCTTCAAGGCTACGTTCAACGGCGAAGGCAAGGATCCATGGGGCGGCGAGCGTGCTGGCTTCAACGCCAAGACCACCCTCAACCTGAACGATTTCGGGATCAAGGGCCCAGGTCCTACCTCGCAAACTGCGGATCTGGACATCTCGCTGGAAGGCGTGAAAGTTAAGTAACTTTCCACCCGCCACACAAAAACGCCCCCGGTTGAAAGGCCGGGGGCGTTTTTTATTGCCCGTCAAAACACAATTCCTCCTGTAGGAAGCGGGTTTGGGTCGTCCAAAAAAATGCCCCGGCTCTTGCGAGGCGGGGCATTTTTCATTGCAGCGTAAAATCAGCGGTTGCGGGTCAGCAGCGCTGGTTTTTCGCCACGTGGGCGGCTTGGCAGTTGATCGAGTTGCTCAGGCGTCGGGAAGCGGTCGGCTTTCGATTCCTTGTGCATGATCTTCGGGCCATTGCTGCGCGGATTCTGCACGGCTGGCTCGCTACGAGGCTGCTCGTCACGGGCCGGACGGCGGTTGCGCGAGGACGAGGCGGAATCGTCACGACGCCCCGACTGACCATCACGCGGTGCGCCGTTGCGCGGGCCGCTGCGTTTGCCCGGTGGGGTGCCGGTGCTCGAACCGTTGCTGTTGCGCGGACCGTTCTGGCGACCTTGCGGCTGACCGC
>NZ_RWIM01000031.1 GCF_009764645.1 Pseudomonas sp. PB106
TCCTACAGGGATCGCATTCTCATGTAGGAGCTGCCGAAGGCTGCGATCTTTTGCTTTTAGCCCCAAACCGCATTAGCTTTGACAACTTGTTACGGCATGAGTCGAGGTGTGCGATGGAGCTTCAAACATGGCTGGCGTTTTTTGCGGCCTGCTGGGTGATCAGCCTTTCCCCCGGTGCTGGCGCCATTGCGTCGATGTCCAGCGGTCTGCAATACGGTTTCTGGCGCGGTTACTGGAACGCCTTGGGCCTGCAAATCGGTCTGGCCGTGCAGATCGCCATTGTCGGCGCCGGTGTTGGCGCGATCCTCACCGCTTCGGCCACGGCCTTCCACGCGATCAAATGGTTCGGTGTCGCGTACCTTGTCTATCTCGCCATTAAGCAATGGCGTGCGCAGCCCATGGACATGAGCGATGACGCCGCGGTACGACCGATTGGCAAGCCGCTGGCATTGGTGTTCCGGGGCTTCCTGGTCAACATCAGCAACCCCAAGGCGCTGGTGTTCATGCTTGCGGTGCTGCCGCAGTTCATCAACCCGCATGCGCCGCTGCTGATTCAGTACGTGGTGATCGGCGTGACCATGGTCTGCGTCGACCTGATTGTCATGGCCGGTTACACCGGTCTGGCCTCGAAGGTGTTGCGGTTGTTGCGCACACCGCAGCAGCAGAAACGCATGAACCGCACGTTTGCCGGGCTGTTCATCGGCGCGGCGGCGTTTATGGCGACGTTGCGCAAAGCCGCCGCGTAAATCGCGCAGGCACAAAAAAGGCGACCTCGGTGGGTCGCCTTTTTTATTACCTGCGATTTACTCAGCGCAGAATCACCGGCGGCGTATCTGCTGGCAGATTGTTGCGCTGAGCTGGCTCGCGCGATGGCTCGTAACTGCCGCCGCCGAGCTGCTGGCTCAATTGCCCGGCGACATCCTCACCCAGGGCCTTGGACACGTCACGGACCACCCGTGGACGGTTCAGCGACACATGGATGTCTCGGCTGTTCACCAGTTTGGTGTCCTGGGCTTCGCCCATCGCCGTAAAGGCCGAGATGATTTCGTAAGTCTTGGTGTTGATCAGGCTGAAATCCGCGACCAGGGTCAGGGCCAGCACCGCCGAGTAGCTGTCGGTGTTCGCCAGCTCGTTCATGTCCTGGGTGAAGTCGATGTCGGACACCGTGCCGAAGAGCACATAGTCGGCGCCCTTGTAATTGCCGGCCTTGATCCGCTTGATCACGTCGTAGACATCGCCCTTGGACGACGCGGTGTACGGTTTGCCTTGAATCAGCTGAAACATACCCGTGCGGAGGATTTCACCCTTGATGTCGCCGGTGAACCGGCGCAGCTCGGTCTGCTGGATGTAGCTGTTGGGCGTTTCGTATTCCTCATAGCTCGACGAGCCGCTGGCGCCGTAATAGCTCTCCTGGTGATTGCTCTGCGCCGAGATGGTGTGAATGTATTGCTCCACACGTTCCTCGTACGCCAGGTCGGCAACGGCGACTTTCGGGGCCGCCTGCACGCTGAACGCGCAAGCCAGGGTCAACAGGCCAATCCATGTGCGCATCGATCAACGCTCCGTGGTTTTGCGGATTTCTTTTTCGTCCATCCATTCGGCCAGACCGCTTTCGACATCGATCAGTTGCAGGCTGAATTTGTAGAAGACGTCCTTGTAATCGCTGCTGCGCTTGACGATCGAGCTGATCGAACCTTCAAGCCGGTATTTCGCCGCGATCATGTTGCCAGTCTTGGCCACGGTGCTCTTCTTGTACAGGCCGCTCTGGTTTTGCAGCTTGAGCTGATCGATCTGGCTCTGCATCGCGGTGTTGTCGCTGGCGAAGCGGGCCACGCCGGATTTCATCAGCTGGGTCTTGATGCTCGTGGTGATTTCGCGGGTATCGATGTACTCGCTGGTCTTGTTCATCACGTCGTAGACCTGCACCACCGGACGCCCTTGCAGCACCCCGGACTGGGCCAGCGAACGGGTCATCGACTCGGCGATCATCTGCAGGTCGGTGGAGCCGAATTCGTTGGTGACGGTTTCAACCGCTCTGGGGTCGCCGTAACTGATATTGCTGCTGCCCAGGGTTGGCGAGTTGTCGACACAACCGGAGACCAGCAAGGCGAAAACGGCAAGGCAGGAGACGCGTGCAAACATGGCAATGCTCTCTGGAACGAAATGGGGTGTCGGGTTCAAGGCGTCTGCAGTTCCAGACGGAAGTCCACGGCTTTCGGGGTGGGAGCGATGCTCTGGAGGAAACTGTTCTGCCCGCCGTAGATCAACTGGGGTTTCCAGACTTCATCGTCGGCGACCGGGAATCCTTCGGCGCCGAGCCAGGCGAAACGGTAATAGAAGGTCTTGTTGCGCTTGTCGGTGTTGCTCAATTGCACGCCAACGGTCATGAAGCCGTTTTCCCGGGCGACGCGCATGTTGCCGATCGCGATGTTCTTCAGCTCACCCATGGCCACGACTTTGCTCGCGGCGCTGCCCGGTGCTGGCGGAGGCGGTGGCGGCGTTGCGCAGCCGCTGGCCAACAGGGCGAGGGCGGCAACGGCGATGAGTTTGAAACGCATGCAAAGACTCCGTTCTTCAGATTTTCCGGGGCGGGCGACAGGGCGCGCGCCGCTGCTCGGCAGATTGACGGTCTGGCCGGTTTTCTTCAAGCGCCAACGCATGTCTATTTCAAGCCCAATGGCGTTGCCGGTGGCGTCACGAAAGCGGTGCCAATGACATAGGCCCATTTGCCGAATGCCCGTAGGTTGATGACCTGGTGATCACGTTCAATGCGTACGGTCAGCGCACCGTCAGCGTTGGGCACGGTGATGGTGTGATTACCTTTTTTCAGGCGCAGTCGCGCTACCAGGGTTTTGTCGGGCAGAGTGCGCCAGGTGCGAGTGTCAGCTTCTTCGAAGGGATCTTTTGCCGTCACGACCAGTGAGGCCTTGTCGGGGTTTTGCGCGTTGTAATTGGCCTGGCCGATGGCCGCCATGTTGGCGCGGAATCTCGCTGATTCAATGATCTCGGGCATGTCGTCGCGCAAGGTGCGTGTTGCCATGTCAGTCACGCTGTTGATGGCGCTCAGGGGGCGTTTGCGCCCATCGATCTTGATGGAGTCGAAGGCCGGCGTGACGGCATCCGGCACCATCACCGGAAAGGAAATCGGCGCATCAATGACCAGGCTTGCATTGAGCTGAATCGGAATCAAAACCTTGACCGACGCGCGGGCGGGAGCCAGGCCGCTTTGCACCACGATCAACACGTCGCTCTCATCAGCCTTCGCCGGCGGCTTGTCGAGATCGCGCAACGCCTGCTCAAGAAAAGGCACATTGGGGCGCAGTTCGATGGCCTGCCGATAGCCCGGAGCAGCCAAGCCGCGCTCGCCCAATGCCTCATAAGTAAACCCGGCAAGATAATGGCTGAACGCACTCTGATAACCGTTCTTCAGCTCGATGACCGAAGGCGCGTCAAGGGTGGCCACCGGGTAGCCGCGCAGATCCTTGTAATGCACCTTGATGCCTTGCGCCTTGGCCTGCTCTTCGACTGCTTCGTACTGGCGCTCGCGCTCGCGGGCGATCAACGCTTCGCGCTCGTGAGTTTTCTTGATATCGGTGCGGGCGCCTTCGAAGTCGTCGACGGACAATTGGTTGAGGGCCATTTGCGTGGTGAGCATGACCTTTTCGTAGTCATAACCGTCGTAGCGCTGCAGTTTGTCATTGACGAACATGACGCCCATTTCCCGATTGAAGCGATTGATGAACTTCATGGGCGCGGAAGGCACGGTGTCTTCGCGCTGGACAATCATCTGGTCGGCGCTGCGCCAGGCGATCTGGCTGTCAGGCAGCGCATTGCCGAGGCTGAGGACGGCGCCTTTTTCGAAGTAATAGAGCAGATCCTTGGATTCCCACGGGTTGTTCTGCTCGATCAGGAATAGCGCGCCCTCGATGTTGCCCATCATCAGCTGATCGTTGGTCTCCTGCATTTCCTGGTCGTAATTGCGGTAGGCGGCACATCCGTTGAGTTGCACAACGAGACTGAACAGCACAGTCAACAACAGACAGTGACGCATGACGGTGGCTTCTTCCTTGGGTGCAAAGGGGCTGACGTGGCGCATTATAAGGATCGGTGGTGGCAATGTGCTTGGCTGTTTCTCGATTAGTGTTGGCGCTCAATGCCGACAAAGCTTGAGGGAAACGCCGGCGAAGTGAACAATATGTAACTTCGCATTTCCATTTGAGACCTGTTCATGACTGCCTCGTCCCGATTTCTGGCCTGGCTGGTGTTCCCGCTGTGCGCGCTCAGCAGCTTCAATCTGCTGGCCGATACCGTGGAGGGCGCTCCGCAAGCGCTGCACCTGCTCGATTACATCAGCGCGGATTACCCGCCGACGGTCGAGGCTGGAGCAGTCGTCGATGATGCCGAATACCGTGAGCAGCTGGAGTTCACCCAGGCGCTGCAAGGTTTGATCACGGGCATGCCGGCCAAACCTGAAAAGGCCGCGCTGGAGCAGGGCGTCAGTGCTTTGCACGCTGCCATCACCGCGAAGCAGGACGGTGCGGAAGTCGCCCGTCAGGCGCGGCAACTTGGCGCGCAACTGGCGGTGGCGTACGAGGTCAGCCAAGCGCCGATCATCACCCCGGATCCGACCCGCGGCGCGCCGCTCTATGCGCAGAATTGCTCGGTGTGCCACGGCGACAGCGGTGCCGGTGACGGCCCGGCTGGCCTGGGCATGACGCCGGCGCCGGCCAATCTGCGTGACGCTGCGCGGATGGACCATCTGAGCCTTTATGCGATCTACAACACCCTTGGCCAAGGCGTAGAAGGCACCGACATGCCGGCGTTTGCCGATCAGCTCGATGATCGTCAGCGTTGGGATCTAGCGACCTACATTGCTGGGTTCAGCGCCGATGCGGCGGCCGTCAAATCCGAGAAGACCTACAACATCGCCGATCTGGCCCGCCAGACCCCGGCTGAAGTGCAGGCCGCCGAAGGTGTGCCAGCCGCCGTGACCTTCCGTGCGCAACGGGCGCAGCCGCCGCAGGTCAAGCGTGGCCCGGCGCAGTTGCTCGACTACACCGCTGCGACCCTGGACAAGAGCCTGGCCGCCTACCGCGCCGGTGAGCACGATCAGGCCTACGACCTGTCGGTGGCGGCGTACCTGGAAGGCTTCGAACTGGTCGAGAGTTCGCTGGATAACGTCGACGCCAATGTGCGCAAGGACACTGAGAAGTCGTTAATGGCGTACCGGCAATCGTTGCAGGACGGTTTGCCGGTCGAGCAGGCGGAGCAACGTCTCGAAGCCGCCAAGGCTAAGCTGAAAGAGTCCGCCGGCCTGTTGGGCAGCGATGGTTTGAGCTGGTCGCTGAGCTACATCTCCGGGCTGCTGATTTTGCTGCGCGAAGGCCTGGAAGCGATTTTGGTATTGGCGGCGATTCTCGCCTTCCTGCGCAATACCGGTCAGCAATCGGCGGTGCGCAGCGTCAACGTCGGGTGGGGTTTGGCGCTGTTGGCCGGCCTCGGCACGTGGGCGTTGGCCGCGTATGTCATCGATGTCAGCGGCTCGCAACGTGAATTGCTGGAGGGCGCGACGGCGCTGTTCGCCAGTGTGATGGTGCTGTGGCTTGGCGTGTGGATGCACGACCGCCGTCACGCGGCAGCCTGGCAGGATTACATCAAGAGCAGTCTGGTCGGCGGTGGCGGGCGTTTCGGTTTTGCGATCCTCGCGTTTTTCTCGGTGTACCGCGAGTTGTTCGAAGTGATCCTGTTCTACGAAACCCTGTGGCTGCAGGCCGGCCCGGCCGGGCATGACGCAGTGCTTGCCGGTGGGGCGACGGCGCTGGTGCTGTTGGTCGGTCTGGCGTGGGTGATCTTGCGTGGCTCGGCGAAACTGCCGCTGACGCTGTTCTTCAGCATCAACGCGGCGTTGCTGTGCGCGTTGTCGGTGGTGTTTGCCGGGCATGGCGTGAAAGCGCTGCAGGAAGCCGGGATCTTCGGCACACGGCCAGTGGCGTTCTTTGAGTTCGACTGGCTGGGGATTCACGCCGATGCGTATTCGTTGACGGCGCAGGCCGTGGCGATTCTGGCGATTGTGGTGTTGTATGGGCGTAGTTGGGTGGCTGAGAAGCGGCGGGTAGTCGCTTAACAGCATTCGCTGGGGCTCATAATCGCGGGCAAGCCGCGCTCCCACAGGTTTAGCGTTAACCTGTGGGAGCGTGGCTTGCCCGCGATGTTTTTTGGATGAGGAAACGATGATGCGTGTATGGATCGATGCCGACGCCTGCCCAAGGGCGGCGAAGGATCTGGTGGTGAAGTTCGCGCTCAAGCGCCAGTTCGAAGTGGTGCTGGTGGCCGGGCAGCCGCAGATCAAACCAGGGTTGGCCATCGTCAAGCTGATCGTGGTGCCGAGCGGGCCGGATGCGGCGGACGATTATCTGGTCGAACACGCGGTGCCGGGTGAACTGGTGATTTGCAGCGACATTCCGTTGGCCGATCGCCTGGTGAAGAAGGGCGTGGCAGCGCTGGATCCGCGCGGCAAGGAGTTCGATGCGCAGAACATGGGCGAGCGGCTGGCCGTGCGCAATCTGTTCACCGACTTGCGTGAACAAGGCCAGATGAGCGGCGGCCCCGCGCCGTTTGGCGACCGCGAGAAGCAGGCGTTTGCCAATGCGCTGGACCGGATCCTCACGCGCCTGACCCGCAAACCCTGAGCCTTATGATGATCATTCCCACGCTTCGCGTGGGAATGCATCTTGGGACGCTCTGCGTTCCGGTCTTACCGTAAATGTAACGCCAAAGTGGGCAGGCGCGGAGCGCCAATGGCGGCGTTCCCACGCAGAGCGTGGGAACGATCATATAGGCCGTGTTAAACGTCGTTTTCGTGGGTCAGTTCGAGTACGCGATCCACGAGTTTATTGATCCCGGAAGCCGCTTCACTGATGTTCTGCGCCAGCATGTAAGCCGGGGTCGTCACCAGTTTGCGCGCCTTGTCTTCGATGATTTCAGTCACCGCGCAATCTTCGTGGGTGGCGCCCATCTTGTTCATCGCCGTGGCGGTGTCGGCATCGTTGCCGATGGTGCAGGTCACACCTGGGCCATAGATCTTCGCGGCCAATGCCGGCGAGATGCACATCAGGCCCACCGGTTTGCCTGCTTCGGCAAACGCCTCGGCCAGCGCCAGTACTTCGGGTTGCACCGTGCAGCCAGCGCCTTCGACGGCAAAGTTGGACAGGTTCTTCGCCGCGCCAAACCCGCCTGGCACGATCAAGGCATCGAAGTCGTCGACGTCGGCCTCGCGGATGTCCTTGATGTTGCCACGGGCGATGCGCGCCGATTCCACTAGCACATTGCGCGATTCGGGCATTTCCTCGCCGGTCAGGTGGTTGATCACATGCAATTGCGCGATGTTCGGGGCGAAGCACTGCACCTGCGCGCCGCGTTGGTCGAGGCGCAGCAGGGTGATCACACTCTCATGGATCTCGGCGCCGTCGTATACACCACTGCCGGACAGGATCACTGCAACTTTTTTGCTCATGGTTTTCTCTCCAGATTCATGGCGCTAAATGTCCACTAAATTGTCGCGCGTTGCCATAGGGTTAATGGGCGGCTACACCTAGGATCAGTCTTCAAGACTTGAGTCAGGGCGCGTCATGGACTTCATTCTGTTTGCGGTGCCATTTTTCTTCGTATTGATCGCCGTGGAGCTGCTTGCTGACCGTTGGCGCGGGGTCAGTAACTATCGCCTCGCCGACGCGGTGAACAGCATCAGCACCGGCGTTTTGTCGACCACCACCGGGTTGTTGACCAAAGGCGTCGGGCTGCTGACGTATGCCTTTGCCCTGGATCATCTGGCCTGGCTCAGACTGCCGGCGGACCGCGTCTGGGTCTGGGTGTTTGCCTTCGTCCTCTACGACTTCTGCTACTACTGGCTGCACCGCATGGGCCACGAGCGCAACATCCTCTGGGCCGCGCATTCGGTGCATCACCAAAGCGAGGAGTACAACCTCTCCACCGCGTTGCGTCAGACCAGCACCGGGTTTCTGCTGAGCTGGATTTTCTACCTGCCGATGGCGGTGCTCGGCGTGCCGCTGCTGGTGTTCGTCAGCGTCGCGGCGCTTAACCTGCTGTATCAATTCTGGGTGCACACCAAACACATTCCAAAGCTCGGCTGGTTCGAGTGGTTTTTCGTCACGCCGTCCAATCATCGGGCTCACCATGCACAGAACGCTCTCTACATGGATCGCAACTACGGCGGGGTGTTCATTATTTGGGATCGTCTGTTCGGCACGTTTCAGGAAGAGGATGACAGCGAACCGGTGATTTTCGGCGTGACCACGCCATTGGCGAGCTGGAATCCGTTGTGGGCCAACCTGCAGTTTTATGCGCAGCTGTGGGACGACGCGCGTCGCGCCGAACGTCCGTGGGACAAGCTGCGGATCTGGTTCATGCGCACCGGTTGGCGGCCGGCGGACGTCGCGGCGAAGTACCCGATGCGCAAGCCGGATCTGGCCCGGTTTCGTAAATTCGACGTACCGCTCGAGCGTCGTCAGCAAGGCTATGTGGCCGTGCAGTTTTGCGTGTATATCGCGCTGGGCAGTTATCTGATGAACCTGGAACGCAGTCTGCCGACGGCCGCGTTATTGCTCGGCTGGGGCGCGGTGGCGTTCGGGGTGTTTGCGTTAGGCGTGGCCCTGGAGAATCGCCCATGGGCGCTGAAGGTCGAGCTGTTGCGGCTGGGGTTGAACGTGCCGCTGCTGTGGCTGGCGCCGCTGGTCGGGCTATGGCCGGCCAGCCCGGTGATGTGGGCGGGCCTGCTCGGGTACAGCCTGCTCAGTGTGGGCGGGCTGTATGTGAGCCGCCAGCGCGTTACTTGGCTGGCGTCTTAGGGTCGGCGGCTTTTGCCTGTTCGGCTTGCTGCAGCTGCAAGGCCTTTGCTGCTTGCTCGTCGGCGTAAACCTGTTTCGCCAGACGGGCATTCTTGAAGCGCCGGCGGATCCAGAGGCCGACGCCCAGCACCAGCAACGCACCGAGCACCCACAGCTCATACTTCTTGATGCTGCCGAGCATGCCTTCCAGTACCGCGCCGAAGTGATAAGCGGCGGCCGCAAGGGCGGTGGCCCAGATCGCTGCGCCGATGCCATTCAGCAGCAGATAGCGTCCCGGCGGATAACCGGACAGGCCGATCGCCACCGGCATCACCGTGCGCAAGCCGTAAACAAAACGGAAGCTCAGGACCCAGATGTCCGGATGCTTGCGGATGTGCTCCAGCGCGCGGTCGCCCATCATCTGCCAGCGCGGTTTGCGTGCCAGCAACTTGCGCCCGTGCTTGCGGCCGAGGAAGTACCACAGCTGATCGCCGGCATAGCTGCCGCAGAACGCCACGACCACCACAATATTGATGTCCATGTATCCACGGAACGCGAGGAAGCCCGCGAGCACCAGAATGGTTTCGCCTTCGAAGAACGTGCCGAGAAACAAGGCAAAGTAGCCAAAGTCATGCAGAAATTGTTGGAGCATTGTCTGGGTGCTGGCGAAATGAACGCGCAGCCTAACCCTTCGGACACATTCATGAAAGTGTCCAAATGTGTCTCGACGTGAACAATTCCTACACTGAGAATGGAATGCGGCTACACGTCACAGGTCTCACACAACTGTCATCTGTTCGTCATAATGGCCGTCTATAACTGTCACGCTCGCCCGTTTGCGCGGGCTCAGGAGTCTGCCGTGAGCTTTACCCCAGCCAATCGTCTATTCCCTGCAACGCGCCTGCGCCGCAATCGCCGTGATGATTTTTCGCGTCGGCTGGTGCGGGAAAATGTGCTGACGGTCGACGATCTGATCCTGCCGGTGTTCGTGCTCGACGGTGAAAACCGCCGCGAAGCCGTGGCCTCGATGCCCGGCGTAGAGCGCTTGAGCATCGATTTGCTGCTGGAAGAAGCCGTCAAGTGGGTCGAGCTGGGAATTCCGGCGCTGGCGTTGTTCCCGGTGACTCCTGCCGAATTGAAATCCCTCGACGCTGGCGAAGCGTGGAATCCCGAAGGCATTGCCCAGCGCGCTACCCGCGCCCTGCGTGAGCGCTTCCCTGAGTTGGGGGTGATCACCGACGTTGCGCTTGATCCGTTCACCACCCACGGTCAGGACGGCATCCTCGACGAAGAAGGCTACGTGCAGAACGACATCACCGTCGACGCACTGGTGCGCCAGGCCTTGTCCCACGCCGAAGCTGGCGCCCAAGTGGTCGCGCCGTCGGACATGATGGACGGTCGCATTCAGGCGATCCGCGAAGCGCTGGAAATCGCTGGCCACGTCAACGTGCGGATCATGGCCTATTCGGCCAAGTACGCCAGCGCCTACTACGGCCCGTTCCGCGATGCGGTGGGGTCGGCGTCGAACCTCGGCAAGGCGAACAAAGCCTCTTATCAGATGGACCCGGCCAACAGCGACGAAGCGTTGCACGAAGTCGGTGCGGACTTGTCTGAAGGCGCGGACATGGTCATGGTCAAACCCGGCATGCCGTATCTGGATATTCTTTTCCGGGTAAAAGATGCCTTCAAAGTGCCGACCTTCGTCTATCAGGTCAGTGGCGAATACGCCATGCACATGGCAGCGATCCAGAATGGCTGGTTGAGCGAAGCGGTGATTCTCGAATCACTGACCGCCTTTAAACGTGCCGGTGCAAATGGCATCCTGACTTACTTTGCCGTTCGTGCCGCTCAATTGTTACGAGAGCAGAAATAGCCCTCCCAGGAACATTCCATGAATACCGAAGGACTCACTGAAGTTGCTGTAAAAGAAGCTCAACCGGTGGTCGAGCAAATCGCTGAAACCCCGCCGGAAATGGAGCCAGCGCCACCCGCGCCGGCGGCCGAAACCGCTGTGGCGGTGCCGGCGATTGCCATTCCCGGTCTGGATGACAGCAGCCTGTATATCCACCGTGAGCTTTCGCAATTGCAGTTCAACATCCGCGTGCTGGAACAGGCGCTGGACGAGTCCTATCCGTTGCTGGAACGCTTGAAGTTCCTGCTGATCTTCTCCAGCAACCTCGATGAATTCTTCGAAATCCGTGTCGCCGGCCTGAAGAAACAAATCACCTTCGCCCGTGAACAGGCCGGTGCCGATGGCTTGCAACCGCATCAAGCGCTGGCGCGCATCAGCGAACTGGTGCACGGTCACGTTGATCGCCAATACGCGATCCTCAACGACATCCTGCTGCCGGAGCTGGAAAAGCATCAGGTGCGCTTCATCCGTCGCCGTAACTGGACGGTCAAGCTCAAAACTTGGGTACGCCGCTATTTCCGCGACGAGATCGCTCCGATCATCACCCCGATCGGCCTCGACCCGACGCACCCGTTCCCGTTGCTGGTGAACAAAAGCCTGAACTTCATCGTCGAGTTGGAAGGCATCGACGCCTTCGGTCGCGACTCTGGTCTGGCGATCATCCCGGCGCCGCGTTTGCTGCCGCGGATCATCAAGGTGCCGGAAGAAGTCGGCGGCCCCGGCGACAACTATGTATTCCTGTCGTCGATGATCCACGCCCACGCCGATGACCTGTTCCAGGGCATGAAGGTCAAGGGCTGCTACCAGTTCCGTCTGACCCGAAACGCCGACCTGGCGCTCGACTCCGAAGACGTCGAAGACCTGGCCCGCGCCCTGCGTGGCGAGTTGTTCTCGCGTCGTTACGGCGATGCGGTGCGCCTGGAAGTCGCCGATACCTGCCCGAAACACCTCTCGGACTACTTGCTCAAGCAATTCAACCTGAGCGAGAGCGAGCTGTATCAGGTCAACGGCCCGGTCAACCTGACTCGGCTGTTCAGCATCACCGGTCTGGACAGCCATCCGGAGCTGCAATACACGCCGTTCACCCCGCAGATCCCGAAACTGCTGCAGAACAGCGAAAACATTTTCAGCGTGGTCAGCAAGCAGGACATCCTCTTGCTGCACCCGTTCGAGTCGTTCACCCCGGTGGTCGACCTGCTGCGTCAGGCCGCCAAAGACCCCCACGTTCTCGCTGTGCGGCAAACGCTGTACCGCTCCGGCGCCAACTCCGAAATCGTCGATGCACTGGTGGACGCCGCGCGTAACGGCAAGGAAGTGACGGCCGTCATCGAGCTGCGTGCGCGCTTCGACGAAGAATCCAACCTGCAACTGGCGAGCCGTCTGCAAGCGGCCGGTGCGGTGGTGATCTACGGTGTGGTCGGCTTCAAGACTCACGCCAAGATGATGCTGATCCTGCGTCGCGAGGCCGGCGAGATCGTGCGATATGCGCACCTCGGCACTGGTAACTATCACGCCGGCAACGCCAAGCTGTACACCGACTACAGCCTGCTGACCTCCGACGACGCCTTGTGCGAAGACGTCGGCAAACTGTTCAGCCAGTTGATCGGCATGGGTAAAACCCTGCGCATGAAGAAGCTGCTGCATGCGCCGTTCACCCTGAAAAAGGGCATGCTCGACATGATTGCCCGCGAAACCCAGTTCGCCGTCGAGGGCAAACCGGCACACATCATCGCCAAGTTCAACTCGCTGACCGATCCGAAGATCATCCGCGCGCTGTACAAGGCCAGCCAGTCCGGCGTGCGCATCGACTTGGTGGTGCGCGGCATGTGCTGCCTGCGTCCGGGCATTGCCGGGGTTTCGCACAATATTCATGTGCGCTCGATCATCGGCCGCTTCCTGGAACACACCCGCGTGTTCTATTTCCTCAATGGCGGCGACGAGCAGATGTTCCTCTCCAGTGCCGACTGGATGGAGCGCAACCTCGACAAGCGCGTCGAGACTTGCTTCCCGGTCGAAGGCAAGAAGCTGCTGACCCGCGTGAAGAAAGAGCTTGAGCTGTACCTGACCGACAACACCCACAGCTGGAGTTTGCAATCGGATGGCCGTTACATCCGCAACACGCCGACCGGCAACCAGAACCCGCGCAGCGCGCAAGCGACCCTGTTGGAACGCTTGGGTAGCCCGATCCTGCCAGTGAGCAGCTGACTTTCAGCCGAATAAAAAAGGCGATCCCAACGGATCGCCTTTTTTGTACCTGATACACGACTGTAGGAGCTGCCGAAGGCTGCGATCTTTTGATCTTGATCGTAAAAACAAGATCAAAAGATCGCAGCCTGCGGCAGCTCCTACAGGGGTAGATTTGTGCTGTGTCAGTGGACGGTGAGGACGATGCCCACCCGCGTCAGCCAATCGGCCTCAAGCCCGAAATCTGCCTGAGTCAGCTGATTTTCATCCAGCCAGTTCTCCGGGAATTCCACATCAAGGGTGTTGCCCTTGGCGTGCAACACCACCTGCGGCATCGCTTGGGTGCCACGAATGTGGTGGAACAGGATCGCAAAGCGCAGCAGCACGCACAGGCGAATCAGCTTGTCACCGTCGTCACCGAAATCGGCAAACTTGTCCTTGGGAATATTACGGCGGTGACCACGCACCAATAGGGCGAGCATCTGTTGGTCTTCGCGGGAGAACCCGGCGAGGTCCGAATGCTCGATCAGATAAGCGCCGTGTTTGTGGTAGTGATAGTGTGCGATATCGAGGCCGACTTCGTGCACTTTCGCTGCCCAACCGAGGAGTTCGCGCCAGATGCCGTCGTCAAGCTCCCAGTCTGCCGCGACCTGATCGAACGCGTGCAAGGCTTTGCGCTCAACCCGCGCCGCTTGTTGCAGATCAACGTGATAACGCTCCATCAGCGAAGTCAGGGTGCGTTCGCGCACGTCTTCGTGGTGATGGCGACCGAGCAGGTCATAGAGCACGCCTTCGCGCAGCGCGCCGTCGCAGTGATCCATGCGTTGCAGTTCGAGGGCGTCGAAAATGGCCTCGAGAATCGCCAGACCGGCCGGGAAAATGGTCCGGCGGTCAGGCTTGATGCCTTCGAAATCGATCTTGTCGACGTCGCCAAGCTTGAACAGGCGACGCTTGAGCCAGGCCAGACCTTCGGCATTGACCTCGCCAGTGCCGTGGCCGCCGGCCTTCAGCGCCAGGCCGATGGCGCGGATGGTGCCCGAGGAGCCGATGGCTTCATCCCAAGTCAGGCGATGCAGAGCGTGTTCGATGCTCATGATCTCCAGCCGCGCCGCCGTGTACGCCTGGGCGTAGCGGGCCGGGGTGATCTTGCCGTCCTTGAAATAGCGCTGGGTGAAGCTGACGCAACCCATTTGCAGGCTTTCGCGCAGCAGCGGTTCGAAGCGCTGGCCGATGATGAATTCGGTACTGCCGCCGCCGATGTCGGCAACCAGACGTTTGCCCGGAGTGTCGGCGAGGGTGTGCGAGACGCCGAGGTAGATCAGGCGCGCCTCTTCACGGCCGGAAATGACTTCCACCGGGTGCCCGAGGATTTCCTCGGCGCGGTGGATGAACTCGAGGCGATTGCGCGCTTCCCGCAAGGCGTTGGTGCCGACGATCCGCACGGCGCCCAGCGGCATACCGTTGATCAGTTGGGCAAAGCGCTTGAGGCAATCGAGGCCGCGCTGCATCGATTCTTCGTTGAGCTTGCGCTCATCGTCGATGCCGGCCGCCAGCTGAACCTTCTCGCCGAGGCGCTCAAGGATACGAATTTCGCCGTTCTGGGCCTTGGCCACGACCATGTGAAAGCTGTTCGAGCCCAGGTCGATTGCGGCGATCAGGGACAGATTCTTGGCTTGGGATTGCGGCATGGTCAGGGGGTCTCGGTCGATAACCTCGACATCGTGCCACGATCAAACGCTGGCGCCAACGCGCATGGTTCAAACCGTTGATTCAGCGCAGAAAGTCTTGAGGCCGCAGCCTGATCGTTCCCACGCTCTGCGTGGGAATGCCTCACCGGACGCTCTGCGTCCGCTTTTGGGACGCGGAGCGTCCTTGGCTGCATTCCCACGCGGAGCGTGGGAACGATCAGGATGGGGCAGATTCAGGCTGTCGCTTCGACGGTGCCAATAAAATTCGCCAGCTCCGCCGTCTGCGGATTGGCAAACAACACTTTCGGATCCCCCACCTCATGCACCTTGCCGTGGTGCATGAACACCAGTTTGTCGCCCACCTCGCGGGCGAAGCGCATTTCGTGGGTGACCATGATCAGCGTCATGCCTTCCTTGGCCAGTTGCCGCACCACGCTGAGCACTTCGTTGACCAGTTCCGGGTCGAGCGCCGAAGTGATCTCATCGCAGAGCAGGACTTTCGGCGACATCGCCAACGCCCGGGCAATCGCCACGCGCTGTTGCTGGCCGCCGGACAAGCGATCCGGAAAAGCATCGAACTTTTCGCCCAGACCGACTCGCTCGAGCATTTCGCGCGCCAGTTCCGCCGCTTTGGCCTTCGGCACTTTCTGCACCACTTGCGGCGCAAGCATGACGTTTTCACCCACGGTCAGGTGCGGGAACAGGTTGAACTGCTGGAAGACCATGCCGACTTTTTGCCGCAAGCTGCGCAGGTCGGCGCGGGCGGCGTCGAGGTATTCGCCGTCGACTTCGATCACGCCGTCATTGATCGATTCCAGACCGTTAAGCGTGCGCAGCAGGGTGGACTTGCCCGAGCCGCTGCGGCCGATGATCGCCACGACCTGGCCTTCCTCGACGCTGAGGTCGATGCCTTTGAGTACGTGGTGATCGCCGTAGTATTTATGCAGGGCGGAAATTCTAAGCAGAGGCATGCAGTCTCCTTTCCAGGTAGCGCGCACTGAGGGACAAGGGGTAGCAGAGCAGGAAGTAGCCGAGGGCAACGAGGCCGTAGACCATGAACGGTTCAAACGTGGCGTTGGCGAGCATGCCGCCGGTCTTGGTCAGTTCGGTGAAGCCGATGATCGAGGTCACGGCGGTGCCTTTGACCACTTGCACCGAGAAACCCACCGTCGGCGCCACGGCAATGCGCAGCGCCTGCGGCAGGATCACGTAGCGCAATTGCTCCAGCGGATTGAGCGCCAGACTCGCCGAGGCTTCCCACTGGCCATTGGAGATCGATTCGACACAGCCGCGCCAGATCTCCGCCAGATAGGCGCTGGTAAACAACGTCAAGGCAATCGCCGCCGCCATCCACGGCGAGATTTCGATCCCGGCCAGCGCCACGCCGAAGAACACCAGAAACAGCTGCATCAACAGCGGCGTGCCTTGGAACAGCTCGATCCAGGTGCGGGCGATGCTGCTCGACACAGGGTTTTTCGAGATGCGCATGATCAGAATCAGCAGCCCGACGATCCCGCCGCCAATGAACGCCACCAGCGACAATGCCAGCGTCCATTGCAGCCCTATGAGCAGGTTGCGCAGGATGTCCCAGAAGGTGAAGTCACTCATACGCTGCTCCTGCTGATATAGCGCCGGCCGATCCAGTTCAGCAACTGACGGATCAGCAGCGCCATGCACAGGTAGATCAGCGTGGTCAGCGCGTAGGTTTCAAAGGCGCGGAAATTGCGCGACTGAATGAAGTTGGCAGCGAAGCTGAGTTCCTCGGTGGCGATCTGTGAGCACACCGCCGAACCGAGCATGACGATAATGATCTGGCTGCTCAGCGCCGGCCAGACCTTACCCAGCGCCGGCAGCAACACCACGTGGCGGAACGCCTCGAAGCGTGTCATCGCCAAGGCTGCGGCGGCTTCCAGTTGCCCGCGTGGAATTGCCTGAATGCCGGCGCGGATGATCTCGGTCGAATAGGCACCGAGGTTGATCACCATCGCCAGCACTGCCGCCTGCCACTCGGAAATCTGCACGCCGAGTGACGGCAACCCAAAGAAGATGAAAAACAACTGCACCAGAAAAGGCGTGTTGCGGATCAACTCGACGTAGACACCGAAAATCGCCGAGAACGGGCGGATGTTCCACGCCCGCACCAACGCCCCGACAATGCCCACGCCAACCCCGAGCAGCGCGCCAATGGCCGTCAGCTCAAGGGTGAACAGCGCCCCGCGCAGCAGCAGGTCGGTGTTTTCCACCACCGGCATGAAATCGAACTGATAAGCCATGAAAGTCTCCCGCGCAGTCGATCAGAGATCGGCCGGCAGCGGCTCTTTCAGCCAGGTCTGCGAATTCTTTTCCAGCGCGCCGTCAGCCTTGGCAGTGGTCAGGATGTCGTTGACCTTGGCCAGCAGCGCCGCTTCGTTCTTGTTCACGCCGACGTAGACCGGCGAATCCTTGAGCTTCACTTTCAGCGCCGGCACACGTTTCGGGTTCTTTTCGCTGATCGCGACCATCACCACGTTGCCGCTGGCGATCAGGTCGACTTGCCCGGCGAGGTAGGCGGCGATGGTCGAGTTGTTGTCTTCGAAGCGCTTGATGGTCACGCCTTCGGGGGCGACTTTGCTCAGCTCAATGTCTTCGATGGCGCCACGGGTGACGCTGATGGTCTTGCCCTTGAGGTCGTCGAGGTTGCTGATCGAAGCATCCGGTGGGCCGAACACGGCGAGGTAGAAGGGGGCATAGGCGCGGGAGAAGTCGATGACTTTCTCGCGCTCAGCATTTTTGCCGAGGCTGGAAATCACCAGATCGACCTTGCCGGTGGTCAGAAACGGGATGCGGTTGGTGCTGTTGACCGGGGTCAGTTCGAGTTTGACCTTGAGTTGATCGGCCAGCAGTTTCGCGGTGTCGATGTCCAGGCCGCGAGGCTTCATGTCCGGGCCAACCGAGCCGAACGGCGGGAAGTCCTGCGGCACGGCAACTTTCAGCGTGCCGCGTTTGACCACGTCGTCGAGACCGTCAGCGTGGGCGGAGGTCTGGCACAGCAGTAGGCCGGCAAACAGGGAAGCGAGGAGGGCGCTGTAACGCTTGGTCATGGACAATCTCCGGATCGGCGGGAAGTGATTTCTGCGTTCGGACAGAGCACGGGCCGTGCCAATACGTGGGTTTTATGCCGGCAGGCCGCAGTTTCAGCGGTTTTGTTCGGTCTTACTGGTCTGAACAGTCAGGTTGTTTTTCGCACTGCCATGGCGCATCCGTCGTGCGCGCCGAACCCCGCTGGGGCACGACTTGCCGGACTCGGCGAATAGCTTTACAACTAGCCGCACATTGGCCTGGCGCGTCTGAAAAACATGAACTCGATTTCCCGTGCAGTACCCGAAGTGGCCCTGCAAGCGATCCGTAAACTGATCACCGAACAGGGTTTCGGCGCGGGCGATGCCTTGCCGTCGCAACGGGATCTGGCGTTGCAACTGGGCGTGAGTCGGGCGTCGTTGCGGGAGGCGCTGTCGTCGCTGAGTGCGCTGGGTGTGGTCAGTATTCAGCCGGGTAAAGGCGTGTTCGTGCAGGCGCCGGTGGAATTGTCGCGCGGCGAAAACGCACCGGGCTGGTCATTCGCTGCGCAGGCTTCGCCGCTGGACATCTTTCAATTGCGCTATGCGCTGGAAGGTTTTGCCGCCGGGCTGGCGGCGGTGACGTTGAGCACGTTTGATCTGGATGCGCTGGAAGACAATGTCGCGGCCATGCGCGAGCAATTGAAGGCTGGCGACTTTGAAGCGGCGGCGAAACTCGACTTCGAATTTCACCGACGGATCCTGCTGGCCAGCGGCAATCAGGCGATGCTGAGCATCCTCACCAATAGCGCCGAGATGTTTCTGGAAAGCCAGAAACTACCGTTCATCCGCGCCGAACGTGCCATGGAAACCTGGCAGGAACACCGCAAGATCCTCCGCGCCCTCGCACGCCGGGCCTCGGGCGCGGCGCAGAAAGCCATGCAGGAACACGTGCGCAACGCGGCCCTGCGCACCGGAATCGCCTTCATCGCCCCCGCCACGGCGTGACTTGAGCTATACCCAAACTCATCGAGTGCCATAGCAAGACTCAATCAACTGCGGCTTCCTGAACAAGGGAAGGGCGGCTATGATGGGCCACGTTTTTTTGCTTACAACCTGGAGAATTCCATGAGCAGCGATCTTATCAAGCACGTCACCGACGCTAGCTTCGAGCAGGAAGTTTTGAAAGCCGAGGGTCCAGTGCTGGTCGATTACTGGGCTGAATGGTGTGGCCCATGCAAAATGATCGCTCCAGTTCTGGACGACATTGCAGCTACCTACGAAGGCAAGCTGACCATCGCCAAACTGAACATCGACGAAAACCAGGAAACCCCGGCCAAGCATGGCGTGCGTGGTATCCCGACCTTGATGCTGTTCAAGAACGGTGAAGTCGCTGCGACCAAAGTCGGCGCTCTGTCGAAGTCGCAACTGGCTGCTTTCCTCGACGCCAACATCTAAGCGTCGCTGTAAAGTGCCCGAAAAAAAGCCCCGCAAATAGCGGGGCTTTTTGCGTATTCAGGGCTAGACGCTCCGAAACTCAGGTGGTACATTCGGCCCCGCACTGGTTTCTCCACTGCCCCCTGCTAGCCGTCGCCGACGCACTCCTTTTCGAATAAGTTCGCGATCCTGTCGCCTTCTCCGCGGCGCGGCCTCATTAAGCCAAAAGCTTAATTTCCCCCCCTCCATAAATGATTACGTCATTCCTATATGAATCTGACTGAACTCAAGCAAAAGCCGATTACCGAACTGCTCGAATTGGCCGAACAGATGGGCATAGAAAATATGGCCCGTTCGCGCAAGCAGGACGTGATTTTCTCCCTGCTGAAAAAGCACGCTAAAAGCGGCGAGGAAATCTCCGGTGATGGCGTGCTGGAGATTCTCCAGGACGGCTTCGGCTTCCTGCGCTCCGCAGACGCTTCCTACCTTGCCGGCCCAGACGATATTTACGTCTCGCCGAGCCAGATCCGCCGCTTCAACTTGCGCACCGGTGACACCATCGTTGGCAAGATCCGCCCTCCAAAGGAAGGCGAGCGGTATTTCGCCCTGCTCAAGGTCGACACGATCAACTTCGATCGTCCTGAGAACGCGAAAAACAAGATTCTCTTCGAGAACCTGACCCCGCTGTTCCCGACCGTGCGCATGAAGATGGAAGCCGGTAACGGTTCCACCGAAGACTTGACCGGTCGTGTGATCGACCTGTGCGCCCCGATCGGCAAAGGCCAGCGCGGTCTGATCGTTGCACCGCCGAAAGCCGGTAAAACGATCATGTTGCAGAACATCGCAGCGAACATCGCCCGTAACAACCCTGAAGTTCACCTGATCGTTTTGCTGATCGACGAGCGTCCGGAAGAAGTAACCGAAATGCAGCGCACCGTGCGCGGCGAAGTGGTTGCCTCGACCTTCGACGAGCCGCCGACCCGTCACGTACAGGTTGCCGAAATGGTGATCGAGAAGGCCAAGCGCCTGGTCGAACACAAGAAAGACGTGGTGATCCTGCTCGACTCCATCACCCGTCTGGCCCGTGCCTACAACACCGTGATCCCGAGCTCCGGCAAGGTATTGACCGGTGGTGTCGATGCCCACGCTCTCGAGAAGCCAAAGCGTTTCTTCGGTGCGGCACGTAACATCGAAGAAGGCGGCTCGCTGACCATTATCGCCACCGCGCTGGTTGAAACCGGCTCGAAGATGGACGAAGTGATCTACGAAGAGTTCAAGGGTACCGGCAACATGGAACTGCCTCTGGATCGCAAGATCGCCGAGAAGCGCGTGTTCCCGGCGATCAACATCAACCGTTCCGGCACCCGCCGCGAAGAGTTGCTGACGGCCGACGACGAACTGCAACGCATGTGGATTCTGCGCAAGCTGCTGCACCCGATGGACGAAGTCGCTGCCATCGAGTTCCTGGTCGACAAGCTGAAAACGACCAAGACCAACGACGAGTTCTTCCTGTCGATGAAGCGCAAGTAACATCGCAGACTGAGCCGATAAAAATGGCGTCCCCTCGGGGACGCCATTTTTTTGCGCGGATTTTGTCCGGGCAATGGGACGTTGGCGATCTGGTAAGGTCTGTGCCTTGCAGAATGAGCAACAGCGTACGTGACCGTTTCCGGGCAAGAGAATCCGGCTGTACAAATAATAACCAACTGATTGGCATTAAAGATTTTATGAGCACACTCGCTTATCGAAGGGATATCGACGGCTTGCGGGCAGTCGCGGTCATCGCCGTGGTCCTGTTCCATTTTGGCGTCCCGGGTTTTACCGGCGGTTTTGTCGGCGTGGACGTGTTCTTCGTGATCTCCGGCTACCTCATCACCTCGATCATCTGGAACCAGCGTCAGGCTGGGCGTTTCAGCTTTGTCGAATTCTGGGCACGCCGTGCGCGGCGGATTCTGCCGGCGCTGTTTGCGATGATCGTCGCCGTGCTGGCGGTAGGCTGGTTCCTGATGGCGCCCAAGGATTACGAAGAACTGGGGCGCTCGGTGCGCTATCAGGTGTTGTTCGTTTCGAACATCCTGTTCATGCGTCAGGATGGCTATTTCGACGTCGCCTCTGACCTCAAGCCGATGTTGCACACCTGGTCGCTGGCGGTTGAAGAGCAGTTCTACATTATCTTCCCGCTGTTGCTGACTTTGCTGTCGAGCCGCTTGAAACACTGGCGGCTGGCGCTGTTTGGCGTGTTGCTGGTGTCTTTCGGCCTGAGCGTCTGGGCGGTCAGTCACCATCCTGAGAAAGCTTTCTTTCTGCTGCCGATGCGCGCCTGGGAGTTGTTGGCCGGGGCCATGCTGGCGGTCGCGCCGCAGCATGCCTGGCGCCTGAAGCCGATGGCCGCGCAAGGGCTGAGCCTGCTCGGCATGGGCTTGATCCTGCTGGCGGTGTTCGGCTACGACAATGCCACGCCATTTCCCGGTGCGGCGGCGCTGCTGCCGGTGCTCGGTGTGGTGCTGCTGATTTTTGCCAACGGTCATCGCCAGACGGTGGTTGGTCAATTTCTGAGCAGTAAAGTGATGGTCGGTTTTGGCCTGATCTCCTACTCCTGGTACCTGTGGCACTGGCCGGTGTTCGTGTTTTCCAGTTACGCCAGCGTCGACGAGACCAGTGCACTGGACAGCGCCGGGCTGATCCTGCTGACGCTGGTGCTCGGTTACCTGTCGTGGAAATTCATTGAAACGCCGTTCCGCGAGCGTCGTTTGCTCGCCGGTCGTCGGCCGATTCTGCTTGCCGGTGCCTTGGGTGTGCTGGTGCTGGCGCTGGCCGGACAAACCCTGCGCTGGACCGATGGCTTGCCGTGGCGCCTGTCTGATCAGGCCCTGCAATATGCCCGAGGTCACGACTGGCGGCCGGAGTTGATGGCCTGTCTGGCCGACGACAAGACGCCTGACGACAAGTTGTTCTGTCATTTTGGCGTTGCCGACTTGCCTGCGCAGGCGATGGTCTGGGGCGACAGTCATGCGACGGCGCTGATTCCGGTGTTCGACGACGGTGCCAAGGCTCACGATGTCAGCGTGATTCTCGCCAGCTCCCCCGGCTGCATCCCGGTGGAAGGTCTCGAGCATGGCCCGGTGTGTGCGCACTTCAACCGCCGCATCGAGCAGGCGCTGAAAGAGAAAAGCGTCAGCGATGTGGTGCTGGTCGCGCGCTGGAGCCTGTACCTCTATGGCGACGCCAATGGCGACCTGGGCCACGTGCTCAGAACTCCCGACGGTCGTTACGATCGCGCCAATGCCGAGCAACGTCTGGCCGCTGGCCTGCGTGCGCGGGTTGCGCAACTGCGTGCCAGTGGGCATCGGGTCTGGCTGGTCAAAGAGGCGCCGTTGCAGCCGTTCAGCCCGCCGTATCGCCTGACGCGACTGGCGATGCTGGATCGTTCGGTCGAGGGCGTTGGGCAACAGGTTGCCGTCCACCACGAACGTCAGGTGTTCATCAGCCAGTTGTTCGCCGAGCTGGGCAAAGACCCGGCGGTGCATGTGGTCGACCCGGCACCACGGCTGTGCGATGAGCGCGGTCTGTGTCACGCCGAACTCGATGGCTACTCGCTGTACACCGACGACAATCACCTCTCGGAGGTCGGCGCGCGGCTGGTAGCACCGATCATGGAACCGTTGTTCATCAACCTGCAGAGCCGGGAAAACCCCGGCAAAGCCCGGACGAATGCAGCCAAGTAAGCAGCGACAGGCTGCCACAGGGCTGCAGAGCAGGTAGGATGTACGCCTATTTTGAGGGTGCCATCGTCAATGAAATTCAAGGATCTTCGGGATTTCGTGCAGCAGCTTGAGCAGCGCGGAGAGTTGAAACGCATCCAGATTCCCGTCTCGCCGGTGCTGGAGATGACTGAGGTGTGTGACCGCACGCTGCGGGCCAAGGGCCCGGCGCTGCTGTTCGAGAAGCCGACCGGCTACGACATTCCGGTGCTCGGTAACCTGTTCGGCACCCCTGAACGGGTGGCCATGGGCATGGGCGCCGAGTCGGTCAGCGAGCTGCGCGAAATCGGCAAGCTGCTGGCGTTCCTCAAGGAGCCGGAGCCGCCTAAGGGCTTGAAAGACGCGTGGTCGAAGCTGCCGATCTTCCGCAAGATCATCTCGATGGCGCCGAAAGTCGTCAAAGACGCGGTGTGCCAGGAAGTGGTCATCGAAGGCGACGACGTCGATCTGGCGATGTTGCCGGTACAGACCTGCTGGCCGGGCGATGTCGGCCCGCTGATCACCTGGGGCCTGACCGTCACCAAAGGCCCGAACAAGGAACGCCAGAACCTCGGCATCTACCGTCAGCAAGTGATCGGTCGCAACAAGGTGATCATGCGCTGGCTCAGCCACCGTGGCGGCGCGCTGGACTATCGCGAATGGTGCGAAAAGCATCCGGGCCAGCCGTTCCCGGTGTCCGTGGCATTGGGTGCGGATCCAGCGACTATCCTCGGCGCCGTGACGCCAGTGCCGGACAGCCTTTCCGAGTACGCTTTCGCCGGTCTCTTGCGCGGTAACCGTACCGAACTGGTCAAGTGCCGTGGCAACGACCTGCAAGTGCCGGCCACCGCCGAGATCATCCTCGAAGGCGTGATCCATCCGGGCGAAATGGCCGATGAAGGCCCGTACGGCGACCACACCGGCTACTACAACGAAGTCGACAGCTTCCCGGTGTTCACCGTCGAACGCATCACCCACCGGATCAAACCGATCTACCACAGCACCTACACCGGCCGTCCGCCGGATGAGCCGGCGATCCTCGGTGTGGCGCTGAACGAAGTGTTCGTGCCGATCCTGCAGAAGCAGTTCCCGGAGATCACCGACTTCTACCTGCCGCCGGAAGGCTGCTCGTACCGCATGGCCATTGTGACCATGAAGAAGTCGTATCCGGGGCATGCCAAGCGCGTGATGCTCGGTGTCTGGTCGTTTTTGCGACAGTTCATGTATACCAAATTCGTTATCGTCACCGACGACGATATCAACGCCCGCGACTGGAACGACGTGATCTGGGCCATCACCACGCGCATGGACCCCAAGCGCGATACGGTGATGATCGATAACACGCCGATCGACTACCTCGACTTCGCCTCGCCGATCTCCGGCCTGGGTTCGAAAATGGGCCTCGATGCCACCCACAAGTGGCCGGGCGAAACCACTCGCGAGTGGGGCCGCGTGATCGTCAAGGACGACGCCGTCACCCAGCGGATCGATGCCATCTGGAATCAGTTAGGAATAGATTGATGCGTGTAACCCTGCAGCCCTCCGGAGCAGTGCTCGAGATACAGCCCGGTGAGCGGATTCTCGATGGTGCGCGGCGCCTGGGCTACGAATGCCCGCAAAGCTGCCGCAACGGCAATTGTCACGTGTGTGCGGCGCTGCTGGTCGAAGGCCGCGTCGCCCAGGACGGCAAGGTGCGCGATCACGGCGAGTTCTACACTTGCATAGCCGAGCCGCTGGAAGACTGCGTCCTGCTGTGGGATGGCGTGCTCGCGCTGGGAGAGCTGCCGGTGCGTAGCCTGTCGTGTCAGGTGATCGAATGCCGCGACGTCGGCGGCGACACCTGGCGCGTGCGTCTGCGTGCGCCGGCCGGCAAGCCACCGCGCTATCACGCCGGGCAGTATTTGATGATCGAACGCGAGAGCGGCGAGAAATCGGCGTTCTCCATGGCCTCGGCGCCGCACGGTGGTCGTGATCTGGAAATCCATGTGCTGGCGCGCGAAGCCAGTGCACTGAGCCTGATCGAACAGCTGCAACGCAACGCGATGGTGCGCGTCGAGCTGCCGTTCGGCGATACGCATCTGGCCGAGCTGCCTGACGGGCCGCTGGTGCTGGTTGCCGCTGGCACCGGGATGGGCCAGATTCACGCGCTGATCGAACACTGCCGCGCCAATGGCTTCAAACATCCCGTGCATCTGTACTGGGGCGTGCGTCGTCCGGAAGATTTCTACGAGATCGAACATTGGGACGAATGGCTGAAGCTGCCCAACCTGTTCCTGCACAAAGTCGTCAGCGATCAATGCGGCTGGGAAGGACGCTGCGGCATGCTGCACGAGGCGGTCTGTGAGGACTTCCCCGATCTGAAACCCTTGCACGTCTACGCCAGCGGCTCGCCGGCGATGGTCTACGGCACGCTGGACGCATTGGTTGAAGCGGGAATGGACGCTCATCAAATGCGCGCCGATGTATTTGCCTACGCGCCCCGCTCTTGAGCCTCACGCCTGAATCGTTATAACTCCCTATATAGCCGATCGGTATTTATGTAATTGCATAAATGCCGCTAGGTTATATATCAATCAGGCAATCAATTAAGAACTGTGCCATGGCACTTAAATTGCCTTAAAACATATGTGCCTTATTGTTACAGCGGTGCGTTCTATTAAGTAATTCTTCACCCGCGGGGAGCTGAACGCTATTCGCCATGAGCGCCATTGAGAACGCTTTTCTGAATTTGAATTACCCTCCGCGGCTCGATCTTGGGCCGCAGCTGACGCACGAACAACTTCTCGCTTCCATGCAATCGACCATGGCGCGCCACAAGGGCGGGCCGGTGTGGCTGTTCGCGTATGGTTCGCTGATCTGGCGGCCGGAGTGTTCGGCGGTGGAGCGGGTGCGCGGACGTGTGCACGGCTACCATCGCGGCTTGTACCTGTGGTCGCACGAGCATCGCGGCACGCCGGAAATGCCCGGTCTGGTATTTGGTCTGGATCGCGGCGGTTCGTGCAGCGGCTTCGCTTATCGCTTGCCCGAAGACAATCTCGATGGCGCGCTGTATGCGCTGTGGAAACGCGAGATGCCGGTGCCATCCTATCGGCCACACTGGCTCAACTGCCGTCTCGCCGACGGTAGCCAGGTGCAGGCCTTGGGATTTGTCTTGGAGCGGCACCTGCCCAGCTATGCCGGCAACTTGCCGGATCACGTGCTGAGCCAGGTGTTCGAAAGCGCCAGCGGGCGTTACGGCACGACTCGCGATTATGTCGAGCAGACCGCCCACGCCCTGCGCAGCCACGCCATGCCAGACCGCAATCTGGAGGCGCGGCTCAAACGCTGCCAATCAAAAGCCGATCAGGCGATGGCTTCGCGGCTCTGACTGATGGCTTTTTTGTGCCACAAGGTGGGAGCCAGGCAAACCATTGCCATGATGCAGCCGCCCACCAGCAGCACGAAACCACCGTCCCAACCGAAATGGTCCACGGTGTAGCCCATCGCTGCACTGGCTGCGACCGAACCACCCAGATAACCAAACAGACCGGTGAAGCCTGCCGCAGTGCCGGCGGCTTTCTTCGGAGCCAGTTCCAGCGCCTGCAAGCCGGTCAGCATGACCGGCCCATAGATCAGAAAGCCGATGGAAAACAGCGCGATCATGTCGATGGTCGGGTTGCCAGGCGGGTTGAGCCAGTAGACCAGCGTCGCCACGGTGACAAGCGCCATGAACACCATGCCGGTCAGGCCACGGTTGCCACGGAAGAGCTTGTCCGACATCCAGCCGCACAGCAGCGTGCCTGGAATACCGGCCCACTCGTAGAAGAAGTACGCCCACGACGTGGTGTCCACGGTGAAGTGTTTAGCTTCTTTCAGGTACGTCGGAGCCCAGTCAAGTACGCCATAGCGCAGCAGGTAGACGAAGACGTTCGCCATAGCGACGTACCAGAGCATTTTGTTGCGCAGCACGTACTTGACGAAAATCTCCTTGGCGCTGAATTCGTCTTCGTGGCTGGCGTCGTAGCCTTCCGGGTAATCGTTCTTGTATTGCTCGATCGGTGGCAGGCCAACCGACTGCGGGGTATCGCGCATGGTGATGAAGGCAAACGCCGCCACACCCAAAGCCACTGCCGCGGGCACGTAGAAGGCCGCGTGCCAATCGTTGAACAGCCCCATACCAATCAGGAACAGCGGGCCGATCAGGCCGCCGCCGACGTTGTGCGCCACGTTCCACACGGACACCACGCCGCCACGTTCCTTCTGCGACCACCAGTGCACCATGGTCCGGCCACTTGGCGGCCAACCCATGCCCTGAGCCCAGCCGTTGATGAACAACAGGATGAACATCATGGTCACGCTGGACGTTGCCCAAGGCGCGAAACCGAACACGAACATCACCCCCGCCGAGACCAGCAGGCCGAATGGCAGGAAGAAGCGCGGGTTGGAGCGGTCGGACACCAGGCCCATGAGGAATTTCGACAAGCCGTACGCGATGGCGATGGCCGACATCGCCAGACCCAGGTCACCGCGGCTATAGCCTTCGTCGATCAGGTACGGCATGGCCAGCGAGAAGTTTTTGCGCAGCAGGTAATAACCCGCGTAGCCAATGAAAATACCGGCGAAGATCTGCCAGCGCAGGCGTCGGTACGTGCTGTCTATTTTTTCTTCAGGCAATGGAGCCTGATGTGCGGCAGGACGAAAGAAAGCAAACATTCAAGAGCTCCAGATTTCTTGTTTTGACTGCGGATGCGAATGTTACAGTTTCGTTACCGAAAATAGCACCGGTTCACATCGACCAAATAGGGGAAAATGTTGGAAGTCGCGCGTTCCTTTACGAACCTGTCGCTCAGCTGTAAGAACGGGGCGTTTTTGTAGCGGTCGAGGCGTTGTGTCTTAGACTCGCGATCAATCCACCGACTGATCGCGCAGAGATAAATGATGGCCCCGATGATTCGCAGGTTATTGCCACGATTGCTGATGGTGGTCGCCGTTACCGTTTCGGTTCTGGCACTGAGTTTTGCTCAGGGATCTGGCGGCTCGGGGCTGCGCAATGTCACCGTGCTGATCGTCCGTCACGCGGAAAAACCGGACGTGGGCCGGGAGCTAAACGCCCAAGGTCAACAGCGCGCTGCCGCCTACGCCGGCTATTTCGACCCGCTGAAACTGGGTGACGAAACACTCACCCCGCAACGCCTGATCGCCACCGCTGACAGCGCGCAAAGCGTCCGCCCCCGTCAGACGCTGACGCCGTTGGCGCAACGCCTGCAACTGCCGATCGAACAGCCATTCGCCAATAACGACGTCGACAAACTGGTCAATCAACTGCGCGAAAGCAATCAGGCGAAAACCGTGCTGATCGCCTGGCACCACGGGCACATCAACAAGCTCATCGGCGCATTCGGCGGCAATGGCCCGGCACTGATCGGCCAGCCGAAATGGCCGGTGGATGTTTATGACTGGCTGATTGTTTTGCGTTTCGACGACAAGGGGCAGTTGCTTGAGTCGCGTAGTGAGAAGGTGCAGGAGCATCTGATGCCGGGCGATGTGGCGGGGTCGCCCGGCAATTGAAGCGTTTTCGTCTTTTGATTAGCGAACCTGCACCACAACCTTACCGACAGCCTTGCGCTGCCCAAGGTCATTAATCGCCTGCGCCGCATTGCTCAGCGGATACACCTGCGACACCAGCGGTTTCAACCTGCCCTCGGCAAACCAGCCAAACAGTTGCTGGAAGTTCGCCGCGTTGTCCTGCGGCTGACGTTGGGCAAAAGAGCCCCAGAACACGCCGAGCACCGCCGCGCCCTTGAGCAGGGCGAGGTTGACTGGCAGCTCCGGGATGCGTCCGCTGGCGAAGCCGACCACCAGCAGGCGGCCGTTCCAGGCGATGGCGCGGATGGCTTGATCGAACAGGTCGCCGCCGACCGGATCGTAAATCACGTCCGCGCCCTGGCCGTCGGTGAGGCGTTTGATTTCGTCCTTGAGGTTCGATTCGCTGTAGTTGATCAGCTCATCGGCGCCGGCCGCTTTGGCTACCGCAAGTTTCTCGGCGCTGCTGGCGGCGGCAATCACGCGGGCGCCCATGGCTTTGCCGATTTCCACGGCCGCGAGGCCAACGCCGCCGGATGCACCAAGCACCAGCAGGGTTTCGCCCGGTTGCAGGTTGGCGCGTTGCTTGAGCGCGTGCATGGAGGTGCCGTAAGTCATGCCGAAGGCAGCGGCGATGTTGAAGTCCATCGACGGTGGAATCGGCAGGACGTTGTAGCCCGGCACCGCGACTTGTTCGGCGAAGCTGCCCCAGCCGGTCAGGGCCATGACCCGGTCACCGACCTTGAGGTGGCTGACCTTTTCGCCGACTTCGCGAACCACGCCAGCCGCTTCGCCACCTGGCGAGAACGGGAAGGGCGGCTTGAATTGGTACTTGCCCTCGATGATCAGCGTGTCCGGGAAGTTGACCCCGGCGGCGTGCACGTCCAGGAGGATTTCGTTCTTCTTCGCGACAGGACTGGCGACGTCTTCCAGCACCAGCGATTCGGCAGGGCCGAAGGCTTTGCACAGCACGGCTTTCATCAGGGCTATTCCTTTGGGAGTGATGGCCGATAAGTGTAGGTGTGTCAGTCAACGGGTCAACGAGCATGCCCGGCCCTGATAGTCAGCCATAAGCTTGTGCTTGCGCGGCGGGTCGTTATGCTAGGCCGCAAACCGGATAAGGAGCGAATTGTGAAAGCGTGGATCATGTTGTTGCTGGCCCTGTCTCTGCCTGGGGCAGCGCTGGCCGAAGAAGCCAAAGAAGGCGAAGCGCCAAAGGTGAGCTACATCACCCTGAGCCCGCCGTTCGTGGGTAATTACGGGCTCGATGGCACGCCGAAGCTCAAGGTCTACAAGGCTGACGTGGCGCTGCGCGTCACCGGCGAGGAGTCGGCCAAACTGGTCAAGGCCAACGAACCGTTGATCCGCAATCAACTGGTGGCGCTGTTCACCCAGCAGACCTCTGATGCGATGGCCAGCATCGAAGGTAAAGAGAAGCTGCGTCAGGAAGCGCTGAAACAGACTCAGCAAGTGATGAATGACGAGACCGGCAAGCCGGTGGTTGAGGATCTGTTGTTCAACAACCTGATCATTCAGTAAGCCATTCGTTGTCCGGGCTGGCCTCATCGCTGGCAAGCCAGCTCCCACAGTATTTGCGGTGAAACACAATAATGTGATCGCCGCAGAACCCTGTGGGAGCTGGCTTGCCAGCGATTGCATTTGTGCAGGCGCCGATGAATCAGGGTTTCAGCGCAATCACCGTCGCCCATTGCTCCGCCGTCACCGGCATCACCGACAACCGCGACCCTTTCTGCACCAACGGCATCTCCGCCAACGCCGTCTGCTGCTTCAGGTAGTCCAGCTTCAACACCCGCGCAAACGTCTCGACGTGTTCAACGTCAATCGCACTCCAGGCATTTTTCTCTGGGGTAGCCTTGGGATCGAAGTAATGACTCTCTGGCTCCAGTGCGGTGGGATCCGGGTACGCCGCCTGGATCATTTTGCCGATTCCGGCGATTCCCGGCTCCGGGCAGCTGGAATGGTAGAAAAAGAACTCATCGCCAACCGCCATCGCCCGCAGAAAATTGCGCGCCTGATAGTTGCGAACGCCGTCCCAGCGCGCTTTGCCGAGCTTTTCCAGACCTTTGATCGAGAGTTCGTCGGGTTCGGATTTCATCAGCCAATAGGCCATGTCGTGTGCTCCTGAAACGGTCATTGGGCAGGTTGTCGGGCAATTTTATGACAAACCGACGGTCGGTTGACGTCAGCGTTTGCGCAGCGGTTCACGTTGCCGCAAAATGCCGGCCTTTAAAGCTTGACGCTGCTGCACGGCCTACGAACGGAAACCGCTGCTGTCATCGTGATGATGTGCCTTGAGGGGGGCAATCGATGAAACGCAAACCGGATTTACTATGGACTTTGGTAATTTTGTTTGGCTTGGGCGTCGTGACCACCGGTTACGCACAGAGCCTGTGGTCGAACAAGGCCGATGCGCCGATTGAAATCGCTCAACAAGTTCAACAGTCGACTGCGTTCAAGCGCTGAAACTGCATTCTCGACGCCGTTGATCTGCGCGGCGTCCTATCCCGCGAAATACCACGCCTTGTCGCTGACCGTGCCTTGCAACGGTACATCCCAGCTTGCCTGCGCCAAGCGTTCGACCTTCTGACATTCATGGGCCAGGCCCAGCAGCGTTGGCTTGCGCCAGCTTTTGCGCCGCGCCAGATACGCCAGGCTGCGATCATAGAAACCGCCGCCCATCCCCAGTCGCCCGCCGACATCGTCAAACCCCACCAATGGCAACAACACCAGATCCAGCGCCCAGGCCTTGCGCTGCTGCGCCAGATTGGCGCGCGGTTCGAGAATGCGGAAGCGATTGGGTTTGAGTTTCTCGCCGGGACGAATCCGTTGGAAAACCATTTTGGTTCGCGGCCAGGCACTCAGCACCGGCAGGTAGGTGGCTTTGCCCCGACGCTGTGCTTCGCGCAGGAGCAGGCGCGGATCGATTTCGCCGTCGGTGGGCAGGTACAGAGAGATATGTTTCGCCCGGCGAAAATGCGGGTCTTGCGCCAGTTGCCGGTACAGGCCTTTGGCGGCCTGGCGTTGTTCGCTTTTGCTCAGCGAGCGGCGCGCCTTGCGCAGCAGGCGGCGGAGTTGCGGGCGGGGCAGCAACGCGGGTTCGGTCATGGTTCGGCTTCGGCAGGTTGGACGAAAACGTACGCATAAAAAATCCGATGGCGGTTTTCACCGACATCGGATTCGAATCAGGCTCCCCGGATGAACCGCTGTCAACTTAGCCCTTGAACCCGAAAGTTCAAGGTGGAAGATGCAGTAGACTTTAAGGCTTTCCGTCTAGCGGACATGCACACCAGCCCAACGTGCAACTTCCAGGGTAGTGCGAATCGGCTCAGGGACATCGTCAACTGGCAAGCACCCCAGGGAGTGCCGCGAGTATACCGCAAGCGGCCAGTCGAATCAGCCCTTGGTGTTGGTCTGATCGTCGGCAAGCACCAGATCGACACGATCGAGCAAGTCGCGCACCTGTTCACGGGTCGAACCGCTGGCCTGGATGTCCGGGCGCTCTTCTTTGTGCAAGAGGTCGTGGGTGATGTTCAGCGCGGCCATCACGGCGATACGGTCGGCACCGATGACTTTGCCGCTGCTGCGGATCTCGCGCATCTTGCCATCCAGGTAGCGCGCGGCGCTGACCAGATTGCTGCGTTCTTCCTGCGGGCAGATGATCGAATATTCTTTGTCGAGGATCTGCACGGTGACGCTATTGCTTGAACTCATGAGTCTTGCTCCAGGGCCTTGAGGCGCGAAATCATCGATTCGACCTTACGCCGGGCGATTTCGTTTTTTTCAATGAGGTGAGCGCGTTCCTCGCGCCAGGTTTTTTCCTGAGCTAGTAAGAGTGCGTTTTGACTCTTTAGTTGCTCGACTCGACCAATCAGCAGTTCGAGTCTGGCCATCAGCGCTTGCAGGTCGGTGTCTTCCATTGTGTCCACTGAGTTGGAGTCTGTCTGATGGGATAGCTGGCGGACAGCCTTTAATAGTCTTGGCGAGTCTGTCGATGTAGGATACAAGGCCTTCATTCTAGACATAGCGCCGTCTGGCGCCTAGCTGCCCATGACCATTGCGAATTCCCCGTACCAAGCCTTTGCCACCCTGCTGACTTCCAGCGGCCACAACGTCTCGCCTGCCGAACTGCATGGCGTGCTGCTCGGACGCAGCTGCGCCGGTGCCGGCTTCGATAACGAAGGCTGGCTGATCGACGCCGCCGAACTGCTCGAAGGCGATATCCAGGACAACATCCGCAATGCCCTGATCGGCCTGCAAGAGATGGTCAAAGGCGAGCTGACCGGCGACGACGTCACTGTCGTTCTGCTGCTGCCAACCGATGACGCGCCACTGGCCGACCGCGCCGCTGCACTGGGCGAATGGTGCCAGGGCTTCCTCAGCGGGTTCGGCCTGAACTGCCGCGACAGCAGCATGCTCAGCACTGAAGCCACCGAAGTGCTGCAGGATCTGGCGGCCATTTCCCAAGTGCAAGATGCCCTTGAAGAATCCGAAGACGGCGAGACCGACTACATGGAAGTCATGGAGTACCTGCGCGTCGCGCCCCTGCTGCTGTTCTCGGAAACCAAGAAAGCCGACGTGCCGCCAGCCGCCAAGCCGTCGCTGCATTAATCGCGTGCCAGGGAAAGCCATCTGCCCATGACCCATATCCCGAAAGCGGAATACAGCCGTCGCCGCAAGGCCCTGATGGCGCAGATGGAACCCAACAGCATCGCGATCCTGCCCGCCGCCGCGGTGGCCATCCGCAACCGCGACGTCGAGCACGTCTACCGTCAGGACAGCGATTTCCAGTACCTCAGCGGGTTTCCAGAGCCGCAAGCCGTCATCGTCCTGATGCCCGGCCGCGAGCATGGCGAATACGTGCTGTTCTGCCGTGAACGCAACGCCGAACGCGAATTGTGGGACGGTCTGCGCGCAGGGCAAGAAGGCGCGATCCGCGACTTCGGTGCCGACGACGCCTTCCCGATTACCGACATCGACGACATCCTCCCGGGCCTGATTGAAGGCCGTGACCGGGTGTATTCGGCGATGGGCAGCAACCCCGAATTCGACCGGCATCTGATGGACTGGATCAACGTGATCCGCTCCAAGGCGCACCTCGGCGCCCAGCCACCGAACGAATTCGTTGCCCTGGATCATCTGCTTCACGACATGCGTCTGTATAAATCGGCGGCAGAAGTGAAGGTGATGCGCGAAGCTGCGCGGATCTCGGCGCAAGCACATATTCGGGCGATGCAGGCCAGCCGCGCCGGGCTCTACGAGTACAGCCTCGAGGCCGAGCTCGATTACGAATTCCGCAAGGGCGGGGCGAAAATGCCCGCGTACGGTTCGATCGTCGCCGCCGGGCGCAACAGCTGCATCCTGCATTACCAGCAGAATGATGCGCTGCTCAAGGACGGCGATCTGGTGTTGATCGACGCCGGCTGCGAGATTGATTGCTACGCCAGCGACATCACCCGTACCTGGCCGGTCAACGGCAAGTTTTCGCCCGAGCAGAAAGCGATCTACGAATTGGTGCTGGCCTCGCAGGAAGCCGCGTTCGCCGAAATCGCCCCGAACAAGCACTGGAATCAGGCGCACGAAGCCACGGTTAGGGTGATTACCACGGGGCTGGTGAAGCTTGGTTTGCTGCAAGGCGAGGTCGACGAATTGATCGCCAGCGAAGCCTATAAAGCGTTTTACATGCACCGCGCCGGCCACTGGCTGGGCATGGATGTACACGACGTCGGCGAGTACAAGGTTGGCGGCGAATGGCGCGTGCTGGAAGTCGGCATGGCCCTGACTGTGGAGCCGGGCATCTACATCGCCCCGGACAATCAAAACGTCGCGAAGAAATGGCGCGGCATTGGCGTGCGCATCGAGGACGACGTGGTCGTGACCAAAACGGGCTGTGAAATCCTCACCACCGGCGTACCGAAAAGCGTCGCCGACATCGAAGCGCTGATGGCGCAAGCAAGGACACACGCGGCATGAGTCGAGTCAATCTGGCAATCATCGGTGGCGGTCTGGTCGGCGCCAGTCTGGCGTTGGCTTTGCAAGCCGGGGCCAAGGCCCGTGGCTGGAAGATCGTCCTGATCGAGCCGTTCGCTCCCGGCGACAGTTGGCAGCCGAGCTACGACGCACGTTCGTCGGCGCTGTCCTTCGGTTCGCGGCAGATTTATCAACGCTTGGGCGTGTGGCAGGAAATTTCCCGCCGCGCCGAGCCGATCAAACAGATTCACGTCTCCGACCGTGGCCGCTTCTCCACCGCGCGCTTGTCGGCGATGGAAGAGGGCGTGCCGGCCCTCGGTTACGTGGTAGAAAACGCCTGGCTCGGCCAGTGCCTGTGGCAGCACCTCGATAAAGAGGTGATCACCTGGCGCTGCCCGGCGGAAGTCACGCGCATGGAGCCGTTGCCCGACGGCTATCGCCTGACCCTCAACGATGAAACCACCCTGGAATGCGACCTCGCGGTGCTTGCCGATGGCGGCCGTTCCGGGTTGCGCGAGCAGTTGGGCATCAACGTGCGCCAGCGTCCGTACAACCAGAGCGCGCTGATCGCCAACATCACCCCGAGCGAAGCACACAACGGCATGGCCTTCGAACGTTTCACCGACGAAGGGCCGATGGCGCTGCTGCCGCTGCCGGAAAATCGCTGTGCGCTGGTATGGACCCGACTGGGCATGGACGCGCAGCGTTTGGCTGATTTGAGCGAACGCGATTTCCTCAGCGAATTGCAGGGCGTGTTCGGTTACCGCCTCGGTACGCTCAAGCAGGTCGGCGCACGGCATTTGTATCCGCTGACCCTCGTCGAGGCTGAGGAACAAGTGCGTTCGCATCTGGCCGTGCTCGGCAACGCGGCGCACAGCCTGCACCCAATTGCCGGACAAGGTTTCAACCTATCACTGCGCGATGCCGATGCTTTGGCGGCGGCGCTGTTGGCCAGCGACAAACCGTTGGGCGACTTCGCCACGTTACAGGCGTATCGCGAGCGCCAACGTCTCGATCAGGATCTCACCGTCGGCTTCTCCGATCAGGTCACGCGCTTGTTTGGCAGCACGCAGCCATTGGTTTCGCTGGGCCGTAACATCGGTTTGCTCGGTCTTGATCTGTTGCCACCGGCCAAGCGCTGGTTTGCCCGTCAGGCCATGGGTTTGGGAACGCGTCCGGATGCTTAAGTGGTTGACGAAAAAATTCGGCAAGGCGCGGTTGATGCGCTGGGTAATGACCTTTTACCCGCCGTATCTCGGCGCTGGTGTACGGGTTCGGCACATCAGCGATGACTTCCGCGACGTGCAAGTGTCGATGGGCCTCGGCTGGTACAACCGCAATTACGTCGGCACACAGTTTGGCGGCAGTCTGTACTCGATGGTCGATCCGTTCTTCATGCTGATGCTCATGGAAAACCTCGGCTCGAAGTACATCGTCTGGGACAAGGCCGCCGACATCGATTTCATCGCGCCGGGCAAAGGCCCGGTGTTCGCCCGGTTCAGCATCGACGAGACCTTGCTCGCCGAAATTCGCCGGCAGACCGCCAATGGCGAGAAATACCTGCCGCAGTTGCAGGTCGACATTCATGACGGCGCCGGCAATCTGGTGGCGCGGGTCGGTAAAACCCTTTACGTGCGGCTCAAGCCGCAAGCGAGACAGGCTTAAAGCATGGAAATGCGCGCAGATCTGCTGATTGTCGGAGCCGGAATGGTCGGCAGCGCTTTGGCGTTGGCGTTGCAGGACAGCGGGCTGGAAGTCCTGCTGCTCGATGGCAGCCCGCTGAGCGTCAAACCCTTCGACGCCGAGGCCGCGTTTGAACCGCGAGTGAGCGCCCTGTCAGCGGCGAGCCAGCGCATTCTCGAACGCCTCGGCGTGTGGGACGGCATCGCCAAACGCCGCAGCAGCCCGTACACCGACATGCACGTCTGGGACGGCAGCGGCACCGGGCAGATTCATTTCTCGGCGAGCAGCGTGCACGCCGAAGTGCTCGGCCATATCGTTGAAAATCGCGTGGTGCAGGATGCCTTGCTCGATCGTTTGCACGATTGCGATCTGGGCATGCTCGCCAATGCGCGGCTGGAACAGATGCGCCGTTCGGGCGATGACTGGCTGCTGACGCTGGCCGATGGTCGTCAGCTGCGCGCTCCGCTGGTGATTGCCGCTGACGGCGCCAACTCGGCCGTGCGCCGTCTCACCGGCATGGCCACGCGCGAATGGAATTACATGCACCACGCCATCGTCACCAGCGTGCGCAGCAGCAAACCGCACCAGATGACCGCGTGGCAGCGCTTTACCGATCACGGACCGTTGGCCTTTCTGCCGCTGGAGCGTGACGGGCAGCAGGATTGGTGTTCGATCGTCTGGTCGACCACGCCGAGCGAAGCCGAGCGCTTGATGGCGCTGGATGAAGCGGATTTCTGCCGTGAGCTGGAGCGTGCTTTCGAGGGGCGTCTCGGCGAGGTGATCAGCGCTGACCCGCGATTGTGTGTGCCGCTGCGCCAGCGTCATGCCAAGCGTTATGTCGCCGAAGGACTCGCGTTGATCGGCGATGCGGCGCACACCATTCACCCGTTGGCGGGGCAGGGTGTGAACCTCGGTTTCCTTGATGCGGCGGTGCTGGCGGAAGTGCTGTTGCAGGCGACGGAACGCGGTGAGCGTCTGGCGGATGTGAAGGTGTTGAGCCGCTACGAGCGTCGGCGCATGCCGCACAACCTCGCACTGATGGCGGCGATGGAAGGGTTTGAGCGGTTGTTCCAGGCGGATCCGTTGCCGGTGCGCTGGTTGCGTAATGCCGGGTTGAAGCTGGTGGAGCAGATGCCGGAGGCGAAAGCGCTGTTTGTGCGGGAGGCGCTGGGGTTGACCGGGGATCTTCCGGCCCTGGCCAAGCCTTGATCTTTTCGTTGCTGCTGATGGCCTCATCGCGAGCAGGCTCACTCCTACAGTTGGAATGCGTTCCCCTGTAGGAGCTGCCGCAGGCTGCGATCTTTTGATCTTAAAAAACAACATCAAAAGATCGCAGCCTTCG
>NZ_RWIM01000032.1 GCF_009764645.1 Pseudomonas sp. PB106
CTGCGATCTTTTGATCTGTTTCAAAAACAAAGTCAAAAGATCGCAGCCTGCGGCAGCTCCTACAAAGGATCGGGTTGAACTCGAGTTGCTGTGTTGTTCTCTACAGAGAAACCTGCCGAGGATGTGCCATGAGCGACGACCTGCAACCCCCAGACCTGAATGCCTGGCAGCGTCTGTTCGACGACGAAACCTACTGGCAGCAATCGCCCGACGCTCACTATTTCGACCTGCAACGCATCGCCGACGACCTGCTGGGCCAAGGCGCCATCGACCTGGAGCAATGGCAGATCCTGCGTGCCAAGGCTGATGATCTGCACAAGGATTCCCCTGCCGTGAACGTCACCCGCGAACTCGACGACCCCGAAGCCTGAGGACCATCACCATGAAACCCATCACCCAAGGCGAACACCCCGACGAACCGCGGCCCGCGGGCGAAACCGAACGCGATAACGATGCCCTGCGGCCGACCGACCCCAAACAACGCGAAAGCAGCGGCAAAGGCACGCCCAGCGGCGAGTCCACCGCGCAGGAAACCGCCAAGCCCCACACCACCTCGCAACCCGGCAAAGCCAAGCCCTGAATAGCGTCTATGCTCAGTGGCACGTTCGCCGCCGAAGCCGCTTCGGCGTCGGGCGCTGCCATTCATCACAGGGAAAGTATTGCTTATGAAGCTCCAAGCACTCGCCAAAGCCATCACCCTCGCAACCGTACTGTCCGCCACCAGCTTCGGCGCCATGGCTGCCGACATTCCGCTGTCCGCCACCATCGAAGCGGATCAGGTCACCACCAAAGTGCTCTCCGTCGATGCCGCCAAGCATCAGGTGGTGCTGGAAGGTGCCGAAGGTCGACAGGTTCACGTTCAGCTCAGCGACAAGGCGAAAAACCTCGCCAATCTCAAGGTTGGCGACCAGGTCAACGTTGAAGTGCAGCGTTCCGTCGCCGCTTACCTCGACACCGATGTGGATAAAGGTCTGCCTGGCTCCACCGAGCGTACCGGCGAACTGCGCAACGCACCGGGCAGCGATAACCCCGGCGGCGAGGCGTTCCGTCAGGTTCAGGTGCAACTGAAAATCACCAAAATTGATTTGAAGAAAAACCAGGTGACCTTGGAAAATCCGTCGGGCGTGTCGAAAACCCTTGATGTGAAAAAGCCTGAAATTCAAGCCAAACTGAAAGACTTGAAAGAAGGGCAGAGCGTCATTGTCACTTACACCGATATCTTAAAAGTGACCAGTCAACACGAAAGTTGAGCATTAACTCTACAGAGTGATTGTTCTTGTATAGGTTTGAGTATGAGAACAATCATATAAAAGTGTGGTATCAAGAGTTTCTCGGTAAATATCGGTGATACACAGTTTTTAACTTTCCAGTACATAAATTTCATCATTATCAATGACGACATAACCGACAACTTCTATTAAAATCCCCTCCGTTCGCCCAGTGTCAGGGCTCTTTACCGGTGCATGGATTGCCAGGCCATTACACTGGGCGAACACCTCTTCGGAGCAGATGTATACAAATTCTGCAAACAAAAAGGGCGACTCAAGAGTCGCCCTTTTTTTGTGCCGATTTTAAGCACCGCGGCCTACGCCTGCTGCCCCTGAAAGCGCTTAAGCGACGCCTGATACATTTTCGTGCGCCGATGATCCTTGCCGTAAGTGCCTGCTGCCGCAACGGTTCCGGACTGGATGTGATCCAGATAATGGAAAATCTTTCGCGGCGCGAGGAACTTGATGCCGTAACCCAGAGCCGACATCCGATCCTGCAACGTATAACCCGGCACCCGATCATCCATACAGAAGTGCAGGCCCTCGGACTTCATGAGCCGCGTATTCCACAACGTGCAGAAACTCTTCAGATGGGTTTCTCTATAAGGTTTTGGCTCTTTGGTCTTCAGCCCCAACTGTGTTTTCGCACGGCGAACATAGTGTTTGCAGAAGCGCGAAGTTAAACGCCAGGTATCACGCAGCGCACCGCGATTGATTTGCTCGACACAACCGACGGCGGCCATATCCGGCGTTTTAGTGCACTCACGCATCATCATGGCAAACACTTCCTTGTCGTAAACGAAAGTGTCGGTGTGCAGGAGAAACAGATAGTCAGTGTCAACTTGGTCCAACGCCAGATCCAGCGCTTTGCCGTGTGCAATATGACCGGCTTCTTTGCCCGGCGAAGGCCGCTCGATGAGGTTGATCCAGTTCAGGGAGCGCAAGTAATCGAGGCTGCCGTCGGCCGAATCGTTGTCTACTACCCAGACGGGAATCTGGTTTTCCGTAACGTGCTCGCGCAACAGCTCCAGGCACATGCGGGTCAGGTCCAGGGTTTTGTAATTTACCAAGACAAGGCTGAAATTCGACGCTGGCTGGGTTGGTAAATCAAACGCTTTCATGACGGAAGGACTCATCTGCGGTTCAAGGGCGACAGGGTTTCGTGGCTGGAATCGTAACGAGGCAACCTTAGGCGAACCTTAATTTGCGGATTTGGCGGTGGGGCGGAGTGTGTCGAGGTGAGACTGCTGAGTCTGTCTGAAAATGCCCAGGGTGCTGCAGATCATTAGCGGCTAAAATGCGCACCCCCTTTACAGTTCAAGGAAGAAACGGCAATCGTCGTTCTGTCACGGATGAAACCACTTTCTCTCTACCACCCAGCCCTTTACTGGCTGCGCGTGTGGCAAAAAAGACTGTTCCGCCAGATTGCCTGGCGCTGTTCCGGCAAATGCTACGCACGGCCCGTCGCGGCGGCCGAGCGGCTGCCCTTTCGCTACCTCAAACACACCTCGAAACTCATCCGCAAACTCGGCGACTCCGACGTCGCCCTGCAACACAACAAAGTCATCAACCTCAAACTCGCCGTCGCCGCGATCGACGGCGTCATCATCGCTCCCGGCGAACACTTCTCCTTCTGCCGCCTCGTCGGCCGCCCGACGTTGAAGCGCGGCTACGTTGAAGGCATGGAGCTGTCTTTCGGCGAGGCACGACGCGGGGTAGGCGGCGGAATTTGCCAACTGAGCAACCTGATTCACTGGATGGCGATCCATTCACCGCTGGTGGTGGTCGAGCGCTCCAACCACAGCTTCGACCCGTTTCCGGATGAAGGGCGGGTGCTGCCGTTCGGGTCTGGGGCGGCGATTTTCTACAACTACGTTGATTTGGTGCTGCATAACCCGACGGATCGGTACTTTCAGCTGAAGTTGAACGTAGGTGAGACACAGCTCGAAGGAGAGTTGTTGTGTGATCGGGTGAGGGAATATCGCTACCACGTGTTCCAAGAGGCGCATCGGTTTGTGCGAGAGGGCGCGCGGGTGTATCGGGAGAATGAGATTTGGCGGGAGATGCGGGAGAAAGGGCAGGTTGGGGAATTGGTGGAGAGGGTGAGGTTGTATCGGAATCGGGTGGTGGTTAAGTATGAGGTGGAGGAGCAGATGTTCGAAGCGAGCTAGTATTTTTCCGCAAGAGTTTCGTTGGATTTTTTAAGCCACAAGGAAGTAACAAATGAGCAATCGTTTCAAAACTGTCGGTACGGCGAGCACTACACTTTTTTCAATGTTCATCGCGTGTAATACGTGGGCACAAGCGCCGCGTGATTACTACGACGGTATGAAGGCAGGGAAGTGCGCGCCGAATTCTGAGCGGCTGCATGAACAAGCGGTCGCAGGTGATCTTGACGCGCAGACGCAGTTTGGCAAAGCCATTCAGGAGAACCTCTGCGGGGTGGTTGAGCAGTGGTCTCCGGGTATGCCGGAAGTGTGGTTTCGCAAAGCTGCAGAGCACGGTAATGCCGAAGCGCAAGTCGGACTGGCTGAGGAACTGAGTTGGGATAGAAGCGTTGAGGGTGAAGAAGCGGGTGTTTACTGGGATCTGAAAGCTGCGGAGCAGGGGAACGCCAAGGCTCAGTTCAGTTTGGCGCAGATTTACCACAGAGGTGGTCGATCAATTAAGAATCTGAAAGATATGGACAAGGCAGTAGCGTATTACCATCAGTCCGCCGAGGGAGGATATTCCCTAGCCTACATGTTACTCGCCAGCATCTATGAAGAAGGCGATGGGGTCGCGCAGGATGATGTTGCAGCGGCGAAGTGGTATCGAAAATACGCTGAGACTGGTGATAAGTCAGGGCAGTTTTACTTCGCGAAAATGCTGGCTACAGGGCGTGGCATAAAACAAGACGACGCCCAAGCGTTTAGCTGGTTCGGTAAATCGGCAGCTCAAGGCGATAAATATGCGCAGTATGAGATGGCGCAGATGCTGGAGCAGGGACGCGGTACAGCGCGAAACGAGCGTGAAGCGGTCATGCTTTACCGCAAGTCTGCTGATGCAGATTTCGGCAATGCGCAACTGGCACTTGGGAAAATGTACGCACAAGGACGCGGTGGGTTGCCAAAAAGCAAATCCAAGGCCGAGTACTGGATGCTTAAAGCAATTGATCGTAGTGCACCGGGAGCTAAAGAAGAGCTGCAAAAGCTTTAATGTGTAAAAGAAGGGTATCTTGATTTGAAAAAGGGCGATCATGGGATCGTCCTATTTTTCATTTCCCACCAGCACGCTTTGTAATCATGATCGGCAGAGGACTGGTGAAATCCTTCGTTGAGGATCAACTACCTACGATAGGTGACACGATCCTAAGCGGACTATTTTTACGTGTTGATTTACTCAGTCCACAAATTAACAAAATCATTAGAATTTTTAGCAACGAAATTGGGTTTGCTTGAGTTTGGATCAAATACTTCAACAGCAACCAAGGGTGTGTTGAAATTTAGGAAAATCAGATAACCATCGCATCTCTTGCTATAGGGTCATTTGTTTGGGAAGCCCTCTAGGTTTTCCCGCCCCTGAGTACCATGAAATTGTATACGGGGACACATCAGGCGAGATAGAAAAGAACTCGCTTATGTAAGTCCCTTCGTTGCTGTATGGAAATGAAGATATCTCTGTAGAGACCATATCGGAATATCTGACTAATTTCAAGTATGACTTTGGAAACTTATGCTAAATATTTCTTCTACTTGAAAAATCGTATTGGTATCCACTGAGGGTCCCTGTTCAACACCACAAAAACTCCAATCAAATTTCATGTCAGGTCTCCACCGCGAAGGGTATGGATTTGTTTTCAACTCTATTTGGATCATGTGTGGAAAATAAATCGGCCCCCTTTTGTCTGGAAAGGATTGCTGATTCAAAATTTTCTACGGTCTTTTGTTTTAAAATTGACTTGCCCTTCAGCTCTGTTTTTGCCACAAGAAGACTTTAGGGTGAAGTTGGTTTTTTTAATTGAGGCTGGATTCTAAAAATGGATCTCGCTAAAATTTATTTCCCCTTCACTGCTTATGCAACCGATGAAGTTAAACCGATTTGAAAAAAAATAAGTGTGCTGTGGGACGTATACAAACATCGCGAGAGTTTTTTCAAGATCCATTGTGTGGACTTTGTATGCGCTTTCAGTAAGCGAGTCTCCGATAAAAATAATTTCATTTACTTCAAGGTTGTTCACTTTCTTTGATATTTCTATAAATGCGGTGTCTGCATTATGTTTTTGAGAAGATGTGCGATCTGGTAATGAGTTCCAGGCAATTTTAGAGCCGGTGAATAGGAGGTTTTTATTGATTTTTGTGACAAGTTTGTCATGAGTTGCATCGTCCAGCTTCTCATAGTTAATGCCAAAGTTTACAAAGTCTTTTTCAATTTCCTCGTCAAAATAGCTCATTTTTTGAACGCCTTGGGTAGTTTCAATACGGTTTTTTCGCTTGCGTTGAAAAGGTAGTGTGACGCCGGCTTTTTTTCTTCGAACGTTAATATGTGCACCACGTGTTTCATCGAATTCGATTCGAGTAAAAGGGATAACGATGTTTATAGCGCGAAAGGGTAGGCGTCCCTCAGGGGGCTATCATCATCTAAGAAGGAAAACGTGGTCCGCTCGGGTTGCGTCTAGTTGCTACTATACTGCGTCGTCATTATGGTATGCCTAATGTTGGCAATGGTAATACTTTTTGCAGTGCAAGTGGCTGTGCACGAACTCCCAAATTCAAATTTGATTCTTTGATTTGAGCCATCTTGGGTGATGGTGATGGTGATGGTGATGTTGGTAGGGCCGCTTAAGTTGAAGCTTTCCACGTTGAAGCTCTCTAAGTTTACTACGTGGAGTTGGAATCGTACTCGTTGTAATCTTGGCTCCGCCATCTCTTAGGGGTGAGGGCATGTTCCATTTGGCTATAAAGCTTCAAGCAAATAGAGTTCCCGTCAAATATGATGTAGGAAGTATGCATTCTGGCGGCAGCATAGTCCTAGCCAAAATTAGAAGTCCACTGTTTTTGTTTGCGAATGAAGATATCCACATTGTCAGTGTCACTCAAAAACATATAAAGAAAATGTGATCTGTTCCTGATAACACTTTAATCTCCAACTTCTTGATTTTATGTGAAAAAGCTGAGGATGCCTCAGTAACCCTCTCCGATTGCGTGCCATCGTTAATCATTAGTTTGCTTCATGTATTTTTTTAAGCAGGTTAGAAGAACTGACATGAATTGGCGCTTGTCAAATGATTCCTCCGGAAAATATGGCGTAATGTCTGAGAATACGCGGTTGAATTTTTCTTTTTTGTTAAGAAAGAACGTGAGTGTGTCGATGTACCACTGCTGTTCGCTCATGATGCGGCTTCTGAATTCTGGTTGGATGAGCGCGTCAAATAATTTAATTAATTCATCTTCATTGTTTGTGTCTGTATTAGCTATAAAACTTGCGGTGACTTCATTTTGCTCGCTGTTTATGTCAATGGGGAACAGTAGTGAAGGTAGTATGTCGAGAGTGGGTTCTAGTTTCATTTTTCATACTTCGGGAATGAGGTTTTTGGAAGGCCGTTAGCATCCAGTATAGTCACAGCTTTAGTTTGTTGTTTGTACTTTGTTCCACCTTTTTTATAACCCTCTCCGATTGTTCCGCCCATGCTCATTGGTCGTTCTGCTAATGCTTTGTTTCCAGTGTTTTTAAATATTCGCATTGCGCGCTTTATAGCTGTGAGTTGTGCTTTGTGACTTGTGTATCTCGTCGAGTTCGGGGTGATTATTTTACCGTTTGGATAGGTTTCGATTACGCCTGTCGTCGGATTTTTTCCTGTAGCGGCGCGCTCCATCTGGGACTGGGTAGTAGTTTGCGCACCATGTTTTTCAAGAAAGTGGTAGTTTGGCGAAAGGTCTTCCATTGATTTTAGCTCTTTGTAAGCAATTGCCTCCGTTAGCTCATGAATTCTTGCCTGACGCTCGGCACGTGACATTGTTGGCGCATTGGGCTCTCCGTCGTTAACGGCAGCTTTTTTTGAAGGGTCGTTAGCATCTCCTGATGACGTCCCTTCTTTATTACCTGGACATCCATTCAACCCCAACGGATCCACCCAACCCGTAGGATTAGGCACGTACTGGTAGTTATTCAGCCCCCCAGCAAGCTTGATCGGATCCGGCGTCAAAAACCGTCCAGTCCCCGGATTGTAGTAGCGGTGGCGGTTGTAATGTAACCCCGTCTCGGCGTCGAAATACTGACCCTGGAACCGCAACGGGTTATCGATTTCGCTGACATCGAGTGCCGCCAGGTTGCCATAAGCTCGGTATCTGGCCGACCACATGATCTCGCCGCTGTAATCGGTGAGTTCCTGCGGTGTGCCGAGGTGGTCGAGTTGGTAGTAAAACGGCGTGGCTTTACGTGGGCCTTCGCCGTCGAGCATGGCCAACGGACGGAAACTGCCCGGTTCGTAGATGTAACTGCGGTAGCGATTTTCGGCGCATTCAGCGATCAAGCGCTCGCCTTGCCACAGGAATTCAGTGGTGTGGCCGTCGACGGTTTTTTCTATACGTCGACCGAATGCATCGTACTTGTAGGTGGCGATGCTGCCGCCCGGCAGGCTGACGCCGATCAGACGATGCTGGCAGTCGTAGCGATACTCGGTGACGAGTTTCTGGCCGGCGCCACGACGTTCGCGGCTCAAATTACCGTAAGCGTCGTAGTCATAATGGCGGTCGCCCTGCATCAGCAGGCGGTTGCCTTTGACGTTAGCCAAATTGGCTACGGGCAGGTCATTCTGACCGAGGAGGTTGCCTGCTGGATCGTGGGCGAAGCTTTCCGGCGTCGCACCACGCACACTGATCAGTCGATCCAACGGGTCGTAGTGATAGCTGCGATTACCTTTGCGGGTGTCATCTACGCCGGCTAGGTTGCCATTCGCGTCGTAGTTGTAGCGTCGCTGGAATAGATTTTTGTCGCGTTGGCTAACGCTATGCGCCTGCAGGCGACCTTGTTCGTCGTACTGGAATTGGCTTAGGAGCAAACCCTGTTGTCGCTGTTGCTCGCGACCGGCGCTGAACTGGTGAGAGGTCAGGCGTGAGCCGTTCAGGTCGATGCTGCTCAGGCGCCCACCGGGTAGATGACGGTAATCGAGCGTGCTGCCATCTGGAAGACGGCAGTGGCTCAGTTGGCCAACGCTGTCGTACTCATAACGTGTGGTGCCCCAACCCTGATGCTCGGTGACAAGCCGATCCTGCACGTCGTATTCGTAGGCGAGCGGCCAGTTACCGTCGTCGACGTTTACCAGGCGCCCCAATGCGTCGTAGCTGTAGTGGATTTCTTCGCCGTCTGGCAAGGTTTTGACCAGCAGACGTCCGGACGCATCGCGCTGGTATTCGCTGACCAGTTCGCTGCCGTCATCGCCGAACTCGATTTTCTTAAGCAACTGACCGTTGAGGTCGTACTCGTAGGCAGTGCGGCGACCGTCAAAACCAGTTTCCTGTTGGATCAGGCCATTCGAGTAGTAGTCGAGTTGGTAGCGTTCGCCGCGCTCGTTCTCGATCTCAGTGAGGTTGAGTTGCGAGTTGTCGTAGCGATAGCGCAGTTGGCTGCCGTCAGGATTGATGCGGCGGCTGACCAGATGCAGGTTGTCGGCGTATTCGTATCGAGTGATACGACCAAGCTCGTCGCGTTCGGCGGTGACCCGGCCATAAGCGTTGTAGGTAAAAGCGCGGGTGGCGCCGCCGGGCAGGGTCACTTGGGTCAGACGATCAACTGCATCCCATTGGTATTGGGTGATAGCACCGAATTCGTCCTGACGGGTAATTTGTCGACCGAGCGCGTCATAGCGGTATTTGCGCTGACCGCCATCTGGCAGGCGCTCTTCCAGCAACTGACCCAGGTTGTTCCAGCCGAGTTGATGACGACTACCATCGGGATGCCGAATTTCCAGCAGTCGGCCCTGACGGTCATAGCTGTAGTAGGTTTCGTTGCCGTCCGGATCGGTTTGTTGGGTGATGTCACCCTGAAGGTTGCGCTCGTATTTCCAGCGGGCCTTGCCACGCTGTACATCAATGAGTTGACCGTTGAAATAGTTGTAGCGGGTTGGTACGCCTTCTGGCGGGATAACGGCGATCAAGCGTCCAGCTTCGCTGTACTGATACTCAGTGATCGCGCCCATCGGATCTTTTACGGCGACCAGACGTCCCTGATCGTCATAAGCGTTCTGTATTTCGGCGCCGTCAGCAGCTGTTTCGCTGACCAGCCGCGCATTTTCGTCATGCACATAGACAAGTTGGCTGCCGTCAGCGTTATGGACGGTGACCGAGCCTTTGTCATCCCACTCGTAACGCGCTTCCATTTGCGCGTAGTTGGCCCAGTGGCGTATGCAGCGGGAGTGTTTGCCTTCACGTTCCCATTCCCAGAAGAAACTGGCGCCGCCGGCCATTTGTCGTTCGAGGATGACATGCTGATCGTTGTAACGGTAATGCTCGGTTTCGCCTGCCGCATTGGTAGAAGAAACCAGTTGATTGCGTGCGTTGTAATGGTAGGTAACGAGCGTTTGAATGGTCAGCCATGGATCCTGACGTTCACCGCGGTCATTGTATTCCTGGCGTTGTTGCTGCTGATCGACGGCCACAATGTGTCGGTCGTCGTAACGCAGTAGCAAGGCACGGCCTGCGCCGTTATCAATGCGCTGGATGCGGTCAACAAAGTCATAACTGATATGTAACCGGTTTTCGTAGGCGTCGCTGATCGTGGTGAGGCGACCGGCTCGGAAATGGTAGAAGCGTGTTTTGGCCCCGGCCTGCGTCAGGACAAGTTCGCCCGGAGCATTGCCTAGATAGATCGCGGCTTGTGCCAGACTATTGGTGATGGCGGGGCGCTGTTCAGTCGGCATCGGGAATCGGGTCTGCCGGTTCTCGTTATCTGTCCACAGCACACCTTCATCGTCCATTTGCAGACGATGAGATAGTGAGTGGCTCCAGCCATGGCCAAGACGGCTGTCGATTTCGACTGCACTGCTACGGTAAAGACGGGTCCATTCGAAGGGCAGCAAACCACCCATTTCTCCATCGGTCAGCGTCAGTAATTCCTCGCCGGTCACCATCGACACGGGTTCACCGTCGGAGCACGTTTTGTCGACGCATTGAGCTGGTTTGTCGGCCGGGGTCTTCGACTGATTTGGCGCGTTGTCGACGTGTTCTACCTGCTCGACGCGTGAAGCGGGCTGATCTTTTTTACGTGTCTGAATCTGCGCATCGGATTCCACTTTTCCGCCGCTGACAGGATGTTTTTGCTCAGGTGCCTTTGCCGTTTCTGCAGGTTTAGGACTGGCAATCTGAACGTCAGTTTTGCGCGCCGGATTGAACTTCGAATCGCCGTTAAGCAACAAAGGCTTCGACGCTTCGGTGTGTGGCGTGGCCCTGGATTTGCTGACCTTCATCAGCATGCCAGTGAAATCTTCGATCAGTTTTATGACCTTGCCGCTGCTCTGCACTCCCTTGATTGCCTTTGTCCCCACGCGAACGGCCAAGCCGAGGCCACCAGTCAGGACGACGCCCACCAGAATGTTCAGCAGGAACTCTGTGGACATTTGGGCAAGCACTTCCGTGCAGGTCTGCGGAGGCAGCATTTGCACCCAAGCCATGATTGCCGCTACATAGATCCACATCAGCGGCTCATCGCTGGCAATTAGCAAGGCTGTGTGAATGGCTTCGGCTGAAGCGTCGTAAATCTTCTTGATCTGCTCTTCGGTGAAGAACTTCTTCAGTTTTTCGTAATTTTCGCGAGGGTGCGCGACGAGGTCGTAGAGACTTTTGATATCTCCCCACAACCCCATGATCGCCTTCATGAAGCCTTCCCAGGCGGCTTCCAGCTCTTGTAGAGCCCGCCCGCCCAGTGACGCATCGGTATGGGCTTGCCAGAGCGGCAGGAAGCTGGTGCTCCACTCAGTTTGTAGCCAGCCACCCAACTCACCAATTACGCCTTGGTAGGAATTGAACAGGCTGTCGATCTGGGCGGGTGTGGGGTTGGGGAAGAACATGATCTTGTATTGCTGATTGGGTGTGAGCCCGGAGACTTCCAGAATCCCTGTTGAGTCGATGGTTTTGTTGATGGTCGGGCCGACTTCGTTCTTGCCGATGAAGCGACCATCGACCACAGGTGTCAGGCGTACCGGCGTATTACCGATAGGGACAAAGCGAGCAGACTCGAAGCTGTGAACGAGCACGAGTTTGCCGTTCGCCGGGCAGTTGGCATAAAGGGTGTTTTCCTTTTTGCTGTCCTTGTCCGCAGTACCGACTTCGTCACCGACCTTGAATTGCTGTTCTGCATCCAGAATGCCGCCGTACCAGGCTTCGGCGTGCTCGCGGTAGTCTTTCAAGCACTTCTTGAAATCGTTGATGATGGCTTGAGCATCAGGTTGCTTTGCTGTAATGCCGCCGACAATTCCACCCATCAAGATGCTCATGCAACTACCTCTTTTTCCAGATAGGCCTTCAACAGCCCAGTAAAATTTTCTTCCGTGAGTGGCGTGCGTTTTACGAACCGCGCCACTTTTTGTTTCAGGTTTGATTCGGGGAACGAGAAATACAGATCAGCGTGTTCTTCCTGGAGCCACTGCAGCATGTTGCCGATGACGGTCGACGGATTTTCCGCCATCAACCCATCCAGCAAACCCTTCGGCACCTCCCACCACGGCCAATCCTTCACCTTCGGCACAACCCGCGTACCAACCTCCAGCGCTTGCCCATTAATCAGATACCGCTCAAACATCGGCAGCACTTCCCCAGCCTTTTCCCCTAAGCCATGCAGAATCGGGTAGATATGCCGCCCATCCCAAAACCGGAAAAACACTTCGGTCCCGTCCGGCATCTTCACCTGCGTCAGGCTGCGCAAGTGCTCGAACACTTCGTTCGGCTCCGAGCGCGATACCGCCAGCCAACCCCAATCGAGGGCGTCGGTTTCGGCGATCCATGGCAGGAATGCCGAGTTGCCCTTGAGTTCAGTGACGTAGGGCATCACCGGTTGCCAGGTGGAGTACGGCGTGCCGCCCCAGATCGGCAGGAGTTGGGCGGTGGGTTCGGTGAGGTAGAGGTTTTTCAGTGCGTCGGCATCGCTTGCTGCGCTGATGATCAAGTACAGGCGCTCGCCAGTCTGCAACGGCTGTCGCGCCAGCCAATCCTTAGGCGTAATTCGATCAGATGGCACAGGCACCTGCCTTGCATTTTTCGCATTCTTCGCAGAATGGCGCGTTACGTTTGAGGGTGTTGATCTGGGCCGGGGTGAGGACTTGGCCGGCCTTGTCGGCGTCGGCTTGTTTCAGGATGCCGGGTATCAATGGCGCGGCGCCGGTGCCGCTCCCCGGACTTCCGCCGGAATTCATATTGATCACCGGGCCACTCATGGTCACGCCACCGGCATCGATCTTGATGAAGCTGCCGCCGCCAATCAGGGTCAGCTCTGCGCCGGCTTCCATCACCACTTTCATGCCGCTGCTGAGGTGGATTTCTTGCCCAGCGTCGATGAACTGGCCGGTGCCGATTTTGATGTGCTGGTTGACGCCGACGGTGAGGTGATCATTGGCCCGAGCTTCGACTTTGCGGTCTTCGTAGACGGTGTGGTGTTCTTCGGCTTTGAACTCGCTGTAGCTGTTCTGCTCGACGGTGTCGTGGCGTTCGTTGCCGACGCGGATTTTCTGGTCGTGTTCGATGTTTTCGTCCCAGTCGCGCTGGGCGTGCAGGTAGATCTGCTCCTGACCTTTTTTGTCTTCGATGCGCAGTTCGTTGTAGCCGCCGCCACCCATGGAACTCAGGGTCTTGAAGGTGCTGCGGGTCTTGTTCGCCGGCAGCGCATACGGGACGGTGTTTTCCTTGTGGTACAGGCAGCCGCTGATCAGCGGTTGATCGGGGTCGCCTTCAAGGAAAGTCACCAGCACTTCCATGCCGATGCGCGGGATGGCGATGCCGCCGTACTGGGCGCCGGCCCAGGCGGATGAGACGCGCAGCCAGCAGCTGGTCTTGTCGTCGGCTTGGCCTTCGCGGTCCCAGTGGAACTGGACTTTGACGCGGCCATACTCGTCGCAGTGAATTTCTTCGCCTTTCGGTCCCGTGACCACGGCGCTCTGGCTGCCGAGGATGCGCGGTTTCGGGTGGCGCAGGGGCGGGCGGTTCGGCACGTCCCACGGCGTGGCCTGGAAACGGTTGCGGTAGCCCTGATGGAAATCGTCGTTCAGTGCGGTGGTGTCGCTGGTCACCGATTCTTCGAGGACTTGCGGTTGCTTGCCTTCGTGGTGGACTTCGGTCAGCAACCAGAGGTCGTTCCACTTGGCTTTCGGGTGCGCGGTGAGGGCGAGGAAATGGCCGCTGACCAGCAACGGCTGATCGCTTTTGCCTTCGGCCAACTGGAAGTCGCTGCGATGACGTTCGAGTGCGCGTTTGGCCAGGTGCTTGCCGCGCTCGCGGTCGATGAAACGTCCCGGATAATCGTAGTCCTCGAGATCGGGCAGGGCGTCGCCACGGTTTTCGCTTTCGAGGGTGATGCGTGGTTTTTCGAAATCGTAATCGCGGCGCGTGGTGCGGCTGGTGCGGGTTTCCAGGCGCAGGTCGAAGCGCTTGATCACCGGGTCGCTGGCGACCATGCCGGAGTCTTGCTGATACGCTACGGGTGCCAGTTTCGGGAACACCGTCTGGTCATCGCCGAACACCAGTTTGTGCGCGGTGGCGCTGTGCTGGAAGTGGTAGTGAATACCTTCTTCCTCGCACAGGCGCTGGATGAAGTGCAGGTCCGATTCATCGTATTGCACGCAGTAGATGCGCTCGGGATAGATCGAACCGGTCTTGAATTCGTAGGCGTTGCTTTGGATGCCGTGCTCTTCGAGGACCTGGCCGATGATTTTCGGCACGGTGAGGTTCTGGAAGATGCGTTGATTGACGCGGTGCGCCAGGTAGGACA
>NZ_RWIM01000033.1 GCF_009764645.1 Pseudomonas sp. PB106
CTCGCGATGGCGGTCTGTCAGGCACATCAATGTTGAATATGACATCGCCATCGCGAGCAGGCTCACTCCTACAGGGGCTTTGCGGTGGACCTTAGACGCGGAACTGATCCATAAGGCTTTGCTGCTGATTCGCCAGACTATTGAGCGACTGGCTCACCCGCGCCGACTCATTTGCCTGCCCGGACAACGATTCGGTGACATCGCGAATCGTCGCCACGTTGTTATTGATCTCCTCGGCCACCGCACTTTGCTCTTCCGCAGCGCTGGCGATTTGCAGGTTCATGTCGCTGATCACCGTTACCGCATCGCCAATCTGGCGCAGCGCGGTCACAGCCTGGCCCACCTGATCAACACTGCCTTGCGCCTGACGATGGCTGTTGCCCATCGAACCGACCACATCCTGAGTACCGCTCTGCAATTGTTCGATGACCTGGCGAGTTTCCTCGACCGACTCTTGGGTGCGGCGGGCGAGGTTGCGTACTTCATCGGCGACCACGGCAAAACCACGGCCAGCCTCGCCGGCACGCGCTGCTTCGATCGCGGCGTTGAGCGCCAACAGGTTGGTCTGCTCGGCGATGGCGCGGATGGTTTCCAGCACGGCGCCGATCTTCTCGCTGTTGGCCGCAAGACCTTCGACTTGCACCATGGCCGCGCTCATGTCGGCGGCGAGGGTGTCGATGCTTGCAGTGGTGCGGTCGATCACGGTCAGGCCCTGGCGGGTGGCGCGATCGGCATCCTTGGCGGCTTCCGCAGCCTGGGCGGCGCTACGGGCGACGTCTTGCGCGGTGGCGCTCATTTCGTGGGAGGCGGTGGCGACCTGATCGACCTGGCGGTATTGCTGCTCCATGCCGGCGCTGGTCTGGGTGGCGATGGCCGAGGATTGATCGGCAGTGTTGCGCGCATCCTGCACTGAGCGTTTCACCTCGGCGATGATCGGCTGCAACTTGTCGAGGAACTTGTTGAACCAGCCGGCCAGTTGCCCGAGCTCGTCCTTCTTGTCGTAGGCCAGACGACGGGTCAGATCGCCTTCGCCGCTGGCGATGTCTTCAAGCATGTGCGCCACGCCGAGAATCGGTTTGGTCACGCTGCGTGCCATCAACCACACCAGCAGCAGGCCGATTAGCGCAGCCAGTACGCCGAGGCTCAATTCGATCAACGTGCCTGAGTTATTGCTGGCGTCCAGTTGTTGCTTGAGCGCTTCGGCGCGGCTGACCAGAACTTTTTCCGGCACGTCGAGCAACACGCCCCACGACGGGCCCCCAGGAATCGGCGGGAACGGCGACAGCACTTTCAACTGGCCGTTGCTGTGCAGGCTGCTGACGCTGGTGCTGGAGGCGAGTTTGCTCAGCAGTTCGGCGCCGCTGGTTTTATCCACGGCGTCCAGACGCTGACTGAGTTTGCCTGCGTCCGGGCTATAACCGGCGAGCAGGCCGGCGGGGCTGATGATGCTCACAGCGGTCTGGCCGTCATAGAGCTTTTTGCTTGCGCCCTGGCTGATCGCTTGCAGGCTGTTGAGGTTGATATCCACCGACAGCGAAGCAATGACTTTGCCGTTGACCATCAGCGGGAAGACGATGCTGGTCATCAGCACTTTTTGCCCGTCGATGACATAGAAGTACGGTTCGATTACGCACGGCTTGAGCGTGGTGCGCGGGCAGGTGAACCAAGCGTTGGCCGCCTGACCGCTGGGACCGGTGCTGGTGTCGGCCATGTCGCTTTCCGGCAGGGCCATCGAGTTGACCTTGCCCGGTGTCGGTTGCGACCAGTACAAGGCGAAACGGCCCTTGTCGTTGCTGCCTAACTCCGCCTGACCGGCAAACAGTTCGTCCTTGCCGTCCAGCGCGTTGGCTTCGAACACCAGCGACAGGCCGAGCAGATCCGGGTTGGCTTGCAGCGCCGATTTGACTTGGCGGGTCATGTCTTCACGCAGGTCGAAGGCATCGAGGAAGCGCTTCTCGGCCTGTTCGCGCAGGAACAACACCTGCCGCGAGAAACCGTGGCCGTACTGATAGGCGTCCATGAACTGCTGGCGAATGCCGGCGGCTTGCACTTCACCCTGGGATTCGATGCGCGCCTGAGCGGATTCGGTGAGCATTTCCATACTGGACGCTTTCACCAGTGCAGAACTGTGCTCCATGCGGTACAGCGATAGACCGACCAACAGGGTCACGATACCGGCCAGGCACAGCCCGGCGAGCAGGGTGATTTTCCATTGGATGGAAAGTTGTCTGAGCGACATGGAGACGTCCTTATTCGATAAATATCTGAGACTTTGCACTGTAACGGCCGCAAATCGGCTTTCTTTATCTTTGAAATACAATAGGGCGGATTGCCGCACTGTCATGCTTTGCACGTGATCGTTCCCACGCTCTGCGTGGGAATGCAGCCCCTGACGCTCCGCGTCACAAAGCGGACGCAGAGCGTCCATTGAGGCATTCCCACGCAGAGCGTGGGAACGATCAATCACCCCGTAGCTTTGACACTGCGGCCACTCTGCGGCACAGTGCGCGCCCTTCTAATAAGACCCTCTTTGCAAATCCGCCGGTTAAGCTTTGGCGGACTCATTCTGTCTGGCGGTCGGTTTTCCACCGCAGTGTTTTTCGAGGAAGTGAAATGAATGCAGTCATAGCGGCAGTCGGCGTCATGCTGGTGCTCAGCCTGTCCCGCGTGCACGTCGTGATCGCTTTGATCGTCGGCGCGCTGGTTGGTGGCCTGACCGGTGGTCTGGGCATCGACGCCACGCTCAAGGCCTTCAACAGTGGCTTGGGCGGTGGCGCGACGGTGGCGCTGTCCTACGCGTTGCTCGGCGCGTTCGCCGTGGCGATTGCCAAATCCGGCCTGGCCCATGCCTTGGCCGACAAGGCGCTGGCGATGGTCGACCGCCAACATGCGACCGGCGGCAACAGCGTCAAATGGCTGCTGATCGGCCTGCTGTGGGTCGTGGCGATCGCCTCGCAGAACATCCTGCCGATCCACATTGCGTTCATTCCGCTGCTGGTGCCGCCGCTTCTCTATGTACTGACCAAGCTGCAACTCGACCGCCGCCTGATCGCCTGCGTGATGACGTTCGGCCTGATCACGCCGTACATGTTTCTCCCGGTAGGCTTCGGTAACATCTTTCTCAACGAAATTCTGTTGGCGAATGTGGCGCGCAGCGGCGTCGACATCAGCGGCATCAATGTCACCCACGCCATGGGCATTCCAGCACTGGGCATGGTCTTCGGCCTGGCGATGGCATTTATCAGCTACCGCAAGAAGCGCGTGTACGACCTGGCGAAAATCGAGCAGGTCGAGCAAGTGGCGGTACAGTACAACCCGTTGAGCCTGATGATTGCCCTCGTGGCGATTGCCGCAGCGTTCATCGTGCAACTGCTGCTGGATTCGATGATTATCGGGGCGCTGGTGGGTTTCCTGATCTTCTCGGTGTCCGGCATCGTCAAGTGGCGCGAGACCGATGACCTGTTCACCGAAGGCATGAAAATGATGGCGATGATCGGCTTCATTATGATCGCCGCCTCCGGTTTCGCTGAAGTGATGAAGGCTACCGGTGAAGTGCAGACCCTCGTCGAATCGTCGGCGTCGTGGATCAATCACAGCAAGGCCGTTGGCGCACTGCTGATGTTGCTGGTCGGGTTGCTGGTGACCATGGGTATCGGTTCGTCGTTCTCCACCGTGCCGATTCTGGCGGCTATTTTTGTGCCGCTGTGCGTGCAACTGGGGTTCAGCCCGATTGCCATCGTGTGCATCGTCGGCACCGCTGGCGCGCTGGGCGACGCCGGTTCGCCGGCCTCGGATTCGACCCTCGGCCCGACCTCCGGCCTGAACATCGACGGCCAGCATCACCACATCTGGGACACCGTGGTGCCGACCTTCCTGCACTACAACCTGCCGCTGCTGGCATTCGGCTGGGTGGCCGCGATGGTGTTGTGATTTAGCCTCTGAAGAGCAAAAGATCGCAGCCTTCGGCAGCTCCTACAGAGATCGGTGTAGGAGCTGCCGAAG
>NZ_RWIM01000034.1 GCF_009764645.1 Pseudomonas sp. PB106
AGCTCCTACATTTGGAATGCATTTTCCCTGTAGGAGCTGCCGAAGGCTGCGATCTTTTGCTTTTAAGGGCGACGCTGTCGCATCAGATGTTTAAAACCTTCAAACACCAGCACAACCACCGCCAGCCAGATCGGAATATACGTCAGCCACTCACCGGACTTGATGCTCTCACCCAGCAACAACGCCACGCCGAGCAATAAAACCGGCTCAACGTAACTCAACAAACCAAACAGGCTAAACGGCAGTAAACGGCTGGCAATGATGTACACCACCAGCGCCGAGGCACTGATCAAACCCAGCAGCGGGATCAGCCACATCAACCCCGGGTATTGATCGAACACGCCAAAACCTTGCTCACCCCCACGCACGAACCAATACGCCACCGGCAGCATCAGCGTCATGTCGACCCACAAGCCGCCGAGGTGATCGGTCTTCAGGTATTTGCGCAGGACGAAGTAAAGCGGATAGCCGACCACGACCACCAGTGTCGCCCAGGAAAACCCGCCGACCTGATACAGCTCATTCAACACACCCAACGTGGCGAAGAACACCGCGATTTTTTGCAGGTACGACAGGCTTTCGCCGTAGGCGATCCGCCCCGTCAGCACCATGGCCAGCGGCAACAGGAAATAGCCTAGCGACACATCGAGGCTGTAACCATTGAGCGGTGCCCACATGAACAGCCACAACTGCACACCAAGCAGGGCGGAAGAGACGATCAGACCGGCGATCAATTTTGGCTTCGCGGCCATCAGCCGAACCAGTTCCAACACCCGTCGCCATTCGCCAGAGACCAGCATGAACACGGTCATGCACGGCACCGTCAACAGCATCCGCCAGCCGAAAATTTCCACGCCGCTCAACGGGGTGAGCAGCGAGGTGTAGTAATACATGACGGCAAACAGCACCGAGGCCGAAACCGATAAAGCGATACCTTTAGACAAACTGTCCTCGCGGGTGGGTGATCAAACGGGGCGCGAAGGATACGTGGTTTTCGTGCTGAATATTGGCCGGATGGTCATTATTTTCAACACATACACATGAGCAATTGTAGGAGCTGCCGAAGGCTGCGATCTTTTGATCTTTAAAAAAGCAACATCAAAAGATCGCAGCCGTCGGCGGCGCCTACAGGAGAAAATCAAGTCAAGTGAGGTTTACGGCCCGACACAAAATGGCTCACATCGTTGAACCCCGGTGTTGACGCATGCCCCGGTGTCACCAGCGAATCGATAAACGCCTCATCCTCCGCTGTGATCTTCACGGCTTGCGCCTTGGTGTACGCATCCCACTGTTCTTCTGTGCGCGGCCCGACAATCGCTGATGTCACCGCGCGGTTGTTCAACACCCAGGCAATCGCAAATTCAACCATGCCAACGCCACGTTGTTCGGTGTACTGATGAATCTGCTGGGCAATGCGCAGCGATTCCACGCGCCATTCGGTTTCCAGAATGCGTTTGTCCTGACGGCCGGCGCGGCTGTTGGCATCCGGTGTAACGTCCGGCGCGTACTTGCCGCTGAGTACGCCGCGCGCCAGTGGGCTGTAAGGCACCACGCCGAGACCGTAGGTTTGCGCAGCGGTGATCTGCTCGGTTTCCGCCTGACGATTGACGATGTTGTACAGCGGTTGGCTGATCACCGGACGATCAACACCGAGTTGATCGGCGATGCGAATGACTTCGGCAATCCGCCAGCCGCGATAGTTCGACAGGCCCCAATAGCGAATCTTGCCTTGGCGAATCAGATCGCCAATCGCCGAAACGGTCACTTCCAGCGGCGTGTTGTGGTCTTCGCGGTGCAGGTAATAGATGTCGAGGTAGTCGGTGCCGAGCCGAGTGAGGCTGGCTTCCAGACCATTGAAAATGTGCTTTCGGCTCAAGCCGCTGCGGTTCGGTACGCCGTCCACCGGGCCGAAACCGACCTTGGTGGCCAGCACCCACTCATGTCGATGGCGGGCAATCGCTTCGCCAACGATTTCTTCAGAGCGACCCTGGGTGTAGACGTCGGCGGTGTCGATGAAATTGATGCCCTGATCCCAGGCCTTGTCGATGATGCGCAACGAATCTTCAGCGCTGGTCTGCTCGCCAAACATCATCGTGCCGAGGGTGAGGGTGGACACCTGCAAACCCGAATGCCCCAGTGTGCGATAGCTCATGCCGAAATCCTTTTGTCGGTGGAAAACCTCAACAAATAACAGATGCGTAACAGGGCGCAAAGTGAATTGTTGCGGCATTTAAACGCAAAAAGATCGCAGCCTGCGGCAGCTCCTACAAGGAACACATTCCAAGGTAGGAGCTGCCGAAGGCTGCGATCTTTTGATCCTGCTCTAGTTATTAAGCCCGCAACGTCCGCGTCATGCGCAGCGCCAGCAGACTACCAGCGACAATCACACCCGCCAGCAGATACAACGCCGCATCGGTCGAACCGGTGCTGTCCTTGACCCAACCGACCAGGTACGGGCTTAGGAAACCGGCCATCTGCCCCATCGAGTTGATCAACGCCAGGCCACCGGCCGCAGCGCCGGCACTCAACATGGCGGTCGGCACTGGCCAGAACATCGGCAGGCCGGTCAGCGCACCCATGGTCGCGATGGTCAGACCGAGAATCGCAATCGCCGGATTGGCCGCGAAATTCACCGCGATGACCAGACCGATCGCGCCCATCAACATCGGCACGACCAAGTGCCAGCGACGTTCTTTGCGCAGATCCGCCGAGCGACCGACCACCAGCATGAACACCGCCGCCAGCAGATACGGAATTGCGCTCAACCAACCGATCACCAGGTTATCGCTGAAGCCGAGGTTTTTGATGATCGACGGCAGCCAGAAGTTGATCGCGTACACGCCACTCTGGATGCAGAAGTAGATCAGGCCGAACGCCCAGATTGCCGGGTTCTTGAACACGGCGATCAAAGAATCGGAAGTGGTTTTCGGCTTGTTCGCCAGGTCTTCGGCCTGATCCGCTTCAAGCACTGCGCGCTCGTGCGGGGTCAGCCATTTGGCATTGGCGAAGCTGTCGCTCAGCAGGAAGTAGGCGAGGGCGCCGAGGATGACGGTCGGAATGCCTTGCAGCAGGAACATCCACTGCCAACCGGCCAAACCACCTTGCCCTGCGGCGAAGTGGTTGAGGATCCAGCCGGAAAACGGGCTGCCCAGCAGGCCCGAAACCGGGATTGCCGACATGAACAACGCCATGATCCGGCCACGGCGGAAGGTCGGGAACCACTGCGAGAGATACAGCACGACGCCCGGAAAGAACCCGGCTTCGGCCGCACCGGTAAACAGGCGCAGGGTGTAGAACTCGGTTGGGGTGGTAACGAACAACAGGCAAGTCGACAGCGTGCCCCAGGTAATCATCATCAGCGCAATCCAGCGCCGAGGACCGAATTTGGTCAACGCCAGGTTGCTCGGTACGCCACACAATACGTAGCCGATGAAGAAGATGCCGGCACCAAGGCCGTATACGGTTTCGCTGAATTTCAACGCGTCGAGCATCTGCAGTTTGGCGAATCCAACGTTGACCCGGTCGAGGTAGTTGAACAAGTAGCAGATGAAGATGAAGGGGATTAAACGCAGGGTGACGCGTTTATAAACGGCATTTTTATCGTCGTCGATGGTCTGGGTAGCTGCGGCGCTGTGCGACATAGCGGCTCTCTCTTTATTATGATTTTTTGCGATGCAAAGGGTAACGTTGATCGCCCTGAGAGTCTCGGCCAACCTTGGCAGGATTGTCTTTGTGCCTGAGCACAGGGTTTGCCGCCAGACCCTGTGCGGGTGAACAACTGCCAGCGCCAGAAAATAAGGATTGCCGCCGTTATGTTTGAACTCGATCACGACCTCGCCCAGGACATCGTCGACCGGGCCATGGCCATTTTGCCCTACAACGTCAACGTCATGGACAGCCAGGGTCTGATCCTCGGCAGCGGCGAACCGGAGCGCATCAATACCCGTCACGAAGGTGCGCAACTGGTGCTGGCCAACGGTCGCGTGGTGGAAATCGATGCGCAGACCGCCGTGCATTTGAAAGGCGTGCAACCGGGGATCAACCTGCCGCTGCTGCTCGATCAACGCCTGATCGGCGTGCTCGGCATTACCGGCGAGCCGGAACAGCTGCGCACCTACGCTGAACTGGTGCGCATGACCGCCGAAATGCTCGTCGGCCAACGCAATCAGCAGGCCGAGCAGCAATGGCGCCGCCAGCGCTGCGACGATCTGCTGGCATTGCTGTTGAGCGAGGCCGGAGATTCGCCACGACTGATTGATGAAGCGCAGCAACTAGGGCTCAAGCCGCAACTGACGCGGGTGCCGTACCTGTTCGAGCTGGGCCTGGAACATGGGCCGGGACAAACCGTCGATGCGCTGAGTGCCTGGTTGACCTCGCGCTATCCGGACAGTTGGTGCGTGAGCTCGGCCAAGTCGTCGCTACTGTGGTGTCGGCCGGCGAGCCACAACGTCGAGCATGATCGGCTGTTGGAAAAACTCGACGGTCTGGGCTGGAACATTTTGCGCATTGCCGTCGGCGGCCAGGCGGATGGCTTGGCGGGATTGCGTCGCTGTTATCGGCGGGTCGGCGATTTGCTCGCTTATGGCCGCGAAGTGTTGCCGCATTCAAGGTTGCTGACGCTCAACCGCTATCGGTTGCCGGTAATGCTGTGGCGCCATCGCAATGATGATGCGCTAGATGAATTGCTCAAGCCGCTGCGCAAGGTGATCGCCAAGGACGGCAACGGTCAGTTGCTGGCGACGCTGCGCAGTTGGTGCGAACACGACGGGCAGAGTCAGGCGTGTGCGGAGGCGTTGGGCATCCATCGCAACAGTCTGCGCTATCGGATGGAGCGGATTGCCGAGTTGAGTGGGGTTGATCCACTGCGGCTGGATGGGATGTTGGCGCTGTATCTGGGGGTGCAGTTACTGCCGCAGACTGATCCATCAGCCTGAGGTGTTCTTGAGGGCGCCATCGCTGGCAAGCCAGCTCCCACAGGGGTTTATGCTAAACACAGAACTTGTGAACACCTCAGAAACTGTGGGAGCTGGCTTGCCAGCGATGGCGGCATCACAGCCACCACCCATTCCTCGGTCTTTGTGAAAATGAACAATAAACGCCCCAGCCGCTTGTGCAGCGGACCGGCGTCAATGCGCAAGCCGACTGGCAGCATGAGGAGCATTGGAACTGGAGAATTCGCATGAAGATCGTCATCGCCCCCGATTCGTTCAAGGACAGCCTGAGTGCCCAAGGCGTAGCCGATGCCATTGCTTTGGGGCTGGCGCAAGTCTGGCCGCAAGCCACATTGGTCAAATGCCCAATGGCCGACGGTGGTGAAGGCACGGTCGAGTCGATTCTTGCCGCCTGCGAAGGCGAACTGCGCCGCACCCGCGTGCGCGGCCCGCTTGGCGCGCCGGTTGACGCCGCGTGGGGCTGGTTGCCGCACAACCACACCGCGATCATCGAAATGGCTGAAGCCAGCGGCTTGCAACTGGTGCCAACGGGACAGCGCGATGCCTGTATCACCAGCACGTTTGGCACCGGCGAGCTGATTCGTGCGGCGCTGGATGCCGGCGCGCAACGGGTGATTCTGGCGATTGGCGGCAGTGCGACCAACGATGGCGGTGCCGGGGCGATGCAGGCTCTCGGTGTGAAATTGCTCAATGCCCAAGGGCAGGCGTTGGTGCCGGGCGGTTTGGCCTTGGCACAACTAGCGCGACTGGATCTGAGCGACCTGGATGCGCGGTTGGCCGATGTGCGTTTCGATATCGCCGCCGATGTGAACAATCCGTTGTGCGGCCCCCACGGCGCCTCAGCAATTTTCGGCCCGCAGAAAGGCGCCTCGCCGGCGCAGGTGCAGCAACTCGATCAGGCGCTGGGGCACTTTGCCGACCTGTGCGCCGAGGCGCTGGACAAAGATGTGCGCGATGAGCCGGGCTGCGGTGCAGCGGGTGGTTTGGGGTTTGCGGCCAAAGCATTTCTTGGCGCGCAATTCAAAGCCGGGGTAGAAGTGGTCGCCGAACTGGTCGGCCTCGCTGAAGCCGTTGAAGGCGCGGATCTGGTGATCACCGGCGAAGGCCGCTTCGATGCGCAGACCTTGCGCGGCAAAACCCCGTTTGGTGTGGCGCGAATAGCCAAGCAACACAACGTACCGGTGATCGTGATCGCCGGCACTTTAGGCGAGGGTTATCAGGAACTCTACAACCACGGCATCGACGCGGCTTTCGCGGTGACCAGCGGCCCGATGACCCTGGAGCAGGCCTGCGCAGAAGCACCGCGCCTGTTGCGCGAACGCGCGACCGACATCGCCCGGGTTTGGCAACTCGCCAGCAAAAACTGACCCGCCTCTGTAGGAGTTGCCGAAGGCTGCGATCTTTTGTTTTTTATAGCAAGATCCAAAGATCGCAGCCTTCGGCAGCTCCTACATCAAGATTGGAATCACAGTGTTTCATCCTTGAAACACCCTGAAAAATAGTTCTCCTTGACCCGCAATCTTCCTAAAGCCTGGCCGATACAGCTAACAGGCGCGCACACCACACCCCCAAACAGTGACGCCGGACCGAAGCCCTTAGCGGGCCAGTGATAACGGCATGGACGCTCGTAGTTTTTATCTTCCGAGAGTCCAACTATGTCCTTGCGTAACCTGAATATCGCGCCCCGTGCCTTCCTCGGTTTTGCCTTCATCGCCTTGCTGGTAGTCGTCCTCGGCGTGTTCGCCGTCAACCGCATGTCGATCATCCGCCAGGCTTCGATCGACATGGAGTCGACGCAACTGCCCAGCGTCACACATCTCGCTGTGGTGACGGAAAACGTCCTGCGTCTGCGCATCCTGTCGTTCCGCGTGTTGGTCAACCGTGAACCTTCAGGTTTGCAGGAAGCCCAGACCCGCATCGCTGCGTTGGTCGACAAGGTTCGCAGTGCCCAGGCCAGTTACGCCGCACTGCCGGCGGGCGCGGAAGAACGTGCGTTGTATCAGACGTTCGCCAGCACGCTGGACAACTACCTGCAAGCGCAGAGCCAGATGATGGAGCTGTCACGTCAGGACAAAATCGATGAGCTGCGCAGCCTGATCAACACGCGGATCAAGGATGGCACCGACCAAATGGGCGAGCAGCTCAACAAGCTGATTGCGATCAACGCCGCTGGGGCAAAAGCCGCCTCGATGCAGGCCGGTGAAAAATACGACAGTGCGATCTTCGGCATCGTCCTCGTCGCCATTGTTGCTGCGCTGGCCACCGTGCTCCTGGCCTGGTTGTTGACCCGCAGCATCGTCACGCCATTGAACCGCGCGGTCGCCGCTGCGCGCACCATTGCCGAGGGCAACCTGACCAAGGTCATCGAAATCGATGGCAACGACGAGCCGGCGCGTCTGCTTGAAGCCTTGGCCGCGATGCAGACCAACCTGCGCAAAACCATCGAACAGATCGCGGGCTCGGCCACGCAACTGGGCGCCGCTGCCGAAGAGCTCAGCGCGGTCACCGAAGAAGCTTCCCGTGGCTTGCAGCAGCAGAACAACGAGATCGAACAAGCCGCCACGGCGGTCAACGAGATGACCGCTGCCGTTGAAGAAGTTGCTCGCAATGCGGTGTCGACTTCAGAAGCGTCGAACCAATCGACTCACGCCGCGCGCGAAGGTCGCGATCAAGTGGTGAAAACCGTCGACGCGATCCAGACCATGACCCACGACGTACAGAACACTGCGCAAATGATCGAAGGCCTCGCCACCCAAGGGCGCGACATCGGCAAGGTTCTCGACGTGATCCGCGCCATCGCCGAGCAAACCAACCTGCTCGCACTCAACGCCGCGATTGAAGCCGCGCGCGCCGGTGAAGCCGGTCGTGGTTTCGCCGTGGTGGCAGACGAGGTGCGTGCCTTGGCCCATCGCACCGCGCAATCGACCCAGGAAATCGAAAAAATGGTCGCCGGCATTCAGAACGGCACCGGCGAAGCGGTTTCGTCGATGCAGCAGAGCAACCAACGCACCCAGTCCACCCTGGAAATGGCCCGTGCGGCTGGCGTTGCGCTGGAGCAAATCACCCAGTCGATCCACCAGATCAACGAGCGCAATCTGGTCATCGCCAGTGCTTCGGAAGAGCAGGCGCAAGTCTCGCGGGAAGTCGATCGCAACCTGGTCAACATCCGCGATCTGGCCACGCAATCGGCGGCCGGGGCCAATCAGACCAGCGCCGCGACCCACGAACTGTCACGACTGGCAGTAGATTTGAATGCGATGGTGGCGCGTTTTGTGATTTGAGATAGGGTGAAGGCTGGAGACCGCGCCATCAGGAGACGTACATGCGCTATTCAGCCTTGACCCAACGAATCGCCGGGGAAGGAGCCGCTGCCTGGCAGATTCACGATCGAGCACTGGAGCTGCGCGCCGAGGGGGTTGATGTTCTGTTGTTGAGTGTGGGCGATCCGGATTTCGATACACCGCTGCCGATCATTCACGGTGCCATCGACAGTCTGTTGGCGGGCGACACGCATTACTCCGAAGTCCGTGGTCGCGTGGCGCTGCGCAAATTGATTGCCGAGCGCCATCGGCGCCACAGCGGTCAGGTGGTCGATGCCGACCATGTGATCGTCATGCCCGGCGCGCAATGCGCCGTATATTCGGTCGCGCAGTGCCTACTCGATCCGGGCGATGAGGTGATCGTCGCCGAGCCGATGTACGTCACCTATGAAGGCGTGTTCGGTGCCTGCGGCGCGACGGTGGTGCCGGTGCCGGTGCGGCCGGAGAACGGTTTTCGCGTCGACCCGGCGGACGTCGCGGCACGGATCACGCCGAAGACCCGCGCTATGTTGCTCAACAGTCCGAACAATCCTTCTGGCGCGAGCCTGTCGCTGCTGATCTGGCAGGAACTGGCGGCGCTGTGCGTGCGGCACGATTTGTGGCTGATCAGCGACGAGGTCTACAGCGAATTGCTGTATGAAGGTCAACACATCAGCCCGGCGAGTTTGCCGGGCATGGCTGAACGCACCGCGACGATCAACAGCCTGTCGAAATCCCACGCCATGACTGGATGGCGCATCGGCTGGATGATCGGGCCGAAATCCTTGGCCGAGCATTTAGTCAATCTGTCGCTGAGCATGCTCTTTGGCTTGCCGGACTTCGTACAGAAAGCCGCGGAAGTTGCGCTGAAGTCGGACCTGCCGGAAGTGACGCAGATGCGCGAGGAATATCGGCTGCGTCGGGACCTGGTGTGCGAACGATTGCAGGGGTGTCCGGGGTTGTACCCGATTCGCCCCGACGGCGGCATGTTCGTGATGGTCGACATACGCCAGACCGGGCTCGGCGCCCAGGCATTTGCCGAGCGGCTGCTGGAGGGATATGGGGTTTCAGTGTTGGCGGGAGAGGCGTTCGGGCCGAGTGCGGCGGGGCACATTCGTATCGGGCTGGTGGTGGATCGGGTGAAACTCGCCGATGCCTGCGCGCGGATTGCGCTGTGTGCGGCGCAGCTTCTACAGGCGCGCAGTGCCTGATGTTTGGCGTTGCCTGTTGATCGTTCCCACGCTCCGCGTGGGAATGCCTCAAGGGACGCTCCGCGTTCCAGCTTCCAGAAGGGACGCAGAGCGTCCCGGGCTGCATTCCCACGCAGAGCGTGGGAACGATCATATAAGGCAATAAAGATCTCAGCCCTGCCAAACCGATGGATTCACCACATTCGCCGGTTTCTCTCCCTTTAACGCAGCCAACAAGTTTTCCACCGCACACCGCGCCATTGCTTCGCGCGTCTCATGCGTCGCCGAGCCCATGTGCGGTGTCGCCACGACGTTGTTCAACTGCAACAACGGCGAATCATGACTCAACGGCTCACGCTCAAACACATCCAGCCCGGCCGCACGAATCCGTTGATGACGCAGCGCATCAATCATCGCCGCCTCATCGACAACCTTGCCTCGCGAGATATTGATAAAGATGCTCTCCGGCCGCATCAGCGCGAATTGCTCGGCGCCGATCAAACCTTCCGTCTGCGCGGTCAGCGGCAAGGTCAGACAAATGAAATCGGCCTGCTGAAGCAGATCCTCAAGGCTGCGATATTGCGCATCAAACCGCGCCTCGACCGCCGGTTTGCGCGACTGGCTGTGATAGAGCACCGGCATGCCAAAACCGAAATGGCCACGCTGGGCCAACGCCTCGCCGATGCGGCCCATGCCGATGATCCCCAGCGTCTTGCCATGCACGTCGGTGCCGAAATGCGCCGGGCCGATGTTGCGGCTCCATTGACCGCTACGCACCATGTTCGCCAATTCGACCACGCGCCGGGCGGTGGCGAGGATCAGGGCAAAACCGGTGTCGGCGGTGGTTTCGGTGAGCACATCCGGCGTGTTGGTCAGGAGGATCTTGCGTCGGGTCAGGTAGTCGATGTCGTAGTTGTCGACGCCCACCGAGACGCTGGCGATGGCCTCAAGCTGCGGCGCCAGATCGAGTAACGCGGCATCCAGTTTCAGGCTGGCACCGAGCAGACCGTGGGCGCGGGGCAGGGCGTCACGCAGTTGCATGAGGCCGTCGGTGTCGAGGCTGTCGATCAGCGTGACCTCGCACTGTTCCTGCAAACGCGCCATCAGCGCTGGCGACAGTTTCTTGTACAACACGACGTGTTTTTTCATGGCAAAAGTCTCTTCAGGAATGCGCCGGCACGGCACGCGTGGCGACGGCTTTGGCGACGACGCGATCACTGGCGCCGGGCTTGAGGAAAATGGTCAGCACCACCGACAGCAGCAACGCGCCGCTCATCAACAGGTACGAAGCGCCAGGCGAACCGGTGGAACTGTTCAGGTAACCGACCAGATACGAGCCGCCAAAGGAACCGAGCGCGCCCATGCTGTTGATCAGCGCCATCGCGCCGCCGGCCACGTTGGCCGGCAGAATCTCCGGGACAATTGCGAAAAACGGCCCGTAAGGCGCGTACATGCAGGCGCCGGCAATCACCAGCAAGGTGTAAGACCACCAGAAATGTTCAGCGCCCAGCGCGTACGAACCGTAGAAGGCAATCGAGGCGATCAGCAGCGGCGGCCAGACAAAGCGTTTGCGCTTCTGCAGTTTGTCCGAGCCCCATGACACCGCGAGCATGCCGATCACTGCCGCCAGATACGGCAGCGCCGACAGCCAGCCGGCTTCGATCATGTCCATTTGCGCGCCGGCCTTGAGGATCGACGGCAGCCACAGCACGAAACCGTAAACGCCGATGCTCCAGCAGAAAAACTGCAGCGCCAGAATGATCACCTTCGGTGACCGGAACGCTTCGGCGTAATTCTTCACCGCTTTGATGCCGACCTGTTCTGCAGCCAGAGCACTTTCGAGATCCTGCTTTTCCTGCTCATTGAGCCACTTGGCCTGAGCCGGACGGTCATCGGCGAGACGCCACCAGATAAACGCCCACAGCACCGCCGGCAGGCCCTCGATGATGAACATCCAGCGCCAGCTGAAATGCTGCACCAGATAGCCCGACACCACCGACATCCACAACATGGTCACCGGGTTGCCGAGGATCAGAAAGGTATTGGCGCGCGAGCGTTCAGCGCGGGTGAACCAATGGCAGAGATAGACCAGCATCGCCGGCATGACCGCCGCTTCGACGACGCCGAGCATGAAGCGAATGACGATCAGCCAGTAAGCGTTGGAGACCACACCGGTCAACGTGGCGAGGCCGCCCCAGAGAATCAGGCTGACGAAAATCAGTTTTTTCACGCTGTGTTTTTGCGCGTAGATCGCTCCTGGAACCTGGAAGAAAAAGTAGCCAAGAAAGAACAGTGCGCCGAGCAGCGAGGACAGGCCCGGGGTAATCATCAGGTCGGCGGCCATGCCCGAGGCGGCGGCGAAGCCGTAGTTGGCGCGATCGAGATACGCCAGGCTATAGGTGATGAACACAATCGGCATGATGTACCACCAGCGGCGGGTGGCGAGGGTTGCGGTTTTCATGGGTGTTGCTCCTGAGCTTGTTGTTTTTGTCGCAGCAGGTTCAATCAACTTCTCGTTCCCACGCTCTGCGTGGGAACGCCTCTAAGGACGCTCTGCGTCCTCTGTGACGCAAAGCGTCACGGGTTGCATTCCCACGCTGGAGCGTGGGAACGATCGGTGTAGTTCTGCCCGGCTCGGCAAACCCTCCATATCCCCGCGACTCTGCACCGCACGACTGCCAATCCAGTTCGCCCGCTGCACCGCCTCGGCAAAACTCTGGTGTTCGAGCAACGCGCTGATCATCCCGACGGCGAAGCCATCGCCGGCTCCGACCGTGTCGACCACTTTGGCCACCGGCACCCCGGCGACAAAACCTTGAGCCTGATGAGTCCGGTAGTAGGCGCCTTCCGGCCCGAGCTTGATCGCCACCGCCTCAGCGCCTTGATCGAGATAAAACGCCGCAATGTCCGCCGGGTCTTCAAACCCGGTGAGTAAACGGCCTTCGCTTAATCCCGGCAAAACCCAGTGGGCGAGGGCGGCAAGGCGATTGATTTCTCGGATCATTTCGCGCTCGCTGGCCCACAGGCTCGGTCGCAGGTTAGGGTCGAGGGAGACGCTGCGACCGGCGTTGCGCATGCGCGTCATCAGTTCGAAGGACATCTCCCGCGCCGAGGCCGACAGGGCCGGCGGAATGCCGGTGGCGTGCAGATGCCGGGCGCTCAGCAGGCTGGTCGTGATTGACTGCGGCGACAGATGACTGGCCGCCGAGCCGCGCCGGAAATACTCGACTTGCGGGTCGCTGCCATCGTCGCTGCGCGACTTGAACTGGAACCCGGTCGGGTGATCTTTATCGACGGCGACATGGCTGCAATCCAGCCCTTCCTTGGCCAGTGTCTGCACCACGAAGCGCCCGAGCGAATCATCGCCAACGCGGCTCAGCCACGCGACGTTGAAACCCAGCCGCGACAGCCCGATTGCGACGTTGCTGTCGGCCCCGGCAATACGCTTGTGGAACTGCTCAACCGCAGCCAGATCGCCGGTCTGCTCAGCGACCAGCATCGCCATGGTTTCGCCGAACGAAAGAATATCGATCTCAGACATGGGCAGGCTCCAGACGGGATTGGCCAAGGCGGGCGAGGGCGGCGACATGCTCGGTGGTCAGTTGCACCAGATCATCGCCCTGCAACGGGTATTCAGCGGCGCGCATAACGCCTTGGGCCATATGCCGCAGGAGTTGTTCCCACAGGTGCAGGTCGCTAACGGCGGGTGGCACCGCGACCAATTTGCCGTCGGCGCGTCGGGCCACAGCTTTGCAATGCACATAGCCGACATGCCGGCCGAGCAGGCGCGCAGCGCTGGCGGCGGACTGGTCCTGCCACTGCCAGTTGCCGATGTCGAAGGTCATTTTGATCGGCAGATTGTGCTGTTCGACGGCCGCAAAGAAGCGCTGGAAGGGTTCGATGCGTCCGCCGTGCAAAGTCTGGTCGTTTTCCACCAGCAACTGCACCGGGCTGTGTTTCAAGCGTTCGGCCAAGGCTTGCAGATCGTTGGTGTCGGTGAAGTAGCCGAGGGACACTTTCAACCATTTCGAACCGAAGGCTTCGGCCTGTTGCAGGGCGGTGATCAATTCAGGATTGGGTTGCGCCTGGCCGGCAAGCCACAGTTCTGTCGGTGAGGAATAAATGCTCTGCAGCCCTTGCGCCTGGGTGGCTTGCGCCAGTTGCGTCGGGTCTTCGCGAGTCAGCAGCTCTTCGCGCCATTCGATGCGGTTGGCGCCAGCGGTGGCCAGCACCTCGATGAACGATCCTTGGCCGCGTTGGCGGACAAGCTCGGCGCCATAGCTGGACAGGCTGATGGAAACGTCGGGTTTATTCATTGTTATCGACCTCTGAAACCGGTTTCATTTTTGTTCAAAAAAATATTCGGGGTTCTGTTGTTCTATCGGGCCTCATCGCTGGCAAGCCAGCTCCCACAGTTATTGGGGATATACAGCAATCTTGTGTACAACCCGGATCCTGTGGGAGCTGGCTTGCCAGCGATAGCGTCAGCTCAAACACCACGAATCCCAAGGGTCGACCCACGCTCAACCAACACCGGCGCAAAATCGAGTCTGCGAGCCGCCGTATCATCCCCACGCAACCGCTTGAGCAAACACTCAAACGCCCGCGCGCCAATCTCTTGCGTCGGCTGGGCCAGCGCAGTAATCCCGCAGCCCACCAACGGATACCAATCCAGATCATCCAGAGCGATAAACCCCAGATCCTTGAACAACTCGAAGCCGATCTCGCGCAGCGCAGTGGTCGCGGCCAACGCCGCCACACCATTGGCGCAAAACAGCGCTTTCGGGCCATTCGTAGAGGTGTTTAGAAAGGTTTGAAGATGGGTAGCCAGTTCCACGCCTGTTTCGACGACAGCCCCGGCCAACTCTGAACGCTGCGCTATCTGCGCCTGGAAACTGCTGACCCGTTCGATCCGCGAACTGGTCCCGTCATACGGCTCAGTCACCAGCAGCACATCGCGATAGCCACGCTGCTCAAGATGCACCAGGGCCATCTCCACGGCTTGCGGGTTGTTCAGGCCAATCATGTCGCTATCGAGCCCATCGACCTTGCGATCCACCAGCACCAGTGGCATCTCGCGGTGAAGTTCATGCAACTCGTCACGGTGATGGCCAAGTGTGTTCACGATCAGCCCTTCGATGTTGTAGGAGCGCAACAGCGCCAGATGCTGGCGTTCCTGCTCGTCATCGCGGTCGGTGTTGCACACCACCAGGCTGTAGCCGTGCGCACGGCAGGCGGTTTCCACCCCGTGCATCACGGCAATTGAATAAGGGTTTCGGATATCGGCGACCAGCATGCCGATCAGGCGGGTACGGCCGCGTTTCAGGCCGCGAGCCATTTGGTTAGGGCGGTACCCGAGCTCGTCAATCGCCTGTTCGATGCGCAGGGCAATGGCATCGGAGAGGAGGGCGCGGTCTTCGCCGATGAAGCGCGAGACGCTGGCCTTGGATACGCCGGCGCGTTCAGCGACGTCGAGCATGGTCACGCGGCTGCGCTGGGCGGTGGAGAAGTCGTTCATCGAGGCGGCTATTTTCTTGTTGTTGGAGTATGTGAAACATCATTGAAACCGGTTTCAGGAAACACCAATCAATGTGGCTGCGTCAAGGTTCGTCGATCAATGGACGAATCACACCATGGCTTGTTTCCGACGAGCGGTCGCTTTACCTGTCAGATCTGACAGTAGGCAAAGGCATCAATCAGGTGCCTAATTTCAGTAAGCAAAATAACTCGCAAAACGCGTCCTGATTAAACCGGCAGGAGAAGAATTGATGGATTCGGCAAGCAGTTCGTTGCGCAATCAAGTTCCGACCAAGCGCCGCATCATATTGTTTGCTGACCCACTTATCATTGATGGTGTAACTGCAGCAGATGGTTATATACCTTTACCCATCCTGTTGGCAGGCACCAAAGCACGTATATTTCCATGGGCAGAAACCTCGTTTGACGACACTCTTGTTGTTTATTGGGAGCAGGGCGGGGCTACTCAGGAAATTTACCGCAGGAATCGACCGATAGGGCCTCTACCGCCTGTCTTTGAGGTAGACATCAGCCCCGGGTTAATGGCAAATAACGGTATCGCCTTTATTTACTACGTTATTACGGCGTTCGGGATCGACGATCCGTCCCCGCATAAACAGTTAATTATCGATCATTCACAACAAGATCCGGTGACAGATCTTCCCGAAGTGGATTTTGTAAAACCTGTACCGACGCTTTGGGGATATTACAATTGTGACTCTTCAGAGCTGGATAAAGGTGTGAGTGTAAAAGTTCCGCCTTTGCCGGTGGCGCAGGAAAGTGATGAGTTGACCATTGAATGGTCTGGCTACAAGTCGCTTAATGGTTACGCTGGCGCAAACGACGAACTGGTTGTAAGCGAGGCTTTTTTTAGTTCAGTACACACTTTGTCCACTGCTGATGTAGAAAAGGGCCTAACCCGGTTTTTTCCATATACACCCTGTGTTCAACCTCTGGTGCATGGCACTAACTCCGCACTGGTGGTTTATCGAATAACTCGCAAGGGTGTATTAGTCGGCAGTTCATTACCGGCACTGATAAAGGTTGACAGAAGAAGGCCCGGGCAAAGTTTGCCGTGTTTTGCGTGATGATGCAAAGAAGTGATGTTTCTTAAAGTCTCTACGGTAAGGATGAGTGTTCGCAGTAATTCCTGCCTGATGAGCATCTGGCCTGACGGCTTTAATATGGAGATCATTGCAATGACAGCTCAAGAGAAAGTCCCTGGTAACATTGGCAAACGGTCGATTGGCGTGTTGGCAGATCCACCGAAAATCGCTGGCCTGATAAACGAGACCAATCCACGTATCCTCATTACTGAATTGAACAAAACCACTATCAGGTTCACCCTCGAATCGCTAAGTGAAGGACTTGCGGGTGGTGGGAGTATGTGGGTGTATGGACGGCAAGGGACTCAACCGGAAGCCGAATGGGGCCGGACATCTTTGCCTGAAGATTTTGCTGCGAATCCCCCGCCTTATCATGTTGATGTCGAAACGCGTTTGCTCAGAGACATACCGAGTGTAACTGGACCGACAGAATACCAGGCCCGCTTTGAGATCATTGACGCATTGGGTCTTCAGGATAATTCCGAACCTGTCACTTTTTTTGTGGATAGAAATGCACCCTATTACGTGAAGAATCCGTTCTCCAGGTCCTCACCTCCTGCGGCGTCTTATGTAAACCTGGATATTGCTGGCGGCGAGGTTATTAATGATGCGTGGGTTGCAGCCAATCCGGGTGGATTAGTGGTAAGAATCCCGGTCAACTACCCAAATCGTCTTGCTAATGACACTGTCTATTTTTGTTTGGGCGAGCGTTCGGGTACGACAATAACCCTACCTGTAGTTTATAACGGTGTGGTCTCCGGTGCCGGAGAGTTCACTATTTCTGTCGATGATTTGAAAAGTCTGCCAAACGCATCGTTGTTCCAGCGATATAAGCTGTTTGATGCCCCCGGTAACCCTTCACAGGATTCCGTTGTAGCGGGTGCAGCAGTTCTGCCGATCAGGTTTTTGCCGGATCCGATTCTGTTTGATCCAAGGGTTCCCGCTACAGATCCGAATAACACGGTTGCCATCAATCTCGGAAGTTATGCTATTGAACCTCCAAAGGTTGTCATTGATTATCCAACCCATGGTGATCCTTTTGATGTCATCCAGGTCACCGCAGACATTGAGGTTGCGGGAAGCGATGCATTAGGCCCTCTTCCAGGTCCGTTTGAGATGCCGTTAAATTATGCGCTTCTTGATACAGTAACCAGCGGGGCGACTGCAGAAGCCGCGGTAGATATTCAATATACTCTTACTCGTGGACCGGGCCCCGATATCCCTTCCGGCACAACAACAATATTTGTGAATTTCCTGTTCCCCGGTCCAGCGCCTGACGACTTGCCTATTTTGGAGCATGACAACTTGCCGCCCGTTGTCGTCACCGGCGATAGCGGTACGAAGGATAATCTTCTGCCTCAAGACCGGGACAAGGACGTTACGTTTACAGTGCCAGCAGCTGGATTCCCTGCATTACTGGAAACGGCCCTTGTAACGTACTACTGGAATGGTGCAATCATTGGAACGAGCCAATTGGCTGATGGTGATACAGAAACATCGCTAAAGGTCGGTTTTTCGGTGATTTCGCCGGCGGGGCTTGGGATTATTCCTGCAACCTATACCATCGAGTATCCGGGCAACCCGAATGTGATGAAACGCCTCACACCCACGGCTGTAAACGTTCAAACGTTTGATATCAATTTCTTACCTCATACTGGCCCGTTCATCAGATTGAATAATGAGCTTTATGTCAGCTGTACCAGTATGGAGCCGAGGACGGGTACTGGTCCTATCTATACGGTCCCTCCGTTGAAGGTTACAGTTCCGGGCGGACAAACAGACCTTCCCACAGGGCGTGATGTCACAATCCGGATGCTCGCTTGGGAAGACAAAGGTAAAACGAGGCCGATCGCGGGAATCGATGTGTCGGAAACAAAACCGATTGCCAATACAACTGATCCGCTCGTGTTTGACATTGACTGGGCTCTCTTTAAAACGGTTCAGCAAGCGACCCCGGTTACAACACCGCTGACGTTCTATTATGTCGAGATTTGGTATCAGGTCGTGCTAGGCGGCACAACATTCAAATCTACCCAAGTGATGCATCCAGTGCGCGTACGTAACACCAGTAGCGTCTATTGTGATGGCCTTCCACCAACGGTAACTCGACCATAAATGAGTGGACTGTCCGCTCGACGGATAAAAGCCGTCGAGTGGACGAATTTTTCCTACAGAAATTCCCGATATTGCAGATTAATCGCCATTCATCATCGGATTATTCCTACATAAAAGAGGTGCGTTCGACTGTAGTCTTCTTCGCGCTTTTCCTCCGCGGCCTGATACGAACAAGGCTCTTTTCGCGTTGAAATATAGGATCACCCACATGCGTATTTATTCTTCTTCCAGCCCGGATCGCGGTACACGGGTATCTTTTCTCACGGCGATATTCTTGGTTTACACAGTGTCTGATGCGAATGCTGGCGTGTTACTGCCAGGGCAAACATTAACAATTGATGGCACTACACCCATTGAGGCTTGGACGCTTGATCCCACTTCAACCCTGATAGCCGACGGTGCTGAAACGCTGGAAATACGAACAGTGGGTGCATCGGTGCAGCTTAACGCCACTAATACACAAGTTCTCAATCTTGATCGTCTGTCAAACCTCACTATGACCGGCGGCTCCGCGGTCAACGGTTCGGGCTCAGGTGCGGCGGTCAATTTATTCAGCAGCAACGCGTCCATCACTGGCGCCAATTTGTCCAGCAATGCAACAGGGATACTGTTGAGCAGAAACGTCCAGGATCAAGTGGGTTCGCAAGCGGTGCTGACTCGCACCACAGTGACAGGCGATGTATTGGGTGCCCAGGTGAATGGGCTCGGAAATCTCGCCCTAATGGACGGAACCACTGTTACAGGTACAGGAGTGAATGCCGAAGGTGCCCGCTTGTTGAATGGCACAATTGCAATGTCCGATAGTGCCATCATCGGTACTCAGTCGGGGTTGCGTATCGGAACTGAACCCTCGCGTTCAGAAACGTCGAGCGTAATTTTGAATAACTCACGCATCGAAGGTAAGACAGGCTCGGCGATCATCGTCGATTTTCTTAATATTCAAAACGCCAAGGCCGACATTAATGTATTAAATGGTTCGCAGTTGATTGCCGGTAACGGCACATTACTTGAGGTTAATGATGGCGCGCGTATCAACCTAACTGTCGATAGCAGCACGTTAGACGGTAATGTCATTGTCGAGCCAGGTGCAACTACGCAGATTCGCTTGCAAAATTCTGCCCAGTTCAACGGGGATCTACAGAATGTCGAGAATCTGGTCATAGATTCGCGAAGTTCTTTCAGCGGACATTTCCAAGCGTTGGCCGGGAGTGGTGCAACCGTTTCGGTTGACAATGCATCGCGCCTTGACGGCGACGTGAATAACATCGCGCGCTTTGTTTTGGATAACGGCAGTGTGATGACTGGCAACGTGTCGGGCGACCTCGGCTCAAATGTCATTCTCAATAACAACGCAGTACTGACAGGCAGAATCGACAATTCGACCAACCTGAATGTAAGCAACGCTGCGCAGTGGAACATGACTGGTAGCTCAGCAGCGCAAAATCTGACGCTTAGCAACGGTGTGGTTCGTATGGGAGGTCAAGATACATTCGAGCGACTCGACGTGGTCAACCTCAAGGGTAATGGCACCTTTGTGATGGGCACGGATCTCAACACCGGTAATTCCGATTTCCTCAATGTCACTGGCAATGCTACTGGTCAGCATCAACTGTTGGTCTCGGCAAGCGGCCAAGATCCGGTATCTGCTCAAGATGTCAAAATCGGAAGTGTCGCTTCCGGGGATGCACAGTTTTCGTTGGCAAATCGCCAGGTAGATGCGGGCGCGTTCACTTACAAGTTGGTGAATGAGGGGAACGGCTTATTACTCCGGGCCGACCAGGAGACGGTCAGCACACCCACCAATGCAGCGTTGGCCATTGCCGGCAGTGCGGCGAGTATTGCATACGCCGGAATGACGAATCTGAACACGCGAATGGGCGATCGCCGGCTCAACAATGATGTGCAGGTGAGCAATTCCCTGTTTAGCGGTTCGCCAGCACAGAACCTCAGCAACAGTGTCTGGGTTCGCTCATATGGCAACCAGTACAGTGTGGCGAATGCTTATGGTGATGGTTATACGCAAAATCAATACGGTTTCTCTCTGGGGGCCGACACACAGGTCGATCTCGGTAGCCATCAATGGCTTCTCGGTGCATTTGTTGGATCGAGCCGCACGAACATGGATCTCAAAGCGGATTCAACGGCTGTCATTGACAGTCTGAACGCAGGTGTTTACGGCACATTGCTCAACACCGAGAGCGGCGTCTACATCGACGTCGTGGGGCAGGTCAGTCAGTTTGATAACGAAGCCAAAATCACCATGAGTGATGGTTCCCGGTCTAAGGGTAATTACAAAACCCTTGGTGCTACTGCCTCGGTGGAAGTGGGTAAACACATTCGACTTGAAGGTGACTATTTCGTGGAACCCTCGGTTCAGATTGCGGTAGCCGTAGGACAAGACGAGACCTATCACCTGGACAATGGGCTAGAGGTGAATGCAGACGGGATGCGCTCAGCGCTTGGTGAACTGGGTGTTGCCATTGGCAAGAAGATGGTCTTGAGTGATGGTAGTGAGTTGCAGCCGAGGTTCCGTGTAGCAGTTAATCACGAGTTTGTTTCGAGCAATCGGGTTGAGGTTAATGGCAATGACTTCGACAATGATCTTTCTTCTACCAGTGTGAAATATGGTGCAGGCGTCAACTGGGTGCCTGCTCAGGCCAGTTGGCAAGTTTTCGCAGAGGTTGGTGGCAGCCAAGGCAGCAGGATAAATCAGGACTGGAGTGGCAGCATGGGTGTCAGCTACTCGTTCTAAACTCAAAATAAAACCCCGACTTATATGTCGGGGTTTTTTGTGTCTGCTGGAAATTTACCCATTGTAGATATCAAAGTCACCGTTAATGTTGAGCGTTTTAGTGTCGTCGGTATCAGATTGAAACGTACCAATAAATTTTGCTTTAAGGGTTTCTGGATTACCGGATTCGATAATTTCAATGTGGCCCTCAGTGGCTACATAGGTTTCCGGCAGGTCAAAATTGGAAGCGTCTGAGTATTCGAGATGAACCGGATGGGCATCCTGATTTACGGCATAGACGCCGGACGTAAGTGCTGCCGGAATGAGAAATGTAAAGTACTTGTTCACGCTGCGCGGCATTCGCGCCGAGCCTTTCTCGACGGCCACGACTTTAAGTGAGTTGGCGAAGTCGGGGTGCGGTTTTTGCGGGATTGTGACCGAACGCTCGATTGCCGTGAAGGGATTTCCGTTGATATTGGCTTTAAAGTATTTGCCTTCTGCGAACCGTTTGGTAGTGACACTCATCGTCGTATCCTCTGTCCGGAAAGTAGTATCCACTGATCAAACCAAGGCCTGCCCGTGGATACGTTATACAACCGCAATTGAGGCCTTTCGTATACTGTCAGATATTACAGTTGACTTTTTGAATTGTCTTGATGCGAGTTTCTTGATGACGTTCGAATCAAGGCGCTGGACGGATGAGTAATAAAACTCCACATAAAAACGCTGACAAACACTGCCGGCTCAACCAATAGAGTGTTACTCACGCGTCCTCAACCAAATAGTCCTGCCGCAATATTGATCGAGAAACCCAATATCGCCGTATTGAATACAAACCCTATCAACGACTGCGCTAACACGATCTTGCGGATATCCCGCGTCGCCACGCCCACATCCGCTGTTTGCACTGCCACGCCGATGGTGAACGAGAAGTAGAGGAAGTCCCAATAGTTAGGCGTCGTCAGGCCCTCGGCAAAACGCAATGCCGGTTCCTTACTGTCGCAGGTGTAATAAAGCCTGGCGTAGTGCACACAGAAAATCACCCCGATCAGCAGCCATGAACCAATCACCGTCAGCGCGGTGAAGCCGTAGTGCATCAGCTTGCGTGTGGTTTCCAGATCCTTGCTGCCGGCCAGTTCGAAGGTGATGGTGGCGAGACTGGCGAGGGCGGCGATGCACACCACGAACAATACCAGTCCGGCGTTTTCGTCCTCGACTTCGGCGATGCGTTTGACGTCTGGAGCCTTGGCGCGGACTGTCAGCCAGAACATCAGGATCAGGTACGTCCAGACACCGACGTTCCAGCCGATGAGGATTTTGCTGACGATGGAATCGGCGGGAGCCAGGAGACCGGTGGCGAGGCCGAACAGGGCGGCGGCGGACAGGCGAGGGTGGGTGCGGGCGAGGAAGCGCATGGGGACTCACGTTGGCGAACTGTCATTGCACCATAGCGCACGCCATCGGGCTTTAGTAGGAGCTGCCGCAGGCTGCGATCTTTTGATCTTATAAGAGCAAAGTCAAAAGATCGCAGCCTGC
>NZ_RWIM01000035.1 GCF_009764645.1 Pseudomonas sp. PB106
GCCTGCGGCAGCTCCTACAGGAAAACGCATTCCAATGTAGGAGCTGCCGCAGGCTGCGATCTTTTGATTTTAAGCTTTACCGGGCCAGGCGCTGACGAACTCGGTCAGATCAACCTTCTCAGCCACACGCGGCTCTTTCTGCGGCGTCCCCAGGTAGAGAAACGCAATCACCTCTTCACCTTCAGCCAGCCCCAAGCCTTGCGCCACATGCTTGGAATACGCCAGATCACCCGTGCGCCACACCGCACCAATCCCCTGCGCATACGCCGCCAGCAAAATCCCGTGGGCCGCACAGCCGGCCGCGAGTAACTGCTCGGCCTTCGGATACTTGACGTGCTCCTGCAATTTAGCGATCACCACAACCACCAGCGGCGCGCGCAGCGGGCCGTTGCGCGCCTTGTCGATCATCGCTTCGGTGACTTCGCCTTCTTGCTGTTGCGCCGCTTCTGCCAGCAACTCGCCCATTTGCTCGCGCGCCGCGCCTTCGACGGTCAGGAAGCGATACGGCTGCAAGTGCCCGTGATCCGGTGCGCGCAAGGCTGCGCCAAACAGGGCTTCGCGCTGCTCGGCAGTGGGGGCCGGTTCGACCAGACGTGGAACGGAAACACGGTTGAGCAAAGCGTCGAGAGCCTGCATCGGCCACCTCCTGAAAAATATGTGCGGCTATTCTAGCTTTATCTGCCAACAGGATGCCGGTTTACATGCCCTGCCCCACGGGTAGAATGGCGCCCTTCCCACATCAGCCCGAGCGGACTTCATGGCGTTGCCGACCTTACGGATCATTGGTTTTATCATCGGCATCTTCCTGATCACCCTGGCCGTGGCCATGGTCGTCCCGATGGCGACCCTGGTGATATTCGACCGCACCAGCGACCTGCCGTCGTTCCTCTGGGCGAGCATGATCACCTTCGTCGCCGGCCTTGCGCTGGTGATTCCCGGCCGCCCCGAACACATTCATTTACGTCCGCGCGACATGTATTTGCTGACCGTCAGCAGTTGGCTGGTGGTGTGCATTTTCGCCGCGCTGCCGTTTCTGCTGACCCAGCACATCAGCTACACCGACTCGTTTTTCGAAAGCATGTCCGGCATCACCGCCACTGGCTCGACCGTGCTCAATCACCTGGACAGCATGTCCCCCGGCATCCTGATGTGGCGCTCATTGCTGCACTGGATCGGCGGCATCGGCTTTATCGGTATGGCGGTGGCGATCCTGCCGCTACTGCGCATCGGTGGCATGCGCCTGTTCCAGACTGAATCCTCGGACCGTTCGGAAAAGGTCATGCCGCGCTCGCATATGGTGGCGCGGCTGATCGTTGCCGCGTATGTCGGCATCACCATCCTTGGCAGCCTGGCGTTCTGGTGGGCGGGGATGAGCCCGTTCGATGCGATCAACCACGCGATGTCAGCGATCTCCACGGGTGGGTTCTCGACCTCCGATCAGTCGCTGGCCAAGTGGACGCAACCGGCGGTGCACTGGGTCGCGGTGGTCATCATGATTCTCGGCAGCCTGCCGTTCACCCTGTACGTGGCGACGCTGCGCGGCAACCGCAAAGCGCTGATCAAGGATCAGCAAGTGCAAGGTTTGCTTGGGATGTTGCTGGTGACCTGGCTGGTGCTCGGCACCTGGTACTGGTGGACGACAAACCTGCATTGGCTGGACGCCTTGCGCCATGTCGCGCTGAACGTGACCTCGGTGGTCACCACCACCGGTTTTGCCCTCGGCGACTACAGCCTGTGGGGCAACTTTTCGTTGATGCTGTTCTTCTATCTGGGTTTTGTCGGAGGCTGTTCCGGGTCGACGGCGGGCGGGATCAAGATCTTCCGTTTCCAGGTCGCCTATATCCTGCTCAAGGCCAACCTTAATCAGCTGATTCACCCGCGCGCGGTGATCAAGCAGAAGTACAACGGTCACCGTCTCGACGAAGAGATCGTGCGTTCGATTCTGACTTTTTCGTTCTTTTTCGCCATCACCATCTGCGTGATCGCCCTGCTGCTGTCGCTGCTTGGCGTCGACTGGATGACCGCGCTGACCGGCGCTGCCAGCACCGTGTCCGGCGTCGGCCCGGGGCTGGGCGAAACCATTGGCCCGGCAGGCAACTTCGCCAGCTTGCCGGATGCGGCGAAGTGGATCCTGTCGTTCGGCATGCTGCTTGGCCGACTGGAGATCATTACGGTGTTTGTGCTGTGTATTCCGGCCTTTTGGCGTCACTGATCGCGTTCGGTGCCTGCAACAACCGCGTCCGGTAATCGCCGGGCGTGGTGTCGAACCAGCGGCGGAACGCACGAAAGAAATTGCTCGGGTCGGCAAAGCCCAACAGATAGGCAATCTCCAGCAAGGTCATGCTCGGTTGCGCCAGATACTGCTCGGCCAGTTCGCGGCGGGTGTCGTCGAGCAACTGCTGAAAACTGGTGCCCTCCTCTTGCAAGCGCCGCTGCAAGGTTCGCTGCGACAAATGCAGGGTCTGCGCCACGGTATCGCGCTTGGGCTCGCCTTGTGGCAGCAAGCGGCACAGCACTTGCCGCGCCTTGTGGGTCACACGGCTTTCCGAGAACCGCGCCAGATATTCCCCGGCAAACCGGTCGTGCAACAGCGCCATCGCTTCATTGGCGGTGGGCAGCGGCGCCTCCATGTCGGCGCGCTCGAAGATCAAGGCATCGTACGGCGCGTTGAACATCAACGGCGCGTGGAAGGCTTGTTTATAGGGTTCCAGATCATCCGGTTCATCGCCCTGCACCAGCACTTTGACCGGATGCAGCGTGCGCCCGGTCAACCAGCCGCACAGGCCCAGCGCGCAAGCCAGTGAGGCTTCGGCGCTTTGCCGGGTCGGCGGCAGGTGATCGCCGTGCACGGTCAGAATCAGCGCGTAACCCTCTTCCAGCAGACGGAAGCTCAGGTCGGCACTTTCGGCGATGATCCGCTGGTAGCGCACCAACCTTTGAAAGCCTTCGGCCAGGGTATTGCTCGACATCAGCGCGTAGCCGGCCACATGAAACGAGGCCGGACGCACCACTTTGCCCATGTTCAGGCCGATCGCCGGGTTGCCGGACAGCTCGACTGCCCGTTGCCAGAGTCGGGTCATGGAATCTTGCGGGAAGCGTGCATCCGGATCATCCAGAGCCGAGTAATCGAGCCCCAGTTGCTTGAACAGAACCCGGCAATCCAGGCCGTCCATCTCCAATGCTTTGACAATCCCCATCGCCCAGCTTGCAGAAGTCGTTCGTTCGCTCATGGCGTTTTTCTTTTACATGATGGGCCGCATGTTACGGCCTGATTTGCGAAGGATACTAAAGTGGCGCCGATTGTCACTGGCCCACGCCAATGATCACTCTAGACTCAAATAGGCTACCCGCAGAACAACTCGTCGCCAGAACAATAACCACAGAGAACGCGGTCGTGGAAAACATCAAGCATTTCAACAGCTTCGCTGAGTTCTATCCGTATTACCTCAACGAGCACGCCAACAGCACCTGCCGTCGCCTGCATTTCATCGGCACCACACTGGTGATTTTTATTCTGGCGATGACCATCGCCAAAGGCGCCTGGCTGCTGTTATTGGCCCTGCCACTGGCCGGTTACAGCTTCGCCTGGGTCGGCCACTTCTTTTTTGAAAAGAACCGGCCCGCGACTTTCCAGCATCCGCTGTACAGCCTGCTCGGCGACTTCGTCATGTACCGCGACATGATCCTTGGTCGCGTTGCGTTTTAGACAACAAGAACAAAGAGGATGGCCGATGAACGCCAATGCTCGCTTCACCCATATGAAGGATGGCACGCAGGAAGACTGGGCAATCATCGCCGCGGACTTCAGTGCCTACGCCAAACAATTGCCGTCGCGGATCATGAACCATCTGAAACTGCTCGAAGGCGATTTCGGCGGTTTCCCCGTGGATCGCCTGACCCACTCCCTGCAAACCGCGACCCGCGCCTTTCGCGATGGGCGTGACGAGGAATACGTGGTCTGCGCGCTGCTGCACGACATCGGCGACACCTTGGGTTCGTACAACCATCCGGACATTGCTGCGGCGATTCTCAAGCCATTCGTCAGTGCTGAGAATCTGTGGATGGTCGAGAAGCATGGCGTTTTTCAGGGCTACTACTTCTTCCACCATTTGGGCATGGATCGGCATTTGCGCGAGCAATTCAAAGCGCATCCGCAGTTTCAAGCGACCGCCGAGTTTTGCGCCAAATACGATGCGGCGGCATTTGATCCGGCCTACGACACCCTGCCATTGAGTTTCTTCGAGCCGATGATGGAAAGGTTGTTTGCCCAGCCGAAGAACTCGATTTACAAAGCCGCAATGGAAGAACACACCACGGTTTGATGTTGTTTGTTCTGACCCCATCGCTGGCAAGCCAGCTCCCACTGAGAGTTGGATCGCTTACACATTTTGTGTGCACCCAGGAACCCTGTGGGAGCTGGCTTGCCAGCGATGAGGCCCTTTCAACCACCGGAGCATTATGCGAGTTCAGCAACCTTGGCCGCTTTGAGCTCCGCCTCCCGCGCCTGTGCATCTGCCAGCCGATACAACTCGATCGTGCCATCCCAATGCTCGATCAGCGCCGTGCACGACTCCACCCAATCGCCGCAATTGAGGTAATCCACGTCGCCCACCTTGCGGATCTCGGCATGGTGAATGTGCCCGCAGACCACGCCATGCAACTCGCGTTTCACGCATTCATGGGCGATGGCTTCTTCAAAGTCGCTGATGAAACTCACCGCCGTCTTCACCTTGTGCTTCAGGTACGCCGACAGCGACCAGTAACCGTAGCCATAGCGGGCGCGCCAATGGTTGAGCCAGCGATTCAGCGTCAGGGTGAACTCGTAAGCCGAGTCGCCGAGAAACGCCAGCCAGCGGTGATAACGGGTTATCACATCGAACTGATCGCCGTGAATCACCAGCAGATGACGCCCGTCCGCCGTGACGTGCACCGCTTCGTCGACCAACTGGATATTGCCCAGAATCAGTTTCGAATAACGGCGAAGGAATTCATCATGGTTGCCGGTGACGTAAATCACCTCGGTGCCGCGCTTGCTCATGGTCAGCAAGCGGCGGATCACATTGGTGTGCGCTTGCGGCCAATACATGCCGCCGCGCAGTTTCCAGCCGTCGATGATGTCACCGACCAGATAGACCTTGTCGGCATGGTAGCCCTTGAGAAACTGCGACAAATGTTCCGCCTGGCAGTCCCGCGTCCCCAGGTGCACGTCGGAAATCCACAGGGTTCGCACCCGTTGTTTGCGGCTGGGTCTGGCGAGCTCGGCGCTGGTCATGGGCAACCCTCTGCGATGTTTTCGCCAGAGTGCGCTCGCCCGGTGAATCGACCATGACAAGCGCAAGTCAGTCCTGTGACAACGCATCCGGGGTGCGCCGGTGTAGACTGAAGCTCAATTCGGAGACAACCTGCCATGCGACCGATCCTTACCCTGCGCCAGTACACCCACGACTTGATCGTCCACAGCCACGACCACGCGCAATTGGTGTTCGGCTTGTCCGGTGCGCTGGATTTCGAGGTCGAGGGTTGTGGCAGCCAGGTGCGCCAGCAGAGTTTCGTGGTCATCCCTTCTGGCGCCCACCATGCTTGCGGCAGTCCCCAAGGCAGCCGCTGCCTGGTGCTCGACATCCCTGAAGGGCAATGGGTGCAGGACTCACTGGGCGCGCATGCCGAGGCCAGTCGCCGCTTGCTCGATCAACCGGGGCGGCTGTCGCTGGATTCGGGGCAAAGTCAGTTGGTCAGTTGGTTGGCGAACAGCCCGGTCAACGATCCGTTGATCGCGCAGCAAGGCGCGGTGTTGCTGCTGGCCAGCCTCAATCACGCGCAACCTGCCGAACTCGCGGTTCGCCGCCTGCCTTATGCCGCGCTGGATGCGCACATCGAGCAACACGCCGCTTATCCGCTGCAAGTCGCCGACCTCGCCCGGGTCGCCGGTTTGTCCAGTGCGCGCCTGCATGCGCGCTTCATGGCTGAATGCGGGCAGACGCCGATGGACTACATTCGCAGCCGACGCCTGCATCTGGCGGTGCAAATGTTGCGCGACACCGGCCTGCCGATCGGAGAAATCGCCAGCCGCGTCGGGTACAGCTCGCAGAGTGCCTTTTCCGCCGCCGTCCTACGTGAATTCGGCGCATCACCCGGGCAACTTCGGCGCGATTCCTACAACAAAAGACGATAGCCTGCCGACAGACTTGCAGGTCGATACGCGGTTCAATGGGCCTTCGGGCTGATTCCCACGCTCGGCGTGGGACTGCAGCCCGTGACGCTCCGCGTCACTGGACGCAGAGCGTCCCTAGAGGCATTCCCACGCTGAGCGTGGGAATGATCAAATCGTGTCTGGATTAAGGACTGCAATGACTCCGCGTACTGCCCTCGGCGCCCTGCATATCGGTGCTTTGATGTTTGGCCTGACCGGCGTATTCGGCAAGCTCGCTGCCGCTTCGCCGGCGGTGATCGTTTTCGGCCGTGCCGCCTTCGCCGTACTCGCCCTGGCGTTCTTCGCCCGTTTCGCCAGCCAGAGCGGCTGGCAAAAACTCCAGGCCGTGGATTGGCGACGCTTGGCCTTGAGCGGCGTGTTGCTGGCCGGGCACTGGGTGAGTTTCTTTATTTCGGTGAAAGTCGCCGGCGTAGCGATCGCGACCCTGGGCTTTGCCAGTTTCCCGGCGTTCACGGTGATTCTCGAAGGGCTGATCTTCCGCGAACGTATTCGCGCCAATGAAATCGTCCTGGTGGTGCTGGTCAGTGTCGGTCTGGTGCTGGTGACGCCAGCCTTCGATCTGGGCAGCGGCGCGACCGTCGGCCTGCTCTGGTCAGTGCTGTCGGGACTGCTGTTTTCCCTGCTGTCACTGACCAATCGCGCCAGCTCCGGGCGTATCCCGGCGGTGCAGGCGGCGTTGTGTCAGAACGTGGTCGTGGCGCTGTGTCTGCTGCCGGTCGCAGCACCACAATTGAGCGAAGTCCGTGCGCTGGACTGGTTGTGGATTGCCCTGCTTGGCGTGTTCTGCACCGGCGTCGCCCACAGCCTGTTCGTTGCCAGTCTGGCGGTGATCAAGGCGCGCACGGCGGCGGTGGTGTTTGCCATGGAGCCGGTTTACGGCATCACCGTGGCCTGGCTGCTGTTCAATGAAAACCCGACTCTGCGCATGCTGATGGGCGGCGCACTGATCATTGTTGCCATCGTGGTGTCGGCGCGCATGTCGGGCGGCAGCGATAAAAAAACCGTCGCCGCCGAGGCCGCGTCTCACTGAGTGCGGTCGTTGTGGCCGAGGTCGCGATCAGGATCGATCTGATCGCGAACCCGTTGCTTGAGCACCTTGGCCTCGGGAAAACCGCCATCCGCCTTGCGTTCCCAGATCTGCGTGCCCGCACAAGTGATGTGAAACACCCCGCCCGTGCCCGGCACCAACGACACTTTGCCGAGGTCATCGCCGAAGGTGCTGAGCAGTTCCTGGGCCAGCCACGCGGCGCGCAGCAGCCATTGGCATTGGGTGCAATAGGTGATGACAACTTCTGCTTTTGCGACAGTCATGTTCGCTGAAACTCCTGAGACAGAGGGCGCCGCTATAATAGCCGGCTTTACCGATCGCCCCGAGACTCACAATGCGCCGTCTGCTGTTCTGCCTGCTGCTTGGTTTACTGCCCCTGTTCGCCCATGCCAGCGTCGAAGCCACTGAGGCATCGCGGCCAAAGGTCGGCCTCGTGCTGTCCGGCGGCGCGGCGCGTGGGCTGGCGCACATTGGCGTGCTCAAGGCACTGGAGGAGCAAGGCATCAAGATCGATGCGATTGCCGGCACCAGCATGGGCGCGGTGGTCGGGGGTCTGTATGCCTCGGGCTACAAGATCGACGAGCTGGAAAAACTGGCGCTGCAGATCGACTGGCAAGCCGCGCTCTCCGACGCGCCACCGCGCGAAGACGTACCGTTCCGCCGCAAGCAGGATGACCGCGATTTTCTGGTGAAACAAAAACTGAGCTTCCGCGACGATGGCAGCCTCGGCCTGCCGCTCGGGGTAATTCAGGGCCAGAACCTGGCACTGCTGCTGGAAAGCCTGCTCGCGCACACCAGCGACACCCGGGATTTCGACAAACTGCCGATCCCGTTCCGCGCTGTCGCCACCGACATCGCCAACGGCGAAAAAGTGGTGTTTCGCAAAGGCCATCTGCCCCAGGTGATCCGTGCGAGCATGTCGATCCCAGCGGTGTTCGCCCCGGTCGAGCTCGACGGCAGGCTGCTGGTGGACGGCGGCATGACCGACAACATCCCGCTCGATGTGGCAAGGGAAATGGGCGTTGACGTGGCCATCGTCGTCGACATCGGCACGCCACTGCGCAACCGCAAGCAACTGACCACGGTAGTTGATGTACTGAACCAGTCGATCACCCTGATGACCCGCAGTAATTCCGAAGAGCAGTTGGCCGCGCTCAAGCCAACCGACGTGTTGATCCAGCCAGCCCTGGCGGCGTATGGCGTCACCGATTTCGGCAAGGCGCAGGACATGATCGACGCTGGATACCGCGCGACCCGAATCCTCGATGCACGCCTGGCCACGCTCAAACCCAAGGAATCCCAGGACGCCGAACTCAACGCCGCGCGCTCACCCGGCCAGCGCACGCCGATCATCACGGCGATCAGGGTCGAGAACGATTCGAAAGTCGACGACGATGTGATCCGCTATTACATCCGCCAGCCCATCGGTGAGCCGCTGGACATGGGTCGACTGCACTCCGACATGGGCACGTTGTACGGCCTCGACTACTTCGAACAAGTGCAATACCGCGTCGTGCACAAAGGCCAAGATCACACGCTGGTGATCAGCGCTCGGGGCAAACGCAGCGGCACCGATTATCTGCGGGTCGGGCTCAACCTTTCCGACGATATGCGTGGCGACAGCGCCTTCAACCTCGGTGCCAGTTACCGCATCAACGGGATCAACCGACTCGGTGCGGAATGGCTGACCCGCGCGCAGATCGGCGACAAGCAAGAGCTGTATTCCGAGTTCTATCAGCCGCTGGATGTCGGCTCACGTTACTTCGTCGCGCCTTATGCATCGTTTGAAGCGCAGAACGTCGATTCGGTGCTCGACAACGATCCGATCGCGCAATACCGCGTCGAACGCTACGGTTTCGGGCTCAACTTCGGTCGACAGATCGGCAACAACGGCGAAGTACGTTTCGGTGTGGGTGAGGCGTGGGGCAAGGCCGATGTGCGCATTGGCGATCAGGACTTGCCGAGTGAAAGTTTCAACGAAGGGTTTTATGAGTTGAAGTACTCGTACGACTCGCTGGACAACGTGTACTTCCCTCACGAAGGCAAAGACATCAGCCTGACGCTGATGCAGTTCGAGCCAAGCCTGGGTTCAGACACGCGTTACCGGCAGTGGGAATTCAAACTCGACAAAGCCATGAGCCACGGCCCGGATACGCTGATTCTTGGTGGGCGCTACGGTCGCACACTGGACGATGCCAATGTGGTCACTTCAAGCTTTCTGCTCGGTGGCGCGCGGCAATTGTCCGGTTTCCGCGAGGATGCGATTTCCGGGCAAAACGTCAGCCTGCTGCGGGCGGTTTACTACCGTCGGTTGACGCCAAGATCGTACTTGCCGCTGGACTTCCCGATGTACGCCGGCGCCTCGCTGGAACGTGGACGTGCGTGGAACAACGACAATGAATTCGACAGCGGCTACATCAACGCAGCGAGTGTGTTCATTGGCTTTGATACGCCGCTGGGGCCGTTGAATTTCAGCTATGGGTTGAATGATGCGAATGAGCAGGCGGTGTATCTGAACCTTGGGCAGACTTTCTGATTAACGCAGTCTGGTCTGGCGCCTTCGCGAGCAAGCTCGCTCCCACAGTTTGGAATGCGCTCCCCTGTGGGAGCGAGCTTGCTCGCGAAGGCGTCTGTACGTTCACCGCATCGGTGACTGCTAAAAAATCAGCGAATCCCCGCCAACAATGTCCGCGCTGTTTGCTTCAACGGCTCATCAGCCTCTTTCAGCAATTCATTGAGCAATGCAATCGCACTGTCGATATCACCGTCGTCGATGCACGTCTGCGCCTGTTCGAGCTTCAATGAGCCGGTGGGCTCCGCCGGTTCGGACAGTTGCAACTCTAGGGGCTCCAACACCAACGATGGTTCCGAATCAGCGAACTCATTGAGAAAATCGTCATCCAGAGGCTGTGCGTCAGGCTCGGGAATCCATTCAAGTTCCGCCTCTTCTGCGGCTACTGCTTCGGGCAACTCGAAATCCGGCGGCAAGACCTGCAGGCTTGAACCGAGACCCGGCTCGCCCGACGCAGGCGGTACCGGGGATGGCCGACTGTCCTCCAGATCCCAGCTGGAAGCCATCGACAGTTCGCCCAGATTCAACTCGAAATCATCCTCCGGGGCCGGTTGCGCCGGGGCAATGGGCGCTGCCGCGACGGCGGGCGCCAACGCCACAGCGCTGGCCAATTTCGGATGGCGGGCACGGGTGTCGTGCAATTGCTGTTCATCGACACCTTGTGCGCGCAGATGACTTTCCTGCTGATCGTAGGCGCTGTTATCACCCTGACGGCCCAACACTTCGAGCAATTGCATGCCGAGTTCGAGGCGCTCGGGCTCCTTGTTCAAGGCATCGCGCAACAGCCCCACCGCTTCACCAAGTCGCCCATACGCCAGGTAAATACCGACCGCTTCCAGCACATCCCCGGCGGCCGGTTCTTCGCGGTGGTCGGCTGCATTGTGAGCTCGGACGTGGGCTGTCGGTTCAGGTTCGTCTACGTCTGCTGCATCGGGTTGCGCTGACAATGGCAGCGGTTCGCCCGTGTGCATCTGTTGTTGCCGACGACGCACGAACAAGGCCGCCAAAGCTCCCAGCAATAACAGCAAACCGCCGAGCAGCGGCCAGTTCAAGCCGTCATCTGTGGTTTCGACAGGGGCAACAATGGGGGTGGGGGTTGGGGGCGATGCTACGACAGGCGCTGGCGGAGGTTTCTGCAGCTCGGCGAGGCGGGTTTGCAGCTCGCTGATTTGTTTCTTGCCTTCGGCGATCTGCGCCTCTTGAGTCAACAGTCGGGCTTTCTGCTCGTCGAGAGTCGCTTGCAGTTGCTGATTCAGCAGCACACTGGCAGCCAACTGCTCGGCCAGTGCATCGTTGGCCGGCGGCGTGGCAGGTGCGGGGGCGACTGCGCTTTCGCGCTTGCCCTGGACTGCCTGCGCTGGCGCAGTCGCGGGTTCCACCGTCGGGAATTCGGAAGACTGCGCACGCGGGTCCGGTTCATCGGTTGCCGGCACAATCCCGGGCGAGCCCGGCGGATCGATCAGTACGGTGTACTCGCGCAGCAAACGGCCATTGGGCTGATTGAGCTCCACGAGAAAATTCAGAAAAGGTTCGTTGACCGGTTTGCTCGACGTCACCCGAATCATCTGGCGTTTGCCATGCAGGATAGGCGTGAACTTCAGGTCATTGAGGAAGAACACCCGTTCGACCCCGGCGCGACCGAATTCGTCCGCTGTGGCGAGGTTGACCGACAGGTCGTTTGGGCTCAGAGCGCCGACATCCTGTAATGCAATGTCTGCCTTGAGCGGCTGATTGAGGGCTGAGTGGACAGTGATGTCACCCAGCCCCAGCGCCATCGATGCGGTCGAATAGCTGAATACGCCAGCGAGCAGCAGCCATTTGCCGCCCCCGCGCAGTACCACGTGCCGACTTGCGAGCATGAGCATCCCTTAAATAAGCAAAACCGACTTCTATGCGTTCGCACATCCGGTACGAACACGATATTGCCCAGTAGTTCTTATAGTCGGCTCAGCGCGATCTCTCAAAGAAACGGCACGGGGATGTGCCTCAAGATTTTTCCAGGTTACCCAGAATGTGCCCGTGTACACGCATGCACACCTTCAAATCCGCCTCGTCGACGCCTTCGAACAATTCGTGACGCAGCTGCGTGGCAATGGTTTCGATTTGTTCGATCAGCGGCAGGGCTGGCGCACAGAGGACAATTTTTTTCGCCCGGCGGTCTTCCATCACGGACTGGCGTTGCACCAGACCCTGGCTTTCCAGACTATCGAGCAAGCGTGCAAGGGTCGGACCTTCGACGCCGACGCTCTGCGCCAGCTCACGTTGGGTCGGTGCTTCTTCGAAGCGCGCCAGATGCAGCAGCACCAGCCAGCGAGCCTGGGACAAGCCCAGACCGGCGAGGCGGCGATCCAGTTCGGCGCGCCAGCCACGGGACATCTGGGCCAGTTGCATGCCAAAGCGGTGTTGATCGGTTAACGGCATAAAACACTCACGGTTAGACTGAAAATAAAGAAAATCTAATTATTAGCCAGCTAAGCATGAGCTGCAGTTATAGGCAAGTGGCGCTCTGTACTGAATCGTTACAACTGTATGAGGCTTGGCACAAACGCCACCTCACATTTCAAATTCCGATTGCAGTGCAGCCCGCACGCAATACAACACGCCCTCGGGCACGCGACCGGCGAACAGTTCGGCCACTTCGGCGACCGACGGCAACTCGCCTTCGCCATCGAGGAACGCGTCCTGCACTTCGCCCATCAGTTCTTCGGGCAAGTCCAGCGCTTGTTCCAGCGACAACTGCTGTTTGCCGATCGCTTCGGCCAGCATGGTGTAGACGTTCTTTTCCGAGCACTGCAATTGCCCGGCGATCTGCAGCGGCGTCATGCCCGCGCGGGCGAGAGTGATCAATTCGTGGCGTACATCGGCGACCACTTTCGGTGCCTCGGCCTCGCCACCGAGCACTTCGAGGAAAGCCTCGCCGTAGCGTTCCAGCTTGCGTGCGCCGACGCCGCTGACCCGGGCCATGTCCGCCAGAGTCGTCGGTTGGCTGCGGAGCATTTCCAGCAAGGTCGAATCGGGGAAGATGACGTACGGCGGCACGCCGTGTTCTTCGGCGAGTTTGCGCCGCAGTGCGCGCAAGGCTTCCCATTGTTCGCGCTCTTCGCCGCGCACCAGTTGGCTTGCCTGGCTCTTGCTGCCGCTTTTGGCCGTGACTTGCGGTTTCAAGTCGCGGCGCAGCTCCAGAGTCACTTCACCCTTGAGCAATGGCCGACAGCTGTCGCTGAGACGCAGCCCGCCGTAACCCTCGTGATCGACATCCGCCAGCCCACGCGCCACCAACTGGCGGTACAGCGAGCGCCATTCGCTTTCGCTCAGCGCCTTGCCAACGCCCCACACCGACAAATGCTGATGGCCGAAGCTGCGGATTTTTTCGTTGTCCTTGCCCAGCAGTACGTCGACCAGGTGTCCGACGCCATAACGCTGACCGGTGCGGAAAATCGCCGACAACGCCTGACGCGCAGGCTCGGTGGCATCCCAGGTTTGCACACCGTCGACACAGTTGTCGCAATGGCCACACGGCTCGGCCATCTCTTCATCGAAATAGGCCAGCAAGGTCTGTCGGCGGCAGCGGGTTTCTTCGCACAGCGAGAGCATGGCGTCGAGCTTGTGCTGTTCCAGACGCTTGTGACGCTCGTCGCCTTCGGAGTTCTGCAGCATCTGCTTGAGCATCACCACGTCTTGCAGACCGTAGGCCATCCACGCATCCGCCGGCAGGCCGTCACGGCCGCCGCGTCCGGTTTCCTGATAATACGCTTCGAGGGATTTCGGCAAATCGAGATGCGCGACAAAGCGGACGTTGGGTTTGTCGATGCCCATGCCGAACGCCACGGTGGCGACCATGATCAGCCCTTCCTCGTTGAGGAAGCGCTTCTGGTGATAGGCGCGCAGATCATTGGGCAGACCGGCGTGGTACGGCAGCGCCGGGAAACCCTGCTCACTGAGGAATGCCGCGACTTCTTCGACCTTTTTGCGCGACAGGCAGTACACGATGCCGGCGTCGCTACGGCGCTCGGCGAGGAACGCCAGCAACTGCTTGCGCGGCTGTTCCTTGGGGACGATGCGGTAGAAGATGTTCGGGCGGTCAAAACTCGACAGAAAGCGTTCAGCATTTTGCAGGTGCAGGCGATCAACAATTTCTTCCCGCGTGCGCTTGTCGGCGGTTGCGGTGAGGGCAATACGTGGCACGTTGGGGAACAGCTCGGCCAGTTGGCCCAGTTGCAAGTATTCGCGGCGGAAGTCGTGGCCCCATTGCGATACGCAATGCGCTTCGTCGATGGCGAACAGGGCAATCTCCAGGCTTTGCAGAAACGCCAGCATGCGCGGCTGGACCAGACGTTCCGGCGCCAGATAAAGCATTTTCACTTCGCCGCGCTTGATCCGCGCGGCGAGGTCGCGCTGCTGTTCGGCGCTCAATGTGGAGTTCAGCGCGGCAGCGGCCACGCCCAGTTCTTCGAGGGTGGCGACCTGATCGTCCATCAAGGCGATCAACGGCGACACCACCACGGCCAAGCCATCGCGCAGCAATGCCGGCACCTGGAAGCACAGCGACTTGCCGCCACCGGTAGGCATCAATACCAGCGCATCACCGCCGCTGGCCACGCGCTCAATGATTGCACCCTGACGGCCACGAAAACTGTCGTAGCCGAAGATGTCCTTGAGGACGCGTTGAGCCTGTTCGAGCATAAAAACTCCAAAAATCTACCGATACATCCCTGCTCAGGCTGGTTCAGAACAGCCACGGCTGCTTAAACAAAACGTAAGAGCGCATTGCATGAACCGCACAATGCGGGCAGGGATCGCAAAACGCGGCAGTATACCCGAGGCCTTCCCTGCGCAGGGCGACACCCGTCGATACAATCGACATATGCGCCCCTGTCCCCTGTAGGAGCTGCCGAAGGCTGCGATCTTTTGATCTTTACAAACAACATCAAAAGATCGCAGCCTTC
>NZ_RWIM01000036.1 GCF_009764645.1 Pseudomonas sp. PB106
CAATCGCGAGCAGGCTCACTCCTACAGGTGATTGTGTTCAGTCATAAAAAAGCGGCGCCTGTGAGGGCGCCGCTTTTTTTGTGCCTGCGATCTAGAAGTCGAGCACAACCCCGACGTTCACGCCCTGCTGAGTAAAGTCATCATCCTTGCGGAACGTATACCCGCCACGCAAAGCCAGATCAGCCGTGAGCTTGTGGCTGACGCCCAGGCTCAAACGGTTCAAATGACTCTGCGGCGTGTAACCCTCAAGCTTGAAGTCATTGGCCGGCAGGGTATTGAGTGCGATGCGCACCTTCTGCACGTCATCTTCATACTCGCGCTCGTGGGCGTATTCGCCGAACACCTGAGTTTGCGGAGTGAGGTTGTACTTGCCCTGCAAGCCGAGACCGAGGCGTTTCGAGTCGCGGGTCTGGTCATCGAAGGTCAGCGCGGTCGCACGGTTGCTCTTCTCTGAATAGCCGTCGACATCGACGCTGGCGTAATCGGCGCTGACGAACGGCGACAGATGCCATTCACTGCCCGGCTGGGCGATGTCGTAACCGATACGGGTGCTGAACGCCCACAGGCTGCCGTCGGTATCACCTTTCTCCGCGCCCTCGCTGGCGCCGAGATCGAACTTGCGCTTGAGGTTGTCGTAGTCGAGTTTGCCGCCGGTCAACGCCATGTCAGCCCACCAGCGATTCTGCTGGAATTGGGCGAACGCGGTGGCCATGTAACTGTTGAGTTTGTAGTCCGAATCGTTGTGCCCAGCCTCCAGATTCTGTCGGTAGAAACCACCGGCCACACCGACACGCCACGCCTCGTTGAGACGATAGCTGCCGCCGACGTTGAGGTTGTAACCGCTGCCGTCGGCGCTGGCGCCGCTGCTTTGGCTGTCGACATCCAGATGCTGACCACCGGCGGAAACAATCGCCCGCCATTGACCGACCGCTTGCCAGTTTTCCCAATCCGCCTGCCATTGGCTGCGCAGTTCATCCTGGTGCGCACGCACTGTGGCGTGGGCCATTTCCGGCAGCAACGTCAGTTCCCACGGCGCGGCCAGTAGGGAATAGGCGTAGTCGGAGATCAGTTTCTGTCCGGCTTCGGTCGGGTGCACGCCATCGTTGTAGATCAGTTTGGTCGGATCCGGCGTGGCACTGTTGATGCCGTAGCGGGCGTTTTCCGGACAACTGCTGCCGCTGAAGCAGGTCGCGGTGAGGTTCTGGTCGGTGGCCAGGCCGAAGCGCCCCGGATCGGCAAACACTTCCGAGAGCAGCACCGGAATGTTCAACGGAATGATTTCGGCGTTGATGCCTTGCAGGCGAGTGACCAACTGATTGTTGAACTGACCGGCGAGTTGGCTGCTGAAGGCTTGCAGCGGGGTGCCGTTAATAGCTGGCGTAAGGCCGACATCGGGCAACAGCCAGACCATCACGTATTTAGCGCCGGCGGTTTGCAGAGTCTGCACGCTATCAGCGAGTCGATCAGCCGCGGCGTTGGCTTGGGGCAGACTGAGAATGCGACCCTGCAGGAAGTCGTTCCCGCCACCGGAGATGTAATACAGCGCATTCGGGTCGGCGCGGAAACCGTTCGAAGGCAGGTAGCCGGCACGGGTGCGTTCACCGGTGGCGGACTGGGTGGTGATCGAATCGAGAATCTGGTCGGTGCGATAGCCGCCCACCGCCCAGTTGTTGCCGTCAGGCTGGCCGTTCTCGGCGCGCACTGCCGAGCTGGAGGATGCGGTTTGATCCGCAGTGAAGCCCAAGCGTGCACCCAGCCGTTGAGTGGCGTTCAGATCACGCGCTTCGCCGCTGCCGTCCAGATAGATCGGCCCTGTGCGGTTGGTATAGCGCTGAGTGGCACCCGCCGGGCCGCCGGTGTCCCTGAAGGTGCCGGCATCGTTGAGGCTGTCGCCAAACACCACGAAATTCGAATAAGGATTGGGTGCGGCATACGCTTGGGCGCAAGCCATTGCCAACAAGCAGCCGGCCAGTGGTACAAACAACGTCTGTCTGATCATGAGCAAGTCCGTTTATTTATTGTTGTAGGTGAACGAAACGACAGTACCAAAATCCTACGGCGTTTTGCCATCGGTCGCGAATCCTCGTCTGGATTTATCCCCCACTGGCCCGGCCATATTGCACGGTCCGCCCAGCTAAGTTACTGTGCGGGAACGTATGAACGAGACCTTCCCCGTGTTGATCACCAGCAAACTTCTGGATCAAGTCATCAAGGCACACGCCCGCTGGCGTTGGCGCGCCTGAATCTTTTCTGCCGGCCCCGCCGGATCTGTATCGCTTTGCCTTCCTTACCCGTTTGAAATGCCGCTTTGCCGACGCGTCCACCTGCGTCCGACATCGTGCAGCGCCCTGCGGGCAAGTCATCTGAAGGCTGTCTTCAAGTCAGAATTCAAGAGGTTCGAAACGCCATGTTGCTGATGATCGACAACTACGACTCCTTTACTTACAACGTTGTGCAATACCTCGGCGAGCTGGGTGCCGAAGTCAAAGTCGTGCGCAACGACCAATTGACCATCGCCGAAATCGAAGCGCTCAACCCCGAGCGTATCGTCGTCTCCCCAGGCCCTTGCACGCCGACCGAAGCCGGCATCTCCATCGAAGCCATCAAGCACTTTGCCGGTAAGCTGCCGATCCTCGGTGTTTGCCTGGGTCACCAGTCCATCGGTCAGGCCTTTGGCGGCGATGTAGTCCGCGCCCGACAGGTGATGCACGGTAAGACTAGCCCGGTATTCCACGAGGACAAGGGCGTTTTCAACGGCCTCAACCATCCGTTGACCGTGACTCGCTACCATTCGCTGATCGTTAAACACGACACGTTGCCCGATTGCCTGGAACTGACCGCGTGGACACAACACGACGACGGTTCGGTCGACGAAATCATGGGCCTGCGTCACAAGACCCTGAACATTGAGGGCGTACAGTTTCACCCCGAGTCGATCCTCACCGAGCAGGGGCATGAACTGTTTGCCAACTTCCTCAAACAAACCGGCGGCACGCGCTAAGGACTTCCCATGAATATCAAGACAGCCCTGAGCCGTATCGTCGATCACCTCGACCTCAGCACCGATGAAATGCGCGATGTGATGCGCGAAATCATGACCGGCCAATGCTCCGACGCGCAGATCGGCGCGTTCATGATGGCCATGCGCATGAAGAGCGAAAGCATCGACGAAATCGTCGGCGCGGTCTCGGTGATGCGTGAGTTGGCTGATCAGGTTGAACTGAAAACCCTCGACGGCGTGGTCGATGTGGTCGGCACCGGCGGTGACGGTGCCAACATCTTCAACGTGTCGACCGCTTCGTCCTTTGTTGTCGCCGCTGCCGGGTGCACCGTCGCCAAGCACGGCAACCGTGCGGTATCGGGCAAGAGCGGCAGCGCCGATTTGCTCGAAGCCGCCGGCATCTATCTGAACCTGACGCCGGTTCAGGTAGCACGTTGCATCGACAACGTCGGCATCGGTTTCATGTTCGCCCAGACCCACCACAAGGCCATGAAATACGCCGCCGGCCCGCGCCGGGATCTCGGTCTGCGTACGCTGTTCAACATGCTCGGCCCGCTTACGAATCCGGCCGGTGTGAAACATCAGGTGGTGGGCGTGTTTACTCAGGCGCTGTGCCGGCCATTGGCCGAAGTCCTGCAGCGTTTGGGCAGCAAGCATGTGCTGGTGGTGCATTCGAAGGACGGTCTGGACGAGTTCAGTCTCGCTGCGCCGACCTTTGTTGCCGAGCTGAAGAACAACGAAATCACTGAATATTGGGTCGAGCCGGAAGATCTCGGCATGAAGAGCCAGAGCCTGCACGGTCTGTCGGTCGAAGGCCCGGAAGCATCGTTGGCGCTGATCCGTGATGCCCTCGGCAAGCGCAAAACCGAAAACGGCCAAAAAGCCGCCGAAATGATTGTGCTAAACGCCGGTGCTGCGTTGTACGCCGCCGACGTGGCGAGCAGTTTGAAACAGGGTGTCGAGCTTGCACACGACGCGCTGCACACCGGCCTCGCTCGGGAGAAACTCGAGGAACTGGGTGCCTTTACCGCGGTATTCAAAGTGGAGAATGAGGGATGAGTGTACCGACGGTTCTGGAAAACATTCTGGCCCGCAAAGTTCAGGAAGTCGCCGAGCGTAGCGCCCGCGTCAGCCTGAGCGAGCTGGAAAGTCTGGCCAAGGCGGCCGATGCACCCCGTGGTTTTGCCCAGGCATTGCTGGCGCAAGCGAAGAAGAAGCAGCCGGCGGTGATCGCTGAAATCAAAAAGGCCTCGCCGAGCAAAGGCGTGATCCGCGAGGATTTCGTTCCGGCCGACATTGCCAAAAGCTACGAGAAGGGCGGGGCGACTTGCCTGTCCGTGCTCACCGATATCGATTACTTCCAGGGCGCCGACGCCTATCTGCAACAGGCTCGTGCGGCGTGCAGCCTGCCGGTGATCCGCAAGGACTTCATGATCGATCCGTACCAGATCGTTGAAGCCCGCGCGCTGGGCGCTGACTGTGTGCTCCTGATCGTCTCCGCGCTGGATGACGTGAAAATGGCCGAGCTGGCTTCGGTGGCGAAAAGCGTCGGTCTCGACGTGCTGGTCGAAGTGCACGACGGCGATGAGCTGGAGCGCGCGTTGAAAACCCTCGACACGCCGTTGGTCGGGGTCAACAACCGCAATCTGCACACGTTTGAAGTCAGCCTGGAAACCACCCTCGACCTGCTGCCGCGTATTCCCCGCGATCGTCTGGTCATCACCGAGAGCGGCATCCTTAATCGTGCCGATGTCGAGTTGATGGAAATCAGCGACGTGTACTCGTTCCTGGTTGGCGAAGCGTTTATGCGTGCGGAAAATCCGGGCACTGAATTGCAGCGCCTGTTCTTCCCGGAGCGTGGCGTGCCGATCAGCGGTTCGACCCTCGACTGATTCGCTCCAGACCGAGTCGACCCTTTCGCGAGCAAGCTCGCTCCCACATTTGGAATGCATTTACCTGTGGGAGCGAGCTTGCTCGCGAAGACGTCCTAATAACCTCTAAAGATTCCAGATCTTCCGGAGTTCTCGATGTCGCTGCCAACCCCCCTGACCATCGAAGCCGGCCTGCAAGCCGAACAGGATTTGCTGGCCTCGGTCTGCGCCGGCGACTCAGAATTCGGCCTGCTGTTCTGGCAGCCCAGCGATCGCGCATTGGTCATGCCACGCCGTCTTAATCGTCTGCCCGGTTTCGACCACGCCTGTGAAGTCTCCGCCGCTGCCGGTTGGCCAGTCCTGCTGCGTGAAACCGGCGGCGAGCCGGTTCCGCAATCTGCCGCAACAATCAACATCGCCCTGGTCTACGCGCCACCGCGCAGCGAAGGTGATCTGAATCGCATCGAAACCGGCTACCGCCGTCTGTGTGATCCGATCTGTCAGTTGCTGGATGAATTGGGCGGCACGTCATCGTTGGGCGAAATCGACGGTGCGTTCTGCGATGGCCGCTTCAACGTCAACCTCGACGGCCGCAAAATGGTCGGCACTGCCCAGCGCTGGCGCCAGAGTCAGGGCGGACAGCGCCCGGTCGGTCTGGTGCACGGGGCGATGCTGATGGATGACGAGCGCGAATCGATGGTCGCGGCGGTCAATCGCTTCAACGAAGCGTGTGGCCTGGAGCAGCGGGTGAGGGCGCAAAGCCACATCGCCCTGCATGAGAAATTCAACGCGCCACAGGCCTTGGCGCGTCTCGATGAGCTGTTTCGTTTGATGCTGGCGCAGATGTACGCTTAACGCGTACCGAAGACCACCATGGTCTTGCCTTTCACATCGACCAGGTTGCGTTCTTCAAGATCCTTGAGCACGCGACCGACCATCTCCCGCGAACAACCGACAATCCGCCCGATCTCCTGACGCGTCACTTTGATTTGCATGCCGTCCGGGTGGGTCATCGCATCCGGCTGCTTGCACAACTCCAGCAGGCAACGTGCTACTCGGCCAGTGACGTCGAAGAACGCCAGATCGCCGACCTTGCGCGTGGTGTTGCGCAGACGTTGTGCGATTTGTCCGCTGAGGACGTAAAGAATGTCCGGATCCTGCTGCGACAATTCGCGGAACTTGGCATAACTGATTTCGGCGGTTTCGCATTCAACCTTGGCCCGCACCCAGGCGCTGCGCTGCTGCTCGTGGCCGGCCTGTTCGAACAGGCCCAGTTCACCAAAGAAATCCCCGGCGTTCAGGTAGGCGATGATCATTTCACGGCCGTCATCATCTTCAATCAGGATCGTCACCGAGCCCTTGATGATGAAGTACAACGTATCGGAGCGATCGCCCGCGCAGATGATGTTGCTTTTGGCCGCATGGCGACGGCGCTGGCAATGCATCAGCAGCTTGTCGAGGTTCTTGATTTTGGGTGTGGGGGTAATAGCAACCATGGTTGTATCCCGAAAAGACTGCACGGTGATGTTTGATTTTTTTATGAGGCGCTGAAGGCGGTCGCTGCACAGCTGGCATGGGCGCCAGCGAATTGGCGCCAGCTTAACAGACACTTCGTCGCAAATTCGAGAAATTACCTACGTTGTAGACGCTTCCGTCCTACGAAGGATCCCACGATGTCCGAGCAAAGCCCTGTGCTAAGCTGGCGACCCTTTTTTCTACAGTGGAGTCTTGGCGATGAAGGCACGCATCCAATGGGCTGGCGAAGCCATGTTCCTCGGCGAATCCGGCAGCGGTCATGTCGTGGTCATGGACGGTCCGCCGGACGCCGGTGGTCGTAACCTGGGTGTTCGCCCAATGGAAATGCTCCTGCTCGGTGTGGGTGGTTGCAGCAATTTCGACGTGGTCAGCATCTTGAAGAAGTCGCGTCAGGCCGTTGAGAGCTGCGAAGCCTTCCTCGAAGCCGAACGCGCGACCGAAGATCCGAAGGTGTTCACCAAGATTCACATGCACTTCGTGGTCAAGGGCCGTGGCTTGAAAGAAGCCCAGGTCAAACGCGCCATCGAGTTGTCCGCCGAGAAGTATTGCTCGGCCTCGATCATGCTCGGTGCGGCCGGTGTGGAAATCACTCACGACTACGAAATTGTCGAACTCGGTTGAGCCGACATCCAACTGAAGAACTTCGAACTGGATAACGACCTGTTCGGCGACGCCACCAGCAACCTGTCCCGCGAGCAACACGCTCAGGTGACTGCTGGTGTGAAACACGAAATGCTCGAAATCTTTTAAGCGCGCAATATGCCGACCTAAGATTCCCAGGCACAAAAAAGGCGACTACTTTGCGGTAGTCGCCTTTTTTTATTGCTGGATCACAGAATCCTGTGGGAGCGAGCGTGCTCGCGAAGAGGCCCACTGCGGCAATACCATTCTCAGATCCGATAAGTACTCTTGGTCATCACCTTGGCCAAAATACTCATCCCGAACTTCACCGGCGCCGGAAAACGAAACCCTCCAGCTTCCAGCGCACTCTCCGCATGATGCTCTTCATCAATGCGCATCTGTTCCAGAATCGCCCGGGACTTTTCGTCCTCGGCCGGCAGTTGTTCCAGATGTTCGTTCAAGTGTTTGCACACCTGATGTTCGGTCGCTGCGACAAACCCGAGGCTGACCTTGTCGCTGATCAACCCGGCCACTGCGCCGATCCCGAACGACATCCCGTAAAACAGCGGATTAAGCACACTGGTATGGCTGCCCAACTGGTGAAGACGCTGTTCGCACCAGACCAGATGATCAATCTCTTCTTCGGCCGCGTGCTCCATGGCTTCGCGAACCTGAGGCAGCTTGGCGGTCAGCGCCTGCCCTTGATACAGCGCCTGGGCGCAGACTTCACCGGTGTGGTTGATGCGCATCAGCCCGGCAACGTGGCGGGTGTCTTCATCGCTCATTGGCGTGTCCGGCTGCAAAATCGCTGGCGATGGACGGTACGGCTGGCCACTGAATGGCAGCAAAGTGCGCATAGCGGCATCGGCTTGCAGCAACAGACGGTCAATTGGCGAGTAGTGACGTTGGGTAGTCATGCTGACCTCCGGGAAGAATCTCGGCGGCCAGTTTAACCGAATCGGCCGGGGAAGGTTTGCGCTGGGTCATTTGCCACACTGGATGTGCTTTATGTGCTGGATGTGCTTTATGTAGGAGCTGCCGAAGGCTGCGATCTTTTGACCTTGTTTTTGCTACCTCGAAGATCAAAAGATCGCAGCCTTCGGCAGCTCCTACAGGTGACAAACCGCAGGCCTGGTCGGTGAATCTTACCCCGGCGGCCAGTTCATCTGGCGCTGTCCCAGTACATGCATATGAATGTGGTAGACCGTCTGTCCGCCTTTTTCATTGCAGTTCATCACCACGCGGAAACCTTCCTCGCAACCCAGTTCCAGCGCCAGACGCTGCGCAGTGAACAGGATATGCCCGGCCAAAGCCTTGTCGTCTTCAGTCAGATCATTGAGGGTGCGCACCGGTTTCTTCGGAATCACCAGAAAATGTACCGGTGCCTGAGGGGCGATGTCGTGGAACGCCAGAACCTGGTCGTCCTCGTAAATGATATTGGCCGGGATTTCCCGGTTGATGATCTTGGTGAACAGAGTATCCACTGCTGTTTTCTCCGTTGTTTGGGCTGAGTCCAGTGTATCGCGTTGAACAATGATTCTTCAGCGCGGGCAGTAAGCTTTGTTGACCATGCCAACGATGGTGCGGTTGAGCCAGCGCGAACCCAGGCGCGGCAAGAACGCGAACCAGCGGTTGCGCCGACCCGGGATGATGATTGCGCGGTTCTTGTCGAGGGCGCGCACGGTGTACAGCGCGACTTCCTCCGGGCTCATCAGTAATTTGCTGTCTTTGAGTTTGTCGCTGTTCAGTTGCGCCGTGCGAAAAAACGCTGTACGCGTCGGCCCCGGACACAGCACCGAAACTTTCACGGCGCTCTGCTTGAGCTCGACCCGCAAGGCTTCGGAAAAATGCAGAACATACGCTTTGCTGGCGTAGTAGGTGCTCATCCATGGCCCGGGATTGAACGCGGCCACCGAAGCAACATTTAGAATCTGCCCGCCGCCCTGCAGCGCCATGCTGTTGCCGATCGCATGGCACAGGCGGGTGAGGGCGAGGATATTCACTTCGATCAGATCCTGTTCGGTCATCCAGTCCTGGGCGAGGAATGGCCCGCAAGTGCCAATACCCGCACAGTTCACCAGCAGATCAATCTGCCGGTCGCCTTCTTCCAGCTCCAGCAAAAAACCGGACAAGCGCAAGGGCTCGCCCAGATCACAGGCACGAAACAACACCTCGACGCCGAAGCGCTGGGTCAGTTCGATCGCGATACTTTCCAGCTGATCACGCTGTCGAGCCACCAGAATCAGGCTGCGGCCACGCCGGGCCAGCGCTTCGGCCATCGCCAGGCCGATGCCGCTGGAAGCGCCGGTGATCAGAGCGTAACGGGTCATGCAATTCTCCATCGCAACAGCTCCGCGCCGGCGACGCGGGTGTCACGGCGGAGAGCGCTGTTCATTCTTGCGCAGAGTCTACAGGGGCCTGCGCGGCTTCGGCTGCCTCGTCGGCGGAATTTGCTGCGGGTTCGACCTCGACGTCGATTTCATCGGTGGTCACCGAGCCGCTTTCGTAGCTGCTTTCCAGATTGCTTTCATATTCCTGTTGGACGGCCGAGAAGCCGCCGAGTAGTCCGCCGGCAAAGATCAAGGCGAAGAACACTATCCATAGCGAGCACAGTACTTTGACCGCAGTGCTGTTCGGCGGAGGCGGTGGACCATAGCGATTAACGCCGGTATTGCCCGGTACGACCATGATCACCAGCGGGAAGAAACTACCTACGAACGGCACCAGGTTCAGCAGCCAGAGCCAGCCTGACCAGCCGATATCGTGCAAGCGCTGAACGCTGAAAAGAATGGTGACGATGAAGAATCCGATAAACAGGAAGAAGGCGAAAATGCCGCCAATGATCAAGCCCGTGGTCGAATCGCCGCTGACCAGACCCAAAGCGATCAGGGCGAACACGCCGACTATTGGCAACGTCACAAGGCTGAGCACCATGGTCCACGCCAGAAAACGCAGGCGACCGATCCGGCCTTCGACACTGAATGGCTTGAGTGTGGCGAATGCCGGAAGATGCTCGCCGACGTTGGCCCGCGGTGGTGCATAAGGTGAGTCCGGCTCTGCCATTGCAGGCGCATGCTCACGGACGTCGGCGAGGTTCAGCTCGATAGGTGTTTCGTTTTCAATACGTGCCTCGATTCCGGTTTTGTTCAGCGCCTGCAAGTACGTCTGGGCATCGCCGTGGGAAAGGTCACGCTTGAGTGCGACGACGCTGCCATTAAACAGACGCTCAATGGCCGCCACATCGCTTTTGAACAGGTTCGCCAGATTGAGCTTGGCAGTGGCGATCTCGACACCGGGCTGTAGAGCACCGTCGAATACGATCTTGTAACGGGGGTCGCTCATGGCCGAGGCATCCTTGTCGCGAATAGTTTGAAAGTTCATCAGTGTAAGGCCAGTCCAACGGCGACCGGCCTGATTATTTCTTAGCGAGGCCAGCGCTGCGGCAATTGCGCGGCGCGTTCCTGGGCCTGCCGATATTCTGCGTCGAGACGGCGGATCAGTTGATCCACACTCGGCAAGTCATCAATTTGTCCTACGCCCTGGCCGGCAGACCACACGGTCTTCCAGGCTTTGGCTTCATCACTGATCGGCTTGAGCTTGTCGCCAAAGTTCACTTCGCCCTTGCCTTGCAGTGCTGCCGTATCGAACCCGGCCGCTTGCAGGCTTTGGCGCATGAAGCTGGCTGGAACCCCAGACACGGCAGGAGTATGAATGATGTCGGCAGCCTTGGCTGTCAGCAGCATCTCCTTGTAAGCGTCAGGCGCATGACTTTCGGTGGTGCCGATAAATCGCGTACCAAAGTAGGCCAAATCCGCGCCGAGCAGTTGTGCAGCCAAAATCTCGTGGCCATGGTTCAAACATCCTGCAAGCAACAGCGTCTTGTCGAAGAACTCGCGAATCTCGGCGATCAGCGCAAACGGGCTCCAGGTGCCAGCATGGCCCCCGGCGCCGGCAGCCACCGCGATCAACCCATCGACACCGGCCTCGGCCGCTTTCTCCGCATGCCGGCGGGTGGTGACGTCATGGAAGACCAGGCCGCCATAGCTGTGCACCGCATCCACCAGTTCTTTCACCGCGCCGAGGCTGGTGATGACGATTGGCACTTTGTGTTCGACGCAAATATTCAGATCGGCCTGCAAGCGCGGATTGCTGTTGTGCACGATCAGGTTCACCGCGTAGGGCGCCGGATTATCCAGTGTCGCCAGTCCCGCTTCGATCTGTTCCAGCCAGGCCTTGAATCCGCTGCTTTCGCGCTGGTTCAAGGCCGGAAAACTGCCGACCACGCCATTACGGCAGCAGGCGAGCACCAGTTCCGGGTTGGAGATCAGGAACATCGGCGCCGCCACCACAGGCAAACGCAGACGTTGTTCCAGCAAAGCGGGCAGCGACATTTTGAATACCCCGAGGATCTGTACTTGTTGAAGTTAGAACGGCTTGACCACGACCAGAATTACAATAGCCAGCAATATCAGAACCGGCACTTCATTGAACCAGCGATAAAAGACATGGCTGCGGGTGTTTTCGCCACGGGCAAATCGTTTTACCTGCGCGCCACACATGTGGTGGTAGCCGATCAGCAAGACGACGAGGGTCAGTTTTGCGTGAATCCAGCCACCCATGCTGAAGATGCCCGGGTTGAGGTAGATCAGCCACCCGCCGAAGATCAGCGTGGCGATCATCGCCGGGCCCATGATGCCGCGGTACAGCTTGCGCTCCATCAGGCTGAAGCGTTCTTTGCTGATCGTGTCTTCGCTTTGTGCGTGATACACGAACAGGCGGGGCAGATAGAACAGGCCGGCAAACCAGCAGACGATGCTGACAATGTGAAAAGCTTTGATCCATAGATAGAGCATTTTTAGTTATTCCAGGTTCACGGTAGGCCCGATAGTAGAGGCTTGAGCGTCCGCGCGTCACCTTGACGGTTGTCGCAGGGGCGCGCGGCCCCTATTATCGACGGCTTTCCAGTGGGTTCGTTGAGGGCAGGTTTATGGTCAAGGTCGGTATCGTCGGCGGCACGGGTTACACCGGTGTCGAACTGCTGCGTCTGTTGGCGCAGCATCCGCAGGCAGAAGTGGTTGTCATCACTTCCCGATCCGAGGCCGGTCTGGCCGTGGCTGACATGTACCCGAACCTGCGCGGTCACTACGACGGCTTGGCCTTCAGCGTGCCGGACATCAAAACCCTGGGCGCTTGCGATGTGGTGTTCTTTGCCACGCCACACGGTGTGGCTCACGCACTGGCGGGCGAACTGCTGGCGGCGGGCACCAAAGTCATCGACCTGTCGGCAGACTTCCGTCTGCAGGACGCCGAAGAGTGGGCCAAGTGGTACGGTCAGCCGCACGGCGCGCCCGAACTGCTGGATGAAGCGGTCTACGGTTTGCCGGAAGTCAATCGCGAGCAGATCAAGAAGGCTCGCCTGATCGCCGTACCGGGTTGCTATCCAACCGCTACACAGCTAGGTTTCCTTCCACTGCTTGAGGCTGGTCTGGCGGATGCTTCGCGGCTGATTGCCGACTGCAAATCCGGTGTCAGCGGTGCCGGTCGCGGTGCGGCGGTAGGCTCGTTGTACTCCGAGACGTCGGAAAGCATGAAGGCTTACGCGGTAAAAGGTCATCGCCACCTGCCGGAAATTCGCCAGGGTCTGCGTCGTGCTGCAGGCAAGGATGTCGGCCTGACCTTCGTTCCGCACCTGACCCCGATGATCCGCGGCATTCACTCCACGCTCTACGCGACCGTGGTCGATCGCTCGGTAGATCTGCAGGCGCTGTTCGAAAAGCGTTATGCCAACGAACCGTTCGTCGACGTGATGCCGGCCGGCAGTCATCCGGAAACCCGCAGCGTGCGTGGTGCCAACGTCTGCCGTATCGCCGTTCACCGGCCACAGGATGGTGATCTGGTCGTGGTGCTGTCAGTGATTGACAACCTGGTCAAAGGCGCGTCGGGTCAGGCGGTGCAGAACATGAACATCCTGTTCGGGCTGGATGAGCGCTTCGGCCTGTCCCACGCCGGTATGCTGCCGTAACACTTTAAGCTGCACAGCAAAAAGGCCCGTTGAGCGGGCCTTTTTGCATGGTGAACAGCTCATCGGGTTTATTGATATACCGTAACAATAGTTGACCGATTTTCTAGGACAAGCGGATAATGCCCGTCATCACGCATTATGGCGGCGTAACGCCGGGAGATAGTCAGCATGAGCGTCGAATCCTTCACCCCCACGGCTTTGCAATTCACCCACGGTGCCGCGCACAAGGTGAAGAGCCTGGTCGATGAAGAGGGGAATGATCGCTTGAAGCTGCGCGTATTCGTTACGGGCGGCGGTTGTTCAGGGTTTCAATACGGTTTCACCTTCGATGAAGATGTGGCCGATGACGACACCATTGTCGAGCGCGAAGGCGTGAGTCTGGTGGTTGATCCGATGAGCTTCCAGTACCTGGCCGGTGCTGAAGTGGATTACCAGGAAGGTCTGGAAGGTTCGCGCTTCGTGATCAAGAACCCGAACGCCACCACGACGTGTGGTTGCGGGTCGTCGTTCTCGATCTGATCGCTTTCGTTACAGATAACAAAACGCCGCAGAGCCCTACGGTTCTGCGGCGTTTTTTGTTGCTCGCGTTTTATTCAGTTGGGGTAGATGGCGCCGAGTACGCGCAGACCTTCGGCGCCTGTGACGCTTGGCCGGTTGGCGGCGAGGCCTTCAAGGCAGCAATGGGCAAGCCAGGCGAAGGCCATGGCTTCGACCCAGTCCGGATCAACGCCGTGGGTCGCGGTGCTGGCGACCGTTGTGTTCGGCAGCAACTCGGCCAGGCGTTTCATCAGTGTGGCGTTGTGTGCGCCGCCGCCACAAACCAGCAGCTCCTGCGTATCAGCCTGTGCGCTTTGCAGCGACTCGACGATGGTTAGAGCTGTCAGCTCAAGTAGCGTGGCCTGTACATTTTCTGCTGCGAAGGCTGGCAGGTGGGACAGGTGTTGTTCCAGCCATGGCAGGTTAAACACTTCGCGACCAGTGCTTTTCGGGCCTTTGGTGACGAAGAACGGATCGCTGAGCAGTGCCTTCAATAGGGTTGGCTCAACAGAGCCTGACTTTGCCCAGTCGCCATTGCGGTCGTAGTTTTCGCCGCGCTGCTGCTGAATCCATGCGTCCATCAGAACATTCCCCGGGCCACAGTCGAAACCGGCTACAGGCTTGGTCGGCTCTATCAGACTCAAATTGCTGAAACCGCCGACATTCAAGACGGCCTGGTTACCGGTACGCTCTTCGAACAAAGCTTCATGGAACGCTGGGACCAGAGGGGCACCTTGACCGCCTGCTGCGACATCGCGGCTGCGGAAGTCGCTGACGACGCTGATGCCGGTCAACTCAGTGAGCAGGGCAGGGTTGCCGATCTGCACGGTAAAGCCGCGCGCCGGTTCGTGGCGAATGGTCTGGCCGTGGCTGCCTATCGCCCGAATGTCTTGAGGTTTGAGTTGCTGTTGATGGAGGAGAGTGCGGATGCCTTGCGCGGCGAGTTTCACCCAGTGTTGCTGCGCAATCGCCGAGCGGGCGATTTCGTCAGGGCCGCTGGCGCACAAGCCAAGCAGCTCGGCGCGCAGGGATTCAGGCATGGGAATGTATTGCGTGGCGACCAGTTTGATCGCCGAGGTCTGTTCGATCAGGGCAATGTCCAGACCGTCGAGACTGGTTCCGGACATCACGCCGATATACAGGGCCATGGCTTAACGCTTGCTCGAAGCCAGCATGGTGGCCTTCTCTTGATCCATGCGCGCCATCAGCGGTTGGCTCTGAGCCAGGAAGCGAGCGCGTTCGGCTTTGGCAATTGGATCGGCCATTGGCAGCTTCTGACCCAATGGATCGACGTGAACGCCGTTGACCTGGAATTCGTAGTGCAAGTGCGGGCCGGTAGAAAGACCGGTGGTACCGATGTAACCGATGACCTGACCTTGCTTGACGGTGCCGCCAGTCTTCACGCCCTTGGCGAAGCCTTGCATGTGGCCATACAGCGTACGGTAAGTGTTGCCGTGCTGGATGATTACGGTATTGCCGTAGCCACCACGGCGGCCGGCCAGCAGGACCTTGCCGTCACCGGCAGCCTTGATTGGCGTTCCGCGTGGTGCAGCGTAGTCGACGCCTTTGTGAGCACGGATCTTGTTGAGGATCGGATGCTTGCGGCCCATCGAGAACTTCGAGCTGATGCGGGCGAAATCCACCGGAGTACGGATAAAGGCTTTGCGCATGCTGTTGCCGTCAGCCGTGTAATAGCTGCTGTTGCCTTGTTTGTTGGTGTAACGCACGGCGGTGTAGGTCTTGCCGCGGTTGGTAAAACGGGCGGACAGGATCGGGCCATTGCCGACTGACTTGCCGTTGACCACTTTCTGTTCGTAGATCACATCGAATTCGTCGCCTTGGCGGATGTCCTGAGCGAAGTCGACGTCATAACCAAATACGCTGGCCATATCCATGGTCAAACTGTGAGAGAGGCCTGCGCGTGCGGCGGATTGGGAGAGCGAGCTATTGATAACGCCATGAACATAAGCAGTGCGAACGGTAGGTTTCGCGGTGACGCGGTTGAAGGCGTAGCCCTTGTCATTCTTGGTAAGGGTGATGGTTTCGACGTCACTGACCTTGCTGTGAAGGCTGGTCAGTTGGCCTTCGGGGCTCAATTCGAATTCGAGTTTCTGGCCGTGTTTGAGTTGGCTGAATTGTTTGGCTTGTTTATCGCTAGCCAGCACTTCGTGCACGGACGCGGCTGGAAGGCCGACCTTTTCGAACAGGGTGGACAGTGTATCGCCCTTGGCGACCACGACTTCGCGGTGGCCGGGAGCCTTGGCTTTTTCCGCTGCCGGCGCAGGTGCAGGCTCGGTTTCAGCGGTTTGCGGGGTATTTTCGTCGCTGTTTTCGATCTGGGCGAACGGTGAAGCTACTGCTTCATTTGTGGCTTGAGCCGCATCAGCAGCGTCTTGATCTTGTGTCAGTTGTTCAGCAGGACTTTCCAGTTCAAGGCTCAGGGTCGTCTTTTTGGCTTCAACATCACTGGAAGGGAATACCAGGAGTGCCAGGCTGAGAAGGGCGGCGATTCCACTTGCGGCGAGCAGGTGGGTCTTCGGGTAAAGCGGAGGCGCTTTAGACGGTTCTGTGGTCATAAGTAGTTTTGACTTTGAAAAAAGATGAATTGGAAAAGATGAATGACATGATGAAGATGAAATAACTGTATAAAATATAACCAAATCATCCCCGAAGCAAGTCTACAGACACCCTGTCTGTGGATTAGTGTCCGTGCGCCGGGCAAAACTTGTAATTGGTGCGCGATCTTGTATGGTTGGTTCCCTTTGAATCTGAGCCTTGCGGGTCTGTTATGAAGTCGGTTGAAGAGCAGCTAGCGCTGATTAAACGTGGTGCGGAAGAACTATTGGTCGAGTCCGAGCTGATCGAGAAGCTCAAGCGCGGCCAACCGCTGCGTATCAAGGCTGGTTTCGATCCGACCGCCCCGGATCTGCACTTGGGTCACACGGTGCTTATTAATAAGCTGCGCCAGTTCCAGGAGCTGGGGCATCAAGTGATCTTCCTTATAGGTGACTTCACCGGGATGATCGGTGATCCGAGTGGCAAGAGCGCTACGCGTCCTCCGCTGACGCGTGAGCAAGTTCTGGAAAACGCCGAGACCTACAAGACTCAGGTGTTCAAAATTCTTGATCCGGCGAAAACCGAAGTGGCGTTCAACTCCACCTGGATGGATCAGATGGGGCCAGCGGATTTCATTCGCCTGACTTCCCAGTACACCGTCGCTCGTATGCTTGAGCGCGATGACTTCAACAAGCGCTACACCACTAATCAGCCAATCGCTATTCACGAGTTCCTCTATCCGCTGGTTCAGGGTTACGACTCGGTGGCTCTGCGCGCGGATGTGGAGCTGGGCGGCACTGATCAGAAGTTCAACTTGCTGATGGGGCGTGAGCTGCAGCGCGGTTATGGACAGGAGGCTCAATGCATTCTGACCATGCCGCTGCTTGAGGGTCTTGATGGTGTGAAGAAGATGTCCAAGTCCTTGGGCAACTACGTCGGTATTCAGGAAGCTCCGGGTGTCATGTACAGCAAGCTGGTTTCGATTCCAGATGCCTTGATGTGGCGTTACTTCGAGCTGCTCAGCTTCCGCTCGATGGATGAGATCAATGCGCTGCGCGCTGATGTAGAGGCCGGTGCCAATCCGCGTGATGTCAAAATCAAGCTGGCAGAAGAGATCGTTGCGCGCTTCCATGGTGGTGAGGCTGCGGCCAATGCTCATCGCGCAGCAGGCAATCGCATGAAGGATGGCGAGCTGCCGGATGATCTGCCGGAAATCGAATTGGCTTCTGCGGAAGATATGCCGATTGCGGCCGTTCTTAATAAGGCAGGCTTGGTGAAGAACTCGGCGGCGGCGCGCGATCTGTTGGCGTCTGGTGGTGTGCGCGTTGACGGCGAGGTGGTTGATCGCTCCTTTATATATGTACTGGGCGCGACCCATGTTTGCCAGGCGGGCAAGAAGGCATTTGCACGGATTACGCTGAAATCCGAATAAAGCTGAAAATAGGGGTTGACGGCGAATTCTAGATGTCTATAATTCGCCCCACTTCCGGCGCAGTCGAAACGGAAAACTCCTTGAGATTCAATGAGTTATGCAGGTTTCGGCAGTAGGTTGCTTCAGTTCATCGAGGCCAGAAGGGAGTTGAAAAAGAGGTGT
>NZ_RWIM01000037.1 GCF_009764645.1 Pseudomonas sp. PB106
CTTCGGCAGCTCCTACATGGGTACTCTGTAGGAGCTGCCGAAGGCTGCGATCTTTTGATTTTCAGGTTGTGATCATCGGGGGCAGGGTGCCGAGCAGGGAGACGGCGGCGACGGCGCCAATGCCAAGCAGCCATTCGACCATCACACTGCGCCTCAGCGCCTCCATCCGCTGTTCACAATCGTCAATCCGCAAACGGTTGAACAGCGCCAGGCCAAGCATGCCCAACACGATCATTGCCTTGATCAACAGAATCAACGCAAACCCGCTGAACAGCGGTGTCGGCCACCACTGCCCGGTCAGCACGCGGACGTTGATCAAACCGCTGACCAGCAGCCCCGCGACCAACGCATAACCGACGCCACTGAAGCGCCGCAGAACCATCGACACAGGTTCCGTTGGCTGGCGCAGAATCATCACCAGCAACAACAATCCGCCGAGCCATGCGGCCACGCAGGTCAGATGAACGATCTGGTTGAGAATCAGCAATTGCCCGCTCAAACCATCGAGCATCGCGCCATGCCCGACCGGGGCCAGCGTCGCCAGCAGCAGGGCGCTCAAGCCCAGCCGCAATGGCAGGCTTGAGCGCCATGGGCTGAACAACAAGGCCAACAGCGCCGCGTTGACCAGCAAATGCCAGCGCCAGACCTGACCGAAAAATGTGTTGCCCAAGACCAGCGCCACGGTGTCGGGATCAAACGCGGCGGCAGCGGAACCGGCCATGCTCGCGGTAATCAACAACGCCCAGGCAACCCCGCTGACCAGCGCAATCGCGGTCAGCCAGCGCGCCAGTCGCGCCACGTGCCGGTCGACTTGCAGCGCTTCATCCTTGAGCAGCAAAGGCCTGAACAGCCAGGCCCCGAACAGCATCAACACCACGATGAAATGCACAAAGCGGCACAGCACCAGCGCTTCACTCATGAATTACTGGCCAACCTTGAACTGATAAGCACCTTCACTCTTGTGCGTGTCGACCGACACCGCGTGCCATTCGACCTTGTACTCGCCAGCGGTCAGCGGCGCGGCGGGGGTAACGATGAGAATCTTCTTGTCGCCTTCGGTGGTCAGTGCCTTGACGGCTACCGGAGCGCCATCCTTGGTCAACGTGACTTTGGTGAAACTGGCTTCAACGCCTTCGGAAAAGGTCAGGCGCAAATCGGCCGGGGCAGCGACGGTGCTGTCGGCGGCCGGGGTCTGGCTTTTCAGGTGGGCGTGCGCGAATACCGAGGATGCGGCGAACAGCGAAGCGAGCAGGGCAGTGGTGGTCATGACGTTCTTGAACAGCATCGCGGATACCTCTGAGGCAGGATCGAAAAACGTCAGTTTAGCCATCCGCCCGCCTCAGTACGAAGTTTTGTTTACAGCGTTCGCCCGCGCACCAGAGCGGATGCTAGTCTTGAACAACGTTGTTGTCAGGGAGCCCACATGGGCAATCACAAGATCGAGATTCGTCGCAGTAACGTCGAGAAAATCCTCTTGGCGGCGGAGAAAGTCTTCGCCGAAAAAGGCTTCGGTGGCACCGCCATGGCCGATATCGCCGCCGAGGTGCAGTTGCCGCGCTCCAATCTGCATTACTACTTCAGCACCAAGAGCGAGCTGTACAGCGCGGTGCTGTTCGACCTGCTGGAAGTGTGGAAGCAGGACGCGCTGTGCTTCGAGATGTTCGACGACCCGCGCGTGGTGTTGAGCAGCTACATCCGCGCCAAGATGAATCACTCGCGCAGTCGCCCGTATGGTTCGAAAGTCTGGGCCAACGAAATCATCCACGGCGCGCCGACGTTGGGCGAGGCGCTGGATCTCAGCCTGTACGACTGGGCGAAAATGAAGGAAGCGAAGATTCGCCAGTGGGTCGAGGACAAGCGCATTCTGCCGGTGGAACCGTCGAGCCTGCTGTACATGATCTGGGCGTCGACGCAGCACTATGCCGACTTTGATCATCAGGTGAATATCCTCAATGAACATCAGCCGTTGTCGGACATGCAGTTCGAGCGGGCGGTGCAGACGGTGACCAGTGTGATCCTGCGCGGGATCGGGTTGGAGCCCTAAGTCAAAAGATCGCAGCCTGCGGCAGCTCCTACATGATCGTTCCCACGCTCTGCGTGGGAATGCCTCTAGGGACGCTCCGCGTTCCAATGGGACGCAGAGCGTCCCGGGCTGCATTCCCACGCAGAGCGTGGGAACGATCAGTCAAACCGCAACATGGTAGGGATTGCGCGGATCATGATTCCAATCGAGAAACGGCTTGCCCGTTTCCATCGGCACCATCTCGATGCAATCCGCCACCGGGCAGGTGATCTGGCACAGATTGCAGCCCACACATTCCTCATCGATCACTTCATATTTATGCGTGCCGTCCGCCTGCTTGAGGCTGCCGATCGCCTGATGTGACGTGTCCTCGCAAGCAATGTGGCAACGCCCGCAACCGATGCACGCCTCCTGGTCAATCTTGGCAATGACTTGATAGTTGATGTCGAGGTACTTCCAGTCGGTGGTGTTGCCCACCGCACGCCCGGAAAACTCACTGATGGTGGCGTAACCCTGACTGTCCATCCACCTCGACAGACCGTCCTTCATTTCCTCGACAATGCGGAAACCATGCAGCATCGCCGCCGTGCACACCTGCACCGCGCCGCTGCCGAGGGCCATGAATTCCGCCGCGTCACGCCAACTGCCAATGCCGCCAATCCCGCAGATCGGCAAGCCCTGGGTTTCTGGATCGCGGGCGATTTCGGCAACCATGTTCAGCGCAATCGGCTTCACCGCCGAGCCGCAGTAACCGCCGTGGGTGCTTTTGCTGCCGACGGTGGGCAGGGCGACCATGTGCTCCAGATCGACACTGGTGATCGAGTTGATCGTATTGATCAGCGACACCGCATCGGCGCCACCGCGATGGGCGGCGCGAGCGGCGACGCGGATGTCAGTGATGTTCGGCGTCAGTTTGACGATCACCGGCAGCGAGCAATAAGTCTTGCACCAGCGCGTCACCTGCTCGACGTACTCCGGCACCTGTCCGACCGCCGCGCCCATGCCGCGCTCCGGCATGCCGTGGGGGCAGCCGAAGTTCAGCTCGATACCGTCAGCACCGGTGGCTTCCACCAGCGGCAGAATGTGTTTCCACGACTCCTCGACGCACGGCACCATCAGCGAAACGATCAGCGCGCGATCCGGCCAGTCCTTCTTTACCTGAGTGATTTCACGCAGGTTGATTTCCAGCGAACGGTCGGTGATCAGTTCAATGTTGTTGATGCCCAGCACTTCACGGTTGTTGCCGTAGTGCGCCGAGTAACGCGACGAAACGTTGACCGCCGCCGGATCTTCGCCGAGGGTTTTCCAGACCACGCCACCCCAGCCCGCCTCGAAAGCACGGACGACGTTGTAGGCTTTGTCGGTCGGTGGCGCAGAGGCCAGCCAGAACGGATTCGGCGCTTTGATGCCAGCGAAGACTATCGAGAGATCGGCCATTTACGCAGCCTCCACGTTGAGCATCAGTTGCGCGTTGATCGCCTCGGCGGCGAGTTTGCCGTGCTGCACGGCTTGCACGGTGAGGTCTTGGTCGAGACTGGTGCAATCGCCGCCGGCATACACACCGGGAATGCTGGTGCGCAGGTTTTCATCGACCTGAATGCGTTCGCCCTGACGCTTGAGTTCACGGGCCAGCGGGTCGGCGAGTGCACTGCCGTCGAAGGCCTGGCCGATGGCTTTGAAGATGGCATCAGCGGCCAGTTCGAAGGTTTCACCGGTGGTTTGCAGACGACCGTCGACCAGATCGGTGCGGGCGAAACGCATGCCGCGCACGTGGCCTTGATCGTCGAGCAGCACTTCTTCCGGTTGCGCCCAGGTCAGCAGGCGCACCTGATTGGCTTTGGCAATGTCCTGTTCGTGGCCGGTGGCGCCCATGTCGGCGGCGCCACGGCGATACACCAGATTGACATCGCGAGCACCGAGGCGTGCCATTTGCACGGCCATGTCGATCGCCGTGTTGCCGGCGCCGAGGACGATGCAGCGCTCGGCCAGCGGCAGTTGCGTGAGGTCATCGGCCTGACGCAGTTCGCGGATGTAATCGGTGGCCGCGAGCAGGCCCGGTGCATCTTCGTGGGCCAGGCCGAGTTGTTTGCTGGCGTTGAGACCGAGGCCGAGGAACACCGCGTCAAACTGATGATGCAGTTCGCTGAGGGTCAGATTCTCGCCGAGTTTCTGCCCGTGACGAATCTCGATGCCGCCGATTTGCAGGAGGAAATCCAGCTCCTTCTGCGCGTAGTCGTCGACCAGTTTGTACTTGGCAATTCCGTATTCGTTGAGGCCGCCAGCCTTCTCCCGCGCTTCGAAAATCACCACGTCATGACCGTGCATGGCGCTGCGATGCGCGCAGGACAACCCGGCCGGCCCGGCACCGACCACAGCAATGCGTTTGCCGGTGGCGGCGGCGCGCTGGAACGGGTGCTCGCTGAAGTGCGCGTTGTCGACGGCGTAGCGTTGCAGCAGGCCGATCAGCACTGGCGCACATTCGTGGGCGTTGTTGCGCACGCAGGCTTGCTGACAAAGGATTTCGGTCGGACAGACCCGTGCGCAACTGCCACCGAGGATGTTCGCCGAAAGAATTTTCTGCGCGGCGCCGGGCACGTTGTCCTGATGGATATTGCGGATGAACGAAGGGATATCGATCTCGCTCGGGCACGCATTCACGCACGGCGCGTCGTAGCAATACAGGCAGCGCGAGGCTTCCAGATGTGCCTGGCGGTCATTGAGCGGCGGCGCCAGATCGGTGAAATGCCCGGCGAGGGCGGCCGCGCTTTCGTGCGGGTGGGGGAGATGGTTCAGGGTCTCGATCACGGTTTTTTGCCTCGGTTTTTGAGGTTCTCTGCCTCTGATGGGCAGTGGGTTTTGTGTCGTTCGGGATGGCCTCATCGCTGGCAAGCCAGCTCCCACAGGGATCTATGGTGTTCACAAAACCTTGTGGGAGCTGGCTTGCCAGCGATAGGCCGAAGGCCGCTATCAGCGTTTCACAGCAACTGGCTTATGTTGCTCAGCCCGCTTGCTCAGCAAATCAAACACCGCCGGGTACGCCGGCCGTTCGATATACCGCCCGGCGCCGCGCTCGGCGCGCAGGTCGCCATCGGCCCAGACCAGACGGCCCTGGCTGACGGTGTGGCTCGGCACGCCGCGCACGGTCTTGCCCTCGAAGATGTTGAAGTCCACCTGCTGATGGTGGGTCTTGGCGGAAATGGTGCGCGTACCCTGCGGATCCCACAGCACCAGGTCAGCATCGGCGCCAACGCGAATCGCACCTTTGCGCGGATAGAGATTGAAAATCTTCGCGGTATTGGTGGAGGTCAGCGCGACGAAATCCTCCATCGACAAACGCCCGGAGTTAACCCCCTCATCCCACAACACCGCCATGCGATCTTCAATGCCAGCGGTGCCGTTGGGAATCTTGCTGAAGTCGTCGCGCCCGGCAGCTTTCTGCTCGGCGCAGAAACAGCAGTGGTCAGTGGCGGTGGTGTGCAGATTGCCGTTTTGCAGTCCGTGCCACAGCGCTTCCTGATGACCGCGTGGACGGAACGGTGGGCTCATCACGTAACCGGCAGCGGTCTGCCAGTCCGGGTGTTGATAGACGCTGTCATCGAGCAGCAAATGCCCGGCCAGCACTTCGCCGTACACCGGCTGACCCTTGCTGCGCGCATAGGTGATTTCGTCGAGGGCTTCCTTGGTCGAGACATGCACCAGGTACAACGGCGTGCCAATGGTTTCAGCGATGCGAATCGCCCGGCTCGCCGCTTCCCCTTCAACCTGCGATGGCCGCGACAGCGGATGCGCCTCCGGGCCGGTGATGCCTTGGGCCATCAACTTGCGTTGCAGGTGATACACCAACTCGCCGTTTTCTGCATGCACGGTCGGCACGGCGCCGAGTTCCAGACAGCGCTCGAAACTCGCCACCAACGTGTCATCGGCGGCCATGATCGCGTTCTTGTACGCCATGAAATGCTTGAAGCTGTTGATGCCGTGATGGCTGACCAGTTCGGCCATTTCTTCGCGCACCTGCTCGCTCCACCAAGTGATCGCGACGTGGAAGCCATAGTCGGAGGCGGACTTTTCCGCCCAGCCGCGCCACTGATGAAATGCTTCCATCAGCGACTGCTGCGGATTGGGAATCACAAAATCGATGATTGAGGTCGTGCCGCCGGCCAGACCCGCAGCGGTGCCGCTGTAGAAGTCTTCGCTGGCCACGGTGCCCATGAACGGGAGTTGCATGTGGGTGTGCGGATCGATGCCGCCGGGCATCAGGTATTGGCCGCTGCCGTCGAGCACTTCGGCTCCGGCGGGAATATCAAGGTTTTCACCGATGGCTTTGATCACGCCGTCAGCGCAATAGACGTCGGCGCGGTAACTTTCATCATGGGTAACAACGGTGGCGCCACGGATCAACAGAGACATTCCGAGTTCCTCGCAGGCATGACCGACTTGTGCCGGTTCTAGATGTTTTATTGATAGACAGCGTTGCAGGCTGTATTCCTGTCATCGCTGTCAGGAATAGAAGCTAGTCGCAGATTTGGAATAGATCAAGAATATTTTTTATAAGCTTATGACTGTTTTAAGTGGTTGAAAAATAATGATAAAAATCGAAAATCACCAAAATGGTGAGGCCGTTCACCATTTTGACGCACTTGACAGGATGGAAATATGAGCAAGATTTTGTATGTGAAATCAGCCGCTTGAAGTTGAGCTGCAGCGGCGCGCTCACAATGAAAATAAATAGCGTGCACCAGTTTGAGTCCTGTCTGTTCGGACAACTTGCCAAGTGTTTAGCCTGAGCACCCAGACAAGTTTCCGCGAACTCAACCGGTGAATAATTAAAAATGATGAATATCAGAAAGTTGCAAAGCGTTTAACGCTCGGCCCGATGCGCAAGCGGGGCACTCGGCACGTTTATTGATGCCGCCGCTGACACCGTGGCCGGTGCACGAAAGTTGTCAGTTCCTCCGGCCATCGTCCGGTTTGCACCTGCGTGTGCCAGCCGCCTGATGAGCAAAAAAATAATCAGAAGAACAGTGGAGCGGCCATGCAACAGAACAGATCGCAAGTGACCGAGCGCGACGGCTTGTTCGAACTCGAAGCCGGCAGCGACGTCCTCGACAGTCCCCGTTACAACCACGACATGGCACCGACCAAGGTGCACGAACGAACCTGGAACAAATGGCACATCACCGCGCTGTGGGTCGGCATGTCGATCTGCGTGCCGACTTACACCCTCGGCGGCGTGCTGACGGCGTACTTCGGTTTGAGCGTTGGCGAAGCGCTGCTGGCGATTCTGTTCGCCAACATCATTGTGCTGATTCCGCTGACGCTCAACGCATTCCCTGGCACCAAGTACGGCATTCCTTTTCCGGTGTTGCTGCGCTCATCGTTCGGGATTCTCGGCTCCAACGTACCGTGCCTGATCCGCGCGCTGGTGGCGTGTGGCTGGTTCGGCATTCAAACGATGTTCGGCGGGTTGGCGATTCACCTGTTTCTCGGCTCGGTGTTCGAGGGCTGGAAATCCCTCGGCGGCACCGGGGAGGTGATCGGCTTCATGGTGTTCTGGGCGTTGAACCTGTGGGTGGTCATTCGCGGCGCCGAGTCGATCAAGTGGCTGGAAACGTTATCCGCGCCGTTGCTGGTGGCGGTCGGCATCGGCCTGCTGATGTGGGCGATGCCCAATGTGTCGATGACCGAGTTGATGGCGATTCCGGCCAAACGCCCCGAAGGTGCCAGCGTCTACGGCTACTTTGCCGCCGGGCTGACGGCGATGGTCGGTTTCTGGGCCACGCTGTCGCTGAACATTCCTGACTTCAGCCGCTATGCCAAAAGCCAGAAGGACCAGATTCTCGGGCAGATCATCGGCCTGCCGCTGACCATGTTCCTGTTCGCTGCGCTGGGCGTGGTGATGACGGCCGCCTCGGTGAAACTGGTCGGTGTCACGGTGTCCGATCCGGTGACGCTGATCGGCCATATCCAGAGCCCGGTGTGGGTCGCAGTGGCGATGGCGCTGATCATCATCGCCACGCTCTCGACCAACACCGCCGCGAACATTGTTTCGCCGACCAACGACTTTCAAAACATCGCCCCCAAGGTGATCAACCGCACCAAAGCGGTGTTGCTGACCGGGTTGGTCGGGCTGTTGCTGATGGGCCATGAGTTGCTGAAAAAGCTCGGCTGGATTGTTTCCGACGTGAGCCTGGAAAGCGTCTATTCCAACTGGTTACTCGGTTATTCGAGCCTGCTCGGGCCGATTGCCGGGATCATGGTCGTGGATTATTTCCTGATCAAGAAACAGCAACTGGATTTGACCGGTCTGTACCGCGATGACGTCTATCCAGCGTGGAACTGGGCTGGTTTTGTTGCGTTCGGTGTGCCGGTGGTGCTGACCGTGATGTCGCTGGGCAGTGATGCGTTCAGCTGGTTTTACAGCTATGGCTGGTTCACTGGTTCGGCGTTGGGCGGGATTATTTATTACGGGTTGTGCGTGATGCGGGCGCAGCCTTCAGTCGTAAAAACAGCGGTGTAACTCATGATCGTTCCCACGCTCTGCGTGGGAATGCAGCCCGGGACGCTCTGCGTCCTAACAGCGGACGCAGAGCGTCCATGGATGAGTTCCCACGCAGAGCGTGGGAACTATCGGCATCAACACTGAGGAGATCCCCATGAACGCAGCCGTAGACGTTCTGCAATCGACCCATCAGCACATCAACCGCGATCGCCTGTGGGCGTCGCTCATGGAACTGGCCAAGCTCGGCGCCACGGTCAAGGGCGGGGTCTGTCGCCTGGCCCTGACTGACCTTGACCGTCAGGCCCGCGACCTGTTCGTGCAATGGTGCAAGGACGCCGGATGCAGCGTCACGGTCGATGAAGTCGGCAACATCTTTGCCCGTCGCCCGGGGCGCAATCCCGACCTGCCGCCAGTGATGACCGGCAGCCACATCGACACCCAACCCACCGGCGGCAAGTTCGACGGCTGCTTCGGTGTACTCGCTGGCGTCGAAGTCCTGCGCACCCTTAACGACCTTAAAGTGGAAACCGAAGCGCCGCTGGAAGTGGTGGTCTGGACCAACGAAGAAGGCTCGCGCTTCGCCCCGTGCATGATGGGCTCCGGCGTGTTCGCCGAGAAATTTACCCTCGAAGAAACCCTCGCCAAAGTCGATGCCGAGGGCATCACGGTCGGCGAAGCACTGAATGCCATCGGCTACGCCGGCTCGCGCAAGGTCAGTGGGCACAAGGTCGGTGCCTACTTCGAAGCGCACATTGAACAAGGCCCGATCCTTGAAGACGAACAGAAAACCATCGGCGTGGTGCTCGGCGCGCTGGGGCAGAAATGGTTCGACCTGAAACTGCGCGGTGTCGAAGCCCACGCCGGCCCGACCCCGATGCACTTGCGTAAAGATGCCTTGGTCGGCGCCTCGGTGATCGTCGGCGCCGTCAACCGTGCCGCCCTCGGACACCAACCTCACGCCTGCGGCACCGTCGGCTGCCTGCAGGCCTATCCCGGCTCGCGCAACGTCATTCCCGGCGAAGTGCGCATGACCCTCGATTTCCGTCATCTGGAACCGGCACGGCTGGACTCGATGATCGCCGAGGTGAAGCAAGTCATCGAAGCCACCTGCGAAGAACATGGCCTCACTTACGAACTGACACCCACCGCTGACTTCCCGCCGCTGTACTTCGAAAAGGGCTGCGTGGAAGCGGTGCGCGGCGCGGCAAAAGGTTTGGGCCTGTCGCACATGGACATCGTCAGCGGCGCCGGTCACGACGCGATTTTCCTTGCCGAACTTGGTCCGGCGGGAATGATTTTCGTGCCCTGTGAGGGCGGCATCAGCCATAACGAAATCGAAAACGCCGCGCCGGAAGATCTGGCGGCGGGGTGTGCGGTGTTGTTGCGGGCGATGCTGGCGGCGTCGGCAGCGGTGGCGACCGGACAGCGTGCTGCCTGAAATCACGGCATAACCTGTGGGAGCTGGCAAGCCAACTCCCACAGGGTTTTAGTTATTCAGGTGAGTGAAGTGATCAGCCGGGGCGGTCTTTTTTGCTTGCGGCACTTGTGCGCCGGTCATTGCCCTGCGGATTGCCGATATCCAGCAACCGCCTCTCCACCAAAACATTCTCCAGCGCCTGACGCTCGAACGGCGCCATTTGGTGTTCACGCTTTTTCAGCTCCAGCAAAATGGGGCTGGACCAGGTGCGATAGGTCTGTTCAATGTTGCGACGCGACGTCATCAGTCTCTCCTTGATCAAGAGCCCGGTGAAGCTGGCAGGGGCTCAGTCCGATGAGGGGGTAACGTTAGACGACAAACCCGTAAGTCGCGAATGCACCTATCCCTGTAGGAGCTGCCGAACGCTGCGATCTTTTGATCTTGGTTTTTAAACATCAAACCCCACAGGAGGGTTGTTCCAAAAGTATCGGCTCGGCACGATCACCGACCCCTGCGGTCGTACTCATCACATGGCGCATCACTTGTGGAGATCCAATGAGCCAGGAAGTCCTGACCACCGAAACCAATCGCCGCCAGTTGCAGCAGATCATCGCCGGGCTGTCCGACGGGGTGATCCTGCTGGAGCTGGATCAGAGCATTCTTTGGGCCAACGAAGCCGCGCTGTCCATGCACGGTGTGAGCCGGATCACCGACCTGGGCCACAATGCCGACGAGTACGCCAAGCTGTTCAATCTGCGCTATCGCAACAATCACGCGATCACCGCCGAAAACTACCCGATCAGCCGCGTGGCGCGCTGTGAGAGTTTCAATGATGTGCTGATCGAAGTGTCGCCGACCGATGACCCGGAGCGCACCTGGGTGCACAGTGTGCGCAGCATGATCCTCACCGATCGCGAAGGTCAGCCCGAGTCGCTGGTACTGATCATGAGTGACGTCACGGACTGGGCCAACGCCGAGCAGCGCTTCGAAAAGACCTTCAACGCCAACCCGGCTCCGGCAGTGATCTGCCGCCTCAGCGATCTGCGTTACATCAAGGTCAATCCGGGCTTTCTGGAAATGACCGGCTACAGCCGCGATCAGGTGATCGGCACTTCGGCCTATGAAATCGACATCTACGAGCGAGCCGAGCAGCGGGATCTGGCGATTCAACGCTTGCGCGACGTGGCGACCATTCCGCAAATGCAGGCCGAACTGCGCCTGCCCGATGGCAGCAGCAAACAGGTGATCGTCGCCGGCCAACCGCTTCTGCTCAACGACGAGGACTGCATGTTGTTCTCCTTCGTCGACATGGAGATGCGGCACAAGGCTGAGGTGGCGTTGCGCCAAAGTGAAGAACGCTTTGCCAAGGCTTTCCGCCTGACACCGGTGCCGATTCTGATCTGCAGCGCCGACACGCAGCAGGTGATCGATGTAAATCAGGCGTTTCTCGAAACCCTGGCTTACGACAGTGAGGAGGTGTCCGGTAAAACCGTCACGCAGCTCGACTTCATCAGCGACAACGGCGCCCGTGCGCGATTGCTGACGGCCTTGGAGAACAGTGGGAGGGTCAACCGGGTTGACGTGCAAGTGCGCAAGAAGGACGGCGATGTGCTCGAATGCGCGCTGTCAGCCGACACTGTCAATATTCAGGACACGCCGTGTTATCTGCTGGTGCTGATGGACATCACCGAACGCAAACGCACCGAGCTTGAGTTGGTGGCGGCGATTGAAGAGGTGATGAAGGATGCTTCGTGGTTCAGCCGCACGCTGATCGAAAAACTGGCCAATGTGAAGAAGGTTAACTCGCCGCAACTGCCTAGCGTGTCGTTCACTGATCTGACGACGCGGGAGCGCGATGTGCTCGGGCTGATCTGCGAAGGGTTGGCGGACAAGGAGATCGCTGCTCGCCTGAAACTGGCGCTCAACACGGTGCGCAACCACGTGGCAACGGTGTATTCCAAGCTCGATGTGCACAGCCGCAGCGAGGCGATTGTCTGGGCGCGGGAGCGCGGCTTGTTCTCCGGGGACTCAGGTACCAAGGGCCAGCGCTAAGGTGCAAATGCACTAGTTCAACTGGTGCAAATGGAGGTATTGGTGGAGGGGGACTGTTCTTAGTCTGGTGGGGTGCGATACGAGCCTGTTGGGCTGGTGATCGTGTCCCCTCTGAAGTAACTGAAGGACAGCCGTAATGATGAATCTTGCGCAGTTGCGCGCGCAGCTTGAGCGGAGTTTCTCGCCGCTGGCGTGTGAGTGTCTGGTGGATGGTGATCATTCTTTGACGGTGAAGCTTTATCACCCGGTCTCGGGGCAGGTGGATCTGGTGATCAGTGGGCTGAAGCTGGATGCGTTGCGTACGCCGGGGTCGGTCGAGGCGTTGATTGAAGAGTTGCGGTATGAGTTGGGGAGTAATTCTTTGCGGTCTTCTCGGGATCCGGATTTGGTTTAGGTCTTGGATCTTGGCGGCCTTTGGGCCGGCCATGCTCTGGGGTGTGAGGTGTACATATCCGTTGTTTCGGTAACGGCCACTTAGGGTTTCGCCCTTACGGCGAGTCCCTTTGGCAAACGCCGGAGTGCCGGCCCAGCCCAAAGGAACCAAAGGTCTTTCACCCTGACGTTCGGCCCTCGCTGTGGCTCGGGTTCCTTCGCTTCGGGATCGATCCGGGCGCAGCGCCTCCGGTTTGCTTCGCTGCACCTCCTCTCGCTGTGTTTGGCTGCGCCAAACGGTCGCTGCGCTCCCACCCCCGGATCAATCCCTCCACTCAGCCTGCCGACGGGCTCCGAGATCAAGATCAAAAGCGGTACTCGAGCTTGCGCTCATTGTTGAGTGGGGCGGCTGCGCCGCATGGGGTGTTCACAGCTCAACATTGTGCGAGCTGGGATGCGACGATTCGACTTGCCTGCGATTGCGGTCTCTTAGCGGACCCATTCCTATCAGATGGACCACACCGGAATGTGGGAGCGAGCTTGCTCGCGAAGGCGGTCTGTCTGGCCCTACACATTTGAATCTGCGCACCCTTTCGATCTCTCACGCAAAATCGACAGCCATTAACCTCCAATACGGCGCTTTACTGGCACATGCGGGCCCGTCGGCTATAAAGAATGAGTGGTCAGGTCTCTCGTGGTCGGTTCAGGCGCGGGAGTGGCTCTTTCATTTATCGCGGGTCGTCCTATGAACAATCCTGGGAAACGCGTGTTGCCGTTGGCTTTTTTTGTTGTGCTGTTGGCGGGCTGTGCCAGTCCGCCGCCACCTCCACCTGTCGCACCGCCTCCTCCGCCGGAACGTACTTGCCAGGTCCTTGAAAACACCGAGGTTGCCGGTGATATGTATGCCGACGGGCAGGTCACTCGTCACATCACCACCACCCGTTGCGTCACGCAATAGCGCCGGCGGGGCGTAAGTCCCGGGTTGAGCGGATTGTGCTGGTGGCCGACCTGGTCGGCACCGCGGTGTTCGCGGTGGAAGGTGCCATTGCGGCGATGCGCAGTCAGCTCGACTTGCTCGGGGTGATGGTGATTGCGTTCATCGTCGCGCTCGGCGGCGGGGTGACTCGCGACTTGCTGATCGGCGCCACGCCGCCCAATGCCGTGGCCGACTGGCGCTATCCGGCCCTGGCGTTCTTCATGGGCGGGCTGGCGTTTGTTTTTCATGAGCAGGTACTGGGATGGTCCGGTTCGACCTTGATCGTGCTGGATGCGGCGGGCCTTGCGCTGTTTGCCGTGGCCGGTGCGCAGAAGGCGTTGAATTTCGGCATTACGCCGTTTGTGGCGATGTTGATGGGCACGATCACCGGCGTTGGTGGCGGGGTGATTCGCGACATTGTGCTGGCGCGGATACCGGTGGTGTTGCAGGCGGATTTGTATGCGAGTTCGGCGTTTGTCGGTGCGGCGGTGTTGATCATCGGGCGCAGGCTGGGTGTCTCACCGGTGGCGGCGGCATTGCTGGCGGGGGCGGCGTGTCTGGCGTTGCGCTTGCTGTCGGTGCATTTTGGCTGGCAGTTGCCCAAGGTCCAAGGCTGAATCCTTTCCCTGTAGGAGCTGCCGAAGGCTGCGATCCTTTGATCTTGATCGGCAAAAATCCAAGTCAAAAGATCGCAGCCTTCGGCAGCTCCTACAGGGGCGGGATCAGGTCTATATTTGAGCGGGATCAGGACAGAAACCCACCATCCACATTCAACGCAACACCCGTGGTGTAACTCGACGCATCACTGGCCAAATACAGCACCGCACCAGCCATTTCACTCGGATCGGCCACGCGCTTGAGCGGAATTTGCGTCAATGCCTGCTTGAGGATTGCATCGTTCTTCACCAGTGCCGAGGCGAACTTGGTGTCGGTCAGGCCTGGCAGCAGGGCGTTGCAGCGGATGCCGAACTGCGCGCATTCCTTGGCGAAGACTTTGGTCATGTTGATCACCGCCGCTTTGGTCACCGAATAGATGCCCTGGAAAATCCCCGGGGAAATACCGTTGATCGACGCAACGTTAATGATGCTGCCGCCACCGTTCTCACGCATCAGCTTGCCGGCTTCCACGGACATGAAGAAGTAGCCGCGAATGTTCACGTCGACGGTCTTCTGGAACGCACCGAGATCGGTGTCGAGAACGTTGCAGAATTGCGGGTTGGTCGCGGCGTTGTTGACCAGAATGTCGAGGCGGCCGAACTGTTCCTTGATCCCGGCGAACACCTGGGCAATCTGCTCCATTTCACCGATGTGGCACGCCACGGCAGTCGCTTTGCCGCCAGCGGCGATAATCGCGTCGGCGACATGCTGGCAGCCGTCGAGTTTGCGGCTCGACACGATCACGTGGGCACCTTGCTGGGCCAACAGTTTGGCGATGGCTTCACCGATGCCACGGCTGGCGCCGGAAACGAAAGCGATTTTGCCGTCGAGGTCGAACAACTGAGTCTTGGACATAGGGGTTCCTTGGTGTGGGCCGTCAGAGGCTCGATTTCGCGATGACTTGCAGGCTCATTTGCTCCAGCAGTTTGTTCATGTGAATGAACTGCGCGAAGCGTTTGTCCTGGGTCTGGCCATGGTAGAAGCGGTAGTAGATCTGCTGCACGATGCCGGCCAGACGGAACAGGCCGTAGGTGTAGTAGAAGTCGAAATTGTCGATCTGGATGCCTGAGCGTTCGGCGTAGTAATCGACGAACTCGCGACGCGTCAGCATGCCTGGCGCGTGGCTCGGCTGGCGACGCATCAGTTGCACCGGCGCCGGATCATCGGCCTGAATCCAATAGGCGAGGGTGTTGCCCAAGTCCATCAGCGGATCGCCGAGGGTGGTCAGTTCCCAGTCGAGCACACCGATGATCTGCATCGGGTTGTTCGGGTCGAGAATGACGTTGTCGAAGCGATAGTCGTTATGAACGATGCTGGAGGTCGGATGGTCGGCCGGCATCTTGTCGTTGAGCCAGGCTTTCACCGCTTGCCAATGCGGCGCATCGGGTGTCAGGGCTTTTTCGTAGCGCTCGCTCCAGCCTTTGATCTGGCGGGCGACGTAGCCTTGCGGTTTGCCCAGATCGCCGAGGCCGCAGGCGTTGTAGTCAACGCGGTGCAGTTCTACGAAGCGGTCAATAAAGCTCTTGCACAACGCTTCGGTTTTTGCCGAATCGAGGCCCAGTTCCGGCGGCAGTTCCGAGCGCAGGATGATGCCGTTGACCCGTTCCATCACGTAGAACTCGGCGCCGATCACCGATTCGTCGGTGCAGTGCACGTAGGCTTTCGGGCAATACGGGAAAGCGTCGCGCAATTGATTGAGGATGCGGAATTCGCGGCCCATGTCGTGGGCGGATTTGGCCTTGTGGCCGAACGGCGGGCGGCGCAGGACGAATTCCTGGCCTGGGTATTCCAGAAGATAAGTCAGGTTCGATGCACCGCCGGGGAACTGGCTGATCTGCGGTGTGCCGGTGAGGCCCGGAATGTGCGCCTTGAGGTACGGGTCGATCAGGCTGGCATCGAGTTCTTCGCCAGAGCGAATACGGGTGGACTGGTCAGTAAGCGCCATGCTTATCCCTTCTGCTTATTTTGGAGGCCAGACATCATTGGCTAATCTAATGGCGCGCCCGATTGCTCACAAGCGCGGTGCGGTCTTATAGGTTAGCGTGTTGCCGGATAATCAGCGTTCCGAATAAGCACAAGAGCCCACCGTGTAGGAACTGCCGAAGGCTGCGATCTTTTGATCTTATAAAAGCAAGATCAAAAGATCGCAGCCTCCGGCAGCTCCTACAGGTCAGTCAGATCAGTGCACGCGTTGGTTGCTGAGTTTTGGCGGGAGGGCAATCGGGGTGAGCACCGGTTGCCCGGAGAAAAACGCGACGAGGTTTTTGCCCACCAGTTCGACTGTGCCTTGGGTGGCCTCTGGCGACAGACCGGCAACGTGAGGCGTGAGCAATACGTTGCTGAGGGATTTCAGCGCATCCGGCACTTGCGGTTCGTGGTCGAATACATCCAGTGCCGCACCGGCAATTTTTCGTTGTTCAAGGGCCGTGATCAGATCCGCCGTGGCAATCACACTGGCGCGGGCAATGTTGACGATAAAGCCGTTCGGCCCAAGCGCATCGAGCACGGCCCGGGTGACCAGATGCTGAGTGCCGATGCCGCCGGGCGTGGCGACGATCAGAAAGTCCGAGGCGCGCGCCAGTTCGGTCGGTGTCGAGCAGAAGGTGTACGGCACCTCGTTGCGCACCTGGCGGCTGTGATAGCTGATCTGCATGTCGAAACCGAGGTTGGCACGTTTGGCGATTGCCAGGCCCACCGCACCCAAACCGAGAACTCCCAGGCGTTTGCCGGCCAGCGACGGACGCATGATTTTCGGCCATTCACCTCGGCGAACCGCCGCATCGCAACGGGGAATATCGCGCACCAGCGCCAGCAGCATGGCCATGGCATGGTCGGCCACTGACGAGGCGTTGACCCCGGCGCCATTGGTCACGGTGATCCCGCGATCACTGGCGGCTTGCAAATCGACCTGTTCATAACCGGCGCCGATCACGGTGATGATCCGCAGGGCTGGCAGCGCAGCGATTTCGGCGGCGGTCAGGCCCAGCGGGCCACGGGTCAGCACCGCATCGATGCGACTGCCGTGGGTGGCGATGGCTTGGGCACGTTCGGCTGGCGTCGGCGCCAGAATCAGGTGAAAGCCCTGATGTTCGAGAATCGGTAAATAGTCATTGATGGTTTCAACCAGTACCAGAACGGTGGCGGGCATTGCGCGGCTCCTGAGATCAAGGGCGGTTCGGTCGCGAAAGTCGTGTCAGAGTGCTGATTCCAGAGCGGTTTGGCAATGCTGGCCGCGGCGCTGCTTCAAGCAGTGTAGCGGCGTCTCAAGTCACGTATTGGGCGATGCCGTTACCAAATGACCAGTTTTCTTTTTTGACTTCCAGCAAATTGATGAAGACGTCTTCCATCCGCACCGCCAGATGCGTGTGCAGGCTTTCGGCGATGGTTTTGAACAGCAGCTGTTTCTTTTCCACCGAGCGGCCTTCGCTGATGGTGATCTGAATGAACACCACGCCGTCGCTGCGCTGGATGCCGAGGTATTGCGGGTCGTAGACGAAGTGTTGAGCGTCATGCTCGGCAAGGATCTGGAAATTGTCGTGCTCGGGCACATCGATACAGCTGCGCAGCGCGGCATAGATATGTTCGCCGACGCGTTTGGCGAAGGTGGGATCGGGGTTGTGCTGGATGTCGACGCGGACGAGGGGCATGGCGCGGGCTCCGGGGGGTAGGGGGCTTCTCTCACGCTAGATCATACCGGCCAGAATGAAAGTATTTCGGTGTCTGAGGCTACCTACGAAATTCGCGGATTCTGCCTACGAATCTGGCAGATCGGTCTGCTATCGGGCAATCGATGAGTGCGAAATCATAAGGGAACAAGGCTGCCCGTCAGCGATTGCTACAGCCAAGGAAGGCGAATGCTCAAGGACAATCGTGAATATCTGGAGCTCGAAAGGCTGGAGAACGAATCAAGGAAGCTTGTGGCTGAAAGGCAAAAGCTTCTGGCGGAAGAGAAAAAGCTTAATAGAGAGACGAGTTTCTATCCGCTCGCAGTATTAGCGGGGGTGGCGACAGCAGTCACTGCGATAGCAGGGGTTTTCTTCAAGCTTTGATTGTTCGCATTTCACTCCTTTCAGACCCACGTACCAAAAAGGACATCAACATGAGTACCTATGATCGCAAAGCCAGAATGGAAGAAATGGAGCGGGAACACGATGAGTGGGCTGAAAGAGTGCGTATTAAAAACAAAGGCGATATGTTCCCGGTCTGGGCGACGCTGGCGTTTGGAATCTTTTGCTGGTCACTTGGATTCCTGTTGGGTCGATCGATCTGATCTGGTTTTCGTGGTAAGGCGACGCGCAGATACCGTTCAGAAAACGACAATGAGCGTACTCGTTTACGACAGGTATATTCCTCAAAACGACAATCCGCTGATCTGCTCTGCACAACCATTCCTCAGCTAAGTCTTTGCTTCTGTTGATTTATCGCGGAGAATCGCGCCCCTGTTTCGGCCGGAGCATGTCTGTCGGTTTTTTCCGACGCGTCCTGACCGAGTGGCAAGTGACCGGAATGCGGAGATCCGACCGGATGAATGATCAGGCCAAAAGCGTCGACCAGCGCTTTGACGCAGCAGCACCAGCCGAGCTGTCGAGCTGGAATCGCCAGGACACCACCTGGATGTTGGGACTGTTTGGGACGGCCATCGGCGCCGGCACCCTGTTTTTGCCGATCAACGCAGGTCTCGGTGGTTTCTGGCCACTGGTGATCCTCGCGCTGCTGGCGTTCCCGATGACGTTCTACGCACACCGTGGCCTGACCCGCTTTGTGCTGTCCGGTCGTGAAGGCGCTGACATCACCGAAGTGGTCGAGCAGCATTTCGGCATCAAGGCCGGCGCACTGATCACATTGCTGTACTTCTTCGCGATTTTCCCGATCCTGCTGATCTACAGCGTCGGCCTGACCAACACGGTCGCCAGTTTCCTCGAACATCAACTGCACATCACACCGCCACCGCGCGCGCTGTTGTCGTTCGTGCTGATCCTCGGTCTGCTGGCCGTGGTGCGTTGCGGCGAACAGGCGATCGTCAAGGCCATGAGCCTGATGGTCTATCCGTTCATCGTTGCGCTGCTGTTTCTGGCGGTGTACCTGATCCCGCACTGGAACGGCGGCATCCTCGCCACCGCGTCGCACGTGCCGGCACCGTCGGCCTTGCTGCACACGCTGTGGCTGGCCATCCCGGTGATGGTGTTCTCGTTCAACCACTCGCCGATCATCTCGGCATTCGCCGTCGACCAGAAGCGTCGTTACGGCGCGCATGCCGAAGAGCGCAGCTCGCAGATCCTGTCCCGCGCACACGCGTTGATGGTGCTGATGGTGCTGTTCTTCGTCTTCAGCTGCGTGTTGACCCTGTCGCCGGAACAACTGGCTGAAGCGAAAGCGCAGAACCTGTCGATCCTGTCGTACCTGGCCAACCATTTCAGCAATCCGACCATCGCGTTCGCAGCACCGTTGATTGCCTTCGTGGCGATCTCCAAGTCGTTCCTTGGCCACTACATCGGTGCCAGTGAAGGGCTCAAAGGTTTGATCGTCAAGAGCGGCAAGCGTCCGAGCGCCAAGGCACTGGATCGCATCGTTGCGGCGTTCATGCTGGTGGTGTGCTGGATCGTCGCGACCCTGAACCCGAGCATTCTCGGCATGATCGAAACCATCGGTGGCCCGGTCATCGCGGCGATCCTGTTCCTGATGCCGATGTACGCGATCCGTAAAGTGCCGGCGATGGCGCGTTATCGTGGTCAGGCGTCGAACGTGTTTGTCACTGCCGTGGGTCTGGTGGCGATTTCGGCGTTGATTTACTCGCTGACGGCGTAAGCCAAAAGCGCAGACATTGCCGTAACAAAAGCCGCTGTGCGTGATGCGCACAGCGGCTTTTTTTCGTCTGGAAAACGTCGATTGAGCAGGTGTATTTCGGCGGTGAATCCGCTACATTTTCCGGCCGCTCTCTGCATGGTGAATCCGCTTCATGTCTCTTGCACTCGAACGTCTGGTTGCTGGCACGCCGATCCCTTTCGCTGGAAACCGCGTCACCGTGGTCAGCCCCGAACTGGCCGCGCGTTTTCAGCCCGGTGACCATCTGTTGATCGAGCAGGTCAGCGGCGAGCTGCTGCTGATTCCGGTGGCGGATCAACAAGCGGCGTCCGTGGCGATAGAACGAGCGGCTGCTGCATTCACGGCGTTGTCAGCCGTCTCCGATGAAGCCATCAGTCAGTTCTTTGATTGCTTCGCGCAGCGCCTGGAGACTCCCGATTGCTGGGCGCAGATCGAAGCCGCCAACCAGGCCGACATCGAACGGGCCAAGGCGCGCGGTCGTTCCACCACCCGTTTGCTCGCCGATGAGCGCATGCGCCGCGACATGATCGCCGGCCTGCGTGCCTGGCGTGATGCCGCCGCGACCCGGGGCAAAGTCATCAGCAGCGTCGAACACGACGGCTGGAAGGTCGAGCAAGTGGTTTCGCCACTGGGCATTGTCGCGTTTGTCTTTGAAGGTCGGCCGAACGTGTTTGCCGATGCCGCCGGCGTCTTGCGTACCGGCAACACTGCGGTGCTGCGCATTGGCAGCGATGCGTTGGGCACGGCACAAGCTATCGTCACCCACGCCTTGAACCCGGCATTGGCCGATGCCGGTTTGCCGGCTGGTGCGGTGTCGCTGGTGGAAAGTGTCAATCATGCCGCCGGTTGGGCGATGTTTGCCGATCGGCGTTTATCGCTGGCGGTGGCGCGCGGCTCCGGGCGTGCGGTCAGTCAACTGGGCAGCATCGCGCAGCAGGCCGGCACCGCCGTGAGCCTGCACGGCACCGGTGGGGCGTGGCTGATTGCCGATCGTGAGGCCGATGCCAAGCGCTTCGCCGCCGTGGTGCGCAACTCACTGGATCGCAAGGTGTGCAACACCCTGAATGTCTGCCTGATCCAGCGCGAGCGTGCGGCGGAACTGGTGCCGTTATTCCTCGATGCATTGCAGCAGGCTGGCACTGCTCGGGGGCAGGGCTGCAAATTGCACATTGTCGAAGGCAGTCAAGACTGTCTGCCGAGCGACTGGCAGAACGCAACGGTCGAAGTCTATCGCGCCGAGGGTTATCGGACTGAAGCGCAGGCTGAACCTTTGGCCGAGTCCGAGTTGGGCCGCGAGTGGGAATGGGAAGAAACTCCGGAAGTCAGCCTGATGATTGTTGATCATCTGGATCAGGCGATTGCGCTGTTCAACCGCTACAGCCCGCAATTCACTGTGTCCTTGATCAGTGAGGATGCCGCGGCTCAGGAGCGTTTTTACAACGCGGTAAACGCGCCGTTCGTGGGCAATGGCATCACCCGGTGGGTGGATGGTCAGTACGCGCTGAATAAACCGGAACTGGGGCTTTCGAACTGGGAAAGCGGGCGGCTGTTTGCGCGCAGTGCGATTCTTTCGGGCGACGGTGTGTTTACCGTGCGCAGCCGCATGACTCAGGTCGATCTCACGGTAAAACGCTGATCTGGCGGGCACTGATCGTTCCCACGCTCCAGCGTGGGAACGCAGCCCGTGACGCTCCGTGTCACTGGACGCGGAGCGTCCCCAGAGGCATTCCCACGCAGAGCGTGGGAACGATCAAAAGATCGCAGCCTTCGGCAGCTCCTACAGGGGTGTTTCAGGCTGCGTCAGCGCTGTTTGCGTAAACCGCACACGTCGCCGGTTGTTCGGCCAGCGGTACAAAGGTGCGGCGGTCCGAGGACAGCGCATCGATCGAGCCGGTCTCGATGTCATACACCCAGCCATGCAGGTTCAGCAGGCCTTTTTCCTGAGCCAGACGCACGCTCGGGTGGGTCTGGATGTTCGCCAATTGCGCGATCACGTTTTCGCGCACCATTGAACTCAACTTCGCTGCATCACTGGCATGCGTGCGCGCTTCATTCATCACTTTCGCCGACTCGGCATGTTGCAGCCAGCCACTGACAGCGGGCAGGTGATCCATGCATTTGCACTTGGCAATGGCGGTCATTGCCCCGCAATCGGAGTGACCGCAGATCACGATGTCGGTCACGCCAAGCACCGCCACGGCATATTCCACCGTCGCCGAAACGCCGCCCGGATGCGGGCTGTAGGACGGCACGATATTGCCGGCGTTACGGATGACGAACAGTTCGCCGGGTTCTTGCTGGGTCAGCAGTTCCGGCACCACGCGGCTGTCGGAACAGGTGATGAACAAGGTTCCGGGTTGCTGGGTGGTCGCCAGGTGTTTGAACAGTTCGGTGCGTTGCGGGAAGGCTTCGTTCTGGAATTTCAGGAAACCGTCTATCAGGGCTTTCATGTGCGTGTCCTCTTGGATGGAGATCGGAGGGCCCGCACTCGGGGTGCGGGCCGGGGCACATCAGAACGGACGCAGGGGCAGGAATTTGCCGTCGAGGGTGACCACGGCGCGGGAGCCACCTTCCGGGTCTTCGACTTTCTTGATGTCCAGTTTGAAGTTGATGGCACTGATGATGCCGTCGCCGAACTGCTCGTGAACCAGCGCTTTGAGGGTGGTGCCGTAGATCTGGATCATCTCGTGGAAGCGGTAGATGGTCGGGTCGGTCGGCACACCGCTGAGGCTGCCACGCAGGGGAATGATCTGCATGGCTGCAACATCATCGGCGTCCAGTTCAAGCTTGTCGCCAACCACCTGGGCAGCGTTTTCCGGCAATGGATGCTGACCGAGCAGGGCGGCGGTGACGTAGGCCAGGCTGAGGCCGGTGCCGTCAGCGAGATCCTGCCACGACAGATCTTTGCGTGCCTTGGCGTCGAGAATGCGGGTGGTCAGGGCCAGGCTGTTGTCGTTGTAGGCGTGGGACTGTTGCATGGTGTCACTCCTTTCAGGGATGGCTTGCTGTGTGGGAGCCATCTTCTGCCGAATGATCCATAGCGTCCAAGATCGATATACAATGCTTTGCATAAGCCTTGCCTATAGTTGATGTTTCCATGCTCCTGCGACATTTGCGTTATCTGCTGGCCGTTGCCGATCACGGCGGTTTCACCCGCGCGGCCGAGGCGCTACATGTGTCGCAGCCGACCCTGTCGCAACAGATTCGCCAACTGGAGGAAACGTTGGGGGTCAATCTGTTCGATCGCACCTCGCGCACGGTCAAACCGACTGATGCTGGCCAGGCTTATATCGAATGCGCACGGCGGGTATTGGTAGAACTGGAGGCGGGTAAGCGCGCCCTGCATGACGTGAAGGATCTGTCTCGCGGCAGTTTGCGTCTGGCGATGACGCCGACGTTCATGGCTTATCTGGTCGGGCCGTTGGTGCGTGACTTCACGGCGCGTTATCCAGGCATTCATCTGCAGATTTTCGAGTTGTCGATGGACGACATCGAGGCGGGGCTGGCGGATGACTCGCTGGATATCGCAATTGCCTTCACGCCCGTGCGCCATGCCGACATTGAATGCATTCCAGCGTTTACCGAGACGCTGGGGATTATGGTGGGGCGGGAGCATCCGCTGTATGACAGCCGCTCAGTGCTGACGCCGGACGATCTTGCTGCACTGGATTTCGCCTTGCTGGCGCCGGACTTCATTACACGGTTATCGGTGGATGAATATTTTCGTCAGCACGGGATCACGCCGCAGGTGCGGGTCGAAGTGAACTCGGTGAGTACTTTGCTGGAAGTTGTGCGTTGTTCACCCATGGCTACGATGCTGCCGCAGGCGATTGCCTCCGAGGATCGAGCGTTGCGCAAGTTGCGCATCGAAAGTGATGCTCCGCAACGCGGAGCGGCGTTGTTGCGGCGCAAGAATAACTACCACAGCGCAGCGGCGCAGGCATTCATGGAGTTGGTGCTGGGAACAAAGAGTCATTGAACGGCGCTGTCCCTGTGGTGTTTCTGTTCTGGCTAATAAAAAAAGGGCCTGCTTCTTTATCGGAAGCAGGCCCTTTTGTTATTGAAGTTTTAAATCAGCAGAACCGATCAATCACCCGAACTTCGTTGTGGTTCTGCATCGAGTCCCACGCCTGTTTCAGCGTTTGCAGAACATTACCGATGAAGTCCTTGTCGGCCGCAGCTTTCTTGCCAACATAACCGTGGCCACGGCGGTACATCTTCAGGCGGGCCAGCAGATTCTGATGGTTACGGTCGAACTCTTCTTCGCCAGCATGGGGCGCCAGGCAGTCGATATGCACTTGCCCCGACTTGCTGATCCACAGGATATGGCTGTCGTGGCTGTCTTTTTGTGCAGCGAACATACGCGCCAGTTCTTCGATAGTGGGTTGATTGTTCAGATTCATAATGTTGCCCCTTGACCAGTCTGGTGATCTTTCAAAGTTGATTCGCTAATACAGGTAGCCCATCGGTTAGTTGATCCCTGGCACCGAAACCAGGACGTCAGCGCTCGCCCGTGTGAAGTCCGGGGTCGTGCATCTGTTGCATGTAGTCGTGTTGAATAACTGCTACGCAATAGCGTCACAACGAGGAGAAGCAGCGAAAACCGGGAGGCTCCTTGCCGACCTGTTCAGAGTCGACCACAAGCGTCTTGAGAATTTTCGCCAGCGCTTCTCGTCCTTGTACTGGACGTTCAGGCCAGGTCAGCTTCTTCAATCTGCCTTGTGGGCAGCGTGTATCCGGAAAAAACAACTCGGCGGTCAGACGAGTTTGCTCAAGCGTGTTACCGATGTTCCCGATCGGGGAACGTCTTCATCATGCAAAAGCAAAACGACGCCGTCAACGGTTTTGTAGTGATTATTTTTGTTCACTACATATTGTCGGACAAAGCTGTTTTGGAATGAGAACAGATCCGTTCAGGTAACGGAAAAAGGCGTGCGCAGACGGTAGAACGTGCACGGATAATCGTCCACGTCGCGCTGCTGCCGGGTGAAATCGCCGCCAGTCAATTCAGGGATCAGCCCGGCCCAGAAGCGCTGTGCCGGCAGGTTGGCGTCGATATGGAAAATCTGCCATTGACCGGGGATGCGCTTCAAGAGGGCAGAGACGACAAACTGCGCGACACCCTGGCCACGAAAGCGTCGAGCAATGAAGAAGTAGCCAATGTTGAGTTCGGCGCCGGCGATATGGGTTTCGTCATCGACGGTCACAAAACCTGCCAGTTCGCCGTCCACGCGAATCAGGAACGGTTGCGTCGTTGGGCGGCGCCAGTAATCGGTTTTCGGCTGGATGGAAAAGAAACCGTGCTCGGCAATCTGCAGCGGCAGCCATTCGGTGAAGTCGTACATGTAGAACTGCATGAGGTTTTCGATGATCTGCAGTTCATCGCGCTGAGCGGGGTGCAGTTCGATACTGGCCATGCGCCGAGTTCCTGAAAGTGGTGAGCCTTGCAGAAACTGTAGCGGGTTTTATTTCGCCGCTGTTTTCGCCTTGCGTGGGGCCGCGCCCGTGGTTTTGCTACGGGTCGATTTGCGTTTCTTTTTCCACGGTGCAGCAGCTTTGCCTGCGGGAGGCGGGCCACTGATGGTCAGGCTGAGGCTGGAACAACGGGTCACCTGTTTGCTCATCCACGCCGCCTGTTTGGTGACGAATTCCTCCAGGCTCATCTCGCCGCTTTGCACCATGTCCAGCGCCTGTTCCCAGATCGCCGTGGTGCCGGGGTCGGCAATTGCTCGCGGCACCGCATCGATCAAGCTGAACGCGGCAGGTGTGGCGGCAAGCGCCTTGCCGTTTTTCACCAGATAACCACGGTCTAGCAAACCCTGAATGATCGACGCACGGGTGGCTTCTGTGCCGATGCCGGTGGTGTCCTTGAGCTTCTGTTTCAGCAGCGGGTCTTCAACCAGTTTCGCGACGTTTTTCATCGCCTTGATCAGATCACCCTCGGTGTAGGGTTTCGGCGGTTGCGTCCACAGGTCCTTGAGTTTCACCTCGGCGATGGCGCATTCGACGCCCTGGCTCAGGGCCGGCAATGTTTGCGGGGCGGGGGCTTCGCGGCCCTTGGCCGGTGCAAGTGCCTCGGGCAATGCACGCTTCCAACCCGGTTCAATGATCTGCTTACCGACTGCGCGCAAGGCTTCACCGGCGCAATCGAAGTCGGCCTGGGTGCGATCGTATTCATGGTTGGGCAGAAACTGCGCCAGATAGCGCGCGCGGATCAGCGTATACACCGCGCGATGCTTGCCGCTCAGGCGTTCGAGATTCTTCGCCGCTGCAGTGGGGATGATGCCGTGGTGCGCGCTGACCTTGGCGTCGTTCCAGGCTCGGGAGCGGCGTTGCGGTTCAAGAAAACCTTGCAGCGCTTCAAGACCAGGGTCGGCTTGACGCAGCGCCGCAAGAATTCCCGGCGCCTCGCTGTGTTGGCTCAACGGCAGATAACCGCAATCGCTGCGCGGGTACGTGATGACTTTGTAGGTTTCGTAAAGCGCTTGGGCGATATCGAGGGTTTCCTGCGCGCCGAGACCGAGCTTCTTCGAGCAGACTTCCTGCAAGGTGCCAAGATCGAAGGGCAGGGGCGCGACTTCGCGCATGCGCTCGGTTTTCAGCTTGACCACCCGAGCACTGGCGGCGCTACCGATTGAAGCCGCCGCTTGCTGGGCCAGTGCCTGATTCAGGCAACGATCCTGATCGTCACAAACATCCGAGGGCGCGCGCCATTGCGCGGTAAACGAGGTGGAGTTGTGTAACAGATCCACATCAATCGCCCAAAACGGCACCGGCACGAAATCGGCGATGCTGCGGTCGCGATCGACGACAAGCCGCAAGGTTGGCGTCTGCACCCGACCGACCGGCAACACGCCTTGATAACCGGACTGCCGCCCGAGCAAGGTGAACAGGCGGCTCATGTTCATGCCGATCAACCAGTCTGCCCGCGAACGGCCCAGCGCCGAGTGGTACAGGCTGAACGTCTCGGCTCCCGGTTTCAGCGCTGCCAATGCCTTGCGGATCGAGGCTTCGTCCAGTGCCGACAGCCACAAGCGGCGGATCGGCCCGCGATAGCGACAGTGCTCGACCAGTTCCCGGGCGATCATCTCGCCCTCACGGTCGGCGTCGGTGGCGATGATCAGCTCGCTGGCCTCGCCGAGCAGGCGCTTCACCGCTTTGTACTGGCTGGCTGTACGCGGTTTGACGGTCATCTTCCACTTGTCCGGGATGATCGGCAGATCTGCCAGCACCCAGCGCTTGTATCGCGCGTCGTAGGCGTCCGGCGGCGCGGTTTCGAGCAAGTGGCCGATGCACCAGGTCACCGTGACATCCGTTCCCAGCCAGCAGCCGTCGCCCCGACGCTTGGCGCCGAGCACGGCCGCAATGTCTTTGGCCTGGGAAGGTTTTTCACAGAGGTACAGCCGCATAACCACCATCGTCGATCAAGGTCTGAACAGGTGCACAGAATGGCCGGACTTGGCGTCAGGGGCAACTTTTATCTGTATGGATATACAGATAAAAACGTTGCGGGAAATCTCGCGAAGACGCTCGCCGTCGACGGGCGCCGGGCTGTTGGCCGTTCGGCTGTAAAACAGCCCTGGCCACAACGCATAAGCTATACCTGAAGCGGTCTCTTCGCCGTATTCAGGAGAACCCCATGAAAACTTCTGGCCCCAACCGCGTCATCAACCTTGAACAACTCGTCGGCTGCCTGCTGGTGAAATTTCACGGCATCCAGGTCGCCGCGTCCTCTCATGTGATGATTCTCAACGAAGCCAACTACCCGCCGGTCTACTACGTCCCCCGCGAAGACATCGAAGAAAAGTATTTCGCCCGCACCGATCACACCACCTATTGCCCGTACAAGGGCGACGCCAATTACTTCAGCCTGCAAGTGCCGGGGCATGAAGGCGCGAATGCGGTGTGGACTTACGAGAACCCGAAAGTGTCAGTGGCGCCGATCCGCGACTATGTGGCGTTTTATCCGGATCAGGTGAAGTTCGAGGTGATCAAGGCTGAGGCATAAAAAAATGGCGAGAACGCAAAGTCCTCGCCACTTCAGTTGCCATTAATTCTTGTCGAGATCGATATTCTTCGTCTCACGCAGACAGATCATCCCCACCACCAGACTCACCCCGGTAATCAGCACCGGATACCACAAGCCGTAGAAGATGTCCCCGGTATACACCACTAGCGCAAACGACACCGTCGGCAGGAAACCACCGAACCAGCCATTGCCGATGTGGTACGGCAGCGACATCGAGGTGTAGCGGATGCGCGTCGGGAACAGCTCGACCATCAGCGCCGCCAGCGGGCCGTAGCACATGGCTGAGATGATGATCAGCGCGACGATCAGGGCGACGATCATCGGCTTGTTGATCTGCTGCAGATCTGCCTGTTGCGGGTAGCCGGCGAGGGTGATTGCACCGCGCAATGCGGCCTCGTCGAAGCCGTCGAGTTTGACGTCGCCGACGCTCACTTGCACGGCGCTACCAGCAGGCGCGGCGGCGCTGGAGTAGGGCAGGCCCTGCTTGACCAGGAAGGTTTTGACCTTGTCGCACGGGCTGTCGAATTTGGCTTTGCCCACCGGATCGAACTGGAAGGTGCAGGTCGCCGGATCTGCCAGCACGGTGATCGGTGCCTGTCGGCTGGCCTGATCAATGGCCGGGTTGGCGTAGTGCGCGAGGGATTTGAAGATCGGGAAGTACAGCGCCGTCGCCAGCAAGAGACCGAGCATCAATATTGGTTTGCGCCCGACCTTGTCCGACAGCCAGCCGAAAATGATGAAGAACGGCGCACCGATCACCACGCTGATGATCAGCAAGGTGTTGGCCACCGCCGGGTCCATTTTCAGGAACTGGGTGAGGAAGAACAGCACATAGAACTGCGCCGCGTAGAAGGTCACCGCTTGCCCGGCGTTGATGCTGAACAGAGCGATCAGCACGACTTTGAGGTTTTCCCATTTGCCGAAGGATTCGCGAATCGGCGCCTTCGAGGTTTTGCCTTCCTCTTTCATTTTCAGATAGGCCGGCGACTCGTGCAGGCTCAGGCGGATCCAGGTGGAAATGCCCAGCAGTACAATCGACAGCAGGAACGGAATGCGCCAGCCCCAGACTTCAAACTGATCGCCGGTGAAGTAACGGCAACCGAGCACGACCAGCAGCGACAACAGCAGGCCGAGGGTCGCGGTGGACTGAATCCAGCTGGTGTGGAAACCACGTTTGCCGATCGGCGCGTGCTCGGCAACGTAAGTCGCCGCGCCGCCGTATTCACCGCCGAGCGCCAGGCCCTGCAGCATGCGCAGCACCACCAGAATGATCGGCGCGGCGATGCCGATGCTGGCGTAGGTGGGCAGCAGGCCGACGCAGAACGTCGCGATGCCCATCAAAATGATCGTCGCGAGGAAGGTGTATTTACGCCCGATCATGTCCCCCAACCGACCGAACACCAGCGCCCCGAACGGCCGCACGATAAAGCCTGCGGCGAAGGCCATCAGCGCAAAGATGAACGCCGTGGTGTCGTTGACTCCGGCGAAAAACTGCTTGCTGATCACCGCCGCGAGGGCGCCGTAGAGGAAGAAGTCATACCACTCGAACACTGTGCCCAGTGACGAGGCGAAGATGACTTTCTGCGTGGCATTGCTGGTTTCGGCGCCGCTCGCGGCGTCCAGCGGCTGAGCGTGTTCTGACATATCGGTATCCCTCACAGTGATTGTTTTTGTTGTTCCACTGGTGTTGCGTGTCCGGGTGATGCCTTGAATAAACGCGGTTCCTTGTAGGAGTGAGCCTGCTCGCGATAGCGGTGTATCAGCCAGCGCAGATGTTGAATGTTATTCCGTCATCGCGAGCAGGCTCACTCCTACAGGGGTTGTGTTTACAACATTGGGGTTGAGGATCAGTTGTGCAGCCTTTTCCGCAATCATCAGCGTAGGCGAACAGGTGTTGCCCGAGGTGATGCGCGGCATGATCGACGCGTCGGCGATGCGCAAACCGGGGACGCCGTGAACGCGCAACTGCGCATCGACCACCGCATCGCCGTCGTTGCCCATGCGGCAGGTGCCGACCGGGTGAAAAATCGTCGTGCCGATGGCTGCTGCCGCTGCCTGCAGTTCTTCTTCACTTTGCAGGCTCGCGCCGGGCAGATATTCCACCGGTTTGAACCCTTGCAGTGCAGGCGCGCTGACGATGCGGCGGGTCAGACGAATCGCGTCGGCGGCAACGCGCAGGTCTTCGGGATGGCTCAGATAGTTGGGCTGGATCAGCGGCGCCTCCTGTGGATTCGCCGAACGGATGTCAATCCGCCCACGGCTCTGCGGGCGCAGATCGCACACCGACGCGGTAAACGCCGGAAAGCTGTGCAGCGGTTCACCGAAGCGCTCCAGCGACAGCGGCTGCACGTGATATTCCAGATTCGCCGAAGTCTGCTCCGGCCCCGAACGCGCAAACGCGCCCAATTGACTCGGCGCCATCGACAGCGGCCCGCTGCGGTCGTAAAGATAACGCAGGCCCATGCCCATTTTTCCCCACACGCTGCCGGCGATCTGGTTGAGCGTGCGGGCGTTTTCCAGTTTGTAGATCAGGCGCAATTGCAGGTGATCCTGCAGGTTGCCGCCGACGCCCGGCAGCTCATGAATCACGCCGATGCCCAAGCGTTCAAGCAACGGTCGCGGGCCTATCCCGGAACGCTGAAGGATGGTCGGAGAGCCCACGGCGCCGGCGCACAGGACAATCTCCTTGCGCGCCTTGAACTGTTTGGTTTGCCCTTCATGTTGCGCGCTGACTTTAGAGGCGCGACCGTCCTCCAGCAGCACTCGATCCACTTCAACGCCAGTCAGCACCGTCAGATTCGCCCGCGCACGCACTGGTTTCAAAAATGCCTTGGCCGCGTTCCAGCGCACCCCGGCTTTCTGATTGACCTGAAAGTAGCCGCAACCCTCGTTGTCGCCCTGATTGAAGTCGTCGATGCTGGCGATGCCGCTTTGCTCGGCAGCGCTGCGAAAGGCATCCAGAATCGGCCACGACAGCCGCTGTTGCTCCACCCGCCATTCACCCTTGGCACCGTGAAACTCAGCGGTGCCGGCAAAGTGATTTTCGCTCTGTTTGAACAAGGGCAGCACATCGTCCCAGGCCCAGCCCGGATTGCCCTCGGCCGCCCAGCCGTCATAGTCGTTGGCCTGGCCGCGCATGTAGATCATGCCGTTGATGGAAGAACATCCGCCCAGCACTTTGCCGCGCGGATAGCTCAGCGCGCGGCCATTGAGGCCCGGTTGTTGTTCAGTCTTGAAGCACCAGTCGGTGCGCGGATTACCGATGCAGAACAGGTAACCCACAGGAATGTGAATCCACGCATAGTTGTCGCGCCCGCCGGCTTCGAGCAGCAACACGCGCTGCTGCGGATCCGCCGACAGCCGATTGGCCAGCAGGCATCCGGCAGGGCCGGCGCCGACCACGATGTAGTCGTATTCATCGAGGGAAGTCCGCATTCCCTGACCTCGCTTTTTGTTTTTATTGTCGGACACTCTAGTTGTTAGCTTTCGTCAAAAGAATGTTAGTTTTTGCGCAGCCGCTGTGCGTTTTTGAACAGCCTCACTAGACGATAGCCGACAAGGACACACCATGTTCGACTGGAACGACCTGCGGTTTTTTCTCGAACTGCAACGCAGCGGCCGCCTGCTTACCGCTGCTCGCCGTCTCAACACCACCCACGCCACCGTCGCCCGCCATATCGAAGCCATCGAAAAAAGCCTCGGCACCGCGCTGTTCGTCCAGCATGCGCAAGGCTATGAGATGACGCCGGCCGGTGAGGCGCTGCTCAAGCATGCCGAGGCGATGGAGAACGTCGCGCTGTTGGCGCAGGAAGGAATCACCCAGTCGACCGCGCCGCTGGGCAAGATTCGTGTTGGCGTGACGGAGGGGCTGGGCACAAGTTTCTCGCCAGTCGCATGATCGGTTTGTTCGAGCGTTACCCGGGATTGGAAGTGGAACTGGTCGCCGTGCCCCGGTTTGTCAGCATTCTCAATCGCGAGGCGGAAATCAGCATTCATCTGGAACGGCCGGCGGCGGACATGCTGGTCACGCGCAAGCTCACGGACTATCGCCTCGCGCTGTACGCCAGTCAGGCTTACCTCGATAAAGCGCCGCCATTGCACAGCCGCGAAGACCTTGGGCGGCATGCGTGGATCGGTTACGTGGACGATTTGCTCTTCAGCCAGGAGCTGATGTTTCTCAACAGTTTCTGCCGCAGCCCTCGCGTCGTGTTTCACAGCACCAGCGTCATCGCCCAGCAGGAGGCGGCGCGGTCGGGATTGGGGATCGCGGTTTTACCGTGCTACATGGCCGCGTCGGATCCGGATCTGGTGCCGTTGCTACCGGATGAAAGCATCGAGCGCAGTTACTGGATCAGCACGCGGCGCGAGTTGCACAAATCGGTGCGGCTGCGGGTGGTCTGGGATTATGTGGTGGGGTTGTGTGAGGCGGAGCAGGGGTTGTTGCTTAACCTTTGAGATCAAAAGATCGCAGCCTTCGGCAGCGCCTGCATCGATTTCTGTAGGAGCTGCCGAAGGCTGCGATCTTT
>NZ_RWIM01000005.1 GCF_009764645.1 Pseudomonas sp. PB106
GCAGCTCCTACATTGGTCGGTGTAGGAGCTGCCGAAGGCTGCGATCTTTTGATCTCTTTACGGGCACTAACAAGACCCGAGGGGTGTGATGGTGTAAGCTCTCGGGTTCTTCGGATTCGACCCATTGCGAGCCCTATGCCGTTGCTTTTCAAACGTTCCTTGCTGCCTAAACTGCGCAGCTTTCCGCTGACCGCCGAGGCCGTGACCATTCTGTCCGGCGCCGCCGAGTTTCGTCGTTGCCTGCTGGAGAAAATCGCCGCAGCGACCCAACGCATCTACATCGTTGCGCTGTACTTGCAGCAAGACGAGGCCGGTCAGGAAATCCTCGATGCCCTCCACGCCGCCAAGCTCAAGCGTCCCGAGCTGGAAATCGCCGTGGTCGTCGACTGGCTGCGTGCGCAACGCGGGCTGATCGGTGCCGGCAAGCAGCCGGGCAATTCGGCGTGGTATCAGGAAATGACCCGCACGCATCAAAGCGAAGTGCCGGTCTACGGTGTGCCGGTGCAGACCCGCGAACTGTTCGGCGTTCTGCATTTGAAGGGCTTCGTGATCGACGATTGCGTGGTCTACAGCGGTGCCAGCCTCAACAACGTTTACCTGCACAAGTTCGACAAGTACCGTTTCGACCGCTACCACGTGCTGCAAAGCCATGAGCTGGCCGACTCGATGCATCACTTGGTCAAGCACGGCCTGATCGAGTCGAAAGCCGTGCATCGCCTCGACCTGCCGAACCTGCCGACCACTCGCAGCCTGCGCAACGACATCGGCGACCTGCGCAGCCGTCTCAAATACGCGACATACGACACCGCCACGGGCAGCACCGCCCGAGACGGTCTGTCGGTTACGCCGTTGCTCGGCGTCGGCAAGAACAACCCGTTGAACCGGGCAATTCTCGAACTGATCGCCAGCGCGCAAAAGCAACTGACCATCTGTACGCCGTACTTCAACCTGCCGCTGGGCGTGATCCGTGAGATCAATCGCGCGCTGGCCCGTGGCGTGAAGATCGACATCGTGGTCGGCGACAAGACTGCCAACGACTTCTATATCCCGCCGAGCGAGCCGTTCAAGGTGATTGCGGCGCTGCCGTACCTGTACGAAATCAGCCTGCGCCGCTTTGCCAAACGGCATCAGCGCAACATCGACAGCGGCCAGTTGAACCTGCACCTGTGGCGTGATGGCGACAACACCTACCACCTCAAGGGCATGTGGATCGATCAGCGCTATACGCTGCTGACCGGCAACAACCTCAATCCACGGGCGTTCCGCCTGGACCTGGAAAACGCGTTGTTGATCGATGATCCGAAGGGCGAGTGGCTGGAACCGCGAGCGAAGGAGCTGGAAGAGATTTTCCGCCACACCACGCGGATCGAGAATTTCCAGAATCTTGAGACGTTGCCGGAATACCCGGCCGGGGTGGCCAAGTTTCTCAAGCGCGTGAGTCGGGTGCGGATTGAGCGGTTGTTGTACCGGATTCTGTAGCGCCGCTGGAAATGCCATCGCTGGCAAGCCAGCTCCCACAGGTTCTTTGGTTTACACAATATTTGTGAATGACCGAGAACATTGTGGGAGCTGGCTTGCCAGCGATGGGGCCTGCCTAGACGCTAAAAAACTCAGTTCAGACCCAACTTGCCACGCAACGTGGACAAGTCTTCCGCCAGTGTATTCACCGGCCCGACCAGCGCTTTACGGTCGTTATCCTTCACCTTGTCATACGTCTCAAACCCACCATCCTTGGTCTTGTACTTGGCCAGAATCTTGTCGACCGTGGCGAAGTTTTTGTCGACCTTCGCGATGAACGCCTTGTCCTGCTTTTCGATCTGCGGACGGAACAGATCGACGATCTTCTTCGCGCCGTCGATGTTGCCCTGGAAGTCGTACAGGTCGGTGTGGCTGTAACGATCTTCTTCGCCGGAGATCTTGGTCGCGGCGACTTCTTCCAACAGGGCGGCAGCACCACCGACGACTTTCTCAGGCGGGAAGGTCAGGCCGGCCACGCGGGTTTGCAGGTCTTTGACGTCGCTGTTGAGCTTGTCTGCCAGCTCGTTCAAGCCCTGGGTGCTTTTTTCCGAGAACAGCGTGTATTCGATGCGATGGAAACCGGTGAAGTCTTCCGCTTTCACGCCTTTCTCGTGGTCGTCGACGCGGGAGTCGATGGACGCATCGAGGTCACTGAACAGCTCGGCAATCGGCTCGATCGACTCGTAGTAAACGCGAGTCGGTGCGTAGAGTTTCTGCGCGGTAGCGAGATCGCCTTTTTTCACCGCATCGGTGAATTGCTGGGTGTGGCTGCCCAGCTCATCGAGTTTTTCGGTGACGTAAATCTTGTAGTCCGACACCGGCCCGACCAGATCCAGCGGTGCCGTGGCGGCAAACGCCGACAGCGGGGTGTTGAGCAAACCAAGGGACAGCAATAACGCGAGTGGCGTTTTTTTCATGGGGGCGGCTCCAGTGTGGGGATTTTGTTTTATGCAGCTGTTTTCGGTTGTGTGGCATTGAGCAGCGAACGACCGATGAAATCCTTGTCGCTCGTGACACCCGGAAGGGTGAAGAAGTAACCGCCGCCGACCGGTTTGAGGTATTCCTCAAGGGGTTCGCCGTTGAGGCGGGTCTGCACGGTGATGAAGCCTTTTTCCAGGTCGGCCTGGTAACAGATAAACAGCAGGCCCATGTCGAGCTGGCCGTTCTTGTTCACGCCGTTCGAGTAGTTGAATGGCCGGCGCAAGATCAGGTTGGCCTGGCTCGCGGCGGTGCGCGGGTTGGCCAGACGAATGTGCGCGTCGAGTTTGGTCAGCTTGCCTTCCGGATCCTTGTGGTAATCCGGCACTTCGGTTTCATGGCTGCCGCCGATAGGCGCGCCGGAGGTTTTTACCCGACCGAGGATGCTTTCCTGTTCCTGTAGCGGCGTACGATCCCAACGCTCGACGAAGTTGCGGATGATCCGCACCGCTTGATAGCTGCCATGCGCGGCCCAGGCCGGTTCGTCGCTGCCCGGTTGCACCCAGACGATGCTGTCCATGGCTTTGGCGTCGTTGGAGTTCGGGTTGGCCGAGCCGTCACGGAAGCCGAGGAAATTACGCGCCGATTGTGCCGGCACACCCGGTTTCGCCGGGGCTTGCGGCGGCACGCTGCCTTCCTGTTTCCAGCGCACCAGCAGCAGGTCGGGGAGGTTTTTGACGATGTCGCGCAGGGCGTGAATGTTGGTGTCGGTGGTGTTAGAGCAAAACTGCAAGCTCAGGTCGCCGTGGCAGCAATCGGCCTCCAGCGCATCGTTGGGGAAGCCGACCATGCGGATCAGCCGCTTGGGCTTGGCGTCGGTCAGTCCGAAGCGCTCGTCGAACAGCGATTCGCCGACGGAGACGGTGATGGTCAGGTTGTCTGGCGTCACGTTCGGGCCGAGGATGCCGGAATCCGGCGGCGGCAGTTTTGGATCGATCTGGGCGACCGGGCCGCCCTTCATCAGGAAGGCGATGCGCTCGTTGAGGGTGCGGAACAGCCGCTCGAGATCTTCACGGTCACTGGCCAACACGTCGAACGACACCAGCATGCCCGAGGCCGGGCGCGGAGTAACGATGCCGGTCTGGTGCACACCGTGGAAATCGTGGCGATCTTCGGTCTTGTCGCTGCTCGGCGCTTCGGTGACTTGTGCCGGCGCGGCGGCCATGGCCGGGCAGCTCAGCGCGCTACCGGCGAGGGCGACACCGGCGGCGCCCATGCCCATCAGGACACGGCGACGTTGCAGGTTGAGGTTTTCTGAATCTTTCATCGCGAATTCGTCTTCTGCTTACAGGCCAGAGAGGCCGAGGGCGGGATCGATGCCATCCAGTGCGTCGGCCAGAGCCTGAGCCTTGTCGGCGATCTGCTTGCGTTGTTCGCCGCTGACGGAGTCGTAGCTGGCGTAGCCGTCCTTGATCTTGTAGCTGTTGAGTTCGGTGTCGAAGTCCGTAAGTGCCTTGTCGATTTTTGGGAGCAGGTCAGCGGCTGACTTGGTCAGCATTGGCCGCAGCAAATCGACGACTTTGTGCGCGGTTTGCGCATTGGCGGCGAAGCCGTTGAGGTCGCTGTGGCTGTAGCGTTCTTCTTCACCGCTGGCGGCGCGCACGTCGGCGAGGGTGTTGAGGTTGCGCACGACGATGCTGACCAGTTGCTCAGGCGGCAGACTCTGCGCGAGCAGTTGCTGTTTGAGCGTGGTGACATCGCTGAGCAGGCGTTGGGCCACGGGCGTCAGGTCGTCGAGTTTGCGCTGCTGGAACAGGCCGAATTCGAGGCGATGGAAGCCAACGAAGGCCGGATCCTGCTCGCGTTTTTCGAAGTAGTCGGCGCGGGCGTTGATGCTGTTGTCCAGTTCTGCCAGACGCTGCGCAGCCGGGGCCAGACGTTGATAAGCGGCACGCGCCGGCAAGTACAGCGCCTGAGCCTGACTCAAATCGCCGCTTTCAATCGCTTGATTGAGCGCGGTCACGGCTTTGATCAGCGCGCTGCTCTGGCTGGCCAGATACACGCGGAATTCCGACAGCGGGCCGACGAAAGCGAACATCGACGGTTTGGCTTTGGCGGCAGCATCGGAGGCCGCCGTCGGCGTTACATGCAACGTCCCGCGCGGATTGCTCAGCAGGCCGCAGGTGATCGCGTAATCGCCGGGTTGCAGATTGGCGTTGATCACCTGGCTCAGACCGGGGGCGATGTTTTCGCGTTCTTCGACGACCAGCACGCCGTCGAGAATTTCCCATTCCACCGCACGGTCGGAACGGTTGACGATACGGAAACTGGCGCGGCCCGCCGGCACGGTCAGGGCATTCGGCTCGCAACTGCCCGGATGAATGTTCACCACCACTTCATCGTGGTTGTGCTGACGTTTGGCCGCGGCCATTTTCGAGGCGTACCAGAACAGGCCGCCGGCAGCGATCATGATGACCACCGAACCGGCCACCGCCCAGCGCAGGGCGCGGGGAGGGGAGGCCTGAGGAGTATTAGGCTTTGACATGGAGGCCCTTATTGGCTGGAAACGGAAGACGATTGCGCGGAGGGCTTGGGTGCGGGAGCCGGATAGAAGAACATCACCAGCGCTACCACCAGATAAATCAGATACGCCCCGAGGGTGCTGACGGTCGGTGCATCCTGATAACCGAACATGCCGGCCAGCACCGAGCCCAACGGGCCGTCCATCGGCAGCGTCGCGCTGAAGTCGAAGAGCACGGTTTGCAGATGATTCCACAGTCCGGCTTCATGCAGCGCCTGCACCGAATTGGCGAGGATCCCGGCGGCGACCACCAGAATGAACAGGCCGGTCCACTTGAAGAACGCCGAAAGGTTGAGGCGCATGCTGCCGCTGTAAATCAGGAAACCGACGATAATCGCCAGAATCAGGCCGAGCAGGGCACCGATCGGCGCGCCCGGGCCTTCGCTTTGCTGGAACACCGCAAGCAGGAAGAACACGGTTTCCAGACCTTCACGGGCCACTGCGAAAAAGACCATGACGATCAAGGCGATCACTTGGTGTTTGGACGAGGTCAACGCGTGATCCAGCGAGGCTTGCAGCGAGTGTTTGATCGAACGCGCCACCTTGCGCATCCAGAACACCATCGAGCTGAGAATGCCCACGGCGACCAGCCCGACGATACCTTCGAACAGTTCCTGCTGCTTTTGCGGAAATTCGGCGCTGACCAGTTCCAGACCGCCACCGACCAACAGGGCGAGGGCGGCGGCGAGGAAAACCCCGATCCACACGGCGGGCATCCACTGGCCACGGCCGGTTTGCTGGAGGTAGCTGGCGATGATGCCAACGATCAGCGCGGCTTCAATGCCTTCGCGCAGCATGATCAGAAAGGGAACAAGCATTCGGTATCCAACAAGTCATTCGAAGAGGTTACAAGTTGTAACATAATGACAACCATTCTCACATGACAATCATTGACACAAACCTGAACAGAAGCTGAACAAAGTAAAGAACAACCATTCTCATGCGGGCGACACCGGAACTCTGGAGCTGCCGAAGGCTGCGATCTCTTGATCCTGTTTTTTTTGAATCAAAAGATCGCCGCCTTCGGCAGCTCCTACACGGGATTTGCGTTGGTTGCGGTAAGATGCCTGCCACTCAAAAACAACAAGGTTCACCGCGCTCCATGTCGGAAAAAGACACCATCGCCGTTCAATTGGTGCGTGAAGCGCTGCTGCAAAGTTGTGCCCCGGGCGTGGCCACGGACGACGTCTTGAGCAAGGTCGGCATTGCGCCGACGCTGCTGCAAACCCCGCAGGGCCGGGTGCCGGCCTCGCAGTACGCCAAACTCTGGCGGCTGTTGGCTCGACGCGGGGATGACGAGTTTTTCGGCATGGACCCGCGCAAGCTCAAGTCCGGCAGCCTCGCGTTCCTCTGTCGCAGCGCGATGGCGCAACCGACGCTGGCGGCGGCTTTGAGCACTGGCCTGAGCTTTCTGTCGTTAATGCTGGAGCGCATGCCGGCGCAGTTGGTGCACCAGCAAAGTCTGGCGGAAATCGTGCTGCTGGAGGACGACGCCGAACCGCGCCGCGCCTTCACCTATTTCACCTATTGGATGATCGTCCACGGCGTCGCCTGCTGGCTGGCGGGGCGGCGGATTCCGATTCTGGCGATTGAATTGCGTTGCCCTGAACCGGACTTCACCGATGACTACCGGGTGATGTTTTCCGAGAACCTGCGGTTCGATCGGCCACGCACGCGGATGATCTTTTCTGCCGATTGCCTTGATCTGCCGATCAAACGTTCCGCCGAAGAGTTGAAGCGCTTTCTGGCCCATGCGCCGGCCAACATCCTGGTGAAGTACCGCGACCCGGAAAGCCTGGCGAGCCGGATCAAGCAGGATCTGCGGCAGTTGCCGGCAGAACAGTGGCCGGAAACCGACGCGCTGGCCCAGCAATGGTGCATGTCGGCCTCGACCTTGCGCCGGCGCCTGGCGGAAGAAGGGCAGACCTATCAGGGGCTCAAAGACAGTGTGCGCAAGGAATTGGCGATCATCTGGCTGGCGGAGCCTTCGATCAGTTTTGTCGAGATTGCGGCGCGATTGGGGTTTGCTGACGCGAGTTCGTTTTACAAGGCGTTTCGCAAGTGGTCGGGGTCGAATCCGGGCCATTACCGCACGCTGATACTGAATGAGGTCGTCTGACCCGGCCTCTTCGCGAGCAAGCTCGCTCCCACATTTGAAATGCATTCCCCCTGTGGGAGCGAGCTTGCTCGCGAAGAGGTCAGTCCAGGCAACCCAAAACTTAAACCTTGGCCAAACCAGTCAGCCATTTTGATGGCTTTTGATGATCGTTCCCACGCTCCGCGTGGGAATGCCTCTAGGGACGCTCCGCGTTCCAATTCTGAAGTGGACGCAGAGCGTCCGGGGCTGCATTCCCACGCGGAGCGTGGGAACGATCGGTGTGGCAAGGCATGGCCAAACCAGTCAGCCACTTTGATGGCTTTGACCATTGCCGCCACCGCCCCACAGCGCGACTATCCCTCTGTTGTTTACGGTTCCCAGCCTAATAAAAACACAGAGGGATTCTGGCAATGCGCGATTACTTGTCTGCCACCAAACAGTTCAATTATCAGCACACCGTGGATGCCGCGCTCAGCGGTTCGCTTGAGGCGCTCAACGCCTGCGTCGAATGCTGCGACCGCCACGCCTTGCCGGGGCGCATCGCGCTGTTCTGGGAGGGCCGCGACGGCGCCAGTGCGACGTACACCTTCAGTGAACTGCAGGATAACGCCGCGCGTTTCGCCAATTTCCTCCTCGCCCAAGGCGTGCAGAAGGGCGACAAAGTCGCCGGCCTGCTGCCGCGCAACATCGAATTGCTTATCACGGTGCTCGCCACCTGGCGCATCGGCGCGGTGTATCAGCCGCTGTTTACCGCGTTCGGCCCCAAAGCCCTCGAACATCGGCTGAACTGTTCCGACGCGAAAGTCGTGGTCACCGATGCGGTCAACCGGCCGAAACTCGCTGAAGTCGCCGACTGCCCAACCCTCGTCACCGTCGGCGGCGCGAAAGGCCAAGGCATCGTCCGTGGCGATTTCAGCTTCTGGGCCGAACTGGCCCATTATTCCAACGTCTGCGAACCGGTGCTGTTGACCGGCGAAGACCCGTTCCTGCTGATGTTCACTTCCGGCACCACCGGGCCGTCGAAAGCGCTGTCCGTACCGCTCAAAGCCATCGTCGCGTTCCAGAGCTACACCCGCGATGCCGTGGATTTGCGTGCAGAAGATTCGTTCTGGAACGTCGCCGACCCGGGCTGGGCCTATGGCATCTATTTCGGCGTCACCGGCCCATTGTCGATGGGGCACCCGATCACTTTCTACGATGGCCCGTTCACCCTCGAAAGCACCTGCCGGGTCATCAACAAATACGGCATCACCAACCTCACCGGATCGCCGACGGCTTATCGTTTGCTGATTGCCGGTGGTGATGAATTCGCCAAATCGATCAAGGGCAAGCTGCGCATCGTCAGCAGCGCCGGCGAGCCGCTGAACCCGGAAGTGATCCGCTGGTTCGCCGACAACCTCGACGTGGTCATCCACGACCATTACGGCCAGACCGAACTGGGCATGGTGCTGTGCAACCACCACGGCCTCGACCACGCGGTACACGTCGGCGCCGCCGGTTTCGCCTCGCCGGGCCATCGCATCGTCGTGCTCGATGATCAGTACAACGAACTCGGCGTCGGCCAGCCGGGCATCCTCGCCATCGACCGCCCGCAATCGCCGATGTGCTGGTTCGGCGGCTACGAAGGCGTGCCGACCAAGGCTTTCGTCGGCGATTACTACCTGAGCGGCGACACCGTGGAATGGAACCCGGACGGCAGCATAAGCTTCGTCGGCCGCAGTGATGACGTGATTACCACCTCCGGTTATCGCGTCGGCCCGTTCGACGTGGAAAGCGCGCTGATCGAACACCCAGCGGTGGTCGAGGCGGCGGTCGTCGGCAAACCGGACCCGGAGCGCACCGAACTGGTCAAAGCCTTTGTCGTGCTCAGTGCGCAATACCGCGCCGCGCCAGAGCTGGCCGAAGAGCTGCGCCAACACGTGCGCAAGCGTCTGGCCGCGCATTCGTACCCGCGTGAAATCGAATTTGTCAGCGAATTGCCCAAGACCCCGAGTGGCAAATTGCAGCGCTTTATCTTGCGCAACCAGGAAATCGCCAAGGCTCAAGAGGCCGCGGCGCATAACGTTTCAGCTTGAATCAGGAAGTACTGTCATGCAGATCGAGAACAAGGTTTTTATCGTCACCGGCGGCGCATCCGGCCTCGGTGCAGCCACCGCGGAATTGCTGGTCAGTGTCGGCGCCAAAGTGATGCTGGTGGACATGAACGCCGAAGCGGTCGCCGCTCAGGCTCAACGTCTCGGCGCACAGAGTGTCGTCGCTGACATCAGCAACGAAGCCGCCGCCGAGGCTGCGGTACAAGCGACGGTCGCCGCGTTTGGCAGCGTCAACGGTCTGGTCAACTGCGCCGGCATCGTTCGTGGCGAGAAGATCCTCGGCAAGAACGGCCCGCATGCGCTGAGCAGTTTCGCGCAAGTGATCAACGTCAACCTGATCGGCAGCTTCAACATGCTGCGCTTGGCTGCTGCGGCGATTGCTGAATCCGAGGCAAACGCTGACGGCGAACGCGGCGTGATCATCAACACCGCGTCGGTGGCGGCGTTCGACGGCCAGATCGGCCAAGCGGCGTACGCGGCCTCCAAAGGCGCAATCGCCAGCCTGACCCTGCCGGCCGCCCGCGAACTGGCGCGTTTCGGCATCCGCGTGATGACCATCGCCCCAGGTATTTTCGAAACGCCGATGATGGCCGGCATGACCCCGGAAGTGCGTGATTCGCTGGCCGCCGGCGTACCGTTCCCGCCGCGCCTGGGCAAGCCTGCCGAATACGCTGCGCTGGTTCGACATATCATCGAAAACAGTATGCTCAACGGTGAGGTGATCCGTCTCGACGGCGCCTTGCGCATGGCCGCCAAGTAAGGAGGATTTGTCATGACTATTTCCAACGATCCGATTGTTATCGTCAGCGCCGTGCGCACGCCAATGGGCGGCTTTCAGGGCGAACTGAAAAGTCTCACTGCGCCGCAACTCGGCGCCGCTGCAATCAAGGCTGCGGTTGAACGCGCCGGTGTTGCCAGCGATGCGGTGGATGAAGTGTTGTTTGGTTGTGTGCTGCCCGCAGGCCTCGGTCAGGCACCTGCACGTCAGGCTGCGCTGGGCGCCGGTTTGGACAAATCCACCCGTTGCACCACCGTCAACAAGATGTGCGGCTCAGGCATGGAAACCACCATTCTGGCCCACGACATGCTGGTCGCGGGCAGTGCCGATGTGGTGATTGCCGGCGGCATGGAAAGCATGTCCAACTCGCCTTATCTGCTGGATCGTGCCCGCGCCGGTTACCGCATGGGCCATGGTCGCGTGCTCGACTCGATGTTCCTCGATGGCCTCGAAGACGCCTACGACAAGGGTCGTTTGATGGGCACCTTCGCTGAGGATTGCGCCGAGACCAACCACTTCAGCCGTGAAGCGCAGGATGCATTTGCCATCGCCTCGACCACCCGCGCACAGCAGGCGATCAAGGACGGCAGCTTCAAGGATGAGATCGTCCCGCTGACCGTGACCGTCGGCAAAGAACAGGTGCTGATCAGTAACGACGAACAGCCACCGAAAGCCAAACTGGACAAGATCGCCTCGCTGAAACCGGCGTTCCGCGAAGGCGGCACGGTGACGGCGGCGAACTCCAGCTCGATCTCTGACGGTGCGGCGGCACTGGTGCTGATGCGCCAGTCGCAGGCGCAGAAACTGGGGCTGAAACCGTTGGCTGTTATTCATGGCCACGCTGCGTTCGCCGACACACCGGGCCTGTTCCCGGTGGCGCCGATTGGGGCGATCAAGAAGCTGATCAAGAAAACCGGTTGGTCGCTGGGTGATGTCGATCTGTTTGAGGTCAATGAAGCGTTTGCCGTGGTGGGCATGGCGGCGATGACGCATCTGGAAATCCCCCATGACAAGCTGAATGTGCATGGCGGTGCGTGTGCACTGGGGCACCCGATTGGCGCGTCAGGGGCGCGGATTCTGGTGACGTTGCTGTCGGCCCTGCGGCAGAAGAAGCTAAAACGCGGGATTGCTGCGATCTGCATCGGCGGCGGCGAAGCCACGGCCATGGCTGTGGAATGCCTCTACTAAACTCACTCCCCCTGTAGGAGCTGACGAGTGCAACGAGGCTGCGATCTTTTGATCTTGTTTTTAAGATCAAGATCAAAAGATCGCAGCCTGCGGCAGCTCCTACAGGGGGTTGTGGTAAACCGGATTTTAAGGATTCACCATGATTCCCAACGAAGACCAAACCCAGATCCGTGACATGGCCCGGCAGTTTGCCGAGGAACGCCTCAAGCCGTTCGCCGCCGAGTGGGATCGCGAGCACCGTTTCCCCAAGGAAGCCATCGGCGAGATGGCTGAGCTGGGCTTCTTTGGCATGCTCGTGCCGGAGCAGTGGGGCGGTTGCGACACTGGTTACCTGGCCTACGCCATGGCCCTGGAAGAAATCGCTGCCGGTGATGGCGCCTGCTCGACGATCATGAGCGTGCACAACTCGGTCGGCTGCGTGCCGATCCTCAAGTTCGGCAACGACGATCAGCGTGAACGCTTTCTCAAACCGCTCGCCAGCGGTGCCATGCTCGGCGCATTTGCACTGACCGAACCGCAGGCCGGTTCCGACGCCAGCAGCCTGAAAACCCGTGCACGGCTGGAAGGCGATCACTACGTGCTGAATGGCTGCAAACAGTTCATCACTTCCGGGCAGAACGCCGGGATCGTCATTGTCTTCGCGGTGACCGAGCCGAGCGCCGGCAAGCGCGGGATCAGCGCGTTTATCGTGCCGACCGATTCACCGGGCTACACAGTCGCTCGCGTCGAGGACAAACTCGGTCAGCACGCGTCCGACACCTGCCAGATTCTCTTTGAAGACGTCAAAGTGCCGGTGGCCAACCGTTTGGGCGAAGAGGGCGAGGGTTACAAGATCGCCCTGGCCAACCTTGAGGGCGGCCGCGTCGGCATTGCTTCGCAATCCGTGGGCATGGCCCGCGCGGCATTCGAAGCGGCGCGCGATTACGCCCGCGAGCGCGACACCTTCGGTAAACCGATCATCGAACATCAAGCCGTCGCGTTCCGCCTGGCTGACATGGCCACGCAGATCGCCGTCGCCCGGCAAATGGTGCATTACGCGGCGGCCCTGCGCGACAGCGGCCAACCGGCGCTGGTCGAGGCGTCGATGGCCAAGCTGTTCGCTTCGGAAATGGCCGAGAAGGTCTGCTCGATGGCATTGCAAACCCTCGGCGGTTACGGTTACCTCAACGACTTCCCGCTGGAGCGCATCTACCGCGACGTGCGCGTCTGCCAGATCTACGAAGGCACCAGCGATATTCAGCGCATGGTCATTTCGCGCAACCTGTAAACCCAACCTCTGTAGGAGCTGCCGCAGGCTGCGATCTTTTGACTTTGATTTTTTGAAAGAAAGATCAACAGATCGCAGCCTGCGGCAGCTCCTACACGGGGCGAATTGAGGAGTTATGTATGAGTTACGAAACGATTCTGCTGGAAACCCACGGCCGCGTTGGCCTGATCACCCTCAACCGACCACAGGCGCTGAATGCCCTGAACGCGCAACTGGTCAGCGAAGTGAACCAGGCGCTCGATGCACTGGAAGCCAATGCCGCCATCGGTTGCATCGTCATCACCGGCTCGAAAAAGGCTTTCGCCGCCGGTGCCGACATCAAGGAAATGGCCGAGCTGACCTACCCGCAGATCTACATGGACGACTTGTTCAGCGACAGCGATCGCGTGGCCAACCGGCGCAAGCCGATCATCGCAGCTGTCAACGGTTTTGCCTTGGGCGGTGGCTGTGAACTGGCATTGATGTGCGACTTCATTCTGGCCGGCGACAACGCCAAATTCGGCCAACCGGAAATCAACCTCGGCGTGCTGCCGGGCATGGGCGGCACTCAGCGCCTGACGCGCGCGGTGGGCAAGGCCAAGGCGATGGAAATGTGCCTGAGCGGGCGTTTGATCGATGCAGTGGAAGCCGAGCGCTGCGGCATCGTCGCACGTATCGTGCCGAGTGATGAGCTGCTCGATGAAGCGCTTAAAGTGGCTGGAGTGATCGCGAGCAAATCGCTGCCGATTGCGATGATGGTGAAGGAAAGCGTGAATCGTGCCTTTGAGGTCAACCTGACCGAAGGCGTGCGTTTTGAGCGCCGGGTGTTCCATGCCGCGTTTGCCACGCAGGATCAGAAAGAAGGCATGGCCGCGTTTGTGGCCAAGCGTGCGCCTGAGTTCAAGGGCAAGTAACGCAGATCAAAAGATCGCAGGCTTCGGCAGCTACTACATGGGAATGTGTTTCCTGTAGGAGCTGCCGAAGCCTGCGATCTTTTGCCGTTAAAGCTGATAGTTCTTCAAATCCCGCGCAATCACCATCCGCTGTATCTCGCTCGACCCTTCATAAATCTGGGTAATCCGCGCATCGCGGTAGTACTTCTCGACCGGATAATCTTCCAGATACCCATACCCGCCATGAATCTGAATCGCTGACGAGCAGACCTTCTCGGCCATTTCCGAAGCGAACAGCTTGGCCTGCGAAGCCTCTGATAAACACGGTTTACCCGCCGTACGCAGTCGCGCCGCGTGCAGGATCAGCAAGCGGGCCGCGTTGATTTGCATGTGCATGTCAGCCAGCAGGTTGGCGATGCTCTGGTGTTCGATGATCGGTTTGTCGAACTGCACGCGATCCTTCGAGTACGCCAGCGCCGCTTCAAACGCCGCACGGGCAATGCCCAACGCTTGAGCGGCGATGCCGATGCGTCCGCCTTCAAGGTTGGACAGGGCAATCGCCAGACCTTTGCCGCGCTCGCCGAGCAGGTTGGCCTCGGGAATGCTGCAGTTGTTCAGGGTCACCGCGCAGGTATCCGAAGCACGGATGCCCATCTTGTGTTCAGTGCGGTCAACGATGAAACCGGCGGTATCGGTCGGCACCAGGAACGCCGAAATACCTTTCTTGCCCAGCTCCGGATCGGTCACCGCGAACACAATCGCCAGTTTCGCCCGTTTGCCATTGCTGACAAATTGCTTGGAACCGTTGATCACCCATTGGCCGTCGCGCAATTCGGCGCGGGTGCGCAGGTTGTGCGCTTCCGAGCCGGCCTGAGGTTCGGTCAGGCAGAAGCAGCCGATGGTTTGACCGCTGGCCAGATCCGCCAGCCAGGTCTTTTTCTGTTGTTCGCTGCCGAAGTTGAGCACCGGGCCGCAGCCGACCGAGTTGTGAATGCTCATGAACGCGCCGGTGGCGCCGTCACCGGCGGAAATCTCTTCCACGGCCAAGGCATACGCCACGTAATCGACGTAGGTGCCGCCCCATTCCTCGGGCACCACCATGCCGAGCAGGCCCAGCTCACCCATCTTCGCCACGAGCACGTCGTCGATCCAGCCAGCCTTTTCCCACACCTGCGCATGGGGCGCGATTTCGCCGCGGGCGAAGTCCCGGGCCATGTCGCGGATCATCACTTGTTCTTCAGTCAGTTCGAGATCGTGCATGGCTCAGCTCCCGCTCTCATCAAAACCGTGGAAGAAACTCGCCACATGCGCAGCGTCCAGCGTCGCGAGAGTCGGTGGGTTCCAGCGTGGTGATTTGTCTTTATCGATCAGCAGGGCGCGCACGCCCTCGATCAGGTCGCCACGGGCAAACCATTGACGATCCAGGTGCAGCTCCAGCGCGAAGCAATGTTCCAGGCTCAGGTGCCGACCGCGCCGGAGCATTTCCAGAGTGACGGCCATGGCCAGCGGTGAACGGGTTTCCAACAGGTTGGCGGTGGTGGTCGCCCATTCATGGCTGTCGGCGACGGTCACGGCGCGCAATTGCTCGACCATGCTCGGTACGTCGGGCAGGGCAAAGAAGTGATCGATCGCTGGGCGAAGTTTTTCGAGCGGCGCATCGGGCAGGGTTTGTACGCCATGCTTGGCCAGCAGGTTTTGCAGAGCCTTGAGCGGGGTGTCCTGCCACTCCATCGCGTCGAGTTTTTCGTCGAGCAGCGCCAGTTTGCTGCTGTCCAGATACCAGTCCGCCAGGCCGAAATACAGCGCATCGGCGGCACGGATCTGCACACCGCTGACGCCCATATAAATCCCCAGCTCACCGGGGATGCGCGGCAGGAAATAACTGCCGCCGACATCCGGGAAATAACCGATGGCTGTTTCCGGCATGGCCAGACGACTCTTCTCGGTGACCACACGCAGATCGGCGCCTTGCACCAGACCCATGCCGCCGCCGAGGACAAAACCGTCCATCAAGGCCAGCACCGGTTTGCGGTAGTGATGAATCGTCAGGTCAAGGGCGTATTCCTCGACGAAGAAATCTTCATGCAGCGTGTCGCCGCTTTTGAAACTGTCGTACAGGGATCGAATATCGCCGCCGGCGCAGAAGGCTTTTTCACCGGCACCGCGCAGCACCACGGCGTGGACATTGGCGTCAGAGGCCCAGGCGTCGAGTTGCTGTTGCAGCAAGCGCACCATGTCGAGGGTGATGGCGTTGAGGCCGGCGGGGCGGTTGAGGGTCAGGTGACCGATGTGATTGCGAACCTCGGCCAGCACTTCGTTTTGCGTGGCATCCATGGACTGTGTCCGCGGGGATGAAGCCTGAGCTGTCATCAGTAACTCCCTGCTTTTATTGTCTTTATTCGAGAAGCTCGCACGCGAGCGTTATCGGATCGTAACAGTGCAAATTTGCCCTGTACAACGGGGATATGTGCAGGGCGTGTCTGCGTTTTTACCTTAGACGAAATGCCAGAGGTTACTTGGAAAAAACCTCGCCGATGCTGCGGCGCTTGGCGTGCAGCTCACTGGCGTGGATCAGTTGTTCCAGATCCTCGGGGGTGATGTCGATGAAAGCTTCCATGTCGGCCAGGGCGAGTTTCAGGTCTTCGGCGGTGATTGCCTGATTGTCGACCGGGGCTACTGCGGGCGCCGGTTCCGCCGGGCGTTTGGGGTAACGAATGCGCGTCAGGTTGTTGTAGGCGAGGGCACTGAGCAGCATGCACGCAGCACCGAGCATTACCGGTTCCATGGCTTTCCAGTCCATGGCGATGGTCGCGGGATCGGCCAGCACCAGCGTCAGCGCGAGGGCGCCGGCCGGTGGGTGCAGGCAACGCAGCCAGCACATCAGAATCAGCGCCATGCCCGCCGCCAGACAAGCGCTGCCAAGGGTTCGGCCAAGCACGTGAGCAACCAGCAGCGCGACGACACCCGCGCACAAATAACCACCCAGAATCGACCACGGCTGGGCGAGGGCGCCGGAGGACACGGCGAACAGCAACACTGCCGAGGCGCCGAGCGGCCCGATCAGGTGATAAGCGACGTCATGGCCGAACACCTGCGCGCACAACCACACGCTGAACAACGTGCCCAGCGCCATGCCGATGGCGGCGCGGCTCCATTCGGTTGGGCGGGTGTTTATGGCGGCGGGCAACCAGCGAGCGAGCATGTGAAACTGATCCTTCTACAAAATCCGGGCAAAAAAAAGGACTCGTCCGGTCTGTCCGGAAAGCCCTCGAAGTGTTCCAACATTGGGGGAGGAACGCACACAGTGTGACGTTCAATCTCGATGCTGACAAATTCATATAAATGCAGTTTGAGTGCATTATTTTTGCACTGAAGCGACGCGACGGCCGCTGGCGACACACAAATAGCCGCCGACTGCCGCCAATGCGCTCAAGGCGTAGAACATCATCGGCGCCGGCGTGTGCATCAGCAGAAACCCGCACATCACCGGGCTTGCAGCGCCGCCGAGTGCCGCCAGATTCTGCGCGCCGTAGTAACTGCCGCGCAGTTCCTCGGGGGCGAGCGTGTCGACGAAGAGGAAATCTGCCGGGTAAATGATCATCTCGCCCAGGGTGAAAATGAACATCGCCACGCACCAGCCGACGAGGCTGTCGGCCATGCTGAAACCGATCAAACCCAGGATGAATAGCGCGGTGCCGCCGGCGATCCACTGGCGCAAGTGCTCGCGTTTGAGGAAACGACCGATCTGGTATTGCAACAGGATGACGGTGACCGCATTACAGGCGAGCAGGGCGGCCATGGTGTCGAGCGTCTGTTGCTGGCTGTGGGTGACCAACAGGTATTGCGACAGGTACAGGGTGAAGCGCCCGTGCACCAGCGTGCTGAGCAGGCAACCCAAGGTAAACAGGATCATCGTGCGGTCGTTCTTCAGGATGATCAGGGTGTTCAGAAAGCTTTGCGGCGGGCCGACCGAGCCGGCCGGATTAGCCTTTTTCTCTGCGCCCACCAGCAGAAAAATGCTGCCAATGGCAATCGCGCCGGCGACGATAAACGGCGCCGAAGGCTGGATACCGGCAATCACCACGCCGATCATCGGGCCGACGGCGTAGCCGATATTGGTCAAGGTGTAGTTGAGGGAAAACGCCTTGACCCGTTGGCCGACCGGGAGGTTTTCACTGAGGATGGCCTTCGAGCAGATGAGGAACAGCGCTGACGCGGTCTCACTGATGATCAACACCAAAGTGACCAGATACAGATTCTGCGCGAAGGTCAGCAGGATCAGGCCGATGCCGCTGGAGAGCATGGTCAGAATCAGCAACTGGCGTTTGTCCAACCGGTCGATGATGTAACCGCCGTACAGCGACAACAATGTTGCGCTGAATACCGCAACGCCCAATAGCAGGCCGACGTCTTGCGGGTTGAGACCGAGTTTGTTGCTGAGGAACAGCGTCAGCAGCGGACTGATCAGGGCGCGGCTGATGACGACGGTCAGCGAGCTGATCATCAAACGGCGGATGAAGCGCGAATAGATGGCCACGGCGGGACAATGTCCTTATTTCAGAGGCTTGGCGGGCGTGCATCATCCTCCCTGCGCAACCATCACCGGTCAAGCCGCCGTAACACTACCCCCTGTGGAAGCGAGCTTGCTCGCGAAGGCGTTGGGTCAGATACATCAATGTTGACTGACACTCCGCCTTCGCGAGCAAGCTCGATCCCACGGGGGTAGGTGTTTATGCGACGTCAGACGCATGCGGCCACTGTTGCAGCGGGATCGGCAATTTGCGTGATTCGCCACGGCCCATCGGGAAGTACTGAATGCCATTGCGCGCCAGACGCTCAGCGTCGTAGAGGTTGCGCCCGTCAAAGATCACCGGGGTATTGAGGCGCTGTTTGATCAGCTCGAAATCCGGCGCCTTGAACTGTTGCCATTCGGTGCAGATGATCAGTGCGTCAGCGCCGGGCAATACCGATTCCGGCGTGCCCATCAACATCAGTCTGGATTCATTCGGATAGAGGTTCTGGGTTTCCTGCATGGCTTCCGGGTCGAACGCACGCACGCTGGCGCCGGCGGCCCACAACTCTTCCAGCAGCACGCGGCTCGGCGCATCGCGCATGTCGTCGGTGTTGGGTTTGAACGCCAGCCCCCACAAAGCGAAGGTCTTGCCGCGCAGTTCGCCTTGGTAGAAGGCGTTGATGCGCTCGAACAACTTGTGTTTCTGCCGCTGATTGATCGCTTCGACTGCTTGCAGCAAGTCGCTGGAGCAATGCGCCTCTTCGGCACTGTGGATCAAGGCGCGCATGTCTTTCGGGAAGCACGAGCCGCCATAACCGCAGCCCGGATAAATGAAGTGATAACCGATGCGCGTGTCGGCGCCGATGCCCTGGCGCACCGATTCGATGTCGGCGCCCAAGTGTTCGGCCAGTTCGGCGATCTGGTTGATAAAGCTGATCTTGGTCGCGAGCATGCAGTTGGCGGCGTACTTGGTCAGCTCGGCGCTGCGCAGGTCCATGAACATGATGCGGTCATGGTTGCGGTTGAATGGCGAATACAGATCACGCATGACGTCGCGCACCTCATCGCCCTCGCACCCGATGACGATGCGATCCGGGCGGCGGCAGTCGGCAACTGCCGAGCCTTCCTTGAGAAACTCCGGGTTAGAGACGATATCGAATTGCAGCAGGCGACCGACCTTGATCAGCGCCTTTTCAATGTGCGTGCGCAGGGTGTCGCCGGTGCCCACCGGCACCGTGGATTTCTCGACGATGATCAGCGGCTGCTCACGATGGCGGGCAATCGCGTCGCCGACCGAGAGCACGTAGCGCAGATCCGCCGAACCGTCTTCACGGGACGGCGTACCGACCGCGATGAACGCCACACGAGCGTGCTGCACGGCGAGTTTTTCATCGGTGGTAAACAGCAGGCGTTTCGAATCCAGCCCTTCGCGCACCAGGCTGGCCAGCCCCGGTTCGAAAATGCTCACGTGCCCCTGGCGCAACAGGTCGACCTTCTTCTGGTCGACGTCCATGCACACGACATCATGGCCGACCTCGGCCAACACAGCCGCTTGCACCAGACCGACGTAACCGCTGCCAAATACTGTGATTTTCATGGAGCACTCCTGAATGCGGGCGCACGAGCCGGACGCGTGTTGATGGTGATGACCCCGAGCATGACCAGCGCCACGCCCAGCGATTTACTGAAACTGAAGGATTCGTTGAACAGCGGCAGACTGGCCGCCAGCAGATACACCAGCGCGTAGCTGATGCTCAGCAGCGAATAGGCACGGCCCAGCGGCAGATCGCGCAGGGCGGCGAGCCAGCAGAGCATCGACAGCGCATAGGCGAAGATCGCCGCAATGACCACGGCCAGTGCGCGCAGGTCGAGGCTGGCTATGGTCGGCCAATGTTCTGGCGTGGGCAGGCGGGTCATGCTCCAGCGCATGCCCAGTTGCGCGGCGCTGACCAGCAAAACGCTGCCGAGGGCGAAAGTGATTCCGCGACGCTGATTCATGTCTGTTGCCCCAGCAAAACCACGCCGCCAATCACCAACGCCACGCCGAGCCAATGTTGGCGGTCGATGGGTTCGCGGAAGACGAAGCGGGCGATCAGGGTGATCAGCACGAAATTAAGGCTGAGCATCGGGTAGGCGATGCCGACTGCCAGGCGCTGTAACACCAGCAGCCAAACCAAGAGGCCTGAGCCGAGGGCGAGCAGGGCCAGCCACAACCACGGCGAACGCAGTTTGTCGGCCCATGTCGACTCCACGCCGCGCCAACTCTCCACGGCGTATTTCTGCGCAATTTGCCCGAGACAGGTCAGCAGGCACGCAGCCAACAGCAGCAACAGGCTCATGACGCCACCTTCGGCAGAATCATGATCACCAGATTGCCCTGTTCATAACGGACGCCGTCCTTTGGCAACTTGTCGATTTCGTCCAGTTCGTCCTGCCCCTTGACGCGCATCACCACGCCGACCGAACCGCTGCGGCGCGCCTCACGCATCCACTGTTGCACTTGATCGGGATCGACCCGTTGCTGAATGCCGTCAGGATAGGCAAGGCCATATTTCAATTCGCCTATCGTGTTGTACAACGCGACCTGCGGGGTTTTCAGGCGCCAGGCCAGCGCTGACGCCGCGCCGAGGTCGTTGCTCAGCAGGTGCGTGGTTTGTGCCAGTTCGCTGACGTGATGCTTGATGAACTGATCAGGCATCTTGTTGGCGACCACCGATTTGGGCATCGCTGCCGGCAACACCGCGATCAGCAACAGACTGCCCAGCGCCGGCGCCGCCCAGCATTGCAATGGCAGGAAGGCTTGCAGCAGGTTGGCGATGATCCAGCCAATCAGGGCAATGAACACCAGCACCATGCTGTGCAGCTCGTGGTCGTAGACCGGTTTGGTCAGTTGCAGGTACACCAGGGCAATCAGCGTGACGAGGCCGAGCAACAGATTGAGCACACCGTTGATGCTCAGCGCCCGACCTTGCTCCAGACGTAAACGGTCGGCCAGCGCGTGACCGAGCAGCAACGCCAGCGGCAGCAGGCACGGCAGGATGTAAGTCGGCAATTTGCCGTTGCTCAGGCTGAAAAACAGCAGCGGCATCAGCAACCACAGCAGCAGGAAAATCACTTTGGGCTGAGCGCGGGTTTGCCAGGCTTGCTTGAACGCCGTCGGCAGCAATCCCGCCCACGGCAAACTGAACGCCACCAACAACGGCAAGTAGAACCACCACGGCGCGTCATGCTGGGCATCGTCACCGGCAAAGCGGCGGATGTGTTCATGCCAGAAGAAGAACCGCCAGTAGTCGGGCTCCTGCGCATGCACCGAGAGTACCCACGGCAGACTGACGATGATCGCCACGGCAATGGCCACCGGGCCAAACAGCAGCAGTTCACGCCAGCGTTTTTGCCAAAGCATCCACGGCAATGCGATCAGCACCGGCAGCAGCCAGGCGAGAAAACCCTTGGTCATGAAACCCATGCCGCAAGCCAGCCCAAGTAGCGCCCAAGCGGCCATGCGTTTGCCGCTGGTGCGGCTGTCGACGGCGAACCACAGCGCCACCAGACTCAGGTTGACCCAGAAGGTGAATTGCGGATCGAGGTTGGCGTAACCGGCCTGACCGGCAACGATGGTTAAGCTCATGTAGATCAGCGCGCAGGCGAAGCTTTTGCGCGGTTCATTCCACAAACGTCGGGCAACCAGATAGCACAGCAGCACGCTCAACCCGGTACTCAGCGCCGAAGCAAAGCGCACGCCGAACAGGTTCTGCCCGAACAATTCCTGCCCCAACGCAATCATCCAGTAGCCGGCAATCGGCTTCTCGAAATAGCGCAAGCTCATGAAATGCGGCGACACCCAGTTGCCGCTCAGCAGCATGTCCTGGCTGATCTGCGCGTAGCGAGATTCATCGGGAATCCACAGGCCATGGGTGCCCAGCGGCAGCAGGTACGCCAGCAGACCGATTCCCAGCAACAGCAACGGCAATGCCCAGCGTTTGCTCATGCGCCTTGCACTCCCAGCCAGCCTTCACGGCCATCGAGCGCGCCACGCTGCACGCGGCCCACGGGCAAGGTGTTGAAGAACTCGGGCAACAAATCGCCCAGCGGTGTGAAGTCGATGTGGCGCTGACGCGCCTCGGCCAGCAGTTGGCGAAAATCCTCAGCCATCAGAATCCCTTCTACCTCGGCGTGAATGGTGTAGACGTTGACCTGTTGCGCCCGGAAGTGATCGAGCAGAAACGCGTTGTAATCCCGCGCTGAAACGATAGGGCCGACGACTTCGTCGAAAGTCGGCAAGTCCACCGGAATCTGCGGCGTGCCCGGCGTGCCGTCGGCCAGCAGCGGACGAAACAGTCGCGTGCCCCGGCAATCGCTGTTGTAGCGAAAGCCAAAGGCCTGCTTGGCCTCGATCACGCGCTCATCGGCACGCCAACCGGCGGCGGCTGAACAGGTGATTTTCTCGCCGAGAATGTCGCTCAAGGTGTCGACGCCCTGACGGATCTGCTCGACCAGTTGCGCCTCGCTCCAGCGCCCGGCATTCGCTTGCCAGCCGTGGTGATCCCAGGCATGCAAGCCGACTTCATGACCGGCATCACGGGCCTGACGCATCAGATGCCCGAGGTCGCGACCAATCGGTTTTCCCGGCCATGCGGTGCCGGCCAGCAGAATGTCCCAGCCATACAGGCCGGCAGCGTTGGAGCGGAGCATCTTCCAGAGGAACTGCGGGCGGATCAGGCGCCACAGATGCCGGCCCATGTTGTCGGGGCCGACACTGAAGAAAAACGTCGCCTTGATCTGCGCCTCGTCGAGCATTTCCAGCAAGCGCGGCACACCTTCACGAGTGCCGCGATAGGTGTCGACGTCGATGCGTAGACCGGCCTGCATCAAGGCTTGTCCGCGATTTCGAGCATGGCTTCACGCAGGAAGAAATCCAGCGTGTTGCCAATGGTCTCGCGCATTTCCACGGTCGGCGTCCAGTCGAGCAGGCGCTTGGCATTGGCGATGCTTGGCTTGCGGTGTTCGACGTCCTGATAACCGGCGCCATAAAACGCCTTGCTCTCGACGTCGCGGAAGCCGGCGAACGGCGGGAAGTTGTCGCGCAGCGGATGCGCTTCGAACTGGCGCAGCAACTCTTCGCCCAACTGGCGGATGCTGGCTTCGTTGTCCGGGTTGCCGATGTTGATGATCTGGCCGTTGCACGCGTCGTTGTCGTTATCGATGATCCGCGCCAGTGCCTCGACACCGTCAGCGATGTCGGTGAAGCAGCGCTTCTGCTCGCCACCGTCGAACAGGCGGATTGGCGTGCCTTCGACCAGATTGAGGATCAACTGAGTGATGGCGCGGGAGCTGCCGATCCGCGCCGAATCGAGGCGATCAAGGCGTGGGCCCATCCAGTTGAAAGGACGGAACAGGGTGAAATTGAGGCCCTTGGCGCCGTAGGCCCAGATCACTCGGTCGAGCAGTTGCTTGGAGACGGAGTAAATCCAGCGCTGCTTGTTGATCGGGCCGACCACCAGATTGGAGGTGTCTTCGTCGAAGTGCTTGTCCTGGCACATGCCATAGACTTCCGAGGTCGATGGGAAGATCACGCGCTTGTTGTATTTGACGCAGTAGCGCACCAGTTTCAGGTTTTCTTCGAAGTCGAGTTCAAACACGCGCAACGGGTTGCGGGTGTATTCGATCGGTGTGGCGATGGCCACCAGCGGCAGGACCACGTCGCACTTCTTGATGTGGTACTCGATCCACTCGGAGTGAATGCTGATGTCGCCTTCGACGTAGTGGAAATGCGGATGGCTGCGCAAACGGTCGATGGCGTCGGAGCCAATGTCGAGGCCATAGACTTCGTAACGGTCATCGCGCAGCAGGCGCTCGGACAAGTGATTGCCGATGAAACCGTTGACGCCAAGGATCAGCACGCGCGTGCGACGTGGCGCACGCCCGGATTCCGCGCCGCGCAGCAGCGAACCGTCGACCAGACCGAGTTCACTGGCCAGTTGCGGACCGCTGAGGAACAGGCCGTTGTCGTTGCGTTGGCCGGAAAGGATTACCAGCGAATCTTCACCGCAGGCAATGCGCAGTGGATCGACACTGATCACCCGGCCCGGTGCCTGACCGTCGTTGCCTTTGATGACCTCGGCGCTCCAGACGATCAGCTTGTGTTCACCGACGGCGCAGAACGCGCCCGGATACGGCTGGGTGACGGCGCGCACCAGATTGAACAGTTGCTCAGCGGGTTTGGCCCAAAGCAGTTTGCCGTCCGCTGCGCTGCGACGACCGAATACCGTGGCTTTCGCTTCGTCCTGCGCGGTTTCAGTGATTGTGCCTTGCAGCATCGCCGGCAAGGTATCGCGCAACAGATCGGTCGCGGCGATGCGCAATTTACCGTGCAGGCTCAACGCGGTATCGCTGCGTTCGATGGCCACGCGTTGTTGCGCGACGATGGCGCCGGCATCGGCACGTTTGACCATGCGGTGCAGCGTTACACCGGTTTCGCTTTCGCCGTTGACCAGCACCCAGTTCGCTGGAGCGCGGCCACGGTAGCTCGGCAGCAACGAGCCGTGCAGGTTGAACGCGCCTTGTTTGGCCACGGCCAGCAGTTGTTCGCTGAGCAGGTTGCGGTAGTAGAACGAGAACAGGTAATCGGGATTGAGCTTGGCAATCCGCTCGATCCACAACGGGTGGTTAACGTCTTCTGGCGCATGCACCGGGATGCCTTTGCTGGCGCACAGTTGCGCGACCGAGGCGTAGAAGGCGTTTTCTTTCGGGTCATCGGCGTGAGTGAACACGGCGGCGATGTCGTAGCCGCTGTCGAGCAGGGCCTGAATGCCGGCGCAGCCAATATCGTGGTAAGCGAAGACAACAGTTTTTGCGCTCATGAGAGAACCTGACCGGTAGTGGAAGTAGAAGAGAGACCGTCAACGGTGATCGCAGGCGCCGGGTGGGACGGGTGGCTGCGCAACACTTTTTCAATGAAGAAACGCGGGCGGGCGCGCACGTCGCTGTACATGCGCCCGAGGTATTCGCCGAGCAGGCCCATGCCGATGAACTGGCCGCCGGTGAACACGAACAGCACCGCGAACAGTACAAACATGCCGTCACCGGCCCATCCGGCACCGAACACCAGGCGCAGCACGATCAGCGCTGCGGCGAACAACACGCCGAGGCCAGCCATGGCGAAACCGACAATGCTCAGCAACCGCAACGGCGTGGTGGTCATGCAGGTGATCAAGTCGAACATCAGGTTGATCAGGCGCATCGGGCTGTACTTCGAATCGCCGTGTTCACGCTCGGCGTGGGCGACGACGATTTCGGTGGTGTGGCGGGCGAAGCTGTTGGCCAGAATCGGGATAAACGTGCTGCGCTCGCGGCAGGCGAGCATCGCGTCGATGATCGTTCGGCGGTAAGCGCGGAGCATGCAGCCGTAGTCGCTCATGGCAACGCCGGTGGAGCGCTGCACGGCGAGGTTGATCAGCTTCGACGGGTAGCGACGCAGCGCCGAATCCTGACGATTACCGCGCACCGTGCCGACCACGTCGAAACCCTTTTCGGCTTCGGCAACCAGGCGCGGGATTTCTTCCGGCGGGTTCTGCAGGTCGGCGTCGAGGGTGATGACCACGTCGCCTTTGCATTGCTCGAAACCAGCCATGATCGCCGCGTGCTGGCCGTAGTTGCGGTTGAGGATGACCGCCACGAACGGACTGTCTTCGCGGGTCGCGGCTTCTTCCAGAAGGTGGGCGGAATCGTCACGGCTACCGTCGTCAATCAGGACGATTTCATAGTCGTAACGCAGCATCCGGCACGCTGCTTCGGTACGGCGCAGCAACTCCGGCAGACTGTCCTGTTCGTTATAGACCGGGATAACGATCGACACACAGCGGATCGGATAGGGTTTCACAGGCGTTTATCCATGAGGGTGGCGATGGCCCCGACGACGCGATCAAGGTCCTGATCGCTCATGTCGGGGAACAATGGAATCGAGCACAGCCGTGCCGAGTTCCATTCGGTGTTGGGCAGGTACAAATCGGGGTCACGCTGGCGATACCAGGTGTGCAGGTGGGTGGCGATGAAGTGGATGCCGGTGCCGATGCCCTGATCCTGCAAGCCCTTCATAAAGGCTTCGCGGTCGATGCCACAGCGCTCGCCGTCGATGCGCAGGATGAACAGGTGCCAAGCGTGTTGTTGCGCGTAGGCGGGCAGGGCCAAAGGCTGGACCGGCAGGCCTTCGAGTTTTTGCCGGTAAGCAGCGGCCAGCTCGGTGCGGCGCGCGTTGATCGCGTCCAGACGCTGCAACTGCACCAGGGCAATCGCGGCGTTGATGTCAGCGAGGTTGTACTTGAAGCCCGGCTCCATCACCTGCGCCTGCGGCTTGCGGCCACCGGTCAGGCGATCGTAGGCGTCAACGCCCAGACCGTGGAACTTGAGCATGCGCACACGACTGGCCAGTGCTTCGTCATCGGTGACGAACATCGCGCCCTCGGCACAGGTCATGTTCTTGATCGCGTGGAAGGAGAAGATCGCCGTGCCTTGCGCGCCGACGTGACGGCCCTTGTAGCGGGTGCCGGCCGCGTGGGCGGCGTCTTCGATGACGGCGATGCCGTGCTTGTCGGCCAGCGCGTAAAGCGGATCGAGATCGAACGCGGCGCCAGCGTAATGCACCGGAATGATCGCTTTAGTGCGCGGGGTGATCGCCGCCTCGATGCGCGCAGCGTCAGTCATCAGCGTGTCACGGTCGACGTCGACGAACACCGGTTTGGCGCCGAGCAACGAAATCATGTTGGCGGTCGACACCCAGGTTTGCGAAGGCGTTATAACTTCATCGCCCGGGCCAATGCCCAAGGCGAGCAAGGTGATATGCATGCCGCCGGTGGCCGAAGAAAGTGCGACGGCATGTTTGCAACCGACATAAGCGCCGAACTGTTCTTCGAGTGCCTGACATTTAGGGCCAGTGGTAATCCAGCCAGAACGTAATACTTGTTCAACGGCGGTTATTTCCTCATCGCCGATACTCGGACGCGAAAACGGCAGGAACGCTTGACTCATAAGAACCTCGGGGCGACAGCCATCCTTCAGCCAATTGTCTGAAAAACACGGAATTTCAAGGGTTTGGGATACCGGCCGGGGAATGCCTGATTGACTTTTAAGCCCACGGACGGCAGGTTGTAGGCCTTTCGGGGCAACCTGTTGTAATTAAGGTTATGCCGCTTTTTGTCAAAGGAACATCAAAATACGGTCGGCAATTCGTCTATCTGTAAGCCATACAGCCACCGTTCAGACTTCTTCCGTTCATCGGCGCTTTTAATAGAAAAGTCCTACAGAAGAGTCGCTCCTTATATAAGTTTCTTTGCACTTTTAGTTTGTTTTGTTGAACTGTTTTCTATTCAAGGCCGTTTCGTTTGATTGACTTGTCGAGTACTGAATCCACCCCGTCCAACACTAATCCGCTGACGATTTATCTGGCACGTCTGGCGCCTTCCAGCCAATTGACCATGCGTTATGTCTTGCAGGACGCCGCCGACCGCCTCGGTTTCGAAGACGTCGACATCGAGGAAATCCCCTGGCACGGATTGCAACCCGAAGACGTCGTGGCACTGGTCGCGGCGTTGCGCGCCGACGGCTATGCGCCGAACACCTCGTCGTTGTATGTGAATGCCGTGCGCGGCGTGATGAATGAAGCCTGGCGCATGAGCCTGATCAGCCAGGACCATCTACTGAAAATGCGTTCGGTCAAAGGCATTGCCGGCACGCGGTTGTCCCAGGGGCGCAACTTGAAGCGCACCTTGATTCACGAACTGATGGAAGTCTGCGCCGCCGATCCGCGCCCTCAGGGATTGCGCGACGCAGCGGTGATCGCGCTGTTGTACGGCACCGGCATGCGCAAATCGGAATCGGTCGATCTGGATCTGAATCAGGTGGACTTCCATGAACGCAGCCTGACCGTCACCGGCAAGGGCAACAAACAACTGATCAAGTACGCCCCGGCGTGGGCGTTTGCCAAACTCGATGCATGGCTGGAGTTTCGTCGCGAGCAGCTCAAGGAGGGGGAGAACGACGATACCTTTCTGTTCAACCGCATTCGCCGTGGCAGCCACATTACCCGCGAGCGCATCACCAAACACGCGATCTACTACATCGCCCGTCAGCGTGGCACTCAGGTCGGGGTGAAGATCATGCCCCACGATTTCCGCCGTTCGTTCATCACGCGGGTGATCGAAGAGCACGACCTGTCGATCGCGCAGAAGCTGGCGCACCACAGCAATATCCAGACCACCGCCAACTACGATGTGCGTGATGACAACGAGCGGCGGCGGGTGGTGGATCGCTTCGATCTGTGATCACGGGGCGGCGAATACGTGGGCGGCACCGAGTACCGATAATTGCACCGCGCTGCCGGCAGGTGGCGCGTGCATGCCGGAGCTGCGCACCAACAGCGAGCGACCTGGGTTTTGCGGAGTTTCTGAGCGCAGCTCGACGGTGAGGGTGCAGGTGTTGCCGGCGAAATCCCGTTCGGTGACCACGGCATGACAACCCAGCGCGCCCGTGACCGCGCCGCCCACCTGCAGTTGCTCGGGGCGCAGCATGATCTGCGCCGCGCCGATAAAACCATTGCTGTTCACCGGCACCGGGCCGAGATCGCAGTGTGCCCAACCGGATTCAATGCGCGCCGGCATGACCACGGCTTCGCCGAGAAAATGCGCTGTTTGCTCGTCGCTCGGGTAACGGTAGAGGTCCATCGGATGCCCGGACTGCACCAGACGCCCGCCGCGCATCACCGCCAATTGATCGGCAAACGACAGCGCTTCGCCCTGATCGTGGGTGACCAGAATCGTCGTGACACCGGCATCTTCCAGCAAGCGCGCGACCATTTTGCGCATGGCGCTGCGCAGACCGGTGTCGAGGGCGGAAAACGGTTCATCGAGCAGCATCAATCGCGGTTGCTGGGCCAGCGCTCGGGCAAGGGAAACCCGTTGCTGCTGGCCGCCGGACAATTCATGGGGCCAACGCTGGGCCATGTTGGCGTCCAGCGCAACGCTGTCCATCAGCTGCGCGATGCGCTCGGTTTTTGCCGACCCTGTCAGGGCTAAGCCAAAGCCGATGTTGGCGGCGACGGTCATGTGTGGAAACAGCGCGCCGTCCTGCGGCACGTAGCCAATCTGGCGTTGATAAGCCGGCACGGCGTGGGTGCTGTCGACCAGCACTTGACCGTTGAGGGTCAGGCTGCCGGCGTCGGGGAATTCAAAACCGGCAATCATCCGCAGCAAGGTGGTTTTGCCGGAGCCCGACGGGCCGACAATCACCGTGCGGCTGCCGGTCGGGACGGACAGGCAGATGTCATCCAGCGCTGTTTGCGCGCCGAAGGATTTGCTCAGGGAGATCAGTTCAAGTGCGTTCATCGGCCAGCGGTGCGCCTGGATTGGTGATAGAGAATGGCTGTGAGAGGCAGCGACAGCAGCACCATCAACAGCGCGTAAGGGGCTGCGGCGGCGTAGTCGATTTCACTGGTCATGGCCCAGAAACCGGTGGCCAGGGTGCGCGTGCCGTTGGGGGCTAGCAGCAAGGTCGCGGTCAGTTCATTGGTGATTGCCAGAAACACCAGCGCCGCGCCGGCGGCAGCGCCCGGTGCGGCCAGACGTAAAGTGATCAGCCACAAGGCGCGCAGCGGTGAGCGACCAAGGCTTTGCGCAATGTTTTCCAGTTCCACAGGCGCTTGGGCGAACCCCGCACGCAAACTGACCAGCGCCCGTGGCAGGAACATCAGCAGATAGGCGAGCAACACGGTGAGGGTGGTTTGGTAGATCGGTCGGGCGAAGTGGATGGTCACGGTGACCAGCGCCAGCGCCACGACAATCCCCGGCAGCGAACTGGTGATGTAATTGCAGCCTTCCAGCAGGCGCTGCAATTTGCCCGGCGCACGGATCGACAGCCAGGCAATCGGAATCGCCGCCAGACTAGTCAGCAGCGCACCGGCCACACCGAACGACAGGGTTTGCAGCAGGGCCGGCAACAGCTCGCCACTTTCCCAGACCTCCACACCGCCGGCGATCAACCAGCGGCCCAAGGTCAGTAACGGTACGCCGAGGGCCAACAGGCAAGTGAGGATTTGCAGGCCCAAGCCGAGGGCAACGGCGCTACGACTCAACAGCACCGTGCGTTGTTCGCGCGCACTGCCAGAGCCGACGCGAGCGTAACGCGCCTTGCCACGCGCAGCGGATTCGACGGTGAGCATCGCCAGACAACACAACGCCAGCACCCCCGCCAACATGTTCGCCGCGGGACCATTAAAGGTTGATTTGAACTGATCGAAAATCGCCGTGGTGAAGGTGTCGAAGCGAATCATCGCGTAGAGACCGTACTCGGCCAACAGGTGCAACCCCACCAACAATGCGCCGCCACAAATCGCCAGACGCAACTGCGGCAACACCACCCGGAAAAACACCGCCCACGGCTTGAGGCCGAGGGATTCGGCCACGTCTTCAATCGCCGGATCAAGACGGCGCAAAGTCGCCGCCACCGGCAAATACAGAAATGGAAAATAAGCGATCACCGACACCAGCACGCCGGCGGGCAATCCGTGAATCGATGGAATCAGGCTGACCCACGCATAACTGTGAACGAACGCTGGCACCGCCAATGGCGCGACGGCGAGCAAGGACCACAGACGGCGGGCAGGCAGATTACTGCGTTCGGTCAGCCATGCCAGCGTGGTGCCGAGGACGATGCATAAGGGCAGGGTGATCAACACCAGCAACACCGTGTTGATCAGCAGTTCGGCGACCCGTGGGCGAAACACCAAGGCTTCGATCGTCGCCCAACCGGTCGCCCACGACACGCCGATCACGAACAGAATCGGCAGCAACGACAGCAGGGAAACGCTGATCGCCAAGGCGACCACCCACGAACCCCCGCGACCATTGAGGGCGCGGGTTTTCAGGGCCCGGTGAGCGGAAGAGGCCGCCGCGACGTCCGCCGGTAACGGTTCCGGGATCACTTACAGGATTCCCGCCTGGGTCATCAGCTCGACGGCTTTCTTGCTGTCGAGTTTCGAGGCATCGACTTTTGGCGCATCGAGATCCTTCAACGGCGTCAGTTTCGGGTTGGACGGGGCGCCTTGGCCGACCGCGTATTCAAACGAGGTGCCGCTGTGGAGAATCTCCTGGCCCTCTTTACCGGTGATGTATTTGACGAACTTCTGCGCCTCTTCCTGATGTTTGCTCGACGCCAATACGCCGGCACCGGACGTGCTGACAAACGCGCCCGGGTCTTGATTTTTGAAGTAGTAGAGCTTGGTGTTCTTGCTGTTTTCGCCGGTCTTGGATTGATCAACGAAGCTGTAATAGTGGTAGATCACGCCACTGTCGATCTGCCCGGCGTTCACCGCTTTAAGCACGGCGCTGTTGCCGCGATACACGGTGGCGTTGGTTTTCATGCCTTTGAGCCAGTCGAGGGTGGCGGCTTCGCCTTTCTGCTCCAACACGGCGGCGACGATGGCCTGGAAGTCAGCGCCGGCCGGGGAGGCGGCCCAGCGACCTTTCCATTCGGGTTTGGCCAGGTCCAGCAGGGATTTCGGCAGGTCTTTTTCGGCGAGTTTGGCCGGGTTGTAGACGAACACCGTGGAGCGCGCAGCGATGCCGATCCATTGGCCATGGGCCGGACGATACGCCGCATCCACCTGCTCCAGCGTCGCGGGCGCAATCGGTGCGAACAGCTTGGCGTTGTCGACCAACACCATCGCCGGGGAATTCTCGGTCAGGAACACGTCCGCCGGAGACGCCGAGCCTTCCTGAACCAGTTGATTGCCCATCTCGGTGTCATCGCCATTGCGGATCGTCACTGGAATGCCGGTCTCTTCGGTGAAACCGGCGACCCAGGCTTTGGTCAGGCTTTCGTGCTGGGCGTTGTAAACCAGCAGGCCAACGCCGTCGGCGGCCCACAGCGGAGCAGAACCGAGTAGGGCGGTGGCCAGTACAGCGCGTTTCAGCAAGGCGGGAAGGTGTGGACTCATGGCGGGTGGGCTCCTGGCTTTTTAGACGTTATGGGCAAACCTTCGTCGCACGTGGATGCGAATGGTTTGCAAGTGTTGAGTCGCAGGCAATGTAGGCTGGCAAATGAGAAAAAACCGTCAAAAAGACGGTTAATACATGTCATTCCCATTCAGATTAGCAGCGACTCAACGACGCACGATTGCCGTGCGTCTTAACGTGAGGTTTTTTCTCGGCCAGACACTCAGGAAGAAGCCGGGCAACCGCGCGGGTTGCCCGCCGCCTGACTGATCAGCGCAGCCAGGCGTTTGACGTTGTTCTGCTGGGCTGTGACCAGCTCATCGATGCTCGGCCCCGACGGCGTTTGCAAGGTCGAACGGCACGTGACCAGACCGCTGTCGGTATCGCCCAGCGGACGCAGGCGCCATTTCGCATCGATCAACGCGTATTGGCCGGGGATCGAGTCGAAACGTTGCACCTCGATGCGCACCGAGACATTGCCGCGACCGCTGTTATTGCTCAGTTGATCGACCAGCGCACTGCGCAACTCATCCGCCAGACTCGCCCCCCACCATTCAGTCTCCAGAATCGCCAGGCCGCTATTGCCCTGGCGAATGACGATTTGCGGGCGGTCGACCTGCGGCGGCACGGTAATGCCCTCAATCGGGATTTGCGCCCCGGCGCGGGCGCTGCCCAGTTGCACCGGGGTCAGCGTGTGAAAGCTGATCGGGTCGCTGCGGCAGGCGCTCAGCAACACAACGGCAGCGAGCACGGTGATCTTCAGCGGTAAAGCCATGGTTAAGCTCCTGTGCTCAATTGCGTGGCGGTCCTTTCAGATCCAGTGGCGCCGCGTTGTCGGGACGGCCGCGAATCAGCGACTCCGGATGACGGCCCAGGTAATCCGAGAGTTCACGCAGGGAGCGCGACATGCGCCCGAGCTCTTCGAGGGTTTCGGTGAGTTTTTCGCGTTGCGGTGAGTCCTCGGCCAGCGTCGAGTTGGCGGACTGCAACGTCTTGCTGACATCGGCGAGGGTGTTTTGCACGCCCGGCAAGGTCTTCGCGTTGAATTGGCTCAGGCCTTTGCGCAACTCGACCAGATTGCTGTCGAGGTTGCTGGCGATGCGTTCCACCGGCAGTGCGTTGATCTTGTTGACCATCGCTTCGAGTTTTTCCTGCAGCTGTTCGAGGCTGCCGGGAATGGTCGGGATGCTGACCGGGCGCGCTGTCGGGTCAAACGCGACTTTCGCTGCTTTCGGGTAGAAATCCAGGGCGATGTACAACTGGCCGGTGAGCAGGTTGCCGTTGCGCGCCTGGGCCCGCAGACCGTTTTCGATGAAGGTGCCAATCAGGCGGGCACCGGTCGCCTCGTCGTTTTCGTTGCCATTGAAGGCCTTGAGCATCTTGGTGTGCGCACGGCCCAGGCGCTGCGGATAAATGACGATGCCGACGTTGACCGGAAAAGTGCGTTTGACTTCGTCGAAGTCGAGATTGACGGCGACCACGCGACCGATCTCGACACCGAGGAATTCAACCGGTGCATCGACCTTCAGCCCGCGCAACGCCTGGTCGAAACGCAGGGTCAGGTACTGCGCTTTGCCGTTCGGCGGGGCGAGGGCGGCGGACTGGTCGGCGAACAGTTCGAAGTTCTGGTCTTCAGCGGCGGCCGTGTCGTTGGGGCTGTAATCCGGTGCGCGGAAGGCGATGCCGCCGACCAGCAGGGTCGAGAGTGATTCGGTTTTCACTGCAAAGCCGTTGGCGCCGACATTGACGTCAATGCCGCTGGCGTTCCAGAAACGGGTGTTCTCGGTGACGTAGGCGTCGTTGGGCGAGTGGATGAACACTTCGATGTTCACGCCTTTGCCGTCCGGGTCCAACGCGTACGAGACAACCTGGCCCACCGGGATCTTGCGGTAATAGACCGGCGAACCGATGTCCAGCGAGCCCAGGTCTGCGGTGTGCAGGGTGAACGTCTTGCCCGGTTCGCCGTAGGTGATCGGTGGCGGATTTTCCAGGCCCTTGAAGGTTTTCGCGCGGTTATTGGCCTCGCCAATGTCCGCGCCGATGTAGTCGCCGGACAGCAGGGTATCGATGCCCGAGACGCCGCCAGCACCGATTCTTGGGCGTACCACCCAGAACTGTGAGTCTTCGCGGGTAAAGCTTTCGGCCTGCTTGGCCAGTTTGATCGTGGCGTTGACGCTTTTGTGATCGTCGGCCAGCTCGACCTCCGAGACATGTCCGATCACCACGTTGCGGTATTTGACTTCAGTTTTATTGGCGGTGAGGCCGTCACCGGTCTTGAACGTGACGGTGATGGTCGGGCCTTCCTGGAGGATGTTATGTATGACCAGCGAGATGCCCACCAGTACGGCGACAATCGGCACGATCCATACAAGTGAAATGCCGAAACGGCGGGTTTTGACTGGGGCTTGGCCTGGTGCTCGCGGCTCGTCGATGGCTGACGACTTCATCCATGTCCTCCTTAATTCATTGGGCACTGAGCGTCAGGAACGCAAAAGCACTTCATCAATATAGAAGTGCCTTGCGATAGAGCAACCCGAAAGGATTAATTCCTTGAACGTTCCCACGCTCTGCGTGGGAATGCAGCCCGTGACGCTCCGCGTCACTGGACGCAGAGCGTCCCTTGAGGCATTCCCACGCGGAGCGTGGGAACGATCAGATCGCGACAGCGCTGATTGTCCTGTCAGCCGAGGATTTCGCGCAGCCGATACCAGAACATGCCCAATGCCAGCAGCGGCGAGCGCAGTGCCGGGCCGCCGGGGAAGGTCATGTGTGGCACACCACTGAACACGTCCATGCCTTGACTGTGCCCGGCGTGAATCGCCTCGCCGAGCAGTTTCGCGCACCAGTGCGTGACGTTCAGGCCGTGCCCGGAATAGCCCTGAGCATAGAACACGTTGGGGTGTTGCTTGAGTCGCCCGACCTGCGGAAAGCGGTTGGCGGTGATGCCGATCTTGCCGCCCCATTGGTAATCGATGCGCACATCCGCCAGTTGCGGGAATACCTTGAGCATCTTCGGGCGCATGTAGGCGGCGATGTCCGCCGGATCCCGTCCTGAATAGTGACAGGCACCGCCGAACAGCAAACGCCGATCTGCCGAGAGCCGGTAGTAGTCGAGGCCGACTTTCTGGTCGCACACCGCCAGATTGTGCGGAATCAATTGCGCGGCGCGCTCCTCGGACAACGGTTCGGTGGCGATAATGTAACTGCCGGCGGGCAGCACTTTGCCACTGAGCTGTTGTTCGAGTTCGTCCAGATGCGCGTTGCAGCCGAGCACCAGACTGCCGGCACGCACGGTGCCGCTTGCGCAGCGCACTTGCACGGTTGCGCCGTGGATGATTTCCAGCACGTGGCTTTGCTCGAAAATCCGTACGCCCAGCGCTGCTGCCAGTCGCGCCTCGCCTTGCACCAGATCCAGCGGATGCAGGTGGCCGGAGCCCATGTCGACGAGGCCACCGGCGTAGATGTCGGAATTCACCACTTGCTGGCGGATCTGCTCCGGGCCGATCAACCGGGTTTCGTGGGCATAACCGAGTTCGGCGAGGTCGACCAGCTCATCCTTGAACGCAGCGAACTGCGCCGTGGTGTTGGCCAGATCGCAGAAGCCCCAGCGCAGGTCGCACTCGATACCGTTGTCGCCGATGCGCTGGCGCACCAGTTCCACCGAATCGATGCCGGCGCGCTGCAAGTAACGCACGCCTTCCTGACCGACATACTTGGCGAAACCGTCGACGTCATGACCGATTCCGCGAATCAACTGCCCGCCATTGCGGCCGCTGGCGCCCCAGCCGATGCGCCGCGCTTCAATCAACACCACTGACAAACCGCGCTGCGCCAGTTCGATGGCGGTGTTGACGCCGGTGAATCCGCCGCCGATCACGCAGACATCGGCAGTCAGATCACCGTCCAGCGTCGAATACGGTGTGGTCGCCCGCGCTGAAGCGGCGTAGTAGGAGCGGGCGTGTTCCTGGGTGTACTGATTCATTTGTTCGACTTCACTTTGCTCCAGGACCGGGTCATCAGACGCATGATCGCTTGAGGCGGGGTGGTAGAGATGTAGAGCTTGTCGAGCACTTCTTGAGGCGGATAAACCTCAGGGTTATTGACCAAATCCTGGTCCATGTACTGCTTGGCGGCCGGGTTCGGGTTGGCGTAACCGACGGACGCGCTGACCTTGGCGATCACTTGTGGATCGAGCAGGTAATTAATGAAGGCGTGGGCTTCTTTGGTGTTGCTGGCGTCAGCGGGGATGGCCAACAGATCGAACCAGAGGTTGGCGCCTTCTTTGGGAATGGCATAGGCGATGTTCACGCCGTTCTTGGCTTCCTTGGCGCGGTTGGCGGCCTGGAACACGTCGCCGGAATAACCGAACGCCACGCAGATATCGCCGTTGGCCAGATCGGATACGTATTTCGACGAGTGGAAATAGGTGATGTACGGGCGGATGCTCAGCAGTTTAGCTTCCGCTTTTTTGAAGTCTTCCGGGTTCTCGCTGCGCGGGTCCATGCCCATGTAATTGAGCACGGCGGGGAATACTTCGTCGGCGGAGTCCATCATCGACACGCCGCACTGGCTGAGTTTTTTCAGGTTTTCAGGCTCGAACAGCACGGCCCAGGAATCGATGTGATCGATGCCCAGCACTTGCTTGACCTTGTCGACGTTGTAGCCGATGCCGTTGGTGCCCCACAGGTACGGCACGGAATGCGCGTTGCCGGGGTCATTTTTTTGCAGCAGTTCGAGCAACTTCGGATCGAGATTCTTGAAGTTCGGCAGTTGCTCGCGATCCAGTTTGAGGAACGCGCCAGCCTTCACCTGACGGGCAAGGAAGTGGTTGGACGGCACCACCACGTCATAACCGGTCCGACCGGCGAGGAGTTTGCCTTCCAGGGTTTCGTTTGAGTCGAAAACGTCGTAGATCACCTTGATCCCGGTTTTGGCCTGGAAGTCGGCGAGGGTGGTTTCGCCAATGTAGTCGGTCCAGTTGTAGACGCTGACTTGGGGCTGGGCTTGGGCGGCGACGCTGCACATCAGGGCCAGTGTGGCGGGAACCAGGGTTTTCAATAGACGCATTTCGACACCTCTTCTTAGAATGATCGTTCCCACGCTCTGCGTGGGAATGCCTCAACGGACGCTCCGCGTTCGGCTTTGAATGGGACGCGGAGCGTCCCGGGCTGCATTCCCACGCAGAGCGTGGGAACGATCGACACAGGGGATCTTTTTAGGTTGGTCAGACGCTCATCATCAGGAACTCACGCTCCCACGAGCTGATCACGCGCTTGAAGTTTTCATGCTCGGCGCGTTTCACCGCGACATAACCCCGCACGAACTTGTCGCCGAGGTACTTCGCGACGGTTTCGCACTCTTCCATTTGCGTCAACGCTTCTTCGATGGTGATCGGCAGGCGCAGGTTGCGGCGTTCGTAGGCGCGGCCCTGTACGGCGGCGCTCGGTTCGATGCCTTCGACCATGCCGATGTAACCGCAGAGCAAGCTCGCGGCGATGGCCAGGTATGGGTTGGCGTCGGCGCCCGGCAGGCGGTTTTCCACGCGCATCGCCTCAGGGCTGGAGGTCGGCACACGCAGGCCGACGGTGCGGTTTTCTTCGCCCCATTCGACGTTGACCGGTGCCGAGGTGTCCGGCAGGAAGCGGCGGAACGAGTTAACGTTCGGCGCGAACATCGGCAGCACTTTCGGGATGTATTTCTGCAAACCGCCGATGTAATGCAGGAACAGCTCGCTCATCTGCCCGTCGTCATTGGCGAAGACCGGCTTGCCGGTGGCGATGTCGACCACGCTTTGGTGGATGTGCATGGCGCTGCCCGGCTCGTCGCCGATCGGCTTGGCCATGAACGTCGCGGCGACATTGTGCTTGAGCGCGGCCTCACGCATGGTGCGTTTGAACACGGTGATCTGGTCAGCCAGATCCAGCGCGTCGCCGTGGCGGAAGTTGATTTCCATCTGCGCCGGGCCGTCTTCGTGGATCAGTGTGTCCAGATCCAGACCTTGCAGTTCGCACCAGTCATAGACGTCTTCGAACAGCGGATCGAATTCGTTGGCGGCATCGATGGAAAACGACTGCCGACCGCTTTCCGCGCGGCCCGAGCGGCCCAGCGGCGCCTTGAGTGGCAAGTCCGGGTCTTCGCAGCGTTGGGTCAGGTAGAACTCCATTTCCGGCGCGACAATCGGCTTCCAGCCTTTGTCGGTGTACAGCTGCAAGACTTTCTTCAGCACGTTGCGCGGCGACAGTTCGATCGGGTTGCCGAACTTGTCGAAGGTGTCGTGGATGACGATGGCGGTCGGTTCGATCGCCCATGGAATCACGTAGACCGCGTCAGCCACTGGCTTGCAGACCATGTCGATGTCGGCAGGATCGAGCAGGTCGTAGTAGATGTCGTCGTCGACAAAATCCCCGGTTACCGTTTGCAGCAGCACACTTTCCGGCAGGCGCATGCCTCGCTCATGCAGGAACTTGTTGGTCGGTGCGATCTTGCCGCGGGCGATGCCGGTCAGGTCACTGACCACACATTCGACTTCGGTAATCTTGTGATCTTTCAGCCACGTGAACAGCTGATCGAAAGGGGCATTCATAAAGACCTCGTTATTGGTTTCATAGACGCCGGGGAGGGCGGGTTTCATCTTCCGCCCCTTCCCCTGTGGCGCGTTGACGACTATCTTGGGCGAGCCTTGCAGTTCCATCTATCCACTTTAAGCAGCACCAAAGCGCACCAAAAGAGTGCGCAAGGTCACCCCATGACAATGTGCAATCCGCTTCAGGTTCAAGCGTTCAACACCGCCGATGTGGCCGAGCAAGTCCGCGCCACACCGGGCTGGGTTCAGCATTACCAACAGATGTCGCCGGGGCATTTCGCCGGGCAGATTCGCTACCTGGATCTGCAAGGTGTCGAGGTCTACGAAGAACAGATGAATACCCGGGTCGAGCAGAATTTCAGCGCGCCGTCGGGTGCTTTGGCGTTCTGTTTTGATCGCAGTGACAACGCGCTTTATCTGCTCAATGAAGAGAGCCGCAACATCTGGATCACCCCGGAGAACTACCAGGAAATTGCCGTGGTGTTCGGCCCGGAATTCGTTCGTCAGCACGGCCTCGATGTGGAAAAACTCGAAGGCTTGTTCATGACCCAGCTCAATTGCGGACAGAACGCCTTGTTCAGTCGCTGGTTAAGCTCGACTCTCACGAAGTTGTCGCAAGCTATTGATCCGTTTGATAAAGATGCGCTGACCAAGCAGCTGTTGGACGACTGTCTGTTCATCCTCGACAACGCGCGGGTATGCCTGGACGGCGGGGGATTGCAGCGGCGCACTGAAGAGCGAAGCATCATGAAACGCATTGGCGAGTGGGCCGCTGATTCGCCGGAAGACACGGTCAATCTGCTCCAGCTTTCCAATGTTGCGGGCGTGTCGTTGCGCCAGTTGCAACACGCGTTCAAGGCGTACACCGGCATGACCCCGAGTCACTGGCTGCGTCTGCGTCGACTGAACAGTGCGCACCGTGAATTGCTCAAGCGCCGCCCCTCGGAAACCACGGTCGCCGAGGTGGCGATGCAGTGGTCGTTCTGGCATTTGGGGCGGTTTTCAAGCAGTTATCGCGCGTTGTTCAAGGAGTTACCGAGCGAGACGCTCAAGCGATGAGCCGCGTCCATCGTCATGTAGAACCCCCGCCTGATTGACGTTGTTGGCGCGCCGGCTAAGCTGACCTGATTCCAGGGAGGCCCAGACATGGCAGGGAATCTTCACTACCACACGCCTACAATCACAGCGTCTGACCCTCGTGGGCTGAAAGTGCGAACCGTCAGTTACCACCGTCGTCGATCCGACGCACCGGTTCAGACGCGCGTCAATCGCCAACTGCACGATGCCGCTGGCCGCATGTGCGCGAGTTGGGACCCGCGTCTATGGGCATTGCACGAGCTGGAAGGTGATGTCGCTCCCAATCTGCAAACGCACTACAACCTTGCTAGCGTGCCGGTTCGCCGACAAAGCGTGGACTCAGGATGGCAGCTGAGTCTCCTCGGCGTGGCGGGCCAGCTTTTATCGGTCTGGGACTCGCGCTCCAGTCTGTTCCTGCATTTTTATGACTCCCGGTTACGTCTGACCGACTCCAGCGAACAGGCGCCGGGCGTCACAGAGCGATACGTAGAGCGCCTGCGCTATGCCGGTGCCGAAGCCGACGCGGGCAGTAATTTGCGCGGGCAGCTGTTGCGCCATGACGACGGCGCAGGCAGTCGAACCTGGGGCGGGTACGACCTGCACGGGCAGCCAGCGATAGAAACCCGACGCTTTCTCAATACTCTGCAAATGCCCGACTGGACGCAAGACGAGGATGGTCGGGAAATATGGCTGGAGCCCGCCGGTTTCTCTTCTGTCTGGGTTCGTAATCCCAACGCTCAAACCGTCAGTCAGACGGATGCCAGCGGCAATTCGCAGTCTCGATTGTTTAACCTGGCCGGTGACGTCAGAGAAGTCTGGATGATGTTGGCGCAGACAACGCTTGCGCACAGTGTGGTGAGTTCGGTCACTTATGATGCCTACAGGCATGTCATTTCCCAGACGGCGGGAAAAGGGATTGTTCTCAGTGCCGAATTTGACCCCGCGAACGGCAGGCTTGCGCGGCGGACGGTGCGCAAACCGGATCATCATCTCTTGTTGGATCTGAGGTATGCCTATGACGCGATGGGCAATGTGTTGAGGGAGGAAGATCGAGCGCAAGCTGTACAGTTTCATCGTAATCAACGCGTCGAACCGGTTACCAACTACCGGTATGACTCGCTGTATCAACTTGTTGAGGCGACAGGCAAGGAAAGTATATTCGCCACGGGGGGGCCAGGGCTCCCGGATATCGCGCCTATCGGGGACACCAGCCGCCAGCGAAATTACCAGGAACAGTATGATTACGACGCCGCAGGCAATCTACTGGAGTTGCAACATCAGGCGGAGAACGGCAATTTCCGGCGCCGGATGAAAGTTGCACCGCGCAGTAATCGAAGTGTGCCCTGGATAGACGGTGGCCGTGAACCTGATCCTGACGCTTTCTTTGATCCGAACGGAAACCAGCAGGTATTGCAACCAGGCCAGGCGATGGAATGGAGTTTGCGCAATCAACTGCGGCAAGTCAGTCAGGTTGTGCGCAGAGATGCCGCCAACGACAGTGAGCTTTACCAATATGACGCATCGGGATCGCGGCTGCGCAAGTCACGCATGACAACATCTGGATCGCAGGGGCAGTTATCGGCCACCCACTACCTGCCAGCACTTGAGTTGCATACCGATACCATGACCGGTGAAAGGCTTCAGGTTATTGATGTCGTAGCCGGAGTTCTGGATCTGCGCGTGTTGCACTGGGATTCAGTACCGCCACAGGGTTTGGCCAACGATCGCTTTCGTTATGCCGTGCACAACCTGTTGGGAAGCGTGTCGTTAGAACTGGATGAAAACGGCCGCGTGATCAGCCACGAGGAATATCACCCCTATGGAAGTACAGCGTGGTGGGCGTCGGGCTCTGCTGTAGAGGCGAGTTACAAGAGTGTTCGATACTCGGGAAAGATCCGTGATGCAACGGGACTTTATTATTACGGAAAGCGCTTTTACGCCCCGTGGTTGATGCGTTGGCTCAGCACCGATCCTGCACTGGAGGCTGATGGATTGAACCTTTATCAGATGGTGGGGAGTAATCCGGTTTCGTACAGGGACGCCGACGGCCGTAACCGGGAGAGTATTGGGCAAGGCAATCAAATCGTTCCTCCAGACCAACGCTTGGCCGTCGCCGAAACGATGATTGAACGGATCAGTGCGTATGAGCCGGCATTGACGGAAGTCCTGGATAAAGCCGCCGCGGAGCTCGGTGCGGAGCTTTATGGTCGGGAATATAGAGTGAAGGGTGCAGAATCGCTCGCGCAGAAGTTGAGTGTGGCGCCGCCGGATCAAATGAATGATGTACTTCGCTACACCATAGGCTTTCCTTTCGGCACTGAGGGGCCAATCAGTGAACAGGACCAGCAGTCCTTCGTTCAAGGCGTGGTCCGAACGTTTCATGCATTGGGCAGCGAAGGCTATCAGCCGGTGCTGATCCGCAATACATTTTTCCCGGATCAGAGCTATCGAGGGATTAACGCGAATTTCCTTTTACCCGATGGCAAAACCAAGTTCGAAGTTCAAGTGCATACCGCACAAAGCTATAAAGTTAAAAGTGAAGGTCACGGCCGATACGAAGCCATACGTACGCTTGAACGAGAACTGGCGGGAAGTGCGGTAGATGAAAGCAAGCGGTTGACGATCGCGTTGGAACTGGAGGACAGAAAGGCCGGTCACCGAGAGGCGTCGGCTGTCATCGCAACGCCTGTGGGCATCCAGGAATGGGTTCCGAGCAAACCGGAAATGCAAGGCTTCAAATGGCAGCCTCGTCAACTCGATCCGCAGCAGCGAGCGTTTTATGAGCAGAGAGTCAAAAGCAACAGAAAACAACTGGGTCAAAGTCGCCAAGGGAGTAAAACTGTTCAGCGACGTCATTCCTTCTGACGTCCGCCAAGGTTTTCTTTTTACAGCCTTGCAAGGTGCTGCACACCGAGGCGAGTTAAGGCAGATCTGGCAACGAGGGCGCAGTCGACCGGTGTGACGGCTAAAAAAGCCCTTTGTGTCCTGGGCAAAGTTAAATAGAATCAGTCTCATTTGAATTCTGACTTCGCGCAGGGCCTCTCCAGATGACTGAAGCAGCGACGCCATCGCCGCAGCACCTGCACGAACTCTATCGCGATCATCGCGGCTGGCTGGAAACCTGGCTGCGGCGGCGCATGGGCAACGCGTGGGATGCGGCCGATCTCAGTCAGGACACCTTCCTGCGCGTGCTGTGCAGCGCGCAACCGATCGCCGACATGCGTGAACCGCGCGCGTATTTGCTGACCGTGGGCAAGCGTCTGCTGAGCAATTTCTACACCCGGCGCAGTCTGGAAAAAGCCTATCTCGAAGCCCTCGCGCAGTTGCCGGAAGAGCGCGCGCCGTCGCCCGAGCAGCGTTGGCTGCTGCTGGAAACCCTGCAAGCATTGGATGAACTGCTCGACGGTTTGCCGCGAGCGGTGCGTCGGGCGTTTCTCTTGAGTCAGCTCGAAGGCCTCGGCTACCGTGAAATCGCCGAGCGTTTGCAAGTGTCTGAACGAACAATAAAACGTTATATGGCAACGGCTTATGAGCATTTCTTGATGTTGGATCTATGATGCGCGTAGCTCCCAATTCCGAAGCGCGCGACGTGGCGCGTGCCGCCGCGCAGTGGTTGGCATTGCTCGAATCGGGCGAGGCCAGTGAGGCGGATCACGCGCAGCTGAAAACCTGGCGCGACAGCGATAGTCGCCATGAAAACGCATGGCAGAAGATCCAATTGTTGCGTCAGCGTTTCTCCGGTTTGCCGGCAGAACTGGCCATGGCCACGCTGGATCGCCCGGACCTGGCGCGGCGTGCGGCGCTGAAGCGGGCGCTGGGCCTGGCCGCGCTGGTGCCGGCGGCGTGGCTGATCAGTCGCCAGTTGCCGCTCGACGTTTGGCGTGCCGATTTGCACACCGGCACTGGCGAACGCATGCAGATCCCGTTGGCCGACGGCAGCACCTTGCAACTGAACACGGCAAGCGCGGTGAACGTTGATCTGGCCAGCCGCCAATTGACCCTGGTGCGTGGCGAGATGGCGCTCAATGTGCCCGGCAGCACTGCGTTGACGATCAATGCGCCTTACGGACGGATCATCGTTAGCCGCAGCGAAATCTGCGTGCGTCTCAATGAGCGTGATTGCAACGTCTCGGTGGTCAGCGGTTCGGTGCAGTTACTGCCGTTACACGGACCGGCGCTGCAATTGAATGCCGGGCAACAGGTCAATCTGCAACCCTGGGGCGCCGGACCGGTCGCAATGTTCGATTCACAAATGCCCGGTTGGCGTGACGGTGTGTTGATGGCGCACAACCAGCCGCTGGGTGAGTTCCTGCGCGAGTTGAGCCGTTATCGCTCGGGGCTGTTGCGTTGGGATCCGACACTGGAACGCTTGCGCATCACCGGCAGTTTCCGCCTCGACGACACCGATAAAGTACTGGCGCTGCTGGCGGCGAGTCTGCCGCTGGAAGTGCATTCGCGCACGCGTTTCTGGGTCACGCTGACGCCGCGAAAAAATATCGTCTGAAGCCTGTCCCTTTTTTTCGCCTCACCGGTCATTGCAGATAAGTGAACAAAATCGAGAGCTTCTTCCAATGCCCGCAGTATTCCCAAGTCGTTTGCGTCCGTTGTTGCAGTTGAGCTTCGTGCTGAGCCTGAGTGCCAGCCCCGTGTTGATGCAGTCCAGTTGGGCCGATGACGCCGCCCGCCGCAGTTATCAGGTGCCGGCCGGCAGTTTGAGTGCTGCGCTGACCCGCTTTGCCGGGTTGGCCGGGGTCAATCTCTCGGTGGATCCGGCGCTGGTGAGTGGCCGCAACAGCAACGGTTTGTCCGGTGAATTCGCCGTGGAGGAGGGGTTCACCCGGTTGTTGCTGGGCTCCGGCCTGCAACTGCAACCGGTGGGCGATCATGCCTACACGCTGATCCCAGTCGCGGAGGGCAGCAGCCTGCAACTGGCGCCGACGTCGATCCTCGGCGCTACCGGTTCGGGCGATGCCGATGTGTTCGCTGGCGGCCAAGTTGCGCGGCGTGGCTCGCAGGGTTTGCTGGGGTCGAAAGACTTCATGGAAACCCCGTTCAGCATGACCACCTATACCAGCGAAGCGGTGAAGAATCAGCAGGCGCGCACCTTGGGTGATTTGATTGCCAGCGACCCGTCGGTGCGTGCGACCAACCCCGCCGGCGGGCGTTATGAGCAATTCACCATCCGTGGATTCAGCCTGTTTAACAGTGACGTTGCGTACAACGGGCTCTATGGCGTGCTGCCCACTTACACGATCGATATGGAAATGGCCGATCGCGTCGACATCCTCAAAGGCCCGAGCCAGCTCATCAACGGTATTTCGCCACGGGGCAGTGTCGGCGGCGGGATCAACGTGGTGCCCAAGCGTGCCACCGACAAACCGATCACCTCGCTGACGGCCAATTACGCCTCGAACAATCAGGTCGGCGGCGCGGTGGATGTCGGGCGGCGCTTCGGCGAGGACAATCAATTCGGCCTGCGCTTCAACGGCGTCAAACAGTCCGGCGACACCGAGTGGGATCACCAAAGTGTCGACCGTGACATGGCCGTGCTGGGCCTGGATTTTCGCGGTGAACGCTTGCGGCTTTCCACCGATATTGGCCACACCGAGCGCGACACCGATGCACCGCAGGAACGCGTGCAGGTCGCGGCGAATGCCAAGGTGCCGAGCCCGAACAGCGTGCATCGCAACTACGCGCAACCGTGGAGCCAGGCGAAAACCGAGGACACCTTCGGTACGCTCAACGCTGAGTTCGACGTCAATGATTCGGTGATGCTGTACGGCGGCGTCGGTGCGCGCAAAAGTAATCATGACTTCCTGCGCCACGCCGTTTCCGTCACCAATGACGCCGGTGATTTCAGCGTTCTGCCACGCGACTTCACCCGCGACGAAAACGTACGCACGGCCACGGCGGGCGTGCGCAACTGGTTCCACACCGGGCCGGTGAGCCACGAGGTCAATCTCGCGGCCAGCTACTTCTACATGGATTTCGAGAACGGCGGCGCGCGTTACGCGGCAGGGCGCAGCAATTTGTATGACCCGGTCGAAACCGCAAAACCCGGCACGCCGACGCGCAATGACGCCAAGGTCTACACCGAAAACCGCTTCAGCGGCGTGGCGCTGTCCGACACCCTGGGCTTTTTCGATGATCGCTTGCTGCTGACTCTCGGCGCGCGCTGGCAGCGGGTAAAAGTCGATGACTGGAGCGATGACATCAAAGGCGACACCGCGTATGACGAGGAAAAGGTTTCGCCCTCGGGCGGGATTCTGTTCAAGGCGACCGACAAGCTTTCGCTGTACGCCAACTACATGGAAGGCCTGAGCCAAGGCAAGATCGCGCCGTCGACTTCCATCAACGAAGACGAAATCTTCCCGCCGTTCATTAGCCGCCAGGTTGAAGTCGGCGCCAAATACGATGCCGGCGCCTACGCGCTGACCGCTGCGCTGTTCCGCATCAAGCAACCAGCTTATGAAACCAATGCGACCACGCGGGTGTTCGGGCCCAATGGCAAGCGCGAGAACAATGGCGTGGAGTTGAGCGTGTTCGGCGAACCGCTCAAAGGTTTTCGGTTGTTGGGTGGTGTGATGTACATCGACAGCGAACTGACCCAGACCACCAACGGCACCTTCGACGGCAATCGGGCGCCGGCGACGCCCAAATACAACGTCAACCTCGGCGCCGAGTGGGACGTGCCGACCGTGCAGGGGCTGACGCTGACAACTCGTGGTATCTATTCGAGCTCGCAGTATCTGGACCAGTCCAACGACAAGGAAATCGACTCGTGGGAGCGCTTCGACGTGGGCACGCGCTATGCCTTCAAAGTTGACGACAAGACCATCACCTTGCGCGGCAATATCGAAAACGTGCTGGATAAACGCTATTGGAGTTCGGCGGGGGCCTCGGATGACAGTGAGCCGGGGCTGACGTTGTCGACGCCGAGGACTTATCTGCTGTCGGCTACTGTCGATTTCTGATGATCACGCTTTGATGGGCGCGAGGGAGCAAGCTCCCTCGCGCCTTTTTCCATTTGGCTAATTACAACGATCCCGACACGCCCGGCACATCCATATTAATCTTGCGCCAGTACGCTTCAGAGAAACTGTAAACCGAGAAGGCAATCAGCCCCGCAGCCATCACCATCAATATCAGCCATCCCGCTGGCAAATTCTGCAGGGCGTCGAGGGCTTCTTTCATGCCCGGTGGGTCCATGGCTTTATATGCGGAACCGCTGACGGCCAGCAGCAAGGCAATTTCGATAAACACGACACCACGGGCGATCAGGCCGAACCGCGACACCGGGCGGACGTACTGCATGACGTCTTCGTCGGCTTCAAAGTATTTCTCGAATGACGCTTTCCAGCCTTTGATGATGTGAGCAATTCCCACGCCCAGCGGAATGAGCGCGATCAGGTACACCAATAGATTCGAGTATTGCCAAGACAACAGATGCGCCAGCCAGTCCTTGGTCTGGCCACCGGAATCGCCCGAGCTTTTAATGCCGCTGACCAGCAGGCCCAGTGCAAAGAATGCCAGCGCACCGTTGACCAAACCGCCCGCGAACAGACCGGCGCGAATCACCAGACCTTTGAAGTTTTTGCCGTGATGGTCGACATCGCGAGTCGCTTGCAGGAAACGCCAGGCGGCAAAAGCGAGCAGGCCCGCCACGACAATCCCAACCAGAAAATAACCAAATGGCTGAGCCAGCAACGCCTCGAGGCTTCTGTGGCTGTCTTTGGGTTTTGTCGAGTCATGCGCTGCCAGCAACGCGAAGATACCGATGATCAGGTAAAGCACACCTCGAGCGGCGTAGCCTCCCCGGGCGAGTATGACAAGACTGCGTTGCGCGGACATTGGATTGATTCCCGAGAGTGATTCAAGACCAGACCCCTCTGGTTGGGAGGGGTTCTATGAAAGAAGGGAAAACTGTGGGGCTCATCATCTTTGAACTAATCATACGGCGAACGCCCCTAATGTCTGGCTGCCCGCCATGCGGTCAGGGCTGTCGGATTTCCCCACTCACACACGCAGGTTTGAAGAATCATGAAGAGCGAACAAGTAGAAGGTGTAGCGGAAAAACTGGCCGGCAAGGCGCAGAGCGCAGTCGGTAGACTGATGGGTGATTCGACACTGGAGGCTGAGGGGGCAGGGCGCCAGGCTGCTGGCCAACTGACCAAAACCTACGGCGATACACTCGACAGTGTCTCGACGTTCGTCAAAGAGAAACCTGTCGCCGCACTCGCGATTGGCGCGGGTCTGTTGCTGTTGGTCAATCGTCTACTGCGCCGCTGATTCAGGAACTAGGGCGCTCCCGACTGGAAGCCCTTATTGTTATCGCCCCCTCACAATGCCCTGGATTCAAATACCGGAGATTGTGAGGGAGGCTGACCGCTTTACACGCAATGGCTTACATGGCTCGACCAATGGCTTGCTCATAGTAAGAAAGGAAACTCTGCCACTGCGCTTGATCCCAGAAAGAATGCCGTCTGAGTTGCGGGATGTCGTGCCGCGCCGCACCCATTGCAGTCACACGACCGCGAGACTTCTCCAGATCCAGCAGGGCCAGTTCGAAATCGAACTGCTCGCCCGTCATCGATGCCTTGATGAAGATGTGCTTGGAACGCATGCAACCGTGCTGCCATTTGCCCGAGTGCATCCGCGCGAGCATTTGCGCCAGACGCTGTAAAAGTTGCTGATGCTGCTCTGTCGTCAACAGGCTCGCGGCACCTTGGCCATACCAGGTATCCAGATCAATGAAGCCGCCGAGATCTTCGGTCACCAAGACACCTTGCCACACGCCTTCGACCTTTCTGGCGCCATAAAAAACCGGTCTTGGAGCATTCACGCCCAGCTTCTGCAGTCTGGACAGTGCAACGCCTTCACGCAGAGCGGTAGGGCGGCCAGTGGGATACCGAAAGCTGCGAAACAGATGGCCGGTTTGACGCTTGACGAAAAACGTCTTGTCATCTTTCACAATCAGCTGGACACCACTGGTGCCGCTGCGGCGCACATTCGGCGGCTCGACCCACTCCCCGGACGTACCCCACCAGAATTCAAACTCATTGCGTGCACGGCCCATTTATCCGCTCCATTTATTGTAGGAATTTTCAGTGCGACGTTTGCATTATCGCCGCGATAGCAGCTCTGTCCATGGGTGGAAGTTAATAGTTCCCTGAAATTCGCAACTTTTTGCCGCCAAGTTGCGATTTTTACGCCTGGTTTATCGAAAAGCGATGCCGCTTGGGGTGGTAGGTGTTGCACCCATGACTGGCGACTTACATCCGGTGATGTTCCAGCAAGAAGTCCACGAACAATCGCACCCGCGCCGGCATTGCCGCTCCGCCAACGAACACTGCGTGAATCGGTTCCTCGTCCCCGGGATTAAAGGCCTCCAACAGCGCAATCAAGTCGCCGCGCTGCAGATCCTCGCGCACGCTGAAATCGCCGATGCGTGCAATGCCGGCACCGACCCGCGCGAGTTGCGCCAGCGCTTCACCACTGCTGCATTCGATGTTGCCAGTGACCTTCAGGGAAAACTTTTCGCCATCGCGGATGAACGGCCAGTTGGACTCGGCACGCCGAAAGTTGAAGCGCAGGCAGTTGTGCTGCAACAGGTCTTCCGGTTTCTGCGGTGTGCCATGGCGCTGAAGATACTCCGGCGATGCCACCACGACCTGACCGGTGTCGCCGAGCCTGCGCGCGGTCAGCGGGCTGTCGGGTAGATGGCCAAAGCGCACCGCGACGTCGGCCTGGCCGCCAAGAATGTCGACCACTTCGTCGCCGAGGGTGAGGTCGACGACGATGTTCGGGTAACGGGCGCTGAAGGCTGCGACCAAGGGAACGATGGCGAGCCGACCATGGCCAAGGGCGGCACTGACTCGCAGTCGTCCCTTGGGTACGCCTTGATCGGCGATGGCTTCTTCGACCTCGTCCATGTCGGCGAGGATACGCCGGGCGCCGCGCAGGAACGCTTCGCCCTCGGCCGTGAAGGTGATCGCGCGGGTGGTGCGCAACAGCAGGCGGGTGCCGAGACGTTGCTCGGTTCGCGCGATGATCCGACTGACTGCCGAGGGCGTCAGGCCCAGTGCACGCGCGGCGGCCGAGAGACTGCCTTCCTGCGCCACGGTGGTGAACACGCTCATTTCACCTGACCTGCCGTTGAAATCCACTTGTGCCTCCTACGCAAAGGTGATTGCCAAAAATGCAGTCTACCGCCTGAAAAGCCGGGATCGTAGCATTGGCGGCATAGATGAGGAGCTTTCCATGCGTATCAATCCACCACTTGTCGCACTCGCCATTGGTGCCTTCGGCATCGGCGTAACAGAATTCGCCCCCATGGGCATGTTGCCGGGTATCGCTGCAGACTTGGGCGTTTCCATTCCCGCTGCCGGTTTGCTGGTCAGTGCTTATGCGCTGGGGGTATTGCTCGGCGCACCACTGATGACCCTGACTACCGGCAAGATTCCCCGGCGCTATCTGCTGATCGGGCTGATGGCGATTTTTACCCTGGGTAATCTGATGTCAGCCTTGGCCACCGATTACTACAGTCTCATGATCGCCAGGGTAGTGACCTCGCTGAACCACGGTGCATTTTTTGGCGTTGGCTCGGTTGTCGCCGCCAGCCTGGTCGCGCCAGAAAAACGTGCCGGGGCGGTGGCTGCGATGTTCATGGGCCTGACCCTGGCGACCATCGGCGGTGTGCCGTTGGCCGCTTGGTTCGGCGAGTTGTACGGTTGGCGCACGGCTTTCTGGGGCATTACCGGATTGGGCGTGGTGACGATGGCCGCGCTGTGGTTCGCGCTGCCCAATGTGCGGGCGCCGCAAAGCGTCGGGGTCATGGCGGAAATTCGGGTATTGGCGCGCGGCCCGGTGCTGGGCGCGCTGGCCCTGACCGTCGTCGGCTCGAGTGCGATGTTTACCGTGTTCACTTACATCGCACCGATCCTCAGCAACGAGACCCATGCTTCAACTGCCTACATCACCGCGATGCTGGTGCTCTACGGTGTTGGGTTGACGCTGGGCAACATGTGGGGCGGCAAAGCGGCGGACCGCTCGATAGATCGGACCCTCATTGCCTCGCTGAGCGTGCTGATTCTGGTCTTGCTGGCGTTCACTGTACTTATGCGCTGGCCGCTGCCCGCCGCCGTGGCCATTCTGATCTGGGGTATCGCCAGCTTTGCCTTGGTGCCACCGCTACAGATGCGCGTGATGGAAGCGGCCAAGGACGCGCCTAATCTGGCCTCGGCAGTGAACATCGGCGCCTTCAATTTCGGCAACGCGATTGGCGCAGCGCTGGGCGGTGCGGTGATCAACGCGGGTCTCGGTTATCCGGCGATTTCGCTGGCTGGCGCGGCAATGGCGGGCTTGGGACTGCTGATGGTGTTGGCGTTTGCCTGGCGTTCCAGAACGATTGCAGCCGCAGTGGTGTGACAAGCTCGCGGTCACTTTGAAACAGCCAAATTGGCGTAGCTACAACAGCGTTTAATCGAGGCCCGCACTGCGGGCCTCTTTGCTTCCCGGCGTGAACAGCGATCCACCTCACAGCGTGGTGATCTGCCCATTGCGATCCAGTTCATACACCTTGTTGCCCTGCAATTTCTCCTTCAGCCAACGCTCCGCCTTACCCAGCGGCCGCTGCCGCGCCCACAGCAAATCCACACCAATCTGCCAGTCCGTATGCGGATACGCCGAGAGCTGCATTTCCACCAGTTCACCCTTGGCCAGCTCACGCTGAATAAGCTGGCGGGGCAGGGTGGCCCAGCCGAGTCCGGCGCGGACCATTTCCAATAACGCCAGATAGCTTTCCGCTTGCCACAACTGGGTCGAGCGCAGGTATTCGCTGCTCGGCAGTTTGCTCGCGTGGGCGCTGAAGGCCAGGCGGCGGTGGACGTGCAGGTCGTCGAAGGTGACGTTGTCGAGTTGCGCCAGTGGATGCTCGGGGTGGCAGACGTGCAGCATGATCAGTTTGCCCAGTTGCTGGAACGCCAGTTCCTTGGGGTAGCCGGGCTGGGAGAACGCGACGCCGAGGACGGCTTCACCGCTGCTGACCAGTTCGCTGACGTCGCCATAGACCGGATGACGGATGATCAGGTCGACAAAGGGGAACGCGGCTTCGAAGGCTTTGAGCACCGGCATGATCGGGCCGTACGGCGTTTCAATGGCGAGCGTCAGGCTCGGTTCTACATTGTCTGAAAGGCAGTCGGCGTGGGCTTCGAAGGTCATGCAGCGCTCGAGCACGGCTTCGGCCTGCACCAGCAATTTGTGGCCGCTGGCGGTGAGGGCAGGGCTGCGGTTGCTGCGGTCGAACAGGTCGACGCCCAGATCCGTTTCAAGGTTGGCAATCGCTGCGCTGATGGTCGATTGAGTCTTGCCCAGTTTGCGCCCGGCGGCGGAGAACGATCCGCTTTTGACTACCTGGACGAACATCAACAGTTGATCGAGTGAGAAGCGCAAGCGGTGAACTCCCGTGTCGAGGTAAGGGGGTTGCAGCGGTTAACAATCGCCTGATTGTGCCATCGAAAAAAGCGATGGTTGCTAATTTGTTTCATCGCAATAAACGTTCAAAGATGGCCCCGCGTCAAACGATCTCCGGGGCGGATCCATCCTTGCAAACGCCCCTGAGCATGCCCGCGATCTCAACAGATGCCGCACTTTCAGGAGCGTGTGAAATGACCCCACAACGCATTCATCCGGTGGACGAGGTTTTGCCACTGCGACAGTTGTTTACGTTCGGCTTGCAGCATGTGCTGGTGATGTACGCGGGAGCGGTGGCTGTGCCGCTGATTCTCGGTAGCGCGATGGGGCTGACCTCGGCGCAGATCGTCTTGCTGATTAACGCCAACCTGCTGACTTCTGGCGTGGCGACACTGATTCAAACCCTTGGCTTCTGGAAGTTCGGCGCGCGCCTGCCGCTGATTCAGGGCTGCTCGTTCATTGCTCTGGCGCCGATGATCATGATCGGTAAAGAGTTCGGCCTCAGTCAGATTTTCGGTGCGGTGATTGCTGCAGGCTTCATTACGATTGCCCTGGCGCCGGTGTTCAGCCGCTTGCTGCGGTTTTTTCCGCCGGTGGTGATTGGCAGTCTGATCACCATTATCGGCATCTCGCTGATGCCGGCGGCGGCAATCTGGCTGGGCGGCGGCAATCCCGATTCGGCGGATTTTGGCAATCCCGCCAACCTGTTGCTGGGCTTGGCCACGGTCAGCGTGACGCTGGTGATCTACGCAAAGTTCAAGGGCTTCATCGGCAACCTTAGTGTGCTCATCGGCTTGTTCGTCGGCAGCCTGATCGCAGCGCTCTGCGGCATGACGCACTTCAGCCGGGTCAGCGAAGCGGCGTGGTTTGAACTGAGTGCGCCAATGGCCTTCGGGACGCCGGAATTCGCGCCGGTGCCGATCCTGATCATGACCCTGGCGATGCTGGTCATCATGGCCGAGACCACCGGCAATTGCCTGGCCATCGGCAAATTGACCGGCAAACCGACCACGCAACAAACCCTCGGTAACGCGTTTCGCGCCGACGGCTTGTCGACCATGCTCGGTGGCTTGTTCAACAGTTTTCCCTACAACGCCTTCACTCAGAACACCGGTTTGATTGCGCTTTCCAATGTGAAAAGCCGCTTCGTCGTGGCCGCTGCCGGGGCAATCATGGTGCTGATGGGCTTGTTCCCGAAACTCGGCGCGTTGATCGCCGCCGTGCCGACGCCAGTGCTGGGTGGCTGCGCGATCGTGATGTTCGGCATGACCACGGTGGCGGGGATTCAGGAACTGTCGCGGGTGCAATTCGAAGGGACGCGTAACGGCATCATCGTCGCCGTGTCGGTCAGTGTTGGCGTGCTGCCGATGTCCTTTCCGGCGCTATTCGAACACGTCGGCCCGACACTGAAACTGGTGCTCGACAGCGGGATCTTCCTCGGTGCGATCACTGCCATCCTGCTCAACGTCCTGCTCAACAACGAAAAAAAATCGACCGAAACCATCGGCGCTGAATTAGCAGACTGACTTTTTATCTTCCACTGCCCAGGAGTTACCCATGAATCAATTCACTCAGCTCATCCCGGCTGGCGTCAGTGAGCTTGATCTGACGTTGCTGCGCCAGACCATCGCCTTGTCCGAGGCATCGAAGCAACGCGGGCGCCATCCGTTCGCGGCATTGGTGGCCGACCGCAACGGCAAGGTGATTGTCGAAGCGGGGAACAACTCGATGCCGCCGGAAGGCGATCCCACTCAGCACGCCGAGTTGGTGGCAGCGGCGGCAGCGGCAAAACTGCTGTCGCCGCAAGAGCTGGAACTGTGCACGCTGTACACCAGCGCCGAACCGTGCTGCATGTGCGCCGGTGCGGTGTATTGGACCGGAATAGGGCGGGTGGTTTACGCCTTGTCTGAGCATGCGTTGCTGGGGTTGACGGGTGACCATCCGGAGAACCCGACGTTCTCGCTGCCGTGCCGCGAGGTATTCGCCAAGGGGCAGCGCAAGGTCAGTGTGTTGGGGCCGATGCTGGAGGGGGAGGCGGCTGAGCCGCACAAGGGTTTCTGGTCGTAAACGGCTGTTGGGCACCTGCCATCATCCGTTCGGGCTTGAATGCCGCGCATCTTCGGATGCGCGGCAGACTATTGTTCCGATGCTCACTAATTCAACGCAAGACGAACCTCGCTTTTACAACGCAAACGTAGTCCCACGAGTGTTCACGAACAGCGAATAGATCGAGTGACTGCTGGCCATGAACAACCGATTCCCTTCGCGTCCGCCAAAGCATAAATTCGGGCAGCGCTCTGGCAGGGAAATGTGTCCGATGGCTTTGCCCTGCGGATTGAAAACGCGCACGCCGTCGAGTTTTTCCAGGTCGGCTTTGGGATCGCCATTGCCGCCCCAGCCGCACCACAGATTGCCCGCTTCGTCGCATTTGATGCCGTCGATCGCGGCATATTCCAGCCCTTCGATGTGCTTGCGGCGTTCGCCGAGTGTGCCGTCGTCCTTCACGGCAATCGCCCAGATCAAGCGATTGGGCTTGGCGCGACCTTCAACGACGTACAGGGTTTTTTCATCGGGAGAAAAGCACAGGCCGTTAGGGCCGTTGAGGTCGTCGATGACCCGCGTGACTTTCTTGCTCTCGCCGTCGATGCGGTACAGGGCGTGGGGTTGGCTCGGGGTGATTTTGTGGCCTTCGTAGTTGTTGCCGGTCTGGAAGGGCGGATCGCTGAACCAGATCGATCCGTCACTTTTGCAGACGACGTCGTTGGGCGAGTTGAAGGGTTTGCCGTCGAAGCTGTCGGCCAGCACGGTGATCGTGCCATTGGCTTCAGTGCGCGTGATGCGCCGGCCTTCGCTGGTGGTGGTGGAGCCTTCGCAGACGATCAGACGCCCTTGGCGATCCCGGCACATGCCGTTGGAGAAGTTCGAATGTTCGCGGTACACGCTGAAGGTGTCGGTGATTTCGTCCCAGCGCATGATGCGATTATTGGGAATGTCGCTGACCAGCAAATAGCGGCCATCACCGACCCACACCGGTCCTTCGGCCCAGCGCATACCGGTGGCGAGTTTCTCAACGCTGGCGTTGAAAATCCGCAGCTCGAGGAAGCTGTCATCGAGGATGTGAATCAGTGGATCAGGGTAGCGCTGACTCAAGGGCTCGGCGGCCTCGGCGATCCGGGTGAGGGCAGTGCTGCCGACGGTGGCAAGCGTGGCGGAAATGGCGAGGGATTTTTTCAGGAAGCTGCGGCGGGTATTGCCTTGCGCTCGGTCGAGGCTTTCAGGCCTGGCGGAATGGGATGAGTCCATGTAGCGATCTCCGTGGTTTTATTGTTTTTGGGAGACGTAGTAATACCGCGTGGTAGGACATCGTACAAGTCATTCGTGGCTTCTGTTAATGAGCCTGTGTCATGAGACTTCACCCAGGTGATCGCCCTGCACAATCTGTTGCTGCAACGTTTCATCACTGCTTGTATCCTTGCGCGCGGCGAGCGCAGGCGTCTGCAGCCGTTGGGTCGATCATGAGTCGCTGGAGCGGAAAACCGGACTTTCCAAAAGGTAGCAATGTGAAGCGTGATACTCATCTGGTTGTGCTTTTGTTGTGGGTGATCGGTTGTTCCCTCGCGTCATTGACGGTGTGGAAAGTGTTGGCGTCTCGCGAGCGCGCACTGGAGGAAGTCAACGTCCATGGCTTGAACCTGACCCAGGCGTTGGCGACGTACTCCGAAGGCATCGTCCGCCAGAGTTCATTGCTGTTGCTCGGCCTCGTCGAGCGTCTGGAAACCGAAGGCAGTGGCCCCGCGCAGATTCAGCGGCTGAGTGCCCTGGTCAAGCGCCAGGAACCGTTGATGCCGCAGCTCAGTGGCATCACCATCTACGATACTCAGGGTCGCTGGCTGATGTCTTCCAACCGGCCGATTCCCGCCGGATCGAACAGCAGCGATCGCGCCTATTTTATCCATCATCGCGATGATCCCTCCCGCGAGACTTTCATCGGGCCACCGATTCAGAGCCGTTCCAATCAGGAATGGGTAATTACCGTCAGCCGCCGTTTCAATGATGCAAGCGGCGAGTTTGCCGGTGTGGTGGCGGTGACGTTGGGGGTGGAAAACTTTCTGCGCCTGTTTGGCAAGCTCGACGTCGGGCAGGACGGTGCCATCGGCTTGTCCTACACCGATGGCACGTTGCTGGTTCGCTATCCCTTTCGCGAGCAGGACATGGGCCGCAACTTTTCCAAGTCGCCGATCTATGCGAAGTATCTGGTCGATCACTCAGTCGGCACCGCGTCGTTCACCTCCAGCCTGGACGGCGTTGAGCGGCTGTACGCCTTCCGCAAGAGTGATCGTCTGCCGTTGATCACCACCGTCGCCCTCGGCAAGCGCGAAGCCCTCGCCGCTTGGCGCCTGGAAGCGTTGCTGTCGGCAGTGGTGGTGGCCGGGCTGCTCGGGCTGACCGGTTTGATTGGCTGGTTTCTGATTCTGGATATCCGCCGGCGTACCGAGGCCGAGGATCAGTTGCGCGGCACGCAGCAGCAATTGCTCTCATCCAACCGGCAACTAGAGTTGCTCGCCATGAAAGACGCATTGACAGGATTGGCCAACCGACGCTGCTTTGACGAGAGTCTCGCGATGGAAGCTCGGCGAGCACAACGTGACGGCAGCACGCTGGCATTGCTGATGATCGATATCGACTACTTCAAACTGTTCAACGACTCGTTCGGTCACGTCGCCGGCGATGCCTGCCTGCAGACCGTTGGCCGCGTGCTGCAGGATTGTGTGCGACGTCCTTCAGACTTGCTGGCGCGTTATGGTGGCGAGGAAATGAGCGTCATCATGCCAAATACCGACGCTGACGGCGCCGCGGTGGTGGCGCAACTTATCCTCGATCGCCTCAAGCAAGAGAATATCGCCCATAGCGCCAGCCCGTTCGGGCGCCTGAGCGTGAGCATCGGCATCGCCACGGCAACCGGCGCGCGACTGGAGGGCTTGCAGGGATTGATCGAGGCGGCGGATCAGGCGCTGTACAACGCCAAGGCGTTGGGGCGTAACCAGTTTGCGCGGGGCGGGCAATAGCGCTTGGTATCGCTGTTGACGATACCTGCCAGCGAAGCACGCGATTGGTGCATCGGTGAGCCGCTGGTTAAGGTCATGATTTGTTGTCGATCATGCCCGGCATTCGGGCAAATCCTCGACTCACCCCTTCGACGGAACCGACATGCGATATCGACGCCTCGACCTTAATCTGTTGGTTGCGCTGGACGCTTTGCTGAGCGAGTGCAGTGTCAGCCGGGCGGCCGAGCGTCTATGCCTGGGACAGTCAGCCGCCAGTTCGGCATTGGGCCGTTTGCGTGAACATTTCAATGACCCGTTACTGGTGCCAGTGGGGCGACGCCTGGAACCCACCGCGTTGGGCCAGGCGTTGCTGCCAAAAGTACGTGCGGCGCTTGAACTGACGCGGGAAATCGTCGACGCGCCGCTGGATTTCGATCCGGCACACTGCAATCGGCACATTACCCTGGTCGCCTCCGATTACGTCGCCGACGTGCTGCTTCCCGCAGTAAGCCGTGTTTTGGCGCGTATCGCTCCGAATATTCGCTTGAGCCTGCGTGACATGCCCGTGCCGCGTGACGGTGATGTCGTCAGCGAAGCACTCGATTATCGGCGCAGTGATTGCGTCATCGTGCCGCAACGACGGTTGAATCCGGCCTATCCCCATGTGCCGCTCATGACAGACCAGCTCTGTTGTATCGTCTGCGCCCAGCAGCCAGAGTTTAGCGAGCAACTGAGCATGGCCGACTATCGCGCCGCAGCGCATGTGGTGCGCGAGTTCGCCGACGGGCACAACTTGGCGATGGACGCCATGCACCTGCATGAACTCGGGATTGAGCGGCAAGTGGCGGTGACCGTTGAAAGCTTTGTGCTGATGCCAGAGTTCATCGTTGGCACCGCGCGCATCGCCACGGTGTTTCAACGCCAGGCGCAACGTTTTGCCCAGCGTTATCCGTTGCGTATTCTCCCAGCGCCGGTAGCGTTTCCGGAGGCCGTTCAAGTCTTGCAATGGCATCCCTATCAAGCACACGACCCGGTCATGCAGTGGTTTCGCGGCCTGCTCGTGGAACAGGCCGCGTTGCTCGATCAACCCTCTGGCTGATCGCCGCTGTCGGCGAGCAATCCGGCGTTGGCGATGGCCAGCAATGCGCAGCGCTCGTCGTTGTCCGAAGTATCGCCACTGATGCCGATGGCCCCCAGCACCACGCCCTCGGCATCACGAATCAGCACGCCGCCCGCCACTGGAATCACTTCACCGCCGGTCAAACTGTTGATCGCATCGAAAAACGCCGGCATGGCCTGCGCGCGTCGTGCCAGTTCACGTCCGCCAAAACCCATGCCCAAGCAACCGCGTGCCTTACCGATGGCGATTTGCGGGCGCAGGAAGGTGGCGTGTTCGTCGCGCAGAACCGCCAAAGGATGGCCGGCGGCATCCAGTACGGCGACGCCCAGCGGTTTGATCCCGGTTTTCCGAGCGATGCGGATGGCATCGCTTGCCATGGTTGTGGCGGTCAGCAAGTCGAGTCGTTGCATGGCTTCTGTCCTCATACGGCCCACTTGCCCAGTTGGGAAACGCGGTCACGGGTATACAGGTCGGTCCACTTCAGCGAATTGAAATCCGACACTTGCTTAGGGTTGTAGGGGCTGCGCTCAAGGCGCACCGGTTGTCCGGCTTTATAAACGGCTTTGAGGCGCGAACGATCCTGAAGGATGCGAATGTCGTCCAGCGGTGAACCGTCGAGCAGCAGGAAATCCGCCTGCTTGCCCACCTGCAGCGTGCCGAGGGTTTCACCGCGCGGCATGCAGCGTGCGCCGACAGCGGTCGCGGCGTATAACGCTTCGGCCGGGGTGAATCCAAGCCGGGTCACCAGCAGCTCCAGCTCACGGGCGTGCCACTCGCCGTAAGGCGTAACCGCAAAACCGCTGTCACTGCCGCAGGCAAACGGTACTCCCGCAGCCTTGGCTCGCTTGAGCACCGCCGAACCGACCTCCAATGTGCGAGCACAATAACCGGCATAACCCGTACTGATCGCCGGATCATGGGGCTGGCAGAAATCCACGGTGTTCTGCGGGAAGGTCATGGTCGGGGCCAGAATGCTGCCGGCCTCAAGCAGTGCTTCGATGCACGCATCGTCCATGTAAAAGGCATGGAAAACCAGATCAACGCCGGCGCGCGCCGCGTACATCACGGCTTCGCGACCGTAAGCATGGGTGGCGACCTTGCAGCCCAGACGGTGTGCTTCCTCGACCATTTCGAAAGTCTCGTCGGCGGTGAAGGCCGCAATGATTTCGCCGTTGGGGCGGCGGTGCGTGCCGTCCATGGCAATTTTGATCAAGTCGACGCCGTCCTTGGCCTGCTTGCGGATCTCCGCGAGGGCGTCGCTACGGCTGGTGACTAATTGGGCGGTGAAGTATTCAGGGGCGCCGACGCGACTCGGGAACCAGTCATTCAGACTCTGCCGATTGGTGATGACGCGACTGCTGGCCGCGATCCTCGGCCCTTCGAACAAACCCGCGGTCACCGCATTGCGCACGGCGATGCTGAGCTGACCGCTGTCGCCGGGGCAGACCATGCTGGTGACACCGGCCGCGAGCACATGCTGGGCGAAGAACATCCCGCGCAAGGCGCGAAATTCGTCGCTGGTCCACAGGTCAATGTCTTCTTCACTCTGCGCGTTGCCGAAGGCCAGATGCGTGTGCACGTCCACCAGCCCCGGCATGACGAAATTATCCCCCGCATCCACCTGTGTGTCGCCTGGCTTGGGAGCGGGTGCCAGCGCGGTGGGCCCGACGTAACTGAGCAGGCCGTTTTCGACGATCAATGTCTGTTGCTGGCGGGTTTCCAGTCCGGTGCCGTCAAACAGGGTCTGGCATTTCAGGTGCAGGGCAGTCATGGCGTCTTCACTGTGTGATTGTTCTGTGCATGAGGCTAAAGAGCAGGCGAGGGGGCCACCAGCAGATTGCATCGATGGCCGAGCATTGATTGCGTCAATAGCTGCGCCTGACGGAATCCATAAACGAAAACGCCGGACAATCGTGAGATTGTCCGGCGTTTTTTTGTGCGCGTTTTTCAGTGATCAGGCAGTGCGACCACCCAAGGTTTCAGCAACCCAGTCGGCAATGTAATGCCCGGCATTGATGCTGTTGTCGAAGCTCGAATGCTGCACGCCGCCTTCACGTTCGGTGAAGATCTTCAGTTCGCACTTTGGACTGTTGACCAGTTGTTCGTAGGTGCGATGCGCCCACTTCAACGGAATCTGGGAATCCTGTTCGCCGTGGGTCACGAGGAAGGGCACTTTGATCCGGTCGAGCACGCCGTCGAGGTGGACGTTTTCGGCGATGGTCATGAACTCTTCGACGTCCTTGGCGCCCCAGACCCAGCAGACGTGCGCCCAATAATGCGGCACTGGGAAGCTGCCTTCCTTTTCCAGTCGACGCTTTTGCACATCACGCCAGTCATGGTTGGCGCCCCACACGACGCCGCAGGCGAAGCGTGGTTCGAATGCAACCGCGCGCGGACAGTAATAACCGCCCAACGAGACACCTTCCAGACCGATACGTTTGGCATCAACGTCGCTTCGGGTTTCCAGCCAGTCCACCACGCGACTGGCCCAGTGTTCACTGTCGAATCGTGCGGTCAGGCTATGCAGGCGCAGCGCTTCGCCGGTGCCTGGCTGGTCGATGATCAGTGAGGAGATGCCGCGTTTCGCCAGCCACGCTGGCAGGCCCACGCGGTATTTCATTTCCTTGGTCGAGTCCAGACCATTGACCTGCACCAGAATCGGCGCGGGACCCTCGACGCCTTCGGCGCGCACCAACAAGCCGGAAAGATGTTTGCCCTCGTAAGGAATTTCCACCCGTTCGCAGTTTTCCCGCGACAGTTCGATGCCGCGCTTGAAGGTCTGCAGAAAACGCTGATACAGCTCGGTACGCCCCGGAGCGCCATGGGCTTGCAGGCGCTCGCAGGTCAAATAATAGGTGGCGGCGCGGTTGTATTTTTCGCCAGCCGAGAGCATCCGGCCATTGCCTTCGTCTTCCTCGGCCAGACCGCAGAGCTTGTCGGCCATTTTCGCCCAGGTTTCGCGAAAGGCGCGGGTGCCGGCCGCGTCTGGCTGTTTCGCAGCCTCTTGCAGCGGGGCACACATCTCTTCGATTTCACCCATGCGGGCGCCCATTTCAATGGCCAGGTCGACAGAGAGATTCCAAACGTAGTTGGTCGGGAAATAGCGAAACATGATTATTGTTGTCCTTATGGTTGCCTTGGCGTTCCCAAGGCACGTTAAGGATCACCCGACTAATTGGCCAATCGCGACGGCGGATACGAGGTATCGCGAGATACGATGGGCACGTGTTGCAGATGCTGGATGGATTCGCTGATGCGTTCGCGCAGCCAGCGATGCATCGGGTCGCCGTCAACGCTGCGGTGCCACAACATGTACTCGCGCATGACCGGAATCTTCACCGGCGGCGGCAGGATGCGCAGCGGCAGATAGTGCGCGTAGAGGTTCGCCAGACGCTGGTGCATCGTGGCGATGCGCTGCGTGCCAACGATCAATTGCGGCAAGGTATTGAAGTCGCTGGTGATCACTTCAATGCGCCGATTGAAGCCGTACTGATTCATGAACCATTCTTCGATGCTCATGTGCCGGGTACGGCCGAAGCCCACCGAGACATGGCCCATCTCCATGTACTGCTCAAGGGTCAGGGTATCGCCGACTTGCGTATTGCCTTGCCACACCACGCACACGTGTTCTTCTTCGAACAGCAGGCGCGAAGGGTGGCCGTCAATGATGTAGCGCTCGGGAACAATCATCAGGTCGACCTCGCCACGCACCAGCAACTCGCCGGAATTGTCGCTGGGGCCAAGCATTTCGAAAGTGATGTTGGGCGCTTCCTGATGAATGTTCTGAATCACCTGGGCGAACAGCACGCTGATCAGGTAGTCCGAGGTCACCAGGCGAAAATGTCGCTTGCTGGTGGCCGGGTCGAACACCGGTTTGGCGGTGATTGAGGACTGGATCGTCAGCAGGACTTCACGCACCGGTTTGGCCAGTTCCGTGGCGTAAGGCGTGGGCTGCATCTTGCGGCCCACCTGGACCAGCAGCTCATCCTCAAAGTAGGTACGCAAACGCGCGAGCACGCCGCTGGTGGCGGATTGGGTCATGTGCAGGCGTTCGGCAGCGCGGGTGATGTTCTGCTCTTCGAGCAACACATCGAGCGCGACCAGCAGGTTGAGATCCAGATGGTTGAAACGCATGGGCAGGTCCGTTTTTGTATTTATTTTCGCAATACATTCGATCGAATCCATCGGCGCGTCAACCTTCGTCGCAGGTATCGCGTTTGCCGATAGGTCGCATCCCGACTCGCGATTAGTCAGCTGTCAGCCCTTGCGCCAATCTTCGCCTCAGTCGGCCATGCAGCCGACACCACCACCGGTTTCCAGTCAGGCCCGGCGCGCTGCAAGGCGTCCATGGCGACAGTCACCGGATCATAATTTCAATGGAGTGGTAAGCCATGAACATCATTGGCCTTGATGCCCTGATTTTTGGCGTCGATGACATTCAAGCCTGCACCGATTGCCTGCGCGACTACGGCCTTGCGCCGGTCGGCGTTGACAGCAACGGCGGGCGTTTCGAAGCGCTGGACGGCACCGCCGTGATTATCCGTCGAGCCGACGATCCTGATTTGCCGGTGGCGATCGGCCCGGCGCCGTCGATTCGCGAGACGGTCTACGGGGTCGCTGCGCTCAGCGATCTGGACGCCATTGAAGATGAGCTGGCGCGTGATCGCCCCATCCGTCGCGATCAACACGGCGTGCTGCACAGCGTTGACGACATGGGTTTCGCCATCGCGTTTCAGGTCAGCGTGCGCAAGCCTTACAGCGCACCGGAGGATCTGACCAACGCCGCCGGCCATGCGCCACAGCGGCCACTTAACCAGCCGGGCATTACCCTCGATATGGGCGCTGTTCCGCGCACTTTGTCGCACGTAGTGTATTTCGTCCCCGACGCGGCAAAGGCTGAAGCTTTTTACGCCGAGCGTCTGGGTTTTCGCACCACCGACACCTTCATTGGTGCCGGGCCGTTCATGCGTCCGGCAGGCTCCGATGATCACCATTGCCTGTTCATGATCCAGACCCCGCCGCACATGAAGGGCTGCGAACACTTCACCTTCCACATGGGCAGTGGCACCGAAGTGCTGCTGGCCGGGACGCGTTTCGAGCAAAAGGGCTGGACCAGTTTCTGGGGCCCGGGCCGTCACCTGTTCGGCTCCAACTGGTTCTGGTACTTCAACAGTCCGCTGGGCTGCCACATCGAATACGACGCCGACATGGACAAGCACGATGACGCCTGGGAGGCCCGTCGCGCGCCGCTGTCGGCGGATAACTCGCAGCTGTTCCTGTTCAGCGCCAAAGAAAAATGGGCCCCAGGTGGCCCGCCGCCAAAACTCGGTTGAGGCCGCGCTGATCATGAGCGGTATCGCGCAGCCATTGTGTCGGCTGGACGAACTGGAGGAGGGCCGGGCGCGCGGATTCGATCCGTTGGCGCAGGGACGCGACAGCGTGTTTGCCCTGCGTCATGACCATCAGGTGCGGGTCTATCGCAACCGTTGTCCGCATCTGGACGTGCGCCTGGAGTATCGCAAGGACAAGTTCCTGTCCGCCGATGGCCAGTTGATCGTCTGTTACGCCCACGGTGCGCAATTTCTGCCGGCGACCGGCGAGTGCATCTACGGCCCGTGCCTGGGCCAGAGACTGGAGGCGCTGCCGTTCAGCGAGAAGGATGGCTGGCTGCTGGTGCAAATGCCTGAAGGGATGCCGTTGCCGGGATAAATCGAGGTATCGCGTACGGCGATACATCGCATCCCTACTCGCGATTAGTCAAATCCCTGCTTTGCCGGGAAGCTTCATCCAACGATGCCGTGCCCGACGCAGCATCGATCACAAGAATAAAAAGAGAGAACACCATGAGTGCAGTGAACAACGTTCTGATCGTGGGCGGTGGTATCGGCGGCTTGTGTGCAGCCATCGCCTTGCGGCGTAAAGGTATCGAGGTCGACCTGATCGAGCTCAAGTCCGAATGGACAGTCTATGGCGTCGGGATTATTCAGCAGAGCAACGTCGTTCGTGAAATGGCCAAGCTCGGCGTTCTCGACGGTTATCTGGACGCCGCTTATGCCTTCGAGGACGTCGCCATCTACGGCCCGGGCGGACAGCAACTGGCGCGTATTCCGGGTCAACGACTGGCCGGCCCGCAATACCCCGCCAACGTCGGTATTTCCCGCTTGGCGCTGCACAAAGTCCTCAGCGAAACCGCCCTGCAACTCGGTGCCAACGTGCGTTTGGGCCTGAGTGTGGAAGCGCTGGACGACAACGGCACAGAGGTCGACGTGTTGTTCACCGACGGCAGTCGCGGCCGCTACGACCTGGTGGTCGGCGCCGATGGTCTGTTCTCGAAAGTGCGCAGCCTGGTCTTTGGCGATGCCTACACCCCGCGTTTCACCGGCCAGTCGGTGTGGCGCTACAACTTTCCCCGCGCGCCACAGATCGATCATCTGGCCAACTATCAAAGTGCTGACGGCAATGCCGGGCTGGTGCCGTTGGCCGGCGACTTGATGTACCTGTTTCTGACGTCCCACGAGCCCTCCAATCCGTGGATGGATCCTGCCGATCTGGCCGCTCAGATGCGCCAGCGGTTGCAAGGATTTACCGGGCTGATCGGCGAACTGCGCGAGCAAATCACCGACAACAGCCAGGTCGTCTACAAGCCGATGGAAGTGGTGTTCGTCGATGAACCGTGGCATCGCGGACGCGTCCTGCTGATCGGCGATGCGGCCCATGCCACCACGCCGCACCTCGGTCAAGGCGCGGGTATGGCCATCGAAGACGCGATTGTGCTCAGCGAAGAACTGACTCACGAGCAGTCCGCGACCACCAGCGTCGAGCAGCAGTTGCAGCGCTTCATGGCGCGGCGCTTCGAACGTTGCAAATACATCAGCGAAAGCTCGGTGCTGGCCGGCGACAAGGAGATGCAGCACGACCGCGCCTTCGATCGCATCGGCCTGGTCAAGCAAATGCTCGCGCGCACTGCCGAGCCAATCTAAGCCACACCTGCGACTCATCCACAGCAGTTACCACTATAAAAACAAGAGGTTAACGCGATGGTTAGTTCTACGACTGCGGCGCTCGCGCGTCGCCCGGTCTGCTCGTCTGCACCCTTTGGTTTGAGCGTCGCTGCGCTGCTGGTGCTATGCAGCCAGGCCGCTTACGCTTTCGACATCGATACTGGCAACCCGGATTTCAAGCTGCGCTGGGACAACACGATCAAGTACAGCGCTGCCTGGCGCACGCAGAATCCGAGCAGCAAATTGACCGAGGGTCAGGTCGCGCTCAATCAGGACGATGGTGATCGTGCGTTCAAAAAAGGCCTGATCTCCAATCGCACCGACATTCTCTCGGAACTGGATCTGTCGTTTCAGGACTTCGGCGCACGTTTGAGCGGTGCAGCGTGGTACGACAGCGAGTACCAGGGCAACAACGACAATAACGATCCGTCCCGCGCCAACGCGCGCTCCGTGGGTTACGACGAGTTCACCGATGACACCCGCCATTTGCACGGGGGTGACGGCGAAATTCTCGACGCGTTCGTCTACTGGAACGGTGAATTGGCCGACCGCGCAACGTCGGTGCGCGCCGGCCGTCATGGCCTGATCTGGGGCGAGAGCCTGTTCTTCGGCGCCAACGGCATTGCCGGTGGCATGGCCCCGGTTGACGTGGTCAAGGCGCAGTCGGTGCCTAACACGCAGTTCAAGGAAATCACCCGCCCGGTCAATCAACTGTCGGGCACCTTTCAACTGACTGACGACGTATCGCTCGGGGCGTACTACCAACTCGAGTGGGAAGAAACCCGACTACCCGCCGCCGGCAGCTATTTCTCCACCAGCGACACCATTGGCGAAGGCAATGAGCGTCTGATCGTCGGTGCGCCGTTTCCGGCATTCCTCGGCGGCAACCCGGCCAGTCCCGCCGCGTTTTTCCACGGTAACGATAAGGAAGCGCGCAGTTCGGGGCAGGGCGGTCTGCAACTGAAATACAGCGCTGAGACCGTCGAGTACGGCCTCTACGCCATCCAGTACCACGACAAGACGCCGAAGCTGTACCTGAAACCGTCGACGGCAGCGCCGAACTTCAGCACTGGACAGATCGGCGAGTACTACTGGGTTTACCCCGAAGATATTCGCGCGCTGGGTGCGAGTTTTTCCACCACCGTGGACGAGTACAGCTTCGCCGGTGAAGCGTCGATGCGCTGGAACATGCCGCTCGTCTCGAACGGTCAGACCGTGCTGCCCGGCGTCGTTGCCGACAACGATGATGACGCGCTCTACGCGGTCGGTCGTACCGCTCACGTCAACCTGAACGTGTTGGCGTCGTTTGGCCCGAACTTCCTCGCCCGAGAGTCCGGACTGGTCGGCGAAGTGGCGTGGAACCGCTTGCTCAGCGTCACCAAAAATCGCGCCGCGCTGGACCCGAACGCCACCGATGATGGCCTGGGTTTCAAAGTCGTCTACACGCCGACCTACCGTCAGTTTTTCTCCGGCATCGATATCAGCATTCCCGTCGGCGTCAGTTACTTCCCGCTGGGCAAATCAGCGGTGGTCAGCTCGTTCGGCCCGGACAACGGTGGCGACATCAACATCGGCATTACTGCCACTTACCTCGATCGCGTCACGGCCGGCCTGACGTACACGCATTACTACGGCGCCGAGGACACCAACCTCAACGGGCTCAGCCAGTTCAATTACAAGCAATCGCTGAAGGATCGGGATTATCTCGCCTTCTCCGTCAAGACCACGTTTTAAGAGGACTTGCGCATGACTTCTCACCACCACAATAGCTTCCCACGGCTGAAGGCCCTGTGCTTTGCCTTGCTCGGTACCTTGACCGTCCTGAGTCAGGTTGCGACTGCGGCCACCGCAGAAGAGGCCGCCAAACTGTCGACCAGTCTCACGCCAATGGGGGCCGAGCGCGCAGGCAATGCCGACGGCAGCATTCCAGCCTGGCAGGGCGGTTACACCAAGGTTGACCCAGCGTACAAAGCGGGCGGCAAGCGCGGCGATCCGTTTGCGGCTGACAAGCCGCTGTTCAGCATCACCTCAAAAAACCTGGCGCAATACGCCGGCAAGCTCAGCGATGGCACTAAGGAGATGTTCAAGCGTTTTCCCGACACCTATCGCATCGACGTCTATCCGACCCGTCGCACGGCGGCCGCACCGCAATGGGTGTATGACAACACTCTGAAAAATGCCACCCGCGCCAAGCTGGTCGACAGCAGCGCTGGACCGGTACCCGAAGGTGCGTTTGGCGGTATTCCATTCCCGATTCCACATAACGGCGCCGAAGCCATGTGGAACCACATCCTCAACTGGCGCGGCACGTCGCTGGCCATGCACTTTCGCCATTACCTGATGACCGCAGACGGCAAGCAGGTGATGACCACCGACGGCCAGGCGATCCAGGACATGCCGTATTACTACCAGGACGGCACGCCGGAAAGCTTCGCCGGTGATTACTGGCTGTTCCGCCTGCTTAATGTCGGCCCGCCGTTGCGCGCGGGTGAGCAAATCATGGGCCGCACCAACATCAACGGCGATAAATCCCAGGCTCACGTCTATCTGACCGGCCAGCGCCGCGTGCGCAAGTTGCCGAATGCCTGCTGCGACACACCGACGCCGGCCACCGCCGGGGTGATGTCGTTCGATGAGTTGAGCGTGTTCCAGGGGCGCATCGATCGCTTCGACTGGAAGCTGGTCGGCAAGCAGGAAATGTTTATCCCTTACAACACCAACAAAGTCCTGACCGCCGGCAAACCGGAAGACCTGTTTCTGGCTCACCACATGAATCCAGATTACGTGCGCTGGGAGTTGCATCGCGTGTGGGTGGTGGACGCCGAACTCGCACCGGGCAAGCGTCACCAATTGCCGAAGGGCCGCTATTACCTCGATGAAGATACTTGGCAAGCGATGCTCGGCGACCGCTGGGACGCTAACGGCCAACTCGCCAAAACCCTGTGGTCGCTGCCCGCCGTGCTGCCGGATCTGCCAGCGCAGGCGCAGCTGTCTTCGGGGTTCTACGACCTGACCTCCGGCGCCTGGTTTATTCAGAACGTCTACACCGGCCTGCCTGAGCAATATGGCGTGGTTGATCGCTACAAGGCGTCTGAATTCTCGCCAGCGGCGATGGCGGGTGCCGGGGTTCGTTGAATCAGGCCGGATCGCCACACGCTGTGGCGATCCGGTTTCACAAGTGGTTTCGAGGTCGGTATGAACAGAATCTGTCAGGTGCTCGGGCGGTTGTTAGCGCTGCTGGCGCTGCCTTGCGTATTACCCGTGAGTCAGGCTCAGGCCGCTGCCGTCGGTGATGTATTGAACACCCCGGCGATGCGCGCGCCGCAGGCCCGGCAAGCGGTCCTGCTTGATCTGGCCCGGGCGGGCGCGCGATTGGTGGCGGTCGGCGAACGCGGCATCGTCTTGCTCTCCGATGACAACGGTATCAATTGGCGGCAGGCGCAGGTGCCGGTCTCCGTCAGCCTTACGGCGGTGCAATTTGTCGACGCGAACACGGGTTGGGCGGTCGGCCATGCCGGTGCGGTGCTGGTCTCCCACGACGGCGGCGAAAACTGGGCGTTGCAGCTGGACGGCAACCGCGCTGCGCAACTGGAGTTGCACGCCGCACGCGAGCAATTGCCGACAGCCAATGACCCCGACGCAGCGGCGGCGCGCGTGCAGACCGCTGAACGGATGGTCAGCGAAGGCGCGGACAAACCGTTTCTGAGCCTCAAGTTCACCGATGCGCGGCACGGCCTGATCGTCGGCGCCTACGGCCTCGCCTTTACCACCGAAGACGGCGGTGTGAGCTGGCAGTCGCTGATGGGCCATATCGATAACCCGGCGGGCGCGCACCTGTATGCCATCGCGCAACAAGGCGAGCGTTGGTTTATCGCTGGCGAGCAAGGCTATGTGGCCCGTTCCGAGGACGGCGGACAATCTTTCGTCGCGCTCGACAGCCCATACAGCGGCAGCTTCTTCGCCCTGCAAGTACGCGATGACGGCGCGCTGCTGGCGGCAGGGCTGAAAGGCAACGCGTTCATTTCTACCGACGACGGCAACAGCTTCGTGCCCGCGCCCGTACCGATGCCCGTGTCCTTCAGTGAAGCGATCCGCACCGCTGACGGCCAGCTGTTGTTGGTCAATCAGGCGGGCGCACTGTTTCGCACCTCGGGCGACGCACCAACCCTGCAGCCTTTCGGCAAACCGCTGGGCAAACCGATAGCCAGCGTCGTGCAGGCCGCCGATGGCAGCCTGGTGCTGGCCGGTTTCACCGGGGTGACGCGTCTGGCGTCACCCACCGCTACAGCTTCGGAGTGAGGTTATGAAACCATTCGACAACGCCACGGCCAGCCTGGCGAGTTTCGACCCGCGCTCCGGCTCGGTCGTAGAACGCACTTTGTTCAATCACCGGTTGTGGGTGTTGCTGGTGTGCCTGGTGACCACGCTTTGCTTGGGCTATCAGGCCACCCGCGTCGAGCTGAACGCCAGTTTCGAAAAGATGATTCCCACGCAACAACCTTACATCGCCAATTATCTGCAACATCAAAAGCAACTCAGCGGTCTGGGCAACTCCTTGCGCATCGTTGTCGCCAATCGCCAGGGCGATATCTACGACGCTGATTATCTGAAAACCCTGCAGGCGCTGAGCGACAAGCTGTACCTGCTGCCCGGCGTTGATCGCGCCTACATGAAATCGCTGTGGACGCCCGCAACTCGCTGGGTCGCAGTGACTGAAGACGGCCTGGATGGCGGCCCGGTGATTCCCGACGATTATGCCGGCACACCGACCAGTCTCGAGGCCTTGCGCCGCAACGTGCAGCGCTCCAACGAGCTCGGCCAACTGGTAGCGTTCGATCAAACCTCGAGCATCATTTATGTGCCGTTGCTGGCGACGACTGCTGACGGCCAGGCGCTGAATTACTCAGTACTGTCCGAGCAATTGGAGGCGTTGCGCAGCGAGTACCAGAACGACAGGATCGACATTCACATCACCGGTTTCGCGAAAAAGGTCGGCGATTTGATTGCCGGGCTCAAGCAGATTCTGTTGTTTTTCGCCGTGGCGATCCTGATCACCACCGCCGTGCTGTTCTGGTACACACGCTGCCTGCGCAGCACGGTGCTGGTGGTGTTCTGTTCGCTGGTAGCGGTGGTCTGGCAACTGGGCCTGTTGCCGTTGCTCGACTATCAGCTGGATCCGTATTCGGTGCTGGTGCCGTTTCTGGTGTTCGCCATCGGCATGAGCCACGGTGCGCAGAAGATGAACGGCATCATGCAGGACATCGGTCGCGGCATGCACCGGGTGGTGGCCGCACGTTTCACCTTTCGACGGCTGTTTCTGGCCGGGCTGACGGCATTGCTGTGCGATGCAGTGGGTTTTGCCGTGCTGATGCTGATCAAGATTCAGGTGATTCAGGATCTGGCCGTGATCGCCAGCATCGGTGTGGCGGTGCTGATTTTCACCAACCTGATTCTGCTGCCGGTGTTGCTGTCCTACGTCGGCGTAACGCCACGTGCGGCGCAATTGAGCCTCAAAAGCGAGCAGAACGACCAGGCCGGCGCGCGGCGTCATGGCTTCTGGCGCTTTCTCGATCTGTTTACCCAACGTCGCTGGGCCAGCCTGTGCATCGCCATCAGTCTGGCGTTGGCGGCATTGGGTTTTGTGGTCAGCCTGCAATTGAAGATCGGTGATCTGGATGCCGGCGCGCCGGAGCTGCGGGCCGACTCACGCTACAACCAGGACGATGCGTTTCTGACCCGGCATTACGGCGCCAGCAGTGATTTGTTCGCGGTGATGGTCAAGACCCCGGCCGGGCAATGTGCGCGTTACGACATCCTTGCCAAGGTTGATGCGCTGGACTGGCAACTGCGTGCGCTGCCGGGGGTGGATTCGACCAACTCGCTGGCCTTGCTCAACCGGCGCATGCTGGTCGGCCTCAGCGAAGGCAGCGCCAAGTGGTACGAGCTGCAGAACAATCAGGCGATGCTCAACATGATCACCGCCAGTGCGCCACGCGGCTTGTACAACGAAGATTGCAGCTTGCTCACGCTGTACGCCTACCTCACCGACCACAAGGCTGAAACGCTGACGCGGCTGGTCGAGCACGTCGAGCAATTCGCCGCTGCCAATAACAACGATGATGTGCAGTTTCTGCTGGCAGCGGGCAATGCCGGCATCGAAGCGGCGACCAATATCGTGGTCAAACAGGCCAACCGCGAGATGTTGTTCTGGGTCTACGGGGCGGTGATCGTCCTGTGCCTGATCACCTTCCGTTCGTGGCGCGCCACGCTGTGCGCGGTGATTCCGCTGATGGTCACCTCGATCCTCTGTGAAGCGTTGATGGTCTGGCTGAACATCGGCGTGAAGGTCGCGACGTTGCCGGTTATCGCGTTGGGTGTCGGCATTGGCGTCGACTATGCGTTGTACGTGATGAGCATCCTGCTCGGTCATCTGCGCCAAGGCGCGAGCCTGTCAGAAGCCTATTACCGCGCGCTGGTGTCCACCGGCAAAGTGGTGATGCTCACCGGCATCACGCTCGCCATTGGCGTGGCCACGTGGATCTTCTCGCCGATCAAATTCCAGGCTGACATGGGCGTGCTGCTGGCGTTCATGTTCGTCTGGAACATGGTGGGCGCACTGGTGTTGTTGCCAGCGCTAGCGTACTTCCTGCTGCCTGCACGGCGCACGAACACCGACGCAGAAATGCCGGCGGAGGCAGTCGATGTGGCCGTGCCGTCGCGAGCCGTGGCGGTAGATGTTGTTCAATCCCGTCACCGGGAGACCTGTCATGGCCGTTGAGTCTTCAGTTGAAAGCAGCGCCCGCCACGCCGGTTTGACGCAATCATTGCTGTTGCTGCTCGGCAGCTGTCTGCCTGTGCTCGGCGCAGTATTGCTCGCACCGGTATTGCCGCGCATGCAGGCACATTTTGCCGAGGTCGCAGGCAGCGCTGTGCTGGTGCCGATCGTGCTGACCCTGCCGGCATTGATGATTGCACTACTGGCGCCGTTTGCCGGGGTTATCGCCGATCGGCTCGGGCGCAAACCGCTGTTGTTGGCGAGCATGGCCCTCTACACGCTCTGCGGTGTGTTGCCGCTGTGGCTGGATTCGCTGCCGGCCATCGTCGCCAGCCGCGCCGGTATCGGTCTGGCGGAGGCGGGGATCATGACCTGCTGCACTACGCTGATGGGCGACTACTACAGTGGCGCCCGACGCGAGCGCTTGTTCGCCTTGCAGATGGTCGCGACCTCACTGTCGGCTGCGGTGTTTATCGCGCTGGGTGGTTTTCTCGGCCAGGACGACTGGCGCACACCGTTTGCGCTGTACGCGGTCGGGCTGATTTTCCTGCCGCTGATGGCGTGGAAACTCTGGGAGCCGCAACCCCGCGTGCAACCGGCGACAACGGTTCCGATGCCAGCCCCGCGCGTTTTTCCGTGGCGCGCACTGACGCCCCTGTATGGATTATCGCTGCTCGCGGGCCTGAGCCTGTTCATCGTGCCGGTGCAGGCCGGCTACTTGCTCAACTTGTTGCACGTGGATGCGCCGCAGCAGATCGGCATGACCATGGGCGCCAATCAACTCGGTGTGCTTGTCGGGGCCTTGAGTTTTCGCTTGTTGAGCGGTCTGCGCAGCCAGCATGTGCTGCTGATTGCCTATGGCCTCGCGGGTATCGGCGGCCTGTTGATGGCCGCTGCCGGCAGCCACGCGCAAGTGGTGGTCGCGGTCCTGGTCAACGGTCTGGGCATCGGCCTGATGTTGCCGACGTTGATCACCTGGATCATGGCGCAAGTCGGTTTTGCTCAGCGTGGGCGAGCGGCGGGGTGCTTCACCGCCGCGATTTTCGCCGGCGAATTCATCAGTCCGCTGGTGGTACTCGCCATCACCGCCGGGGCTTCCACGGCGTTGCCGCAAGCGTTGGCCGTGATCGGTTGGCTGCAACTGGTCGTGGCACTGTTTTGTCTGTCCGTGCCGAGGCTCGGTGGTCTGTTGACCCGCCCCCATGTTAGCGGTCACGACTCCATCGGCAACGGCCATTGAACGAGGATTTTCCATGCAAGCGCTTCCCCCTTTCAAACGCGTGGTCACCGGGCATGATGCCGACGGCCGCGCGGTCGTCGCCAGTCTCGGCGCAACCGCTAACGTCTTCGCACTGCAAGCGGTGCCAGGCACGGTATTTCATGAAATATGGAACAGCAGCGGCAGTCCGGCACTGCTCGACAATGCCGATGATCCAACCGGCAAACCCTTACAACTGAGCCCCGGCCCGCTGGGCAGTGTGATTCGTGTCGTCGACATTCCGCCAGACAGCGTGCAGAACCAGGTCAGCGCTGCCGCTGCTGCGGCTGCATTCGCCGAGATTGGCCAGGCGCATGCCGGCACCGGCCACGCCAACGCGCGGCACAAACTGATGCACCGCACCGAAACCCTCGATTACGGCGTCGTCACCGAAGGCGAAGTCTGGCTGGTGCTCGATGATACGGAAGTCCACCTCAAACGCGGCGACGTGGTGGTTCAGCGTGGCACCCATCACGCGTGGAGCAACCGTACCGAGGCCATGGCGCGCATGGTGTTTATCCTGCTGGACGGGCGTTTCGCCGCTGAACTGCAAGACTGCCCGGGAGAAACGGCATGAAGCTCGCAACCTTGAAAAACGCTAGCCGTGACGGCCAATTGGTGGTGGTTTCGCGCGACATGTCCCGGGCTATCGATGCCCTTTCGGTGGCGCCGACCTTGCAGCAAGCCATCGAAAACTGGGCTGAATCCGAGCCGCGTTTGCAGGCCCTGGCGCGTGAACTTGAAAAACACGATTGCCGCGAGGCCTTTGCCTTCGACCCTGCGCAGGCGATGGCACCGTTGCCGCGTGCTTATCAATGGTGTGACGGTTCGGCGTTTCTCAGTCACGGCGCGCTGATGCAGAAGGCGTTCAACCTCGACCCGATTGAAGGCGCCGACCGCACGCCGTTGATGTACCAAGGCGCCGGTGATGACTTCATCGGCGCACACGATGACATCGAACTGCCGAGCGAAAGCCAGGGCATCGATTTCGAAGGCGAATATGTCGTGCTGGTCGATGATGTGCCGATGGGGTGCTCGGCGGAAAACGCGTTGCAGCACATCAAACTGATCCTGCAGATCAACGATGTCAGCCTGCGTGCGCTGGCACCGCGTGAAATGCGCACCGGGTTCGGTTTTCTGCAAGCCAAACCGTCCTCCAGTTTCGCCCCGCTGGCGATTACCCCGGACGAACTCGGCGAAGCCTGGCTTGATGGGCGTGTGAATTTGCCCCTGCAAGTGCAGTGGAATGGCGAGTGGTTTGGCCAGCCGCACGGCGCGCAGATGAACTTTCATTTTGGTGAGCTGATCGCCCACGCGGCGCTGACCCGTCGCCTGCGCGCCGGCACGCTGATCGGTTCCGGCACGGTGTCGAACGCCGAGCGCAACGTCGGCTCGGCGTGCATCGCCGAACGCCGGGCCATCGAGATGATCGAGCAGGGCGCGCCAGTGACAGGCTTCATGCGTTTCGGTGATCGCGTGCGCATGGACGTCACCGGCAGCGATGGTCGGTCGCTGTTTGGTGCCATCGACCAGCGCGTCGTCAAGGCCCACGGCTGAGGAACGCTCATGCGTGTACTGATTACCGGAGCCAATGGCTTTGTCGGTCGCGAACTGCTGCGTTGTCTGCTCGCACGCGGCAGTTTGCGCGGGCAAGTCATTCGTTCGTTGCTGGTGCTGGATACTGACGTCCAAGGCCTGCCAGACGAGCCGCGCTTGCGTCGGCATAGCGGCAGCGTGACGGATGCGGCGTTGATGCGCCGGGTCTTGGCCGATGGCATCGATGTGGTGTTTCACTTGGTCAGCATCCCCGGCGGAGCAGCGGAGGCGCATTACGAATTGGGTTATCAGGTCAACCTGCTAGCGAGCCTCGAACTGCTCGATCAACTGCGTAACAAGGCGCGACCACCGGTGTTGGTATATGCCAGCAGCGTCGCGGTGTACGGCGCGGATCTGCCGGCGAAGATGAACGAGCAGGCTGAACTGCACCCGCAACTGTCGTACGGCACACACAAGTTGATGGTCGAACGCGCGCTGATTGATCTGGGTCGGCGCGGTGAGGTCGACAGCCGCGCGGTGCGCCTGCCGGGCATTGTCGCGCGACCGCGCGAACCCAACGGCTTGCGCACGGCTTTCATGAGCGACTTGATGCGTGCCTTTGCCGAGGGCGCCGACTACTGCTGCCCGGTGTCGCCGCAAGCGACGGCGTGGTGGATGTCGGCACGCTGTTGCGTGAGCAACCTGATTCACGCCGCCGAACTGGATGACGCCGCCGCGCAACAGCGGGTCTGGCAACTGCCGGTGCTGCAGTTGTCCATCGCCCAGGTCATCGATGCACTGGCGGCAACTTACGGCGAGCAACGCCGTGCGCTGATCCGTTTCGCCGCTGACGCAGACCTCGAAAACTTGTTCGGGCGCATGCCGCCCTTGAAAACCCCGCAGGCCCGCGCTGCCGGTTTCTGCCATGACGGCAACGTCGCCACGCTTATTCGCAACGCCCTCAACCCAGCCCCTTATCGGCATCTGCCGTTGAACGGAGACACGCCTCATGTCACAGCCCATCCAGCGTAAACGTCGTCTGGTCGACCTTTCGGTGACCCTCGATAACAACCCGTACACAGACCCGCCGCCGCTGTTGCCGAAGATCGATTACATGGATCACCAGCAAGGCTGGCCCGAGATGGCCGCGATGTTTCCGGGTTTGCAGCTTGAGCAGATGCCCGGCAATGAATCGTGGGCTGCCGAGCGCTTGCAGATCACCACCCACAGCGGCACTCACATGGATGCACCGTGGCATTACGCCTCGACCACCGATGGCGGCGAACCGGCATTTGGCATCGATGAGTTGCCGCTGGACTGGTGCTTGCAGCCGGGGGTCAAACTGGATTTTCGCCATTTGCCCGACGGGCACGTGGTCACGGCAGAAGAGGTCGAAGCGGAACTGGCGCGTATCGAGTACGCGTTGCAGCCGCTGGATATTGTGCTGGTCAACACACGCGCCGGGGCGTTGTTTGGCCAGCCGGGTTACCTCGATGCCGGCATCGGCATGGGGCGCGAAGCGACGATGTACCTGCTGGAACGCGGCGTGCGCGTGGTCGGCACTGATGCCTGGAGCTGGGACGTACCGTTCAAATACACCCGTGAGCGTTTTGCTGCCAGCGGCGATGCTTCGATCATCTGGGAAGGGCATAAGGCCGGGCGCGATATCGGCTACGGACAAATGGAAAAACTCGCCAACCTCGAGTCCCTGCCTGCGAGCGGCTTCACGGTGTCGTGCTTTCCCTACAAGATCCGGCATGCGTCTGCAGGTTTCGTGCGTGCGGTGGCTATTTTCGAAGAGTGATCGGGCTGTCCGAGGCATTCCTTTTAACGACAATAAGAGAAAACCGATGGCTCTATCGCGATTACCGCTGACGGCATTTTTTTGCGCCCTGACTATGGCCAGCGGCGTGGCCCTGGCGGCCAGCCAACCGAATATTCTACTGATCGTGGCGGACGATCTCGGGTACTCGGATCTGGGCAGCTATGGCGGCGAAATCCACACCCCGAGCCTGGATGAACTGGCCCAACAGGGCGTGCAATTCACCAGCATGTATGCGGCGCCGACCTGTTCCATCACCCGATCCATGTTGTTGTCCGGCACTGATAATCACTTGGTCGGGCTGGGCACCATGGCCGAAGCCTTGCAACCGTTTCAACGGGGTAAACCGGGGTATGAAGGGTTCCTGAACGGGCGCGCTTACTCGGTTGCCGAACTGCTCCAAGCGGGCGGGTACAACACGCTGATGGTCGGCAAATGGCACTTGGGTCTGGAGGCCGATCAAGGTCCTGACCGGCGCGGTTTTGAGCAGTCGTTCACCTTGCTGGAAGGCGGGGCGACGCACTTCAAACCCGCCAGCGTTGCACCGACGCCATTGGAGCAAGTGCATTACCGTGAAAACGGTCAGCCGGTAGAGGTTCCCGAGAGTTTCTACTCCACGGACTTTTACACCGACAAGCTGATTGGCTATCTGCAAAACACCCAACGTGGAGGCAAACCGTTTTTTGCCTATGCCGCCTACACGTCACCGCACTGGCCGTTGCAAGCGCCCAAGGAATACCTGGACAAATACCGCGGCCGCTTCGATCAAGGCTACGACAGCACGCGTCTATCGCGAATTGAACGCCTGAAAAAGCTCGGCCTGCTCGACAAGGGTTTTCAACCCGCGCAACCGTTGCCCGTTAACCCGAGGCTGCCCGGTTGGCAGCAACTCACGGCTGAGCAGCAGAAAATCGAAGCGCGGAAGATGGAGATCTACGCGGCAATGGTCGACAACCTCGACCACAACATTGGCCGGGTTATCGACTACCTGCGCCAAAGCGGCCAGTACGACAACACGGTCATCGTGTTTATGTCCGACAACGGCGCAGCGGCGGAAAACCATGCGCAGTTCTATCCACCCGGCGCGAACACCGATAACAGCCTGGCCAACCTGGGCCAGCGAGGCTCGCAGATTGACTATGGTTTGCGATGGGCGGAAGTCAGTGCCGCGCCTTTTCACCTGTTCAAGGGCACCACGGCCGAAGGCGGAATCAGTGTGCCGGCGATCATTCAACTGCCCAAGACACTGCGTCGTCAGGGCGTAGAGAGGGGCGTGGCACGGGTAGATGATCTGGCACCGACCTTCCTTGATTTGGCGGGCATCGCTTTGCCGAGCGAAGCGGACAAACACCCGGTTACCGGCCGATCCATCCTGCCAATGCTCGAAGGCAAGGGCAGCCCTCACGACGCTGAAAGTCTGGCCGGAGAGTTGTTCGGCAATGCTTATTATCGTGAGGGCAACCTCAAGTTATTGGGCATGCGCCCGCCAGCAGGTTTCGGCGATAACACGCAGCCGCCGCAATGGCAGCTGTTTGATGTTGCACAGGATCGGGGTGAAACCCATGACTTGGCGGCTGCTCAACCGCAGACGGTCGAACGGCTCAGAGCCGCATGGCTCAAGTACGCCGAGCGGGTCGGTGTAGCGTTTCCCCCGCGCTAATACGGCAGAGGCTTCAAGCACAGTGGACGGCGTTTACCGCCGCCACTTCTTTGCGGCCATCAACTCGTTGGGTTGCGCAGTCGCTCGATGATTCTGCGGGCACGATTGGCACCGACGTCGACGTGAATATCAATCATCGGGCGCGTACCGAACCGGCACATGTTCTGGTACTGCGCTTCGATCACCACTTTGTCTTCGTCGAACGTCAATCGCGTCTGGTGTAGAACTTTGGCTGTGACGGCTTCGGGATCATGCTCAGGGTTGGTGGCCATGGTCCAGAAATAGTGGCTTGAGGTGTCTGTTTCCGGCGTCACGCCGTGAAAACCACGCATGTGGAAACCGCCTCGATCCGGGTTGTTCAGATCGTCCGTGCCCGCGTCTATCGCGCCGGTCCAGATGCGCAGGTGATTGAAGTGAAATTCGATCTCCTGCCAGCGGTCGATGTTGCCTTTGAACGGGTAGGCGGCGGTGTAGGTCGGCGGCGGGACGGAATCGGGCATATGACGAACCACACGAACCATCGAGTCATCCCCGTCCACGCTCATCTGCGCGTTCATGTGAATGCTGGCGTTGCCGCCAATGGTGTGCAGATGGACATAGCCCAGGTGACTGAGATCCATGAGATTGTCGTGGATGAGTTGATAAGGCGCGTCGTAGTGGTAGACATCACCGTCGAACAGGTATTTACCGCTGCTGTGCACGTCGTAGACCGGTGGCGCGAATGCCGGTTCTGGATGCTCGGTGCTGCCGAACCAGATCCAGATGATCTGATCCTGCTCCCGGACAGGGTAGGCAGGGACTTTGGCTTTGCTCGGGATCTTGTCCTGGCCCGGAATTTCGATGCATTTACCGCCTTCATTGAATAGCAGACCGTGATACCCGCAGCGCAAACCGCGTTCCTCCACCGTGCCGCCGGACAGGGGCAGTGCTCGATGGCAGCAGCGATCTTCCAGCGCGGCGACCTGATTATCTGCCGTGCGGAAAAGCACCACGGGTTTATTCAGTAACGTACGGCCAAGGGGCTGGTCTTTCAGTTCCCGGCTCAGGGCCGCGACATACCATTGATCGAGCGGGAAGCTCGGCACAGTGGCCGGGGCAATTTCATGGGCAAGGGGTTGGGCAGCAGTTGTCATGGTGTTCTCCGGCGAGCGGCCAAGGCTCGGTTCAGGTCAAAGGTCCAATACCAGGCGGGGCGATTTGGCACGTGAGCAGCACGGCGTGAAACGGTCGTTGGCAGCGTGTTCTGCAGCCGTCATGAACTGGTCACGGTGATCGCCAATGCCTTCGAGCAAGCCCGTGACACAGGTGCCGCAAACCCCTTGCTCGCACGATGATTCGATGGCAATCCCGGCCTCATCGAGCACTTCGAAAACGGTGCGATCGGCAGGGATGTAAAAAATCTGCCCTGTGCTCGCCAGTTGAACTTCGAAGGGCGCATCAGCGCTTGCATCGACAGGTGCGGCGGTGAAGAACTCTCTGTGCACTCGATCTTCGGGCCAGCCAGCGGCCTGCGCGGTGTCGAGGATGAAATTCATGAAGCCGGCCGGGCCGCATACGTAAAGGTGAGTCGCGCTGTCTGGCGAGACGAGGAGGGCGGCCGCATCGAGTTTCTGTTCGGGCAATCCGCTGTCGTCATGCAAATGCACGTGGTTGGCGAAGGGAGCTAGTCGCAGGTATTGGATAAACGCGGCACGCTCGCTGGATCGAAAGCTGTAATGCAACTCGAAATCCACGCCTTGATGATGAAGTTCATGAGCCATTGCCAGCATCGGCGTAATGCCGATGCCGCCACCAAACAGCAGGTGACGGTTGGCTGAGTCCGCGAGTGGAAAGAGGTTGCGTGGTTCGCTGATGCTGAGTGTCTGTCCCTGACTGATGCTGTCGTGCATCGCGGTGGAACCGCCGCGGGAGGCGGGATCCTTCAACACACTGATCACGTAGCGATGACGCTCTCGGGAATCATTGCACAGCGAGTATTGCCGGGTGAGGCCGCCGGCAATATGGATGTCGATGTGAGCACCGGCGTCGAACGGCGGTAACGGGCGACCGTCTGCTGCGCACAGCTCAAAACTGCAAATACCCTCGGCCTCGACGACTTTGCGGGTGACGTTGACTTGAAGCATGACTTCTCCCTCCACATTGAAGTGGCTGCTGAAAACGTACGGCAAAAAAGGGGGTGAGCGAGTGACGAATCAGCCGGGCGAGAAGAAGCAGAGACTGTGGGAAATTATCGGCGCCACGGAGGGGCACGGTTGGCGAGTGTTCATAAGCAAGACCTGTAATTATTTTTTTGAGGTTGTGCTACGGCGTATCATGCGGCGGATTGACCGCAATGCATGGCTGAGTGAATCCTCAGATAAATTGGTTGCGGTGTCAACAAAATTGCAAGATCTTCGATCTATGGTGTTTTCTCGATGGCTACCGATACACAACTGAACCTGTCGCGTTATGTACCTGGCCTGGTGACGTTCCTGGCGAACAAACTCGCCACCGGGGCTTCCCAGTGTTATCGCAAACACTTCGGAATTGGCGTGGTTGAATGGCGGATGCTGTCAATGCTGGCGGTTGAATCCGACATCACCGCCAATCGAATCTGTCAGGCCATCGGCCTCGACAAAAGCGCGGTCAGTCGTTCATTGCAAACGCTGGAAGCAGCGGGGCGGATCACCAGTCAACTGGATCCCAAGGACGCGCGGCGATACACCGTGCGATTGACGGCCAGCGGCAAGGAACTGCATGACCGTGTGCTCAAAGTTGCACTGGAGCGAGAGTCGCGTCTGCTCACCGGATTGACCCCGGCCGAGGTCGACACGCTGGTTGACTTGCTGGGGCGACTGCATCAGCAGGTGCCGAATGTGAACAGTTATGACCCGAGTGACGAGTGAATCAGTGGAATATCAAGATATCGCTGATCAGTCTGGAAGCGAGCGACCGGTGTCTTTGTGAGTCCGGCTCAACAATGTCCAGAAGCCGTGTCCTGATTTTCAGTGCATACAAAAACGCCGCTCAATGAGCGGCGTTTTTTGTCGCGGGCGTTGACGCGTCGCTGGTTATTGCGAGCCTCAGGCTACGCTGTTCCAGGGACGATCTCCGTTTTCATCCTTGATGCGGGTTGGCAGGCCCATCACGTCCAGCGCCTTGAGGAACGGCTCAGCCGGCAGTTCCTCGACGTTGGCCATACGCTGCACATCCCACTCGCCGCGGGCGACCAGCAGGGCAGCGGCAACTGGCGGTACGCCAGCGGTATAGGAAATGCCCTGGCTGTCGGTTTCGGCAAAGGCTTCCTCGTGGTCGGCCACGTTGTAGATGAACACTTCGCGCGGCTGGCCATCCTTGGTGCCCTTGACCAGGTCACCGATGCAGGTCTTGCCGGTGTAGCCGGGCGCCAGCGAGCTCGGATCAGGCAGCACGGCCTTGACTACTTTCAGCGGCACGACTTCCAGGCCTTCAGCAGTCTTGACCGGTTGTTCGGACAACAGGCCGAGGTTCCTGAGGACCGTGAACACGTTGATGTAGTGCTCGCCGAAACTCATCCAGAAACGCACGTTAGGCACGTCCAGATTCTTCGACAGCGAGTGCACTTCATCGTGACCGGTCAGGTACAGGTTCTGCGACCCAACGACCGGCAGGTCGTCAGTGCGTTTGACTTCGAACATGGTGTTGCTTGTCCACTGGCTGTTCTGCCAGCTCCACACCTGCCCGGTGAATTCACGGAAATTGATTTCCGGATCGAAATTGGTGGCGAAATATTTGCCATGGGAACCGGCATTGACATCGAGAATGTCGATCGAATCAATGCGGTCGAAATACTGTTGTTGCGCCAGTGCTGCATAGGCGTTCACCACGCCCGGGTCGAAGCCCACGCCGAGGATGGCGGTGATGTTTTTCTCTTGGCACTCTGCGAGGTGCTTCCACTCATAGTTGCCATACCAAGGCGGGGTTTCGCAGACTTTGCCCGGTTCTTCGTGAATGGCCGTGTCGAGATAAGCGACGTCGGTATCGATGCAGGCTCGCAACACCGACATGTTGAGGAACGCGGAACCGACGTTGATGACGATCTGGGATCCGGTTTCGCGGATCAATGCCTTGGTCGCCTCGACATCCAGAGCATTGAGCGAGAAGGCTTGGATGTCGGCGGGTTGTTTGAGGCTACCCTTGGCCTTGACGCTGTCGATGATGGCCTGGCATTTGGAGATGTTGCGCGACGCGATAGCGATACGACCGAGTTCATCGTTATGCTGCGCGCACTTGTGGGCCACCACCTTAGCGACACCTCCTGCACCAATGATAAGAACGTTCTTTTTCACTTTTTTTACTCTCCTTTATCTGTCCGTTTCAAGAAAGGCTGGACAGGTAGTCTTCGTAACCGAATTGGCGAACCACTTCGACAGTACCGTCGAGTTGTTTCACAACGATGGATGGCATTTTCAGGCCGTTGAACCAGTTCTTCTTGACCATGGTGTAGCCGGCGGTATCGATGAATGACAGGCGATCGCCGATGGCCAGTGGACGGTCAAACTGGTACTCGCCGAAGATGTCTCCGGCCAGGCACGATTTGCCGCACACCATGTAGGTATGTTCACCCTCGCTCGGCGCCAGCTTGGCGTTGAGGCGATAGATCAACAGGTCAAGCAAGTGGGCTTCGATGGAGCTGTCCACGACCGCCAGGTGCTTGCCGTTGTAGAGGGTGTCGAGCACGGTGACTTCCAGCGAGGCGCTGTTGGTGATCGCCGCTTCGCCAGGCTCCAGATAGACCTGCACGCCGTACTTTTGCGAGAACGCTTTGAGACGCGCGCAGAATGCATCCAGCGCATAGCCCTCACCCGTGAAATGAATGCCGCCGCCCAGGCTGACCCAGCTGACCTTGTGCAGCAATTCACCGAAGCGTTCTTCGATGGTGCAGAGCATTTTGTCGAACAGCTCAAAGTCGCCGTTCTCACAGTTATTGTGGAACATGAAGCCGGAGATCTGACTGATAACGCCCTCGATTTTCACCGGGTCCCATTCGCCAAGACGGCTGAACGGACGCGCAGGGTCGGCGAGCAGATAATCGGAACTGCTGACTTGAGGGTTGACGCGCAGGCCTCGGACTTTACCTTCAGAACGCTCGGCAAAACGCTCCAGCTGGCTGATGGAGTTGAAGATGATCTTGTCGCAATTGTCGAGCATCTCCTCGATCTCATCGTCAGCCCAGGCCACGCTGTAGGCGTGGGCTTCGCCTTCGAACTTCTGGCGACCGAGCTTGAGTTCGTACAGCGACGACGACGTGGTGCCGTCCATGTATTGCTGCATCAGGTCGAACACCGACCAGGTTGCGAAGCACTTGAGCGCCAGCAGGGCCTTGGCCCCGGATTGTTCGCGCACATAGGCAATCTTCTGCATGTTGGTCAGCAGTTTCTGTTTGTCGATGAGGTAGTACGGTGTCTTGATCATTTCGAGGCCTCCGGCAAGGCCAGCCAAAAAAAGGATGCGCATTGTGCCCGGACTGACTGCATATCGAAAGAGCAGAGCGTGAAGCTCACTGAACGGATGCCCCAAGATGGTTGAGCGCTCGGGACGCCTGAGCCGTGACGACAAGCTAGCCATAACGGGCGCAGTACATCCGGCGTTGGTCCGGCGTTGCATACAGCCGTCAGTCCCATTCAATTGCCCGGATGGCTGTTGGGCACGGTTTCGTTGACGTCGATGGGTAGTAGCGGCGGCGGGTTGGGGTTGGTTTCAGGCATGAGTCGCCAGGCAATCACAAGATAAAGCCTATCGAGCTGAATTCTTTGGCGTGGTGGCAGGTTCCGCACTCTCGAGAAAGCCCCGCGCCAATTGCTGATACAACTCAGGGCCCATTCTTGAACTGATGGCCTTGGCAATCAAAGCTACAGCCATGAGACTGATCACCATACTGTGGCTATCAATCATCTCCATCACAATGATTGCGGAGGTGATTGGTGACTGAGTAACGGCAGCCAGAAAACCAACCATGCAGAGTGCAATAGTGGGTTGCGCGGCCAAGTGAAATAGCTCTGCGGTATTGGCGCCGACTGCGGCCCCTACAGCAAGCGAGGGGGCGAAAATACCGCCTGGAATACCAGAGAAATAGGTCACTACGGTCGCCAGGAAGCGAGTAATGGGCGCGTGCCATGGCACGACTACATCGGATGCGATGACCTGTGAGGTAATGCCGTACCCACTACCAAACGACATTCCGCCACTCAGCCAACCCAATAGAGCGACGACCAATCCACAGATGCCGGCAAACCACACGGGGTGCAGTCGCCGCCATTGCCAGATGATGAGGTGCGGATGCCGCTGCGGCCATAACAACATTCGGCTAAACAAACCACCCAACAGCCCACATCCAATTCCAATGACTAACGCCGGGAGAACGATGTCGAGGTTGATGTCCTGAATACCGAAATGGCCGAAATAGTTGTAGTTTCCCTGCAAGGCAATGGCAACCATCCCGGAGAGAATGATGGTGCTTAGCAGAACGCCACTGGTACGGGTCTCCAGCTTGCGTCCCAATTCTTCTACCGCGAAAGCGATGCCGGCCAAGGGCGTATTGAATGCAGCCGCAATCCCCGCTGCACCTCCCGCCAGAATAAGGTCCTCGCTGCGTACAATTCGCGCATTGGGCAGAAAGCGGTGAAAGAAATGCATGATGGATGCCGCAACCTGAACTGAAGGGCCTTCACGCCCTGCAGAAAAGCCGCCGGTCAGCGCCAGAGTTCCGAGGCCTATCTTGGCGAAAGCAATGCGCAATGAAACCAGTCTTCCAATGGGCTTACCTTGACGCGCAAGTCGTGTTGCTGCAATTACCTGAGGAATCCCGCTGCCTTGGGCTCCCACGAAAAAGCGCGTTGTCAGCCAGACTACGAGCATGCCGATCAGTGGAGTGTAAACAAGAGGAAGCCAGGCGCGCTCTGCGGTCTGTTGAGCAAACTGCGCCAGGGCCATGTCCGCCAGCCTTGCAAAAGCCACCACCAGCAAGCCGGCAATGGTTGCCGCGATCCACAACGTAACCCTGGTGCGCCAGCGCATGGACGCGAACCCTCGGCGTAACAGCATTAACGGTTTGATCACCCGAGGCGCTCCCTTGAAGTCGCGATATTGACCGCAAGACTAACCAAATAAGCAGCTCGTTCCAAACAGCTTCGGCAATGCCGCACGACCGGCTGTTTTTGCGCTCATGGGTATTCAGCAATCCCTTACGGCTCCAATGGCTCTAGAACGAAAATGGCGTTAGCATTCCACCCACTCGGCTTAAACAGCCTGTTTTCAGATCAGGGTCGCATCGTGGAAAAGCTAAAACGCCTTCAAAGCGGAATAGAAGGGCTCGACGCTCTGCTCAAGGGCGGGCTGGTAGCAGGCGCTTCATACATAATCCAAGGGCGTCCAGGGTCTGGGAAAACGATCCTCGCCAACCAGCTTGGATTCCATCATGCGAACAATGGAGGCCGGGTTCTGGTCGCCACGCTGCTGGCCGAATCACATGACCGTCTCTTTCAGTTCCTTTCTACTTTGAGCTTTTTTGACGCATCCAAGGTCGGCGCCGAAATTCAGTTTGTCAGTGCATTTGATACTTTGGAAAACGAAGGCTTGGATGAAGTAGTAAAGCTGCTCCGGCGCGAAATAAGCCGCCAGAAAGCCACGGTCATGGTGGTGGACGGCCTTCTCAATGCACGCTCAAAAGCTGATTCGCACATCGACACAAAAAAATTCATCTCCGAGCTGCAGGGACACGCTGCTTTTGCTGGTTGCACAGTGCTGTTTCTGACCAGCTCCCGCTTAGATGACGGCAGCCCAGAGCACACCATGGTCGATGGCGTGATTGAGATGGGCGAGGAGCTGTTTGGCACTCGGTCCGTGCGTCGTATCCAACTGCGTAAAACTCGTGGCAGCTCAGCAATGACCGGTCTTCACGAGTGTGAAATCACCGACAATGGCTTGATCGTTTACCCGCGACTCGAAAGTCTCTACAGCCACCCATCCTCTCCTGATAACGCCGATATGACGCGTATCGCCAGTGGCATTCAATCACTGGACGACATACTGGGCGGAGGCCTGCACAGTTCCAGTGTGTCCTTGGTAATAGGCCCCTCCGGGATTGGTAAAACAACACTCGGTCTTAAATTTCTGTCCGAGTCGACTGTGGAAGCTCCAGGCCTGCATTTTGGTTTCTACGAAAGCCCACAACGATTGCGACTCAAAGGCCAATCACTGGGTATCGATATCAAAGGTATGGAAGAAAGCGGGGCGCTGAATATTGCCTGGCAGCCTACAACTGAAGGCCTGTTGGATGGGCTGGGGGCACGACTCCTGAGTCTCGTTGAGGAGAAGGGCATCAAGCGCGTGTTCATTGATAGCTTGAGCGGTATGACGCGAGTCTCGACAAATCCGGCGCGGATTAATGACTTCTTCAGTGCTCTGATGAACGAACTGCGATCCAGAGGGGTTACGGTATTTGCTTCTTGGGAAATGCGCGATCTATTTGGCTCCGAGGTCAGCGCACCGAACTCTGACCTGTCCAGTATCGTCGACAACCTCATGCTCATGCGGTTCTCCGAGTATCAGTCTGAACTAAGCAGGACACTTTCCATTCTTAAGGTACGAGACAGCTCTTACGACCCTTCGCGCTTCGAGGTCGTCATTCGTGATCAACACGTTTTCCTGAAAAAGGCTTCAAGATATGAACCATCAGTCCCCACTGAGTCATCGCCCGGTTCAACATCTTAAGCCTTTGTGCGGGTTGAATTAACATGACCACCATTCTGGTCGTCGACGACGAGTATTTGATCGCTGACATTCTCAGCTTCGCGCTGGAGGATGAGGGGTTCATGGTGGTAACGGCCAGCAATGGGCGAAAAGGGCTTGAGGTGCTCGATAGAGAACGGCCTGCCTTGATCATTACCGACTTTATGATGCCGGTGATGGACGGGCTGGAATTCGCCACAGCCGTTCGAGCTCTTCCTTCCGCTAATCAATTGCCGATCATATTGATGAGCGGTGCTCAAGCACACATCGGTATGGAGAGATCGGATCTGTTTGATGCGGTGTTGGCAAAGCCATTTGACATCGACTTGATCATTGCCCAAGTAAAAAAGCTCTTGCCCTATTAGGCGAGATTGCTGCCAAACAAGTTAGGGCAGGGGGCTGCCTTGGAAATTGGCAATACCTTAACCGCGCACACTTATAACTCAATTAAATAGACGTTTAGTCGAGTTAACATCAATTTCGCTGCATTTCGACGAAGAAGAGGCCATGATTAAGTCTTTGGTCAAATCGCAAGACGTGATCAAGGCATTGGATCTGGAGCCCCACGTCGAAGGTGGTTATTTCCGCAGAACCTATCAGGCAGACCACCGCGACCAACTCGAAACTGCCAACGGCCCACGATACCTGCTGACGTCGATTTACTATCTGCTGGATCTGCAGTCACCAGTGGGCCAGTTTCATTTCAATCAATCGGACATCCTGCATTACTTTCATCTGGGCGATGCGATCGAATACAGCCTGATCCATGCGGACGGTTCGTTGCAGACATTGGTGATGGGCAGCGACATTCAGGCAGGACAGAGTTTGCAATTACACGTACCGGGCGGAATCTGGAAAGCTTCACGGTTGCTCGATGGCGAGAACGGGTTTGGATTGATCAGTGAAGCTGTTTCGCCGGGGTTTGATTTTGCAGATATGGAAATGGGTAATCGCCGGAAGCTCACCAGACAATTTCCACAGCATCGAACGCTGATTGAAAAGCTGACGCGTGATGAGGGTTGAGAGGCGTCGAATTCTAGGAAACGCAGTGGACCGGTTTCAGGGCAATTCTGTAGATTGAAATCCACTGTGCAACCGGGCTAATCCCGAAACATCTTGTTACGTGTAATGTATATTATGTTAAATGATGGTTGTGTCAGATGCGTTCATGAATAGCCTCAGGCTCCTCGCGACTCTCCAGTGTCAAAACTAATGAGGCGCACTCGATCACCTTCTTGTCGCTGAGCGCATCTCGCCAGGCTAATGCGGATCCGGTTCAGGTTGAACCTCTGTTGCTTACGTGGACTCCCAGATCTAAATCCAGGAGAAACGTATGACCCAGACAGCTTTGGTCGTGGGCGCCAGCGGCATCGTCGGCAGCGCCATCACTCAGTTACTCATCGACAACCAGTGGCAGGTCGCCGCGCTCTCGAGGCACCGGTCGCAAGTGCAAGGCGTGATACCTGTCGCGGCAGACCTTCAGGATCCTGCTTCGCTGGCACAGGCGCTGGCAGATTTGAAACCCACTCATGTGTTCATTACCACATGGTCACGGCAAGCCACGGAGGCCGAGAACATTCGTGTCAATGCTGCCATGATTCGCAATGTGCTCGCCGCCATTCGTCCAGCCAAGAGTGTTAAGCACGTAGCACTGGTGACTGGCCTGAAACACTACCTCGGTCCATTCGAAGCCTATGGCAAAGGCAGCCTTCCGCAGACACCGTTTCGCGAAGATCAGGGCCGTCTGGATGTCGAGAATTTCTACTATGCCCAAGAAGACGAACTCTTCGCCGCTGCTGAAAACGACGGCTTCACGTGGAGCGTTCATCGCCCGCATACCGTCACCGGGGTTGCTGTAGGCAATGCGATGAACATGGCAACTACCCTCGCCGTCTATGCCTCGATTTGCAAACAGACCAATCGCCCATTTGTTTTTCCAGGATCAAAAGTTCAGTGGGACAGCCTTACCGATATGACGGACGCCCGGCAGTTGGCGAAACAACAACTGTGGGCGGCCACCACGCCGGCTGCGGCCAATCAGGCATTCAACGTCACTAATGGCGATGTGTTTCGCTGGAAATGGATGTGGAGCCGCATTGCCGATTACTTCGACCTGCCTGCTGCCGATTATCCCGCTTCACTTTCGCCGCTCGAGAAGCAGATGGATAACGACCAGGCCACATGGACGCAAATGGTTGCGGAGCACGGTTTGAAGGAACCTGATATTGATCGCCTGGTGTCCCCATGGCACACCGATGCAGATCTCGGTCGTCCAATCGAAGTTGTCACGGATATGTCCAAAAGCCGCGCAATGGGCTTCACTGCGTACCAAGCAAGCGATCAGGCATTTTTCGACGTGTTCGACAAACTACGCGAGATGCGTTTGATACCTTAGGTCGTGTCCCATCACGATAATTTCACATTGGCATGCGTACGGTGTGACAGCTCCTTAAGTGTTTCCCGACCCGTGCCCCATCGCGGGTCTTTTTTTTTGCCAAACAAAGAGATCAGTGTCTCGATCAAGGACGCTCATTTTCGTTATCCGGCAGTTCGTCAATCCCCTCCTCCTTCATCGGCTCAACCTCAGTGCGCCCCGGGCTTAGTGGTATTCATGCGTTGCAGTTCCTGCATTTCGAGATTTGCGAAAGACTGAACGACTCAGGTCTTATGCTTTCGAAAAATTGAACGCCTCGAATCTCGAGGGGCGATGAGTTCCTTGGCGACGAACCACGTGTGGAACCCGGCCCAGCCGACTTGGAAAGACTCAAGGATTAACGTCAGCTCTCTGGGTATTCGATGCGACCAATATTTCCAGGACGCGACATCTACTACCTGAAATTTGCTTAATGGAGGTGTCACGTATGCGCCAGCAAACCTCATTCCTATTTGATCTGGATGGCACGTTGACTGACAGCGTTTACCAGAATGTCTTTGCGTGGAAAACTGCGCTGGATTCAGAAGACATACCGTTGGCCATGTGGCGAATTCACAGAAAAATCGGTATGAGCGGCGGGCTGATGCTCAAGATGTTAGCCCGTGAGACCGGCTTGGAGATCAAACCGGATCAGGCTAAAAGGCTGAGCGATAAACATGATAAAGCCTACAAGGATCTGCAAGGCCAGATAACTGCTCTCCCTGGCGCTGTAGAGCTTCTCGATACTCTAAACCGCGATCAGCTCAAGTGGTGTATTGCGACCAGCGGTGGCATGGACACTGCGGCGATAAATATGAAGGCATTAGGACTGGATATCGCGGAGGTCAATTTCATCACTCGTGATGACGTGAAGTATGGCAAGCCCGATCCAGACCTTTTCCTCACCGCCGCAAGCAAACTCAATGTACCCATCGAAGATTGTTTGGTGATCGGCGACGCCATCTGGGACATGCTTGCCGCACGACGCTGTAAGGCCACCGGTATAGGGCTGCTTTCAGGTGGTTACGACAGCGGAGAACTTGAACGCGCTGGTGCACTGCGAGTTTACGAGGATCCTCTGGCACTGCTGCTGCACCTGGACGAGGTGGCTTCCCGTCAGTGAGTTGACTAAAAAACGATAACTAAAAAGGGCCTTATCAGGCCCTTTTTGTATTTAAACCAAAATCACTTGGCCAACCAGGACTCGACAGTCGCAGAACCATGTTCAGCTTTCCAGTCTTTCAATGTCTTGTGGTTGCCGCCTTTGGTTTCAACAACTTCGCCGGTGTGCGGATTTTTGTAGACCTTCAACTGACGAGGCTTGCGACTACCGGTTTTGGACTCGGCGGCTGGAGCGCGACGACCTGCTTGCGGATCAAGAAGGTTGACCACGTCCTTGAGGCTGTAGCCATATTTCGCGAGCAAATCACGCAGTTTGGTTTCGAATTCAATTTCTTTCTTGAGACCAGCATCACCCTTGAGCGCCTCAAGCGCTTGGAGTTGTTCGGCGAGATGTTTTTCGAGCTGACGGAATTCGGCGAGTTTTGACATAAGAAATTCTCGATGTGGGTAATACCCAGAAGGTTACACGATAAATCACGGCCCGCACTTACAAGGAGTGGCGCTTGAGGTCTCTGAACCGGACAGCCGATATTAATATCTGTTTCCAAGCGTCAATAAGACCCGAATTGATTCCCTGTAATGGTCGATGCTCTCTTTCTTATTGATGAGTATCCGCCGCCTCAGCCGGATAAAACTCGCCCTCCTTGCCCATCCTTTTTAGCTGTTCGCGCACGATCAACTCAACGCTTACAACGGCGGCTTGATCGTCAGGGTCGACTAATTGCACGCACAGGCGTCGAACATTCTGATCGTGGGTGCCCTCGCTCATCATCTCGTGAGTGAAGACTTGTTCACCACGCCATAGGCATAGCTGGGTATGAGTCTCGCCGAGCCATATCTCGTTGATTGATCTCAGGTCGGTGGTAGCCAGTTGATCGACGGTGATTGTCTTATCCATTGCGCTGTACCTTACCAATAAGCAGAGACAGGTAGACTTACGGGCACAGCGGGTCGTTCCAAAGGCTGCGCTGTTTCTGCCAGGTAATCCTGGCGACTCTTGGTCTGTTCCAGGCGCGACACGAAAAATGTTGTTTACCATCACCACTACCGCTTCTGAATCCGCACAACTTCAAGTGCTTGGCTCATCAGCAATGATCAACCAATAGAAGCAACCACGGCGGGCAAAGAATCGCACCGCAACGACAATTGGCGGTGATGCCGGATTCAAAAGCCAGCATTGACAGCATCCGCCATTCAATCACGCCGATTCCGAAGTGTTTGCGGTAGCACTGGGGAGGCTCCGGTGGCGAGTTTGTTCGGCCAGAAGCGACGATCAACATCATATTTGCCTGAGACCTATCGCACGGATAGAATGCGAGTCATTATCAATCACGTGCTCTCCGGGATGCCGATGCGCAGCGACGATCCATTAGCTATTGCAGATCTAGGGCTGCTCTATCGCACCCATCACTCGTGGTTACACGGCTGGCTGAGCCGACGCATTGGCTGTCGCGATAACGCAGCAGATTTGGCCCAAGACACGTTCGTACGTCTGCTCAAGTCTCGTCAGTCGAGCCCGCTGCGTGAGCCCCGGGCTTATCTGAGCAGCATCGCCCGCGGACTGATGATTGATCAGTACCGTCGTCGCGAACTCGAACGCGCCTACTTGGAGAGCGTCGCGTTGCTGCCTCAACACGAAGTGCCCTCGGAAGAAAGTCGACTGCAGATTCTCGATACGCTCGAGCGAATAGACCGCATGCTCGACATGCTTAAACCGAGAGTTCGCCAGGCATTTTTATTTGCCCGACTCGACGGTTTGACCTGCCCGCAAATTGCCGAAAAGCTCGGTGTTTCCCGGGCGACGGTGGAGCGCGACCTGGCCACGGCCCTGCAACATTGCTATCGCTTGCGTTATGTCGAGGCGTGAATCGCAGGCGCTGGATCCGGCCGTTGTTGATCAGGCGATCCACTGGCAAGTGCGCCTTGGCTTCAACCAACCAGATGAGCAAACACAGCGCGCTTTTGAGCACTGGCTGCAGCAGCGCCCAGAGCATTTACTGGCATGGCAGCGTGTGAAAGCGCTTGGGGATGAGTTTGCCGGCATGCCAGCGCAATTGTCCCGACAAACCCTGAATGGCGCCCACCATGGCATACGACGACGGGAAAGCCTGAAACTGCTCGGCCTATTGGCCACTGTCGGCGCAGCCGCCTGGCTCGGTCGGGATTACACACCCGTGCCGGCGATGCTCGCGCAGCAGCGCAGTAGTACCGGCGAGCAACGACGCGTCCAGCTCGATGATGGCAGCCTCATCCAGCTCAATAGCGACAGCGCCGTCGACAGCGTTTTTGACGCACAGCGGCGGCTGATTATTCTGCGGCGTGGTGAAATCATCGTGAATGTCGGCGCCGATGAACACGCGGCGCAAGCGCGTCCTTTTTGGGTACAAACACGCGATGGGGTCATGCGTGCTCAGAGCGCCCGTTTCCTGGCGTGGGAGCGTGACGACGGCACCCTGCTTTCGGTTCAAGGAGGTACCGTCGCGGTATTTCCTGGAGCCAGTCAACCTCTGGAGGCTGGCAGCAGTGTCCAGGCCAAAAATCAGGTGCTGTTCACATCAAGCGGCGCCCGTGAGTACAGGGATAACGGCCTTGATCTCTGGAGCTGGAGTGACGGGGTAATCAGCGTGCGCGATATGCGCCTGAGGGATTTTGTTGCGGAGTTGTCGCGCTACCGTCCCGGGGTATTGCGATGCGCCGAAGAAGTGGCTGAGCGTCGAATTTCCGGCACCTTTCAGCTCGCTGACAACGATCAGGTACTGGCATTGGTTGCGCAATCACTGCACTTGCACATTGATTATCGGACCCGTTATTGGGTGACGTTAACCGCCGCCAGCTGAGTCTATTCGCACTTTTCTCGATTTTGAGAAAATTAATGAGGTGGCTTCTCATTCTCGCTCGACTTGTAAGGAAGGCCGACTTTACAGGCCAATCTGCCGATACCCTTCCTTGGAGCGAGAGAATGAGTCCGTCCCCGGTTATACAGCGCCACCCATTGAGCCACGCCGTACACGGTGTGATTCTGGGTTTGATCGTCAGCAGCTACGCCCTTCCCTCGCTGGCGCAATCTTCGAGCGCTGAACACCGCAATCAGCTCCAGCAATGGAATATCGATGCCGGCCCGTTGGCGCCGGCGCTTGACCGCTTTGCGCGCGAGGCTGGCATCAGTCTTTCCTTCGATGCCTCCAGCGTAGCGAACCGCACGACAGCAGGCGTGAAAGGCGCCTTCGATACATCGGCAGCCCTGTCAACGTTGTTGCAGGGAAGCGAATTGCAGATCGAACAGCAAGGCCCCAACGCTTTCCTGCTGATACCTCAACCAAAGCCGGCCGGTCCGCTTGAACTCGGTTCAACCGACATCGAGGACTACCGCCTCGCGCCCCTGATCATCAATGCCAAGGTCAAGGTTAGTGCCGACGACGACGCTAACTCGGTGGTCGCCAAGGAACTCTGGGTTGGCGGCAAAGTGGCAACCAGCATTCTCAACACCCCCGCCTCGGTGTCAGTTGTGACGAGCAAGGAAATGGAGCAGCGCAGCGTCAGCACCACGGAAGAAGCGCTGCAATACACACCAGGCGTGATCACTGACTTCTACGGCACGGACGACCGCAACGACTACTTCCAGATCCGTGGCTTCCAGGCCACCACTTACCGTGACGGCTTGACGCTGAGTTCGATGCGCGGCGTCCGCGAAGATCCCTTCGCCTATGAGCGCATCGAAATTTTGCGTGGCGCCAACTCCACGCTGTTTGGCCCGGCGGACCCAGGGGGTTCGGTGAACTTCGTGAGCAAACAGCCGCGGTTCGAAAAATTCGGCCAGGGCTATGTGACCTACGGTTCCTTTGACCATGTCGAGACGGGCATCGATGTCGGCGATGCGCTGAACGACGAGAAAACCCTGGCTGGCCGCTTTACGGCCAAAGGCCAGAACAGCGACCGCGAATACGATCACTCGCAGGACGACAACCAGTTGTTCATGGGTGGCCTCACCTGGGCGCCGACGGATTTCACGTCGGCGACGATGATTCTGGACTACCTGAAAACCGAAAGTTCGCCAAACAGCGGTGGCTATCCGCTGGACAGGGAATACGACCGCAGCAAGTTTTATGGCGAGCCCAGCTACAACTTTCACGACGTTGAGCGCACCAGTCTCAGCGGTAACGTCACCCATGACTTCGACAACGGCTTCGTATTGCGCAGCAATCTGCGTTACAGCAAGTTGACCGATGATTTTGGCTACGTTTACCTCAGCGACAGCGCCGCACGTGTCGGTACCACCGTTGACCGCTATCAGTTCGGAACGGACAGCGAAGCCGACCAGTTCAACGGCAATCTGATGCTGCAATACGATGCCCGCTTCGAGAACATCGACAGCAGCAGCCTGGTGGGCGTGGAGTACCTCGATTCGACCACCAAGGAAAGCTCGATCTACTCTCCGACGACCTCGATTGACATTGCAAATCCGGTGTTTACTGGCGTTTCACGCTCAATCGCGCCGTATGCCGTCAACAAGCGTGACGCGACCACCAAAGCCGTATTCCTGCAGCAGAACCTGTCGTTCTACGAGCGTTTCATCGTCACCGGGGGTGTGCGCAACGACTCGATGGACCTGACCAGCAAAGGCTTGGCGTCCACTGAGAAAGACACCTTCTCCGAAACCTCCTACCGCGGTGCGTTGACCTATATCGTCAACGATGAGGTGTCGACCTATGTGAGCATGGTCGAATCCGTTTCGCCGCCGCAGGTTGGCGTGACACCGCAGACGGGCAGGCAATACGAAGTGGGCGTGAAGTATTCGCCGATGGCGATCGACGCGCTGTTCTCCGCCGCCGTTTATGACCTGACCCAGGAAAACGTCACCATCGCCGTGGTGCTGCCGAGCGGCATCATTGAGCAACAGACCGTGGGCGAGTCGCGGGCGCGTGGCCTCGACCTGGAGGCCAAGGCGCAGTTGACGCAGAACCTCAGCCTGATCGGTGGCTATTCCTATATGGAGTCCGAGGTACAGCGCGGCTCGTTGTACGACGGCAGTTCCCTGAAGGGTAATGAGTTCGCCACGGCACCCAAGCATTCCGCTTCGCTCTGGAGTTATTACGACGTGGCAAACACCGATGTCAGCGTTGGCTTGGGTGCGCGCTACGTCGGGTCTTATTACTTCGATGCAGCCAACTCCGACAAAAGCGATGGCACCACGCTGTTCGACGCCGCCTTCAACTACAAGATCGCCAAGGGCACCGACCTTGCGGTGAACGTCAGCAACCTGCTGGATGAGCAGCATGTAGTCGGTTCGGGCACAGCGAACTTCTACAACCCGGGTCGCGAAATTACCGCAAAGGTGAGTTACAACTGGTAAGCGGGGATGTAAGCCATATCCCTTCGTAGTCTGCACGGGCGCTGACGGGCGCACGTGCAGCAACGTCTGGCTAGAAACGACATCAGCCAGCGTCTAGACGAGAAAATCCTTCACCAGTTTTACCCAGCAATCAGCGCCCAACCGGATCAGTTGGTCGTTGAAATCATAATGCGGGTTATGCACGGAGCAGCCGTGAAACTCGCCCTCACCATTGCCCAGCATGAAATAGCACCCTGGAACCTGCTCCAGCATCCAGGCGAAATCCTCGGTACCCATCACCTTCGGTCCGCGACTGTGCAACTGGCCAGGCGAAAAGATCGGCGCAAGGCTTTCGCGCAGTTTTTGCGTCTCGGTCTCGTGGTTGATCAACGCCGGGGCCAGTGAGGTGATCTCCATTTCAATGCTCACGCCGAAGGTTTGTTCATGGCCACGGACGATCTGTTCCAGCCGCTGGTTGATTTTTTGCTGGGTGTGCGGCGTGTCGGTACGCACACTGATCAGCATGCTGGCTTCGTCAGGAATGATGTTGTAGACACTGCCGGCCTGCAGCATGCCGATGCTGATCACCGCGTATTCCTCAGGGCCGAGGTTTCGCGACTTGATGGTCTGGATCGCATTGATCAGGCTGGCGACCGCAGACAGCGGATCAACCGCTTTTTCCGGCATGGCGCCGTGGCCACCTTGACCGGTGATGCGCAGCGACACCCGTTCGGACGACGCCATGGTCGGTCCCGCTTGAACCACGGCGGTGCCCACGGGCGCGCCGGGCATGTTGTGCAGCGCAAAAATCGCATCGCAGGGAAAACGCTGGAACAGGCCGTCGTCGATCATCGCCTTGGCCCCGCACAAACCTTCTTCGTCAGGCTGGAAAATCAGGTTAAGTGTGCCGTTGAATTCGACGTCGGATGCCACGCGATAGGCCGCTGCCAGCAAGATCGCCGTGTGGCCGTCGTGCCCGCAGGCGTGCATGCGATTGGCAATCTGGCTGGCGTGCGCGAAGGTGTTTTTTTCCTGCATGGGCAGCGCGTCCATGTCGGCGCGCAGTCCGATGCTGCGTGTGCCCTCTCCTCTTTGCAGCACGCCCACCAGGCCATGCCCGCCGATGCCGCGATGCACCTGATAGCCCCATTGCGTCAGTTTGGCGGCGACCAGTTCAGCGGTGTTGGGTGTTTCGCCTCCCAGTTCAGGCGCCGCATGAATCTGCTGGCGCAGTGCAGTGAAGGTTTGCAGTTCGGCGTCGTTGAGGCTGGTTTCGATGTATTGATTGCGCATGATTTAGTCTCTTCCAATGTTTTCCGGGAACAGTTTCAGGCAGCACAGGCTGACCACGCCGCCGGCCAGCAAGTAGAACGCCGGGGCTGTGGGGGTATTCAGTGCCGAGGTCAGCCAGGTGGCGATCAAGGGTGAAAAGCCGCCAAACAGGGTTACGCCAAAGCTGTAACTCACTGAGGTGCCGAGCCCGCGATGCGGCTTGGCAAAGGCTTCCATGATCATCGCGAAAAACGCTCCCGAGCCCACGCAACCGGGCAATACCAGAAGTGCGACGATCAACATGGCGAGGTACAAGTCAGTGGTATGCGACAACAGCCACAGCGCTGGCCAGGCCGCAATGACTGGCAAGGTGATCGTCCACACCAACAGTTTTTTGCGCAGACCATTGCGGTCGGCATAGCGCCCGGCAATGGGCGTGATGATTGCCAGACACGCGGCTGCAACGCAGGCAATGGCCAGGGCGCTGCGCTGCGGATAATGCAGGGTGGTGACCAGATACGCCGGCATGTAGAAAATGAACAGGTACATGCCGATGGTGGCGCTCGCCATCAGACCCGTAGCCAGGACGGTGTTGCGCAGATCGATCACCTCGCGCCAGCCAGGTTTGCGGACCGTGGATGGCACAGGGTTGATGGCGGGCGTTTCAAGGGTTTCCGGCAGGCAGCGGCGGATGTACCAGCCGACCGGGCCAATCAGCAAACCGATAACGAAAGGGATGCGCCAGCCCCACGCCTCCAGATCCGGCGTGCTCATGACGCTGCTCAAAAGAAGACCGATGCCCGCCCCCACCAAGGCCGCATAACCCTGGCTCGCAGCCTGCCAACTGACGTTGCGGCAGCGACGGTTGGGGGCCGATGACTCCATCATCAACACCGAAGCGGTGCCGATTTCTCCCCCGGCAGAAAACCCTTGAGTCAGCCGCCCAAGCACCAACAGTACGGTGCCCAAGACCCCGGCTTGCTGATACGTCGGGGCAAATGCAATCAGCGCTGTGCCCAATGTCATCAGGGCAATGGTCAGGGTGAGTGCAGCCTTGCGCCCTTTTCGATCGGCGAACCGGCCAATCACCATTGCCCCGACCGGACGCATCAGAAAGCCCACCCCAAACGCCGTCAACGACATCAGCAATGACGTTACCGGCGACTGCGCGGGGAAAAAATTCCTCGCGATGATCACGGCAAAAAAACTGTAGATCGTGAAGTCGTACATCTCCAGGGCATTGCCCAGAGCACACGCCACAGTGGCTTTTCTCGATTCGGTGGTAGCCGGACTGGAACGCATCGTTCCGGTGGCCAGGGAAGTGTCCGAGTGCACGGTCGTCATGGGAACTCTCCGAATTGTTATTCGCGTTATTCGACGCCAACTATCGGGTAACTCCGAGGACGAATCACTTGCGCTTTTTGCAGGCAATTAACCAATGGTTAATCAAGTCGCGGCTGGTCCTTTGAATGCGCCCTATAACAGTGCCCGATGACAGCCTCAAGACAAGCCGCGCACCCATGCTCGCCATGGATTGCGCTCGATTCGGCCATTACATCGGAGCGAATGCGGGTTTTCCCAGCTCATAGCGATCGCCTTCGGCCCTAAACGTGGTGGTCATTGCCCAGCAAATTAACCATTGGGCATAGCCATACAAAAATGACCATTTTCGTCGCTTTTTATTTTCGTGGAGGCGATCCCAGTAACGTGGCGGTCGGCATGTACTACCACTTCTAGTCAGTACACCGGTTCTGCCAATGACTCAGCGGCCAGTTTGGATTTGAGACCGTAGAACAGATCCCTGGCCGGTGACGTCAGCGAATGTCGGTCAATGCACACCAGGTAAATCGGGTACTCGGGAATGACTTCTTCGACCTCAACGTGCACCAGCTCCGGCGCCCGTCCCGGCGGCAACGCGTTGCCCAGCGCCAGATTGCTCAGCGTCATGAAAGCATCGGCACTGTCCACCAGACGCAAGGCCAGCAGCAACGACGCGCATTCGATGACCTTCTGCGGCGGATGAATATCGTTGACTTCGAACATTTGGTAGAACTGCGAAGAGCGGTCGTCGACCTCGTCCAGGCTGATCCAGTTGGCGTACTGCAATTGCCGCAATGACGGCGAATGGCGCAAGGGATTGTTCGGCCCGCACACCACCGTGCCCTGTATCCGATGCAGGGCTTCCCAATCGAGATTCAAGCGCTGTGTGTTCTGTTGGGACGTCAGGGCAAAGTCCAGCGTGCCGTCGCGCAAACGCTGAACAATGTGGCTGGGACGCGACTCGATGAGTTTGATCCGCACCCGAGGATTCTTGGCCTGGTAATCAGTGATGCACTTTTCAAAACCCGGCAGCATCGCGGTCAGTGACGTGACGCCGACGGCCACCTCGCCCACGGCCATGTCATGAATATTGTCGGCCTCGATCTGCAGGCGCCGCATGCTCTCGACCGCCATGTGCGCATGACGGATGATTCGCCGGCCTTCGTCGGTCAACGACATGCCTTTATAGGAACGCTGCAGCAGGGTCAGGCCTAGTTCGCGCTCCAGATCCTTGATGGAACGGCTCAGCGCGGGCTGGGTGACGTGCAGCATCTGCGAGGCTTCATTGATGCTGCCGCATTGGTTGATCGCAACCAACGCTTTGATCTGATGGAATTTCACGGCGGTGACTCGCTTTTTATTTGGCGCCAACCATAAAGCAAGATACCCGCCAGCAGCTACCCGTTAAGCCATAAGCTTTTGGGCTGCCTGCGTCCTAACGTCGCAGCAGACAGCTATTGGCAAATTCCGCACAAGCCGTAGAATCCCGCGCGCTCTTGCTGGTGCTAACGACGGCAGTTGAGCATCTCTGAACCCAAACGCGTACCTGAATGGCTGGCCACACCTCGCTGACGTGTGTCCTGTTCTACCGCCCTGCCCGTTCGGCAGGCACTCGCACAACCACACACTTCGGCTTGGCAATCGCATGCGCAGAGGCGCACGTTCTGCTGTTCGATCTCTAGAGGTTTTTATGTCTCCGCGTTTGCTGGCCATGGCGCTGGCGCCCCTGCTCGGGCTGTTTATTGTTGCGCTGGGCAACGGTTTCCTGTCTTCCCTGACCACCCTTCGACTGGACGCCGCCGGTGCGTCGACCACGATGATCGGCATCGTTTCATCGGCCTACTTCATCGGTCTGACGCTGGGCGCGGTATTCAACGATCGCTTGATTCTGCGCATCGGCCATATCCGCGCTTACGGCAGCTTTGCCTCGCTGATCGCCGTGACCATCCTGTTGCAGGGATTGTTCTATGACACCTGGGGCTGGTTCGCGCTGCGCCTGATCAATGGCTGGGCCACGGTGGGTGTGTTTCTGGTGATCGAGAGCTGGCTGCTGTTGGCGGGCGACGCGAAGATTCGCGGGCGCTTGCTCGCTTTGTACATGATCGTCCTGTACGGCGCCGGTGTGCTGGGCCAGGCCACGCTGGGGAAAATCACCGGTTTGAGCGACAGCGCACCGTTCATGGTTGCCGGCATGCTCGCGTCGTTGTCGGTGCTGCCGATCGTGATCCTGCCGCGCGTGTCGCCATTGCTCGATCAGGTTGAACCACTCAAACCACGGCAACTGCTGGGCGTGACGCCGACCGGGCTGGTGGGCTGTTTTGGTTCGGGTATCACCATCGCGGCGATCTACACGTTGCTGCCGCTGTACCTGCAACGCGCCGGCCTGAATGTCGGCGAAGTCGGCAGCATGATGGCCTGGACGATTCTCGGCGCGATGCTCCTGCAATACCCGGTCGGACGCTGGTCTGATCGCAAGGATCGTTTGCAGGTGCTGACCCTTCTGACGGTGGCGTGCACCGTGCTGTCGCTGGTGATTGTCTTGCTGCCGTTGTCCTCGACGATGCTCGCCGCGACGCTGTTTTTGCTCGGCGGCGGCGTGTTTGCGCTGTACCCGGTTGCCGTCAGCCATGCCGCCGACCGTGCACCCGCCGAAGCCTTGGTGCCGATGATTCAGGGCTTGCTGTTGATCAATTCACTGGGCTCGGCGATCAGTCCGATGATGATCTCGCCAGTCATGAATTCCTTCGGCGCCAATGGTCTGTTCTGGGTTTTCGCCCTGGTCAATCTGTGCATGGTCACCTTCTTTCTGTGGCGACGTGGCAAGCGTCCGGTTCCGGCCAACCCCGCGCCGTTTGCAGCGGCGGCCACGTTCTCGCCGACCGGTGCGGAGCTGCGCGTGACCGAAGATTTGCGTCAGGCGGTGCAGGAACACCCGCCCATGGTCGATGCCTTGAGCGGTGAGCCTGCGCCGCAGCCATAAACGCGCTTCCGAGTGGTGCAGACCGCCTTCATTTGGAGCGCCAACCCGCCACAGAACGCTGCAAAAGCCGGAGATTTGATCGCCAAACCGAGTGGCACCCTACTTGCTAGCAATAATTTTATAACTGCTAGCAATCAGGAGAATCAACTATGGCTACTCGGCTTCAAAACCTGCAGCGTCTACTGTTTCCCGTGGCTGCGGCAGTCACGCTCAACCTGGCCATGTTCGGTGGCGCGCACGCGGCCGAGCCGCCGATCAAAATCGGTCTGGTCGCTGCGCTTTCGGGGCAATCGGCCAAGTCCGGTGAAGCCCTGACTCGCGGTTTGACCATCGCCATCAATGAGGTCAATGCCAGCGGCGGTGTGCTCGGGCGTCCTCTGGAACTGGTGCGTCGCGACGACGAAAGCAACCCGTCCAAGGGCATTCTCGCTGCTCGCGAACTGGTCCAGCGCGAAAAAGTCGCCGTGCTGTTTGGTGGTCTGGATACGCCGGTTTCCTTGGCCATCGTGCCCTTGGTCAATCAGATGAAAGTGCCGTTCATGGGCATCTGGGCGGCGGGCACGAAAATCACCGAAAACGGCGCCGCCGATAACTACGTATTCCGGGTTTCCGCCGTCGATGAACTGGTCGATGAAGCCTTGGTGAAATACGGCGCAGATCGTGGCATGAAGAAGCCGGGGATGATCCTCATCAACAACCCGTGGGGCGAATCCAACGAGGCGGGCCTCAAACGCGCCCTGGAAAAACGTGGCATGGCCAGCGCCGGCGTCGAGCGTATACAGGACAGCGATCTCGACGTCGTGCCACAACTGACCCGTTTGAAAAACGCCGGTGCAGACACCCTCCTCCTCGTCGGTAACGTCAGCCCTTCCGCGCAAGTCGTGAAGTCTTTGGATCGCATGGGTTGGGACGTGCCGGTCGTCTCGCACTGGGGGCCGGCCGGTGGTCGTTTTGGTGAGTTGGCAGGGCCGAATGCATCGCGCGTGCATTTCATCCAGACCTACGTGTTCACCGAACACAACAGCGCCAAGGGCGATGCCTTATTGGCCGCATTGAAAGCGGCTTACCCGCAGATCAAGACGCTGGCCGACGTCACGCCCGCAGTCGGCATTGCCAATGCCTACGACGGTCTGCACCTCGCCGCGCTGGCGATGGCCAAAGCCGGCAGCACCGACGGCAAGGCGATCCGCGACGGCTTTTACGCCATCAGCGACTACGACGGCTTGATCAAGCACTACCAGCAACCCTTTACCCCAGCAAAGCATGACGCGTTAGGCCCGGACGATTATCTGTTCACGCACTTCGTCAACGACCAGATCGTGCCGCTCAAGCCTGAGGAGTAAGCCATGTACACCGCCGCCATCATCTCCGGGCTCGGCCTCGGCAGCATGTACGCGTTGCTGGCGTTAGGGTTTCACCTGACCTACGTCGTCTCGCGCACCGTCAACTTTGCCCAAGGCAGCGCCATGATGGTCGGCGCGGTGCTGGGTTACACCTTTTGCATTAACTGGGGCTGGTCGCTGTGGCTCGCCCTGCCGCTGACACTGTTCCTCTGTGCGCTCTATGGTCTGGCAATTGAACGCTGGCTGGTACGGCCCTTCCACAGTCGTGGCTCACAGGCCTGGCTGATGGCGACGGTCGCGGGAGGGATTCTGGTGGACAACCTCGCCCTGTTCACCTTCGGCAAGGAGCCGCGCCAGTTTGAAAGCAGTCTGGCCAACCTGAATGTCGAGCTGTTTGGCAGCAACGTCGGCGCCCTGCAAATGCTGATTCCACTGGCGGGCGCGGCGATTGCCCTGGCGCTGTATCTGGTGCGGCGTTACACCCGACTGGGCAAAGTGCTCGAGGCCTGCGTGCAGAATCCCCGCGCTGCGATGCTGATGGGGATCAACGTCAATCGGGTGGTCGCCATTGCCTTTGCGGTATCCACGGTATTTGCAGCCGTGGCCGGTTTGTTGATTGCGCCGCTGTTCAGCGTCAACGCGGAAATGGGCATGTTGTTCGGCCTCAAAGCCTTTGCCGTGGCCATTCTCGGCGGCATCACCAGTGCCGGCGGCGTCTTCACGGCTGGCCTGTTATTTGGCCTGACGGAAGCGCTGATCACGATGTATTTCGGCTCGGCCTTCACGCAGATCTTTACCTTTGCGTTGGTCATCGTCGCACTGGCGATTCGTCCCAACGGTCTGTTCGGCAGCCAGGCATTGGTGAAAGTATGAAAAGCATTCCCACTCTGCTCATCGCCCTCCTCGCTGTCGCGTGTGGCGTCATGGCGTTCACGCTCGACAGCTACTCATTGCTGGTGTTTACCCTGTGCGCGCTGGCGACAGTGGTTGGCGTGAGCCTGAATATTCTGATCGGTCTGAGCGGGCAGATTTCCTTTGGCCATATCGCTTTCTACGCGATCGGTGCCTATGTCTCGGCACTGCTGACTTTGGCGGGTTGGCCGTTGTGGCTGGCCCTGCCAATAGCGGGCGTGGCGGCCGGTGTGATCGGTGCGCTATTGGCGATTCCCGCCCTGCGGGTCAGCGGCCCGTATCTGGCGATGATCACCATTGCCTTTGCTTTCGTGGTGCATCACAGCCTGATCGAATGGCGTGATGTCACCGGCGGCTCCAACGGTTTGATGGGCATCCCGATGCCGGAGTTTGCCGGGCTTGACCCGTCGATGTTCCTCGCCCTGTTGGCCGCCGCGTTGATGATTGGCGCCCTGTTCTTCTTTCAGCGCCTGAGCCACAGCCGTTGGGGCAAAGCCATGCTCGCGGTGAAAGCCTCGGAAATTGCCGCGCGATCGCTGGGCTTCAATCCGGTGATCAGCAAGACCCTGGCGTTTGCCTTGTCGGCGGCACTGACCGGACTGGCGGGCGGCTTGCTCGCGCCGCTGCTGATGTTCATCAATCCTGAGTCCTTTCCGTTTTCGCAGTCGATTCTGTTTGTGCTGGCGGTGATTGTCGGTGGCAGCGGCCGGCTGTTCGGGCCGCTGATTGGCGCGCTGTTGATCGTGCTGGTGCCGGAGTTGCTCTCGGATTTTGCCGAATATCGCTTGCTGATCTTCTCCACGCTGCTGTTGTTGGTGCTGTGGATTGCACCCAACGGTCTGCTGGGCGCCCTCGCCCGACGCTGGAGCAAACCGGTTCGCTTGCTGCCACCGACGCAGTTCAATCAGCAGCGCATTGCCGCGCATCTGCGCAGCCGTGGCCCGAATTCCGGTTTGCGCGTCAGCGATATCGGCATCCGCTTCGGCGGTGTGCAGGCGGCGCAACATGTCAGCCTGGATGCCCCGGCCGGCAGCATCACCAGCATCATCGGCCCTAACGGCGCCGGTAAAACCACTGTGCTCAATATGATCAGTGGTTTCTATGTGCCGGACAGTGGCCAGATCGAACTGCAACAACCGCTGGCGGGGCTGCCGGCCTGGAAGAGCGCCCGGGCCGGCATTGCTCGCACCTATCAGACGACGTTGCTGTTCGGCGAAATGTCGGTCATGGACAACCTTCTGGTGGCGATGCAGCAAGGACGCATGGGCTGGCCGTTCAGCCTGTCCACCGCCGAGCAACGCAGCTTGGCCCTGGATCTACTGGCCTTGGTCGGCTATCGCGGCGAAGTGAATATTGCCGCCGAAGATCTGCCCCACGTTGATCGACGACTGGTGGAAATCGCCCGCGCACTGGCCACGGCGCCTGCGGTGTTGTTGCTGGATGAGCCGGCGGCGGGTCTCAGTCGTCGTGACACCGACGATCTGGCGTTACTGCTGCGCAAACTGGCGGATTTTGGTTTGACAGTGATTCTGGTCGAGCACGACATGGCGCTGGTCATGGCGGTGTCCGAACACCTGCTGGTGCTCGACGCCGGCAAGCCGATCGCCTCGGGGCCGCCGGCGGAAATCCGGCAAAATCCGCAGGTCATCGCGGCGTATCTGGGCGGTACCGAGTATCAAGCCACACCTCGCGCTCAGGCCTGGAACGGCAGCCGCGATGCGCGTTTGTACGTGCAGGATCTGGTCATCGATTACGGCGCCTCAGCGGTGGTCGACAAGGTCAACCTGCTGGTCAATCCCGGTGAACTGGTGGCGATTCTCGGCGCTAACGGCGCGGGCAAATCGAGCATCCTCCAGTGTCTGGCCGGCCTGCATCGCGCTACCAGCGGCAGCATTGTCCTGGACAACGAAAACATTGAACTGGCCAGCGCCAGCAGCATCGCGGCCAAAGGTCTGGCCCTGGTGCCGGAAGGCCGCCAGGTATTTCCTTATCTGAGTGTGCGCGACAACCTGTTGCTCGGTGGCTATTCGCGTCGCGAGGCCTTCGATGCCGAGGCTGAAATCGAGGCCATCCTCAAACGCTTTCCACGTCTGCGCGAGCGCATCGACAACCCGGGAGGCCTGCTTTCCGGGGGCGAACAACAAATGGTCGCCGTGGGCCGTGGCTTGATGGCCAAGCCCAGCATTCTTCTGCTCGACGAGCCGTCACTGGGTTTGTCGCCCGCGATGATCGGCGAGTTGTACGACGCACTGGCGGCCCTGCGCGACGAGGGCGTGACCATCCTGCTGGTGGATCAAATGGCCAACCTCGCGCTGCAAGTGGCGGATCGCGCCTATGTCCTGGAGACCGGGACCATTGTCAAAGCCGCCGGCTCCGCCGAACTGCGCGCCGATAAAGCGTTGGCCGCCGCTTATCTCGGCGAAGGGGCCAGCGCATGAGCGCTCTGAAAATCATCAATGCGCGGCTGGGCAGTGATCATCGCTTGACTGAGCTTTACGTCGAGAACGGCTACTTTGTCGACCGCTTCAGCGCGACCGTCAGCCCTTGGCGAACCCTCGATCTGCAAGGCCGGTTGATCCTGCCGGGGCTGGTCGAAACCCATATCCATCTGGACAAGGCCTGCATCATGCAGCGCTGCCATCTGCAGGAAGGCACGCTGGCCGAAGCCGTCGCGCAAACCCGCGCGGCGAAAGCCGAGTTCACCGAAGACGATGTCTATCAGCGCGGTGCGCAGGTCCTGGACAAGGCGATCGTGCAAGGCACGACGCACATGCGCACCCATGTTGAACTTGACCCGCAGATTGGCCTGACGGGATTCAACGCCATTCGCCGTTTGCAGGCGGATTACGCCTGGGCCATCAGCCTGGAAATCTGTGTGTTTCCGCAGGAGGGCCTGCTGAACAATCCGGGGACTGAAGCGCTGCTCTGCCAGGCGCTGGAAAGCGGCGCCAGCGTGCTTGGTGGCTGCCCCTACATGGACAGCGACCCGCATGGGCAGATCCAGCGCCTGTTCGAACTGGCGGTGCGCTACGACTGCGACCTGGATCTGCACCTGGATTTCGACCTGAACAGTGAAGGCATGACGGTCATGGAGGTGGCGCGCTGCACGCAACTGCACGGCTGGGGCGGACGGGTCACAATCGGCCACGCGACCAAACTCTCGGCGTTGCCCAAGGAGCCACTGACGGTGCTTGCCCTGCATCTGGCCAAGGCCGGCGTACAGGTCACCTGTCTGCCCAGCACCGATCTGTTCCTGATGGGCCGCGAGTCATTTCACAACAAACCCCGAGGGCTGGCGCCGCTGGCGCATCTGCACGCGTGCGGCGTGAGGTGTTCGGTCTCGACCAACAACATCGGCAATCCCTTCACGCCGTATGGCGATGCGTCGTTGATCCGCCAGGCCAACCTGTTCGCCAACGTCAGCCAGATGGGTACGGTGGCGCAATTGCTGCAATGCCTGGCGTGGGTGTCCAGCGAGTCGGCCGCCCTGCTCAGACTGAAGGATTACGGTGTGCGCCCAGGTTGCCGCGCCGATTTCATTGTGTTCGACGCGCCTTCGCCGGCGGCGGTGATCGCCGAAATAAGCGCACCGCTAATGGGCTTCAAGGGCGGACGCCAGACGTTTAGCCGGCCGGCGGCAACGTTGCTGAAAGCGACTTAATCAATCAATGCCTGCTTGAGGTTGAACTCGGCAGGCACACTTTCATCCAGCGCCAACTGCGCTTCCAGCTCATCCAGATGCTCGATCATGACCGCGACGGCTTTTTCGTTATCGCCGTTTTCCAGCGCGGTGATGATTTCCTGGTGTTCATCGGAAGCGCAGGACGGCACGTCGTTGCGCTGATACAGCGCGACGATCAATGAACTGCGCACCATCAGGTTGGCGAGGATGTCGCTGAGCACGGCATTGCCACTGATCTCGCTAAGCAGCAGATGAAACTCGCTGAGTTCACGGACGATGGCCCGTCGATCGGTGTCATTGGTGGCTTTGCGTTCGTTCTTCATGTGGTTGGCAATGCGCTGGCGTTGCTTGCGCATGGTTGCCGGCGTGATGCCCTCGACAATCGCCCGTTCGATGGCGCGGCGTGCACTGAAGATATCCCGCGCCTCCCGAGCCGTCGGCTGAGCAACCATCGCGCCGCGATTGGCTTCGATGGTCACCACTTTTTGCATCGCCAGACGCTGCAACGCCACCTGCACATGGTTGCGGTTGGCTTGCAGGGTTTCGACAATTTGCGCTTCGATCAGGCGAGTGCCCGGCGGCAGGCGATGCTGGGCGATAGCGCTGAACAGCGCATCGACGATGCGTTGCACTTCAAGCTGTTTGGCGGTGACAGTGCTCAAGCCCATCCTTACCTCTGTTGTCCAGAAAGCCTGCCAATCCACACAGCTGCGGTTGGCGGGCAATGGCCGGCATTATCCGCCAGCCGCCGGAGCCCGGCAAATGCGCGCAGCCAGGCTCAGTCTGGCTGACCCAGCCCTGTGCCCTCGCCCCGAGGATCATGCATGGCGCTGCGTTGACCTCCGGCATCAATGGCGATGATGCCGGCGTGGCCGGTCATGGGACTGCGCACCGGAATGATCTCCACCGCATGCCCGAGCATGCCGAGGCCTTCAATGGTGGTGGCGCTCATATCGCCTTCGAGTTTGAGATTGTCCGTGCTGTCGAAAAAGCTGCGCCCCAACAGAAAGCGCGGGGTCAGCAGCGCCTGGTCAATGGGCTGCTGGAAGTCGATCAGTTGGGTCGCCAGAACCATTTGTGTCTGCGGCTGGCCATCGCCGCCCTGGGTGCCGAAGAACCAGCGGCGGCCATCATCCGCCAGATAGCAGGACGGATTGAGCGTGTGCGCCGGACGCTTGCCGGGGGCCCAGCCGTTGACGTGTGCGGGGTTAGCGTTGAACCCCGCCGCGCGGTTCTGCCACAACACACCGGTGTCGCCGAGCATGCAGCCCGAACCGAAGTCATGGAACAGGCTCTGGATCAGGCAGGCCGTCCGCCCTTGAGCATCGGTTGCGGCCATCCACACGGTATCGGCGGGCCGTCCCGGCTCGTTCCACGGCGCGGCACGTTGATCGTCGATGGCATCGGCACACGCTTGAATCTGCACGTCCTCCAGACTGGCGGCAAAATCCCACGTTTGGCTCAGCGGATCGCACAGTTGCGCATTGCGTCGCAGCAGGCCCTGTTTGATGGCTTCGACCAGATAGTGATAGTAAAGCGCGCTGCCATTGCCGACGTCCGCCAGCGGCTTGTGTTGCAGCGCGGCCATGGCCTGCAGCGTGTACAAACCTTGGGATGGCGGCGCGACGTTGTAGAGTCGGCCCTCGCGATAACGGACCGAAATCGGTGCGACTTCCGGCGCTCGGGTCGCCGCCAGATCGGCCGCCGTCAAGCCGCAGCCCAAGCGATCAAAGGCTGCCCCGAAAGCCTCGGCCAATTCGCCTTGATAGAAATCTTCGACGCCATGTCTGGCCAGATGCCGCAGGGTGTTGGCCAGTTCGGGCTGGCGCAGGTTATCGCCCTCGCGCAGCCACTGCCCATCGCGTTTGCACAGCCGATGCAGGTCCGGCAACTGCTCGATCAGCGGGCGCCGCAGGGTTTGCCAGAACAATTGCGATCGCGAAACCTCGATGCCGGCATCGGCCACGTTCGCGGCGTCTGTTAACAGATCAGACCAACCGAGTCGTGAGCCCCACTCGTGACGACTGATGTTGGCGGCGGTCTGCCAACTCGCCAGCGCGCCTGCTGTGCTGGCCACCGACGCCGGGCCGCGCACGGTAATGGCTCCGCCCTCCGGCAAACGTTGCCCGGCCTGGCCAATCCCCACGATGGTGCGCACCTGCTTGTCGTGGATCATCCATAGGGCATCGCCGCCCAGCCCGGTCATGTGCGGAAACACCGCAGCAAGTATGGCACTGGCCGCGAGCATGGCATCGATGGCCGTGCCGCCCGCTTCAAGAATCCGCAGGCCGGCGGCGCTGGCTTCGGCATGAGGCGTACAGATCACCGCACGGCTGGAGGTTGCGATCATGGTTGCAGGCTCTCTCTTTGCTAGCTATCGGAATAGGTTTTGTTAGCAAAGCAAGATGTATGCCCTCAGGAGCGGTCAGTGCTGTTCTTCGGTGATGTCCACAAGCGGAATCGGCTCGATTGCCCAAGCGCGGATTTGACGCCGTTCAGGGCTGGGCACCGCGCACGCCTTGCGTCCGGTGAAAGTTCGCGCAAGACGCTCTTCATCGATGCGCCAGCCGCGCTGTTCCAGTGCCTGCACGTCTTTGCGAAAGGCGATCTGCAGTGCGTCGGATTTCAACGAAACCTCCTGCTGAAAGGAGTCCGGCACGCGCTCGGGCCGCACGTTTTTAAGCACGGCGTGGTCTTGTTCGAAGATGCGGATATTGCTGGCAATGAACCGGCGATCCAGCAGTCGCGAGCGTAGAAAGGTTCTGCCCATCATCCACCAGGTTCGCGTGCGGTTAGCGTCAATCGGCACGTGAGCCGAGACGATGTGGATTCGCCAGCCGTTCGGTAACTGCAGCTCCAGCGTTGTACTCGGCCCGGACAAATGAAACCCCGGAACGGTGACCACACTGACAAACTCGGTGGATGACTTGCGCCGCAGCAGCCCTTTGCGCGCGGGCCTACGCATGATCATCTGTGCGCTGCCGCTCCACGCATCGCTGTCGACTTCGAATGATTCAATCTCGGGATGATCCGGGTCGCCGAAGGTAGAGCCATGCACAAACGGTGCGTGGGCGAAGTCGAGGCCGTTTTCGATGATCCGGTCCCAACTGGCCTGCCAATCGAAATGACCGGATACCACCCGGATGGCGGGATCGTCGATCCAGTCGAGCACGGGCAGTGGCGGACGCTCGGCTTCAGGCAGATCACCCAGGAAAGCCCAGATCCAACCGTAGCGTTCCTGTGTCGGATAGGCATCGACGCGGGCCTTTGCCGGAATCCGCAGATCGGGCTGCGCCGGTATCTGCGTACACACGCCATCCCCGCCAAAGCGCCAGCCGTGATAAGGACACTGCACACTGTTGCCGACCTTGCGGCCGGCAGACAACGAGCCGCCGCGATGCACGCAAACATCCGACAGCACGTGAGCGACGCCGGCCTCGTCGCGGAACGCTACGAAAGGCTGTCCGAGCAAGCGAACCGGCATCAGTCCGTCAGTCAGCTGCGACGATGGGGAAACGACATACCAGAGGTTGGTGAGCATGGGCAGCGTGGGATCCGTCAGGGTTTTACAGGGCAATAAAAGGGTTCATGGTTGACGGTGTTCAGCGGTGAGTCGTTCCTCTTTGCACCTCGCGGTGTTGCCGCTGTCACACCACGATGAAGAGAAGTTCTGATGTGCCGGGCCCTCAGCAACAGCCATCGCGTCGGACTGCGTTTTTCGCAGATACCGCGGCGCTGATTGTGTTTTTCACCACCACTGGCGTGATCAATGAACGGTTCATCGCTGGCATGACCTGGGATCAGGTCCTGCATGCACGCCTTTTGGGCGCGGTGCTGATGATACCGGTCGCGCGACCTTACGGCCTATGGCGGGATTGGGTGATGACGCGAGCCAGCGAGAGTCGCATGTCGAGGTTGCTCTGGGACAGCATGGCTCTGGTCAGTTTCCAGGTGCCTATTTACGCCGCAATCATTGCTTTCAGTGGCGCTTCCGGCGCCGGTCTGGTGCGCGGCACGCTGGGCGCGACCGTGATGATGCTCGTTCTGGGCCGACCTTATGGCGCGTTTCTCAACGGCGTACGCAAGCTGTTTGGCCTGCCTCCGGGCGGGGACAGACCGATGTCGTTGAAGGGATGACCTGTTCGCTGCGGGTGGCGACTACCTTTCCTCCATTGCATTGAACCCTGATGAATCCCTGTTCTCTATCGCAAAACCACTAAAGGAGGGATTCACCATGATTGCCCCTGCAACCGGTATGAAACCGGGTGAGCGTTACAGCATTGAAAGCGTGGAGCGCGCGCCACAGTTTCCGGGCTTTTTCCTCGACGGAAAATATTATCTGGGTCCCGAGTTGCAGACCGCTGTCGGCTGGCTCGAAGGACAGAGTTTCTTGTATGACCAGCTCGATCCGAATGGTGAACCGGTTTATCCGGGCAGAGTCGTCGGGACGATCACCGGGTTGACCCTGGAGTTGGCCGATGGCCTGCGCTTGGGCATCGAAGCCGTGCCCTACGAAGACTCAACCGTTACGCCGCCTCGGCCGCTGGTTGAAACGATCGCTTTAATCCCACCGACGGCGAGACCGCAACGGCTGCGTCCGCCAATGCAACCTTCTGCGCTGCTGGTCGCAGGTGCCGCGACGCTGGTGGGCCTGTGTTTGCTGGCGATCAATCGGTCGTTCGGCCGAGGTCGGTAATCTGAAGTTGAACACTCAGCCAAGGACTTTATAAATCTCCGCGACCACCTGCGTCGTTGCCGCTTCGATCGTTCCTTCGTTGCGGCATAAAACCCAGCCCTGATCGGCAACCGCTTGCTCGAACATCTCGCTACATGCGACATGCTCTGCGTGTTTCTGGATCACCGTGCCGCCCAGTCCCCGCGAGCGTGCCGTGGCCCGCGCCCAGGAAATATCCGGCGCGGTAACGACCCCGACATGCAGATCCGGCACCTGCACGCCTCGCTCCAGATTCATCTGGAGGATCTCGGCAAAGGGCACGGTGTGGCGAAACGCGGCCTCCGACGGGTACCAGCGATCAATCAGGATAATGCTGTCCGACGGTTGTTTCGGCAGCACATGTTGGGAGATCCAGCGACGGCTATCGGCAAAGCGCTGACACACCGCCCACTCCAGATCCTGGGAAGGATGTCGGGCGAGCTGGTTGACGAGGGCCATGGTTTCGCCCCGGTTGGGATCGCTTTTTCGCTCGCACAGCCGGATGACTTTATGCTGATCTGCTCGCAGTGCTGCCGTGATGGCTTCCAATAGCGTGGTTTTGCCGGTGCCTTTCGGCCCATCCAGGGAGATAAACAGCGGGAGATTCATGGTTTGCGCAACGATTGAGACATTGGTGAGCACTCTACCCGCATTTTTGTTATTCAATGAGCCCATCCCTGCCCTTTGCCTACACTTGCTTGCCAATAATCTTCAGATCTCTGCCAAAGGAGTCATCCATGTCAAAGCTCTACCCCAGTATCGATCCTGAGGGGCTGGTCGAGTATTCCGTGGTCTACACCGACCGCTCGCTCAACCACATGTCGCAGTCCTTTCAAGCGGTGATGAAGAACATTTCCAAGACCTTGAAACAGGTCTACAACGCCCAAGCGGTTGCGGTGGTGCCGGGCAGCGGCACCTTCGGCATGGAAGCGGTGGCGCGACAGTTCGCGACCGGCCAGCAATGCCTGGTAATCCGCAACGGCTGGTTCAGTTATCGCTGGAGCCAGATTCTCGACATGGGCAACATCCCGGCCGCCACCACCGTGTTGAAGGCCCGACCGATCGAGACCGGTCACCAAGCGCCCTACGCCCCGCCGCCGCTGGACGAAGTGCTGGCCGCCATTGCCGAGCACAAGCCGAAGATTGTTTTCGCTCCTCACGTTGAAACTTCTTCAGGGATCATTCTGCCCGACGACTACCTGCGCGCCGTCGGCAACGCCGTGCATGCGGTGGGTGGCCTGTTCGTGCTGGACTGCATCGCCTCCGGCACGATCTGGGTGGACATGCACAAATGCGCCGTCGACCTGCTGATCAGCGCCCCGCAAAAAGGCTGGAGCGCCTCGCCTTGCTGCGCCTTGGTGATGTTCAGCGCTCTGGCCCTCGAACGTATCGAGCAGACGCAAAGCAGCAGCTTCGCCTGCGACCTGAAAAAATGGCTGCAGATCATGCAGGCCTACGAACAGGGCGGACACGCCTACCACGCGACCATGCCCAGCGACTCCCTCGCACGGTTCAACGAGGTGATGAAAGAAACGCAAGCCTACGGTTTCGACAAGATCCGCGACCAACAACAAGCTTTGGGCGATCAAGTGCGCGCCATGTTGACCGGCAAAGGCATTAAAAGCGTGGCCGCTGCTGGATTCCAGGCCCCCGGCGTGGTGGTGAGTTACACCGAAGATGCCGGCATCAAGAACGGCAAGAAATTTGCCGACCACGGCCTGCAGATCGCCGCCGGCGTACCGTTGCAATGCGACGAACCCGCCGACTTCCAGACCTTCCGCATCGGCCTGTTCGGGCTGGAAAAGCTGCAGAATATCGAGCGCACGGTGAGCACGCTTGAGCAGGCGCTGGATGAGGTCATTGTTGACTGATGTGACGCCGACCGCCCGGCGTCCCGGACACATCGTGTAAAGCGATGGTCGAACCTTTCCCCCGGAAACACCGTCCGAGCTAAAGCGTTTACGCTTCCCGCTCGCCACGAGGTTTCCGTTTGAAAGCAGCCATCGTCAGAAAATACCGTTTGATCATCAAGACCCTGGGCTATGTCGGCTGGGCGTTGTTCTGGCTGTTGCTGTGGGACATCGCCGTTACCGTCGACTTCATGCTGTTTCTCAACGCCAAGTTGAATTTGCCGCTGATGCCGTTGACCTTGTTAGGTTCGGCATTGATCGTGCTGATCAGTTTCCGCAACAGCAGCGCTTACAACCGGTGGTGGGAAGCGCGGACGCTGTGGGGTTCGATGATCAACAATTCGCGCAGCTTTGCCCGGCAAGTGTTGACGTTGCTGGATGATCCGGGCAGTGAGGTGAATCCGGTCAAGTCGACGCTGTTGCGCCGTCACGTAGCCTATGTGAATTGCCTCGCGGCGCATCTGCAAGGTCAGCCTTGCCACGAGGAAGTCCGGGCGTTCATTCCGGCTGACGAGTTCGCCCGCAGTGGCACCACCAATAACTTCGCCAACGACATCCTCACTGGCTCCGCAGCGCTGCTGGCCCGGGAATACAAGGCCGGCCGTCTGGACAGCATTCGCCTGGCGCGGCTGGAGTCAACGCTGGTGGATCTCTCGAACAGCCAAGGCGGCATGGAGCGGATCGCCAATACGCCGCTGCCCTACCCTTATGTGTATTTTCCGCGGCTGTTTATTTCACTGTTCTGCCTGATCGTGCCGATCGGACTGGTGGAATCCCTCGGTTGGTTCACGCCGCTGGCTTCGACCGTGGTCGGTTTCATGCTGCTGGCCATCGAGCGCATCGGCACCGATCTGCAAAGCCCGTTTCGCCACAGTGAGCACCAGATTCAGATGGAGGCGCTGTGTGAAACCATCGAGAAGAATCTGCAATCGATGCAGCGTGATTCGCTGGGTGATGTGCGCCGGATTGAAGAGAACGCTTGAAGATGTCGGGAGCCGAGCGCATTTCTGGCGGCTCCCGACTCGATCAGAACGCCGGCACCACATCGCCGTGATAACGCTCAAGAATGAACTGCTTCACCTGCGGTGAATTGAGCAGCGCGCCGAGCTTCTGTACCGCCGGGGTGTTTGCCTTATCGCGACGCACGTACAGGTAATTGGCGTACGGCGACTCCGAACTTTCGATAAACAGCGCGTCTTTGTGCGGCACCAATTTGGCTTCCAGCGCGTAGTTGGCGTTGATCAACGCCAGATCAACCTGATTCAGCACGCGCGGCAGCATGGCGGCTTCCAGTTCCTGAAACTTCAGATGCTTGGGATTGCTGACGATGTCCAGGCGCGTGGCCATGATGTTGTCGGGATCTTTCAGGGTGATCAGGCCTTGTTTGGCGATCAGCAGCAGCGCACGACCGGAGTTGGTCGGGTCGTTGGGAATGGCAATGGTCGCGCCATCCTTGAGTTCACTGATGTTTTTGATCTTCTTCGAATAAGCGCCGAACGGCTCGATGTGCACCGCCACGACAGGCACTTGGTCGCTGCTCGGGCGGTCTTTTTTGTAGGCCTCGTAATACGGTTTGCTCTGGAAGTAATTGGCGTCGAGCAAGCCTTCATCGGTCTGCCGATCTGGCTGAATGTAGTCAGAAAAGACTTTAACCTCCAGCGTCACCCCTTCCTTGGCCAGTTCCGGCTTCAAGAATTCCAGAATCTCGGCATGGGGCACGGGCACCACGGCGATTTTCAGGGTTTCGGCGTAGGCATTGCCCATGGCGGCGACCAGCAGTGCGACGGAGAGCGCGACACGTTTCACGATAGTGTTCCTTCGAATCGTTTGAGGGAAAAAGAGGACAGATCCAGGTCGGTCGAGCCGCGCATGCACCACTGGGCAAACGCCTCGCCGAGTGCAGCGGAATGCTTGAAACCGTGGCCAGAGCACGCCGAGACGAACAGCGTGTGCTGCAGCGACGGGTGCTCGTCGATGATGAAATGGCGATCCGGCGTAACGGTGTAGGCGCAGACAGCGGACTTGATGACTTTCGCGGTCACGCCGGCGATGCGGTTATGCACCTGGTGCTCGTACATGTCCTGCGCTTCGGCCGCTGAAACCGTGCGGTCGATGGCCTGCGGCGACGTTGCTGTGTGGTACTGCGCGGTGGCGATTTTCATGCTGCTTTCGCCGGGTAACGCGGGGAAGCCGTAGTTGATGTTGTCGTCGCCACGGCCATGAGTGAGGATGAACGTTGGTGAATGGCCCACCAGTCCGGCGTTGTCTTCCAGTTCGAACCAGAACAGCTTCTGCCGGTAGACACTGAGCAGATTTTCATAGGGCTCACCGAGCCACTCGCCGTTCCAGTTACCTGCGCTGATCACCAGTTTGTCGGCGAACAGCGTGCGGCGGTCGGTGGTGACGGTGACACCCTCGTCGTTCGAACTGATGCCGGTGACGGTCTCGCCTTTATGCAGGATTGCACCGTGTTGTTCCGCCAGTTTGAGCTGCACATCGATGCAGCGCTCCGGACGCACGAAGCCACCGCCCGGCTCGAAATAGCCGATGGCTGAGTCGTGCACATGGGCGAACTGCGGGAAGCGCTGACGAATCTGTTCGGCGGACAAGACTTCGTGCTCGATGCCGTAAGTCTGCGCCAGGCCGATGGTGCGCAAGGTGAAGTCGGATTGATCTTCAGGGTTGAACTCGGCGCTCGACGTCAGGACCAGCAGCCCCGATTGCTCGAACAGCGACTCTCCTGTCAGCGACTCCAGTTCTCGCCAGATACGATGAGAGTTGCGCACGATCGGTACGTATTGCGCGCCCTCGCCGACCGAAAGCCGGGTGATGCGCGTGTCGCCATGGCTGGAGCCGAGATTATGCGGCGGATGATGCCGATCAATACCGACAACCTGCACCCCCGCTTTCGCCAACTGATAAACCGTGGCCGCGCCCATGGCACCCAAGCCTAAGACCAGCACCTCACATCGCTCGGACATAAATAGCTACCTATCAAAAAGGCGCCAGTTGAGCGGTAAAGCACGGCGAATTCCAAGATTAAAAAAGCATATCCATATAGCTCTGCGCGGCAGATGACCGCTCTGTCTCGGGCTACTGGGCGGTTATTCGTCGCATTTACAACCTGGCGCAAATGATTTACGCCTGACCGCGCGCCAATTGATAACTGTCAAAAATCTTAATCAATCTGACAGAACCTCGATTTTCTGCGCATTTCGACAGACATTTCAGCGTCTAAGCTTCACCTCAGGCATGCGCCAAAACCGCGAACTACGCTTCAAAACGAAATTGTGTTTTAACTAGGTAGTTACCTAACTATATAATGCGCGCCTCATTTCAACGGGACACTCAACGTGAAGCAGAGTCAAAGCCTCTCGGGCATATCAAAATTCATTCTGATCGGGCTGGGCGTCGTCATCGCCCTGCTCGGCTTGGCGCTGGCTGCGGGCGGCGTGAAGTTGGTCAGCCTGGGAGGCTCGTGGTACTTCCTGGTGGGCGGCGTGGTCATGGCCGTTTCCGGTCTGTTGATCGCTCGCTTCAAACCGGCGGGTGCGTGGTTGTTCGCCGCGTTCCTGGTCGGCACGGCGATCTGGGCGGTCAGCGATGCCGGCCTGGTGTTCTGGCCGGTGTTCTCGCGCCTGTTCATGTTCAGTGTGATCGGCCTGGTCGTGGCGCTGGTTTATCCGCTGCTCAAGCGTGCCAGCGGTGGCGTTGCCGGTCGTGGCGCTTACGCCGTGGCTGCAGTGTTGGCGGTCGGTGTGGTTGTCGCGGCCGGTAACATGTTCGTCGCCCACCCTACCGTTGCTGCAACCGGCACTGGCCCGGGCCTGACTCCGGTCGAGCCGGACAAGTCGCAAAAAGACTGGGCGCACTACGGTAATACCGAAGGTGGCAGCCGCTTCGCCGCGCTGGACCAGATCAACCGCAACAACGTCGACAAGCTGAAAGTCGCGTGGACCTACCACACCGGTGACGTCGCCGAGAGCGATGGCAACGGCGCTGAAGACCAGCTGACCCCACTGCAAGTCGGCAACAAAGTGTTCATCTGCACCCCGCACAACAACCTGATCGCCCTCGATGCCGACACCGGCAAAGAACTGTGGAAGAACGCGATCAACGCCCAGTCGAAAGTCTGGCAGCGCTGCCGTGGCATGGCCTATTTCGATGCGACCAAAGCCATCGCGCAGCCGAGCAACTCGTCGATCATCGAAGCCAAGCCTGCGCCGGCCGCCAACTGCCAGCGTCGTCTGCTGACCAACACCATCGACGCCCGTTTGATCGCAGTCGATGCCGACACCGGCGAGTTCTGCCAGGGTTTCGGCAACAACGGTCAGGTTGATCTGAAGGCCGGTCTGGGTAACGTCCCGGACAGCTACTATCAGTTGTCCTCCGCGCCACTGATGGCCGGCACCACCGTGGTGGTTGGCGGTCGCGTGGCTGACAACGTGCAAACCGACATGCCAGGCGGCGTGATCCGTGGCTTCGACGTGATGACGGGCGCGATGCGCTGGGCGTTCGACCCGGGCAACCCTCAGGATAAAAACGCTCCGGCCGACGGCAGCACCTATGTGCGCAGCACGCCGAACAGCTGGGCGCCGATGTCCTATGACCCTGGGACCAACACCGTTTTCCTGCCGATGGGCAGTTCGTCGACCGACATCTATGGTGTCGAACGCAGCAAACTCGATCACACGTACGGTGCTTCGATCCTCGCGCTGGACGCTACCAGCGGTGACGAGCGCTGGGTGTTCCAGACCGTGCACAACGATCTGTGGGACTTCGACCTGCCGATGCAGCCGAGCCTGATCGACTTCACCAAGGACGGAAAAACCGTTCCGGCGCTGGTCATCGGCACCAAGGCCGGGCAGATTTACGTGCTCGACCGTGCCACTGGCAAACCGCTGACCGACGTCAAAGAAGTCCCGGTGAAAGCGGCGAACATCCCGAACGAACCGTACTCCCCTACCCAGCCGAAATCGGTCGGCATGCCGCAGATCGGTGCTCAGCACCTGACCGAATCGGACATGTGGGGCGCCACGCCGTACGATCAGTTGCTGTGCCGTATCGACTTCAAAGGCATGCGTTACGACGGCCTGTACACCGCGCCGGGCATGGATAAGTCGCTGAGCTTCCCGGGTTCGCTGGGTGGCATGAACTGGGGCAGCATCTCCACTGACCCGGTGCACGGCTTCATCTTCGTCAACGACATGCGTCTGGGTCTGTGGATTCAGATGATCCCGTCGCAGAACAAAGGCCAGGCCGCTGGCGGTGGCGAAGCGCTGAACACCGGCATGGGCGCCGTTCCGCTGAAAGGCACGCCTTACGCCGTGAACAAAAACCGCTTCCTGTCGGTCGCCGGCATTCCTTGCCAGGCACCGCCGTTCGGCACGCTGACCGCCATCGACATGAAAACCCAGAAAGTCGCCTGGCAGGTTCCGGTCGGCACCGTTGAAGACACCGGTCCACTGGGCATCCGCATGCACTTGCCGATCAAGATCGGTTTGCCAACCCTCGGCGGCACCCTGTCGACCCAAGGTGGTTTGATCTTCATCGCCGGCACCCAGGACTTCTACCTGCGCGCCTTCAACAGCGGCAACGGTGAAGAAGTCTGGAAAGCGCGTCTGCCAGTCGGCAGCCAGGGCGGCCCGATGACCTACGTTTCGCCAAAAACCGGCAAGCAGTACATCGTCATCACCGCTGGCGGTGCACGTCAGTCGACCGATCGTGGCGACTACGTGATGGCTTACGCCCTGCCGTAAACCCCTGCGTCCACGTTAAGCGCGGACGCTTGCTTTGAGCGCGGCACCTTCGGGTGCCGCGCTGCTTTTCCCCTATTGCTCAAGTTTTCTGCAGGAAGATTTACATGCTATCGGCTGTTCGTTTTTCCCGTTCCGACCTGTTCAAAGGCCTGTTGCTGGGCGTCGCGTGCACCACTACCCTCCCCGCGCTGGCCGACAACGATTCCGATCTGTTGACCCGCAGCACCCTCACCGGTGACTGGGGCGGCTTGCGTCACCAGATGGACGAAGAAGGCGTCAAGTTCACCGGCGACTACAGCGGCGAAACCGCTTACAACGCTGACGGCGGACTGCATCGCTCGGCGCGCTACTCGCAGAACATCAAGCTCGGCATGCAGTTCGATCTGAGCAAACTGTATGGCGTCGACAACGCCGGCAAGGTCCAGTTGACCATCAACGACCGACGCGGCAACAGCGCCTCCGAAGACCTGGTCGGCAACCGTTTGCCGATCCAGGAAAACTACGGCGGTTTGTACACGCGCCTGACCGAACTCAGCTACGAGCGCAGCCTGTTCACCCCTGCGCTCAACGTCAAACTCGGCTACATGGCCATGGGCAACGATCTCGGCGGCCTCGACAGCGGCATTCTGTGCAACTTCATGAACGCCGGTTTCTGCGGCCATCCGCTGAACATGTCCGGCGGTAGCGGCTGGACCAACTACCCCAACGCGCACTTGGGTGTGCGGGTGAAATACGACCTGTCGCCGGCGTGGCAATTGCGCGTGGCGGCGTTCAACGTCGACCCGGAAAGCAACGGCAACTCCAGCCGTGCCTGGCACCTGGGCCCGAAACACACCACCGGTACCGTGGTGCCGATCGAACTGGTGTACAAGCACACCGGTGAGCTGCCGGGCGAATACAAGGTCGGCTACTACTACGACAGCTCCGACGTGAAACGCATCGGCAGCAGTAAAGAAGTGTCCGGTCGCGGCGGTCATTATCTGCTGGTCGATCAAGCCGTGTGGCGCTCGGAGTCGTCCGAAGGCCGCAGCCTGCATGCCTTCGGCCAATACTCGGCGGCCAGCGAAGCGGCCTCGCCGTTCAGCAAGTGGTACGGCACCGGCGTGGTTTTGTACAAACCGTTCGAAGGTCGCCCGCGTGACACCGTCGCTCTGGGCTACGGTCGCGCCGTGCCAAACCCACGCAGCCGCGACGTGCAGCAAGACGCCGCGCTGGACAACGGCGCCGCGTTCCCGAACCTCGACAGCGCCGAACAATTGATCGAGCTGGGCTACGGCTATCAAGCCACGCCATGGCTGACCCTGCGTCCGAACGTGCAATACATCATCGAGCCCGGCGCGTTCTCCGGGCAGGACATCGACAATGCATTGGTGTTTGGTCTGCAGGTGAAAGCGTCGCTGTAAATCTTCGGGTTTGCAGGCACAAAAAAACCGGCGCAATGCCGGTTTTTTTGTGTTCGACCATCAGGCCTGATCAACCGCCTCCACCACGCCCTGATCCTCGCCGAGGAAGCCGCCGCTCTGATGTTGCCAGAGCCGCGCATACACGCCGTTGCGTTCCAGCAATTCGCTGTGGGTGCCCTGTTCGATGATGCGCCCTTCGTCCATGACGATCAGGCGGTCCATCGCGGCAATCGTCGACAAGCGGTGAGCAATCGCGATCACGGTCTTGCCCTGCATCATGTCATCGAGGCTTTCCTGAATCGCCACTTCGACTTCCGAATCCAGCGCGCTGGTGGCTTCGTCGAGCAGCAGGATCGGCGCGTTCTTCAACATCACCCGGGCAATCGCCACACGCTGACGCTGGCCACCGGACAACTTGATCCCGCGCTCACCGACGAGGGTGTCGTAGCCGGTATGGCCCTGGCGGTCGCTGAGTTGGCTGATGAACTCATCGGCCTGCGCACTGACCGCTGCGCTGCGAATCTGCGCGTCGGTCGCATCGGGCCGGCCGTAAGCAATGTTGTCGCGAATCGAACGGTGCAGCAGCGAGGTATCCTGGGTGACCATGCCGATGCAACTGCGCAGGCTGTCTTGGGTCACCTTTGCGATGTTCTGGCCGTCGATGCGAATCTCCCCACGGTCGACGTCATAGAAGCGCAGCAGCAAGTTGATCAGCGTGGATTTACCCGCGCCGGAGCGGCCCACCAGACCGATTTTTTCCCCCGGACGGATGCTCAGGTTCAGGCCATCGAGCACCTGACGTTCGCCGTTGTAATTGAAGCTGACATTGTCGAACGTCACCGCGCCGCCGGACGTTTTCAGTACGTCGGCATCCGGCGCGTCCTGCACCTTCGTGCCTTGGGTCAGCGTCTCCATGCCGTCGTGCAGCGTGCCGATGCTTTCGAACAGCGACGTCATCTGCCACATGATCCAGTTCGACATGCCATTGATGCGCAACGCCATGGCCGTAATGGCGGCCACCGCACCGGCGCCGACCTCGCCCTGATGCCAGAGCCACAGCGCATAACCGCCCGCCGACATGATCAGGGCGACGACTAGGGCCTGATTGACGATCTCGAACAGGCTGACCAGACGCATCTGGCGAAAACCCGTCAGCTTGAAATCCTCCATCGCCGTCCGCGCAAAATGCGCTTCACGATTGGAGTGCGAGAACAGTTTCACCGTGGTGATGTTGGTGTAGGCATCGGAAATCCGCCCGGTCATCATCGACCGCGCATTGGCCTGCTCCTGGCCTACCTTGCCCAGACGCGGCACGAAGTACCACATGGCCAGCCCGAACAAAATCACCCAGGCGAGGAACGGCAACATCAGCTTCAGCGCAAAGCCGCCGGCCAACGCGATGATCGCAATGAAGTACACACCGATGCCCGGCAGGATTTCGATCAGCGTGAACAACACATCGCGCACCGCCAGTGCGGTCTGCATCACCTTGGTCGTGACCCGACCGGAAAACTCGTCGGAGAAAAACGAAAGGCTCTGCCGCAACATCAGCCGATGGAAATCCCAGCGCAGCCGCAGCGGCAAGTTAATCGCCAGAATCTGGTGCTGCACCATGGTGCGCAACGCCACCAGTCCGACACTGAGCACCATGACAATGCCCATGCCCCACAACACCCGCGTCTCCTGCGCCGCCGCTTCCCCGCCGGCCTGCCAGGTCGACAGCAAATCAACCACCTGCCCGAGGAAGGAAAACAGCCACGCCTCATAAATCGACACCGCGGCACTCAGCAACGCCAACGCCAGCACATAACCACGCGCGCCACGGGTACATGCCCAGAGGAACCGCGCCAGGCCGGTGGGCGGTGGCGGCACCTCGTCAGGTGGGAAAGGGTCGAGTCTTCGTTCGAACACACGAAGCATGGGTGAGTCTCCAAACCGATCAAAGGGGGATTTTGCCATTGATTGGTGCGTAGGAGGTCTTTGTGAAAAAGTGTGTGTCCAACACAGTCGGTAATTGGCGCGTGTGCAACCGCAAGGGATGAAAGCGCGACACAACGTGGCTCTCTGGCCGTCAGGTGGGCGGCTTGGGCGCCGCCCACATCTGCCCTCAGACCTGCTGTTGGCCACCGTCGACGAACAGTTCGATGCCGTTGACGAAGCTGGCGTCATCGGAGGCCAGGAACAGTGCAGCGCTGGCGATTTCCTCGGCTTCGCCGACGCGGCCCATAGGGATGAGTGAGGCCAGGTAGTCCAACAAACCCTGTTGCTGGGCGGCGTCCGGACCGGCCAGATCGACCAGACCGGGAGTGCGAGTGGCGCCGGGGCTGATGGTGTTGATCCGCACCTGACGATCTTTCAGGTCGAGGATCCAGTTGCGGGCGAACGAGCGCACGGCGGCCTTCGACGCGGCGTAGACACTGAATGCTGCTGTGCCTGCGCTGCCGGCAGTAGAACCGGTGAGGATCACTGAGGCTTTTTGCGCCAGTAATGGCAGGGCTTTTTGTACGGTGAACAGAACGCCTTTGACGTTGCGGTCGAAGGTGTCGTCGTAATGCTGTTCGCTGATTTCGCCAAACGGAACCATCGAACCTCCGCCGGCGTTGGCGAAAAGCACGTCGATGCGACCGTGGGCAGCGCCGATCTGACTGTACAGTGCGTCCAGTTCATCGAGCTTGGTGGAGTCGACCCGCACCCCGGTGGCATTGCCGACTGCGGCGACGGCTGCGTCGAGCTCAGCCTGACGTCGGCCAGTGATATAAACATGTGCGCCTTCTGCGGCGAAGCGCTTGGCGGTGGCCAGGCCAATGCCGGTGGTGCCGCCGGTGACCAGTGCGATTTTGCCTTCGAGTTTGTTCGTCATGATGTTTTTCCGTGTGTGATTGAAGTGCTGCGAGTGGTTGAGTTGCGGTGTGGGAGAAGCTTATCGACGCTGGTTTCTTTTCAAAATAGAATTGTCTGAAAACCATCATTGCAGAAATGAAATGAGCAAACTTCCGGATTTCGAAGGGTTGGCAATGTTTGCCAAGGTTGCAGAAGAGGGTTCGTTCGCGGCGGCTTCGCGGGTTATGGGAGTGTCCGTGCCCACCGTTTCACGTGCCGTTGCTCGACTCGAAGAACGCTTGGGTGGCCGATTGTTCAATCGAACCTCGAGGCAGTTGGCGCTGACCGAGTTCGGCGCGAGCATGGCCGCCAAGGCTGGCGAGATCTATCGGCAAGCCGAAGAGGTAGAAAGCGAAGCTCAGGCGTTATCCGTCCAGCCTCGGGGTCAGGTGCGCCTGGCGGTGCCGATGTCTTTCGGCCTGCGCTGGGTGGCGCCGCTGATGCCGCAATTGATGCGGCAATACCCTGAGTTGTCGATCGACTTGCACCTGTCCGATGCCTCGGTCGACCTGATTGCGGAAGGTTTTGACGCAGCATTGCGAATCGCCGTGTTGCCGGATTCCTCGCTGGTGGCTCGACGCATATGCGCGGTCACTCAATACCTGGTGGCATCCCCAAGCTATCTGGCGGAACACGGATATCCCGAACACCCGCGAGAACTGGCCGCTCGCCGGTGCCTCAGCTACGCGTATCGGTCGCGCAGCCAGGTTTGGCGCTTTACTCATGACGACGGCACTGAAGAAGACGTCGTTCCCAACGGCCCGTTGCGGGTGACCAACGCTGACGCGCTGTTACCGGCTTTGCTGGACGGCTCGGCCATTGCCGAACTGCCCGAGTTCATCGCCAGTGAATACCTGGCGGACGGGCGTCTGGTCGAGTTGTTGCCGCAGTGGCACATGATGCGCGGCGGGCTTTATTTCGTGACACCGTCAGCACGCACGCGCCCGGTGAAGATCAAGGCATTATCTGATTTCTTCGCTCAGCACCTGTCAGCGCCGCAGTGGCAAAGGTCATGATCCGCTGCGACTGATCGCACACAGCAACATGAGTAGCACTAACGAGTTCAATGAAACCAATTCGTTTTTGTTCAAGCGACCGCCCTGCCTAAACTACGTCTTATTGGCTGCAAGCATAAAGATTAAAGGAATTGGAAAGCGCTGAAGGCAAGTCTGCCTTCAGCGCTTTATTTCAAGATTCAGGGCGTCGGATCAAAATGAGCAAAGACTTTACCTTCACCATCAAGAGCATTCGTTTTGACGAGGGTTATCAACCTTCCGAAAGTACGCGCATGACCACCAACTTTGCCAACCTGGCCCGGGGCACGAATCGCCAGGAAAATCTGCGCAATACATTAAAGATGATCGACAATCGCTTTAACGCTTTGGCACATTGGGATAACCCCAATGGTGATCGTTATTCCGTCGAGCTTGAAATCATTTCAGCCGAGATGAATATCGGTACTGCAAACACTGGCAATGCCATTCCTCTGATCGAAATATTGAAGCCGAACATTGTCGATCGCCAAACCAATGAGCGTATCAAAGGCATTGTTGGCAATAACTTTTCCTCTTATGTACGCGATTATGACTTCAGTGTATTGCTGCAGGCGCACAACCAGGGTCGATCCGAATTCAGTACGCCAGAACATTTCGGCGAGCTGCACGGCAAGCTGTTCAAGTGCTTCGTCAATTCGGTTGCCTATAAAGAGCATTTCGACAAGCCGCCGGTGATCTGCCTGAGCGTGTCGAGCAGCAAGATCTACCACCGCACTGAAAATCAGCATCCGGTGCTGGGCATCGAATACCAGCAGGATGAATATTCTCCAACGGATGAATATTTCCGGAAAATGGGTTTGAAAGTTCGCTACTTCATGCCGCCAAACAGTGTTGCACCGTTGGCGTTCTATTTTTCCGGTGACCTGCTCGGTGATTACAGCAATTTCGAACTGATCAGCACCATTGCCACGATGGACACGTTCCAGAAGATTTATCGCCCCGAAATCTACAATGCGAATTCGGTGGCCGGTAAATCCTATCAACCGAGCCTCAAGCACGAAGATTATTCTCTGACCCGCATTGTGTATGACCGCGAAGAACGTAGCCGCTTGGCTATCGAACAGGGAAAGTTTGTCGAAGAGCACTTTATCAAGCCCTACCAAGCCATTCTTGAGCAGTGGTCTGCCAGTTACGCGCTTTGACGCATCAAACATACAAGGTTGTTACCCATGAAAAAATTATTGCCCACTTCCACGGCTGGCAGTTTGCCGAAACCTTCCTGGCTCGCGCAGCCCGAGACACTTTGGTCACCCTGGAAACTGCAAGACGAGGAACTGATCGAGGGCAAGCAAGATGCCTTGCGTTTGGCTTTGCAAGAACAGCAACACGCCGGCATCGATATCGTCAGTGACGGTGAACAGACGCGCCAACACTTCGTGACTACGTTTATCGAACATCTCGACGGCGTTGATTTCGAGAAACGTGAGACCGTCAGAATTCGTGACCGCTACGACGCCAGCGTGCCGACGGTGGTGGGTGCGGTGACTCGGCAAAAGCCGGTTTTTGTCGAAGATGCCAAGTTCCTGCGTCAGCAAACCAAGCAACCGATCAAATGGGCGCTGCCTGGCCCGATGACCATGATCGACACGCTTTACGACAACCATTACAAAAGCCGCGAAAAACTGGCGTGGGAATTCGCCAAGATCCTCAACCAGGAAGCACGAGAACTGGAAGCTGCGGGCGTTGACATCATCCAGTTTGATGAGCCGGCCTTTAACGTGTTCTTCGATGAAGTGAATGATTGGGGCGTGGCCACCCTGGAACGGGCCGTTGAAGGCCTTAAATGTGAAACCGCTGTGCACATTTGCTATGGCTATGGCATCAAGGCCAATACCGATTGGAAGAAAACGCTGGGGTCCGAGTGGCGGCAATACGAGGAGGCGTTCCCCAAACTGCAGAAATCCAGCATCGATATCATCTCGCTGGAGTGCCACAACTCCCATGTGCCAATGGATCTGCTGGAGCTCATTCGCGGCAAAAAAGTCATGGTCGGCGCCATTGATGTGGCCTCCCACACCATCGAGACGCCCGAGGAAGTGGCCAACACACTGCGCAAAGCGCTGCAGTTTGTAGACGCCGACAAGCTCTATCCTTGCACCAACTGCGGCATGGCGCCCCTGCCTCGGCGTGTCGCCAGCGGCAAGTTGAATGCGTTGAGTGCAGGCGCCGAAATCGTTCGCAGAGAACTCTCCAACTCGTGATGAGCGATTGGCCTGCACTGCGCGCGGTGCAGGCTTCTGAGCCACATCACAGATACCAGCGATACTCCCGCGCCCCAATCTCCTGCATGAACGCCAGATGATCCTGGCGTTTGTTCTCGCAATACACGTCGACGAACTCCGCGCCCAACCCCTCACGCAACTGCGGCTGATGCTGCATCGCGCGCACGGCTTCGAACATTTCCTTGGGGAAATCAATGCCGCTGCTGCGATCTTCGTTCAGCGGTGCAATCGGTTCCTTGCCCGAGCCCAGTCCATGCTCCAGACCTACCAGAATCGCCGCCAACACCAGATACGGATTGGAGTCTGCGCCGGCGAGGCGGTATTCCACCCGCAGGTTTTTGGCGTCTGATTCCGGAATCCGCAAGCACGCATCGCGATCCTCGAACCCCCAACTGGCTTTGGTCGCGGTGTTCACCGTGCCACCCAAGCGGCGCATGGCGTTCTGGTTCGGGGCGAAGATCGGCATGCTGTGCGGCAGCAATTCCAGGCAGCCGGCGACGGCGTGGCGTAGCGGTTGCTGATCATTGGCAGCGAGCAGGTTGTGGCCGTCGGCGTCGTACAGACTGACATGCACATGCATGCCACTGCCGGGATGCTGCAAGTACGGTTTGGCCATGAAACTGGCGCGGTAGCCGTGTTTGAGGGCAACCCCACGAGTGCTGCGGCAGAACAAGGCGGCCCAGTCAGCGGCGCGCAAACCGTCGTCGAGGTGACCGAAGTTGATTTCGAACTGGCCGGGGCCGAGTTCGGCGGTGATCACCGTGGCGTCGATGCCTTGTGCGCGCGTGGCTTCGACCATTTCATCGAGTACCGGGGAGAAGCGTGACAGGCGTTCGATGTGCATGTTGGGCTGATCGTCGGCGTCGTCGCTCAATTCATCGCGGGGGAATTGCGGCAAGCCGTCGCGCAGTTTTTTGTCGAACAGATAGAACTCCAGTTCGAATGCGACCACCGGGTGAATGCCTTTGCGTGCCAGACGATTGAGCACTTGCGCGAGGACTTCGCGGGGTTCGAATTCGATCGGCTTTTCGGTGCCGTCCGAGGTGATCAACATCTGTCCCAACGGCTGCGCTTCCCACGTCACCGGTTTGAGGGTGCCGGGCACCAAGCGGCGCACAGCGTCGGGGTCGCCGTCGTTAAAGCAGTAATCGCCGATCTTGAACAAACCACCCTGCACGCCCAGCAACACGCAGTTTTGCGGCAGTTTCAGGGCGCTGCCGGCGGCGACTTTTTCCAGCATGTCGACCGGGTAACGTTTCCCATAGAAGTGCCCGGGAATGTCCAGGGAGATCAGGTCGACATAACGTACCTCGGGGTAGCGTTGGCGAAACGCGCGTACTTCAGCGAGCACATCAGCGCAGACAGCATCCATCGTGTTGATCCTTTTATTGTTCTCAGGTGTAAACCCAAAGCACTCGGGTGAGCTGCTCGGTAAGGTTGCCGTAGCGGCAACGGGTATGGCTGTCGAACTGGAAACTGTCGCCGGCCTTCAGGGTGACCGGGTCTTCGTCGTCGCCCAGCCACAGCGTCAGTTCGCCTTCGAGGACGTAACCGCCCTGCTCCGAGCTGTCGGTCAGATGGCGGTCGCCGCTGCTCGCGCCGGCTTCCAGATGACTTTCGAGCATCGAGAACGAAGCGCGGATCTGCGGCGACACCAGAATGTCGGTGATGCCGCTGGCGTAATACAGCGTGCGGCGTTCGTCCGGGCGGGTGACCCACGGCAGCTCTTTCGGCTTGGGCAGGCTGTAGAAATACGTGGTCGGTACGCCGAAGGTTTCGCTGATCGCGGTCAGATCCGCCACCGTGGGCCGCGACAAACCGCGCTCGACCTGCGAAAGAAACCCCACCGAACGCCCGATCTTGTCGGCCAGCTCTTTGAGGGTGCACTTCTTGTGCTTGCGCAGGTCGTGGATGAGGATCGCCAGCGCGGCGATTTCTTCTTGCTTGTTCATGGTCGGGTATCCAGAAAAGGCCTGTTCAAATGCTGTCGCGCAGGCGATACCAGGCTTTGCCGATCGCCTCCAGCGGTGCGGCGAAATGCTTGCCGCCGGGAAAACGGCCATTGCTCAGGCCCTGATACAAGGCCAATTCATCTGCGTTGCCGAGAATCGCGTTGGAGACCGCACGCGCGGCGGCCAGCGTCGGCAGCACGCCGTGGCCGGAATAACCTTGCAGCCAGTAACGATTGTTCTCGCCGCCGATGTCGGGTGTGCGGTTGAGCGTCAGGTCGATGTGCCCGCCCCAGGCAAACTCGACGCCAACGCCTTTGAGTTGCGGGAACACCCGTTCAAGAAACGGTCGCGTCGCGGCGGCGATGTCCTTGGGCATGCCGCCCAGATAGGTGCAGCCGCCGCCGAACAACAAACGGTTGTCCGGTGTGCGCCGGAAGTAATCGAGGACGAACTGGTTGTCGGTCACGCAGACGTTGCTCGGCAACAGCGCGGTGGCTTGTTCCGGCGTCAGCGGTGCGGTGGCGACTTGATAAGTACCGACCGGCAAGATGCAGGCGGACAGTTGTGGGTCGAGCTCATCGAGGTAGGCGTTGCAGGCCAGCACCAGCACATCGGCGCGGACGGAACCGCGTTCGGTATTGACTCGAAAGCCTGCACCCTCCTCCGTGTAACTCAACGCTTTGCTTTGTTCGTAAATACGCCCGCCGGCCTGTTCGATGGCGGCGGCCAGGCCTAGCGCGAGTTTCAGCGGATTGAGGTGCGCACCGTGCGGATCGTAGAGCCCGGCCTGATAGCGATCTGTGGCGACCCAGTCGGACAATTGTTCACGGGCAATGAATTGCAAATCATCGTGGCCCCACTTGTGGCTGGCCTCATGTTGCCATTCGGTCAACAGACTGACCCGGCGCGGCATCACCGAGGTCCACAAGTGCCCGGGCCGGTAATCGCAATCGAAGCCATGCCGACCCGGCAACTCACGCAGTTCCTCAGCGGCCCAACGCATGCCATCCCACAATTGCTTGGCCCGTTCATGGCCGAGCGCGGCTTCCAGCGGTGGCATGTCACACGACCAGCCGAGGATCGCCTGCCCGCCATTGCGCCCCGAGGCCGCCCACGCTACGCGGCTGGCTTCAAGCAAGGTCACGCGTTTGCCGGCGAGCGCCAGTCGCAGCGCCGTGTGCAGCCCACTGAAACCGGCGCCGATGATCACCACATCGCTGTGCTGTTCGCCTTCCAGCGCCGGTCGATCGCGCAGGATATCGGCGCAACTGTGGGCGTAATAACTGTCGACGTGCTGGCTGGACTGCTGAAACATTCGCGACCTCATGAAATTATCTTTTTATAATTTCATGAAAATCTACCGGTTTAATTTCACGCAGGCAACACGGTTTTCATTCTTGCGTGTGTTCACTGACGCAGCCAAGGCAGGGCCAGCCGGTGGGGATTGCGCCGGGTCTGGCCCGATAGCGCGGTCAGTGCTGTAGCGCGTAGCGTCGGCAGTGTTCCAGATAACCCTTTTCATGATTGCCAACCAGTTGCACGACACTGGTCCACAGCCAGGACGGCGCATCCAGACGTTTGGTTCGGCAGTTTTGCAGATCCGCCATCCACGCCGATCGTGTCGCCAGATCCATTTGCCGGGCATGCGCCACGCCGACGACCCGCGCCAGGTATCCGGCCGCGAGCATTGCATCGCGCTGACTCAACTGATCGAGTTCCAGCTTCATGTCCTGCGGCAACAGTTCGCGGACAAAAAAACCGTGATCGAGCATACGTGTCGCCAGCATCCGGTTACCCAGCCCCGGTGATAGAAACCGCGCCCCTTCGACCACTCGCTTGCCATTGTCGCGCGGCATGCCCGCCCGGGCGGCACGGGGTGCTGCGGCACCGACGGCTTCCTTGATATCGAGCAGGCAATATTCCTCGTCATCGCCCTTGCCCACGCCCAGCAGCACGGCATAACGCTTCAAGCCCAACGAACTACAGCCCTTCACCCAATAGGCCGAGTCGAGCATTTTCACCCGATCATCCTTGGAACGGCCCTTCAACGATGTCACGAGCGTGTGAATTTCCGGCGTGGCGCAAAGAGTCTTCAGCGCCGCACGCTCATCCCGTGACAGCGCCCAGAATTGCTTGCCCAGGGGAATGGTCGGTTTGGTGCTCTCGATGCGTTCCTCGGCCAAATGCTTCCACGTGCGCTGCACAGCGCTGCGCATTCCGGCTTTGACTTGCGCTGGCCGGGGAGGATCTTCATCAAGATCGCCGGCAAAAGCTTGCTCGTAGCCGCGCATCATTTCTTCGAGCATGCGTGCGGTGGCCACGCCGGGCAGGTCCGAGCCGCGCGCTGCGGTGGCGAGCGACAGCGCCAGACGCACCAGATCATGCGCCGGGTTGCCGATCACGGTCTGATCAAGGTCGCGAATATGAATGTCGATCTGCCCTTTCAAATCCCCGGTCGGGCCCAGATTACCGGCATGGCAATCGCCACAGATCCACACGGCCGGGCCTTTGGGCAGGCTGCGGCCCGGCTGGCTGTGCAGCCACTCATAGAATTGCACGGTGCTGCCGCGCACATACGCATGCGCCGATCGGGCCATTTTCAGATTGCGTAGTTGGGACAACGGTTCAAGGCGTGCGGAGGGACGCGGGGTTTTCATGGACGCTTCTTATTGCAGAATGTGACCGGTTGACCGCCCGCGATACGCGAATGTTTCAAAGTGTTGCAGAGATATTTCAGCCAATCCTTTCCACGCGGCGGATGCAGGCAGCTGTGTAGGAGCTGCCGCAGGCTGCGATCTTTTGATCTTGGGACGCGGAGCGTCACGGGCTGGATTCCCACGCGAGCTTGGGAACGATCAGTTCGCGCTAAAGGCAATCCCTGCGGCAGCTCCTACACTCTCCTCAGGGGAAAAAAAGCGCCGAGCAGTGAATTATTTCGTGACCTCATGTATCTGAGCCAAAGAGTACGCGCCATCAAATCGATGGCATCTACGCGGCAAGATGGATTAGCAAAGAGAAAAACCGGATGAAATCACGCAAGAAAACCGTCAAGCCAATCGGTCTGGACGACATCACCATCGTCGACGACGCCAAGATGCGCAAGGCGATTACCGCCGCCGCACTGGGCAACGCCATGGAATGGTTCGACTTTGGGGTCTACGGCTTTGTCGCCTATGTGCTCGGCAAGGTGTTTTTCCCCGGCGCCGACCCTGGCACGCAAATGATCGCCGCGCTGGCGACGTTCTCCGTGCCGTTCCTGATCCGGCCGTTGGGCGGTCTGTTCTTCGGCGCATTGGGTGACAAATACGGACGACAGAAAGTCCTCGCCGCGACCATCGTGATCATGTCGCTGAGCACCTTCGCCATCGGTCTGATTCCGTCCTATGCCTCGATTGGCATCTGGGCGCCGATCCTTTTATTGCTGGCGAAAATGGCCCAAGGCTTCTCGGTCGGTGGTGAATACACCGGCGCCTCGATCTTCGTCGCCGAATACGCGCCGGATCGCAAACGCGGCTTCCTCGGCAGTTGGCTGGATTTCGGCTCGATTGCCGGTTTCGTCCTCGGTGCCGGCGTGGTGGTGTTGATCTCGACCACGCTCGGTGAGGAGCAATTCGAATCGTGGGGCTGGCGCCTGCCGTTCTTCCTCGCGCTGCCGCTGGGCATGATCGGCCTCTATCTGCGTCACGCCCTCGAAGAAACCCCAGCCTTCCAGCAGCACGTTGAAAAACTCGAACAAGGTGATCGCGAAGGCCTGGCCCGTGGCCCGAAAGTTTCGTTCAAGGAAGTGGCGACCAAGCACTGGCGCAGCCTGATGACCTGTATCGGCGTGGTCGCGGTGACCAACGTCACCTATTACATGCTGCTGACGTACATGCCGAGTTACCTGTCGCACAACCTGCATTACAGCGAAAACCGTGGCGTGTTGATCATCATCGCAATCATGGTCGGCATGCTGTTTGTGCAGCCGTTGATTGGCTTTGTCAGCGACAAGATTGGCCGTAAGCCCTTCATTGTGGTGGGCAGCATCGGCCTGTTCCTGTTTGCCATCCCGGCGTTCATGCTGATCAACAGCGGCAGCATCGGCCTGATTTTTTCCGGGCTGCTGATCCTCGCCGTGCTGCTCAACTTCTTCATCGGTGTGATGGCCTCGACCCTGCCGGCGATGTTCCCCACCCACATTCGTTACAGCGCGCTGGCCAGTGCCTTCAACGTCTCGGTGTTGATCGCCGGTCTGACCCCGACGGCCGTGGCCTGGCTGGTGGAAAGCACCAACGATCTGTACATGCCGGCGTATTACCTGATGGTGATTGCCGTGGTCGGTCTGATCACCGGTGTGACCATGAAGGAGACCGCCAACAAACCCCTGCGCGGTGCGGCTCCGGCGGCTTCCGACCTCGAAGAAGCCAAGGAACTGCTGCAGGAACACCACGACAATATCGAACAGAAAATCGAAGACATCGACGCCGAAATCGCCGCGCTGGAAGCCAAACGCCAGGAACTGGCGCAACAGCATCCGCGAATCGACTGACACACCGCCAGCACGTTGCTGAGCATCAGCTAGCCTTGAATCCGCATCGCACGTCATTCAAGGAGCCGTCATGTTCAAGTTCATCAAGACCACCGTGATCGGTGGTCTGCTGTTCATCCTGCCGCTGGTGCTGATCGTCGTGCTGGTCGAAAAAGCCATTCACCTGCTGCGCGGCCCTGTGGAAAAGCTGTTGCCGATGTTCAAGGACTATGACGTGGCCGGCGTCACGCTGATCAGTCTGGCGACGTTGATCGGCCTGATCGTGCTGTGTTTTCTCGCCGGGTTGCTGGCGCGCACTTCAGTGGCGGCCCGGGCCATGGCAGCCACGGAAAACAAATTGCTCAGCAACTTGCCGGGCTACCAGTTGTTCAAGGACACCACGGCGCGCTTTGCCGGGTTGGAGAACGAGGACGGTTCCAAGGTCGGCATCATTGCTGAAGGCGAAGGCTGGCGTCCGTGCCTGATCGTCGAAAGCGTCGATGACTGGTTGACCATCTTCATGCCTGACGGAGGCCCTGCCGGCGGCACTTCCGGTGAAGTGCGACTGGTGCCCGCCAGTGAAGTGATTGTCACCGAACTGTCGTGGCTGACCCTGGCCACCGGGTTGCGCCGTGGCGGTCGCGGTATGTTCGCGCTGATGCAACCCTGGGTGCCGAAAGCCTGATCACGGCGCGTTGACCACCACATACGTCACATCGCTGCCCTGATATTGCGGCTGGTACCAGGTCGAACCGCACTGCATGTAGGCAACGTTGTAGCGAATCACCTGCACACACTCGTTGGGCATTTGCGCCGGAGTAAAAATCGAGCCGACCACCGCTGCTGTCACTGCAACCGTTGCCGTCACAGCGGCGGCGGTCGCGATCGGATGATAGTGATCGTCGTAGCCATAACGACCATGCCCATCGACATCAATGTCGACGTCGCGATGGTTGTTGATATTGACGTTACGGTTGCGGTTGACGTTGCGATTGCTGTTATTGACGTAGGTGCGGTTGCCGACGTTGTTGCCGGCATTCACCCGATTGCCCGAGTTGACCCGATTACCGGCGTTCACATGATTGGCGCGCTGCGGCGCATTGATGCGTTGTGCCCGTTGCGCATGGGGCGCCGGCGCACGGTTGACGTTGGCGCGGGCATGGCCCTGGGCACGTTGCCCACGGGCGTCCGCCTCAGCGACCAAACCTGCGGTCAAGAGCATTGCGGTGGCCAGCGAGATCAACAGACTCCACGTCATCGACTTGTGCATGTCACTGCCCTCCCTGTTCGCTGGTTTTTTTCATCGCAATCGCCACATCGCCCTTGCCCGGTTTGAAGGTGAACTGGCTGTCCGGGATCGTCGGTTTGAGGTTCCACTGGTAGACCGCGCTGTACTCGGGATAGGTCTTGTCGTCAGTGGTGGTGATCACCAGTTTGCACGGCAACGGTTTGTCCGAGCGGGTCAGCCACAGCTGCCAGTCGATGCCTTCCTGGCGGAACGCCAAGTGGTCGCAGAGCTGGCCCTTGATGATCGATGGCCCGACGTACAGCGCGGCTTTCAAGGCATCGATCTGCGCCTGGTCGCTGCCGAACAGAAACAGATCCTCCATCGGCACCTGCACGCCGTAGTAGTTCTCGACCTTGTGCAGGGTTTCCGCGACGGTAGCCGGTGCGTCCACCGTCGTGTAGTACTTCAGATAGGGCGAATACTGGGTGAGTTTTTTGCCGTTGTAGAAGAACTCGCGGGTGCGCACATCGCCTTCGCTTTTCGCATACAAACGGTCATGGCCGACCACTTTCAGGGTGTTGACCGACTCGGTCTTGATCTTCTGCCCCGACTCCAGAACCGTGTCCCGCGAGACCTGCGCGTCGACCTGGAATTTCGCCAGGCTGCGCAGGTAATCGCCCATGTCGATGAGCTTGTCGACCACTTGCGGGTTGACCAGCGGCGTGTCGTCCGCCGCATCGGTCGCCGGTGTGGCCGGTGGCGCGGGCGGATCATCGGCACGGACTCCCGGCGCGAGAACCAGCGTGAACATCAGGCAGACCATACTGACTGGGGCTTTCATCGGTTCCGCTCCTGTCCCTGCGTTGGGCGTGACGCCCGAATGGGCGACTGACTGTCCAGCCTAGACGCCAGTATCGGGCTGCGCCAATGCGCACAAATCCCTTGTGCATTGATGGCCAGAGGCTGCTATCGCGCTGCGCTTCCCTTCTGATCCAAGCCCCTGAAATAGCCGCCGCAGCGCTGGAAAACCGTAGGAAACGACCTACGCTGAATTTGTCCGTCGCTTGGCGCCGGCACTCAATGGAAGGATTCAGCAGGCAGTATGAGGGCCGATCATGCAAGGTTCACGGAGTGGATTCGGCGGTGCGCATCTGCGTCCGCAGCGTCAGGCATTGGCTTTGGAGCCAAGAATTCTGTTCGACGGCGCCGCCGCTTCGGCGACCGTGGAGCAACATCACTCGGACCCCGCCGCCCCGCCCGCTGCGGTGGATGCGCAAGTTCCCCAGGCCACGCCGACTGAAGGTCGCGCCGCCACCGAGCAGGCACCGTCGGCGGCACGCAGCTTGTTGGTGATCGACAGCCGCATCGAAAACCGCGACCAGTTGCTCGCGCAATTACCGGGCAATGTCACGGCGATTGTAGTGAACGTCGGTGAAGACGGTTTGGCGGCGATCTCCGCCGCGCTGGCGCAATTGGGCAAGGTCGACTCGATCCAGATCATGTCCCACGGCGCCGCCGGACAATTCACCCTCGGCAGCCGCACGGTCACCTCGGACAACATCGATTCACTGGGCAAGACTCTCGAACAATGGCGCGGCAACCTCACCCAAGGCGCGGACATTCAGCTGTACGGCTGTGACGTCGGCGCGGGTGCCGCCGGGCAGACGTTGGTCAGCGAACTGGCCCGCTGGACCGGTGCCGATGTCGGCGCCTCCAGCAACGACACCGGCAGCAACAAGGCCGGTGGCGACTGGACGCTGGAAACCAAAGTCGGCGACATCGACAAAAGCATCGCCATCAGCAGCCTCGCCATGGCGCATTTCGACGGTTTGCTCGCCGATGCGGCCCCCACCGCCACGGTATCCACCGGCGGCAGCGATGTGTTGTTGGGCGACCGGTTCACCTTCACCGTGAATTTCAGCAACACCTCGACCCAGGTCGGTTACGCACCGTTCATCAACCTGGCAATGCCCGCCACCGGCAAGGACGGCGACGACGGCGTCAATTTCATTTCGGCCACGTACCTGGGGCAAAACCTGATCAGCCACGTGGTGACGTTCGACGCCAATGGCAACGCCACGCATCCGTTGGCCAAGGACGCCAACGGCAATTTCCTGATCATCAACGCCGCGACTTACGGCATGCGCGCCGGTGACAAACTGGTGGTGATTGAACTGCCGTTCGCCAGCGTGACCAATCAGCAACCGGTGATCGGCGTGCAGGTCACCGCGAGCCTGAGCAGTCTGGCCGACACGGCGTTTTCCAACGGCACGCCCGACCTGACCATCCGCGCCAGCGGCGGCTTCGAGTTCGGCAATGATGCGCTGGACAACCCGACCAACGATCCGAGCCTGATTCAGGCCGGCACCGCGGCCTTCGTCGTGCACCCGACGGTGATTACCGTCAGCGAAACGATCAATACCCCGGAAGGCGAAACCGCCACCGGCCCCAACTATGTGCGCACGCTGACTTTGTCGGCCACGCCGGCACCGGGCCAGACGCTGACCAATGTCGTCATCACCCAACCGCTGCCGGACAATATCCAGGTTAATTCCATCACGCCCGGCCCCGGCGGTCGGCTGACCTCAATCACGTTGCATGACGGCACCGTGGTGACCAACCCGGCGGAAATCGCCGTGTTGATTGCGGCCAATGACGTTTACATCAACTCATTCACCGTCGCGTACGACAACCTGAGCGGCAAGACCGACACCGTGGTGGCCTTCTATGTGCCGGAAGTCGATGCCAACGGCCAACCGGTGATCAACCCGGTCACCGGCGATGCCGTCACCGTGACCCTTGGCCCACCGACAGCTTCGGGGCAATGGGTGCCGCTCGACCCGCGCGACCTGACCGCGCCGAACACCACCATCGATTTCAGCGGCACCGGCCAAGGCACGCAGTTCATCGCCAAGTCGATCACGTTGCTGAAAACTGCAACGATGCAGAACGACGTCGGTCACACCGGCATCAGCCCCGGCGACACCCTGCAATACACCCTCAACCTGGCGATTTCCGACTACTTCGCCTTCGGCAAGGACTTCTTCAACGAAGGCCAATTGGTCATCCGCGATCAACTCAGCGACGGCCAGACCCTCAGCGGCACGCCGACGCTCACCGTGACCATCAACGGCGTGGTGCAGACCATCACCCTGGTCACAAGCGTGGTCAACAACGCCGACGGCAGCACTTCGATGGTGTTCGACATCGCCCAATCGTTGCGCAATGCGTTTTCCAATATTCGTGGCTGGCTCAACGGTGATCTGGCCTTCGACGACACGTTGCAAGGCGCGGTGGTCGCCGTGTTGAGCTATTCGGCCATTGTCGGCCAGACCTACAAGCCGCCTTCGGGCAACCCGCACCCGGACATCAACGAAGGCGATGAACTCGGCAATACCGCCACCGTGGACGGCACGTTGTTGCAGGATCAATTCAACCTGACCGGCGAAAGTGAAACCGATGGTTCGACCACCACCAGCGTGATTCCGACCAGCAACGTCGATATCAATCTGGTCGAGGTCAACAACGGCGCGCCGCCGGGCAATGGCGAGTTGCGCCCCGGCGATGAAGTGACCTTCGAGCTGAGTTACGACCTGGTGACCGGCGATTACGAGCAATTCAAACTCACGGCGTACCTGCCGTTGCCTTTGTTCGATGTCAACGGAATTACCTGGGGGACGGGCAGTGACGTCGGCCAATGGGAGCTGGGCGCAGGTAACACCAATGGCGGCGGCGTGGTCAGCGTGACCAGTGCCGATGGCAACTCGGTGGTCTTCGACTTCGGCAGCTTTGCGACCAATACCACCACCGGCAGCCGCATCGTCATTCGCTTCACCGTGCGCGTCGGCGATCAGCCGTTTGCCGACCAGCGCTCGCTGGATGTGCTCGCGCAATCGAGCCAGCAAACCACCCTCACCGACCGCACGCTCATTTCCTCTGACGTGGTGGCGATTGTTTCCGTCGCCGAGCCGGTGCTCAACATCAAACATGGCGTGGTCTCGGGCTCCAACGGCACGGTCACTGGCACCACCGGTAGCTGGAACCCGCCGGGCAGCACCGGGGTGCCGTTCAATGGCAGTGTCACCGACCTGTCGGCGGTCGACGGCAACATCAACAACATCGACGGCGCCGACCGTTTGCGTCTGGTTACTGCGATTGAGAACAGCGGTGGCGGCGGCGCCTTTGATGTCAGCACCAGCATCGCCCTGCCCTCCGGTTTGAGTTTTGTCGGCGGCAGCCTGGCGGCGGCCAATCTGCAGATTTATCGCGGCGACGCCACGCTGCTGGTGTTGGGCACCGACTACAGCGTCAGCGGCAATCAGATCACTTTTCTCGATGCTGGCGGTCAGGCCTCGCTCCTCGCCGGACGCAGCGGCACCGCCGCCGACACCAGTGGCGCCAACGTGGTGGTAATCAGTTATGACGTGGTGGTCAGCGCCACCATCGAGGCCAGCCGCAACCTGCAGACCACTGCCACTTTGAGCAATTACGCCAGCGTCAACGGCGGCACCGATTTTACCCCGACCGACCTTACCGATCTGGCCGCGCAGCAAGTGGCCGCCCCAGTGATCGGCAAAGTGTTCGCCGATGGCACCCTCGACAATGGCGACTCCAGCGCCGCCCATACCACCGGCAGCGATCTGGTGATTGGCGAAAGCATGCGCTACGACATTGTCGTCACCCTGCCCGAAGGCACCACGCAGAACCTGCGCATCGAAGACCTGATTCCACCGGGCATGCGCCTCGATACCAGTTTCAATAACGGCCTCGGCTACCAGATCATCACCACCCGTGCCGGCAGCGGCGCACTGGGTGCTGACTTCGCCGGCAGCGTGCTGGTCAGCGGTTTCGCCGGGATTGGTGGCACGTTGGGCGGCGATGGCGTCGACGGGCGCTGGACGTTCAGTGTCTCCAGCGTCTCGGCGGACAACCAGACCGGCAACAACACCTTCGTGATTCGCCTGCAACTGGTGGCCAACAACGTTATCGCCAACCAGGCCAACGTCTCGTTGCAGAACAATGCGCAACTGGTGTTCAGTGATCCGGACGGCGACACGCCGAATGGCGCAGTGGCCGTGGATCGCACCGTCGCACTCACGGGTGGCCAGCCCACGGTGACCGTGCGTGAGCCGACCTTGCAGGTCAACCAGGTGATCACCTCTACCTCCGGCCTCGGCGGTTACGATCAGGGCGATACGGTGACGTTCACCATCACCATCAGCAACGGCAATGGCGCCACCGATTTCAGTGCGTTCGACATCAGTTTCCTCGACACCCTGCCCACCCAGTTGAGCAACGTCACGCTGGTCGGCGTGCTCTATCAGAACGGCGCGACCAACAACGGCGGCGTAGCCTTTGAAATCGTCGGCGGCCAGTTGCGCACCGCCAGCGGCGCCAATATCGACATCGCCAAGGGCGGCAGCATCGTCTTGCAGCTCAGTGGTGTGGTCAACGCCAGCGCCGCAGCGTTGTCGAACATCGCCAACGTCGCCAGCGTGCAATGGACCAGCCTCGACGGCGGCAATGCCGGCGAACGCAGCGGCGTCGACGGCGTGCTCAATGGCGGCACCCTCAACGATTACCGCAACCTGTCGACTTTGCTGATTCCGGTGGCTCAGGCCATCGAAATCTCCCGCGTGGGTGGCCTGCCGGACACCGCCGCGCCCAACCCGACCACAGCAACCGTCGAGCAAGTCACCGTCGGCGAAGTGATCCGCTACCGCGTGGTGGTGCTGGTGCCCGAGGGCAACAACCCCAACTATCAGATACAGATCACCCTGGCCAACGGCTTGCAGTTCATATCGCCGGATGCACTGGTCAATGCCCTGCGCATCGCCTTCATTTCCAACGGCGGCCTGACCAGCGACGCCAACCTGATCGTCGGCGGCACGCTGGACATCGATGGCAACGAAAACAGCGCCGAAGCCCTGCCGATTACCTCCGACCTGTCCGGGCTGGCGCCACAAGGTATCTTCGACCCGAGCCGCTTGACCGTCATCACCAATCCCGATGGCAGCCAGGTGGTGACGTTCAACCTGGGCAACGTGGTCAATGGCAATGGCAACGATGACGACCTCGAAGGCATTTCCATCGAATTCAACGTGCGCGTGACCAACATCGCCGCCAACGTTGCCGGCGCGCAACTGGCGGTGACCGCGCAGGAAGTCGTCAATGGCGCGGGGCGTGCGGTCAGTGACACGGTGTTCGAACGCGTGGTCGAGCCAAGCTTCAGCGGCCTCGACAAGCAGATCATCAACTTCAACCCCAACCCGAGCGGCACCGTTGGCAACGCCACCGTGCAATTGAGTTTCACCCAGAACGGCGGACTGCCGGCGTTCGATGCACAAGTCAGCGATAACTTTGCCGGCGGCAGCAACTACACCTTGCTCAGCGTCAGCATCAATGGTGTGACGTACGGTCCGGGCAATCTGCCGGCGGGGATCAGCTTCAGCACCAGCGGCGGTTTGAGCGTCAACTTCGATCAACTGGATGTTGGTGCGCAGATTCAGGTGCGCTACTCGGTGGATCTGCCCAACTCGACCATCGTCGCCAGCAGCAACGCGACGCTGACCTGGAGCAGCCTGCCGGAAGATTTCACCAGTTGGGGCGGCAACACGGTGGGTGTCGATGGCACCACCACGGGCGAGCGCGATGGCAGTGCGGTCGGGCCGAATCAGTACATCTTGCGCGACAACGCCGGACTCGGGGTGATCAGCGGCACATTGTGGAACGACACCGCCAGCCCGACCGCCAGCGTTACGCCGGATGGCGCCGGTCTGGCCGGGCAAACCGTGACCCTGACCTGGGCCGGTGCCGACGGACGCCTCGACACCACGGCCGACAATCTGCAATTCACCACCACAACCGATGCCAACGGCCAATACCGTTTTGGCGTCTTGCCACTGGGCGTGTTCCGCATCGATGTACCCGCCGGGCTGGTCAGTTATCCGCAACCGATCGGGGATTTGCGCGTACGGGTCGACAGCGATGCCGGCACTCTTGGCCAGGTCACCATCACCTTGGGCGATGCCGACACGCAAAGCGCCAACGCCGGTTACGTCGAACAGAACGACGCGCCAGTGAACACCCTCCCCGGCACGCAAAACGGCCAGGAAGACATCGTGCTGAACATCGGCGGGATCAGCGTCGCCGATGTCGATGCTGACCGCGACCCGAACGTCAACGACCGCGCCATCAGCGTGATTCTGACGGTCACCCACGGCACGCTGTTCCTTGGCGCCACCGTGCCGGGCGTGACGGTCAGCGGGGCCAACACCGCGAGCCTGACCCTGACTGGCAACCTCGCCGACATCAACACCGCGCTCGCCAGCCTGCAATATCTGGGCAACGCCAACTTCAACGGCACCGACACGCTGACCGTGCTCAGCAATGACCGTGGCAACTATGGCGATGCCGATGGCGACGGGATTCCCGGCACCGCCGCCGATGCGCTGACCGACACCGACACCCTGCAAATCATCCTCGCGGCGGTCAACGACAACCCGGTTGGGGTCAACGACAGCGCCACAGCGGTGGAAGCCGGCGGCCTCAACAACGCTTCTGCCGGGGTCGACCCGCGCGGCAACGTGCTGACCAACGACACCGACGTCGACATCGCCACCAATGCCGATCGCCTGCACGTGGTCTCGGTCGGCCCTGGCGCCGGCATCCAGACGCCAGTGCTGGGCGTCACGGTGATCAATGGCTTGTACGGCCAGTTGGTGATTGGCAGCAATGGTTCCTATCAATACGTCGTCGATAACAACAACGCTGCCGTGCAGGCGCTGCGCCTGTTGGGCCAGACCCTGCGGGATGACTTCAGTTACGTGCTCGCTGACCTTGAAGGGGCGACTTCGACCGCGACGTTGAGCGTGACCCTTCAGGGTGCCAACGACACGCCGCAAGGTCTCGATGACGACGGTGTGGCCATCGAGGCTGGCGGCGTCAACAACGGCACACCGGGCAGCGATGCCAGAGGCAATGTGCTGACCAATGACCAGGACGTCGACAGCGCTGCCAACGGCGAAACCCGCACCGTGACCGGCATTCGTCCAGTGGCCGAAGCGGGCGCCGGCAATTTCACGCCGGTCAGCGGCGAGACGGCGATTTCCGGGCTCTACGGCACCTTGACCATCAATCCTGACGGCACCTACAGCTATGTGGTCGATAACAACAATGCCACGGTCCAGCGCCTGAGCGCCGGGCAACAACTGGTGGAATTCTTCAGCTATCGGCTGACCGACACCGCTGGGCTCGATGATGTTGCGCAATTGCGCATCGTCATTCAGGGCGCCAACGACAATCCCGTGGCCAGCGATGACGCGGCTTCGGCGCAAGCCGCTTCAACCAATGGCTCCGCGTCGGAAAGCAATCCAAGCGGCAACGTCATCCAATTCCCCAGCCGTCCCGGGCCGATCACTCAACCGGGTGGCAATGGCGTCGATCAAGACGTTGATGCCAACGACCAGCCGAGCAGCCAGTTGCTGGTCAACGGCGTGATCAACAAAAGCGAGGCCACCTACAACCCGGCCGTCGACGTGCTCAGTGGCGTGGCAACTGGCACCACCTCCGCCAACGGCACCGTGGTGGCGGGTCTCTACGGCACCTTGCGCATCGGTGCCGATGGCTCGTTCTTTTATGACGTCGACAGCACCAATGCACTGGTTCAAGCGTTGGCTCCCGGCCAGACCCTGACCGAGTTCTTCACCTACCGCGTCACCGACACCACCGGCCTGACCGACACCGCGCAACTGGTGATTACCGTGCATGGTGTCAACGATCCACCGGTGGCGCAAAACGTCATCGCCGTCGCCACTGAAGCGGGCGGCGTCAACAACCTCACGCCGGGCGTCAACCCTTCGGGCGACGTTACGGTCAACGACACCGATCCCGACGGTGACCCACTGACGGTGACGCTGATCAAGTCCGGCGCCACTGCTGATCCAGGCACGCCGATTGCGGTAAACCTCGGCGGCACGGTGATTGCCGGGCTGTACGGCACGCTGACGATTTTCCCGGACGGCAGCTACATCTACGAAGTCGACAACAGTAACCCGGACGTGCAGGCCCTGCGCCGTAGCGCCGATCTGCTCTCGGAACGTTTCACCTACACCGTCAGCGATGGCGTCGGTGCTACACCGCAAATCGACACTGCCGAAATCATCGTGCTGATCCGTGGGCAGAACGACAATCCGCTGGCCAGTGATGACGCCGGTGTGGCCATCGAGGCCGGTGGCTTGAACAACAACCAGCCGGGCCAGGATCCCAGCGGCAACGTGCTGGACAACGACGCGGATGTCGATGGCGGTGAAATCCCCGGCGACCTGCCCAACTACGACTATGGCGAAACCCGCGCGGTGTCCTCGGTGCGCACCGGCAGCGAAGCCGCAACCGGTACTGCCGGCACCCTCGGCACCGAGTTGCGCGGTACTTATGGCTGGCTGACCCTGAACGCCGACGGCAGTTATAGCTATCGCCTCGACAACAGCATGGCGGCGGTGCAGGCCTTGCGCGCCAGTAATACCCTGCTCGACGCGTTCAGTTACGAGGTCATCGACGCGGCCGGAGCCAGCGACCGCGCCACGTTGAACATTACTATTCAAGGCCGCAATGACACGCCGGTCGCGCAGAACGACAGCAACACCGCCGTCGAGGCCGGCGGTGCGAACAATGCCACTCCGGGTACCAATCCCAGCGGTAATGTGCTGAGCAATGACACTGACGTCGATGGCAACGGCGAAGTGCTCAGCGTGATCGGTGTCACTCAGGGCTCCTCGGTGGGCCTGATCGGCAGTGGTTTCAATGGCACCTACGGCGTCCTCACCCTGAATGCCGATGGCAGTTACAGCTATCTGGTCGACAACCTCAACCCGCAGGTCCAGGCACTGCGCAGCAATGCCGACACGCTGACGGAGACCTTCACCTACCAGATCCGCGACCTCGCCGGCGCCACCAGCAGCGCGACGCTGACCATCACCATTCGCGGGGCCAACGACAATCCGCTTGCCAGCGATGACAGTGCCGTGGCGATTGAGGCCGGTGGCACGTTCAACGGCACACCGGGGGTCAATCCGAGCGGCAACGTGCTGACCAATGACACCGATGTCGATGCCAACGACGTCAAACTGGTCACCGGGATTCGCAGCGGCAGCGAAGCGGCGGGCGGCACCTTCACCAATGTCGTTGCCGCGCAGACCTTCAATGGTTTGTACGGCACCTTGACGATCAATACCGACGGCACTTACAGCTACGTGATCAACAACACGCTGGCGGCCGTGCAGGCATTGAAAGTCGGCGATTCGCTGGTGGAAACCTTCACCTATCGCATGCGTGATATCGCCGGCGCCACCGACAACGCGCAATTGAGCATCCGCATCGACGGTGCCTGGGATGCGCCGGTCGCGGCCAATGATACGGCGCTCGCCGTGGCTGATAACGGCAACGGCAATGGCGTCAATCCGAGCGGCAATGTGCTGCCCAACGACACCGATGTCGATCAGGGCGACAGCAAGATCGTCACCGGTATCCGTTTCGGCACTGAAGACACTGGCGGTAGTCTGTCTGGGGTCACGGCCGGCACCAACAACAGCAACGGCACGCTGATCAACGGCCTCTACGGACAACTGATCATTGGCGCCGATGGCAGCTACACCTACAACCTCGACTCGAGCAATCCGACCGTTCTGGCCTTGGGCCCGCTGCAATTTCTCAACGAACGCTTCACCTATCAGGTCAGCGACCGTGGCGGGCAGACCGATCTGGCGGAAATCCACATCATCATTCGCGGGCGCAACTCGGCGCCGGAGGCCAACACCGACACGGCGACAGCGGTCGAGGCCGGCGGCAGCAACAACAGTCAACCGGGGATCAATCCCGGCGGCAATGTCCTGGACAACGACACCGATGCCGAAAGCGACCCGCTGTCGGTGATCGGCATTCACACCGGCACGGTCAGCGACATCGGTACGGTGGGCAGCGTCGGCACGTCGTTGCGCGGACTTTATGGCGACCTGCTGATCAACGCTGACGGCAGCTACACCTACACCGTCGACAACAATCTGGCCGCCGTCCAGGCCTTGCGCCAGAGCGGCCAGACCCTGAACGAAGTGTTCAGCTACACCATCGTCGACCGCTGGGGCGATACCAGCACCGCCGAGTTGCGCATCACCGTCGACGGGCGCAACGACACCCCGGTTGCCGTGGATGACAGCGCCACGGCGCTTGAGGCCGGCGGCGTCAATAACGGCACGCCGGGCAGCAACGCCACGGGCAATGTGCTGGACAACGACACTGACGTCGACAGCGTGGCCAACGGCGAAAGCAAACAGGTGCAGAGCGTGAGCAATCAGGCCGGGCAGTCCACCGGCGCCGGGCAAGTGTTGATCGGCCTCTATGGGCAACTGACGCTGAACGCCGATGGCAGCTATACCTACGTCATCGACAACAACAATCCCGTGGTGCAGGCCTTGCGCACTGCCGGTGAAACCCTCAGCGAAACCTTCACCTATCGCATGGTCGACACCGCCGGCGCGACGTCGGATGCGCGCTTGACCGTGGTGATTCAAGGGGCCAACGACGCGCCGGTTGCGCAGAACGACAGCGGTTTTGCCAGCGATCAGGCGCCGGCGCCGCAAACCACCGGTAACGTGTTGCCCAACGACGGCGATGTCGACAATAACGACAATCTGGTGGTGGTCGGAATTCGCACGGGGGCCGAGGCTGATTCCGGGACTGCGGGCGTGATTGGTCAGCCGATCATCGGCCTCTACGGCACGCTGGTGTTGAACGCCGACGGCAGCTACACCTACACCATCGATCAGAACAATCCAGCAGTACTGGCTGCTGCCGGTCTCGGGCAGATCCTGCGCGATGTGTTCACTTACACCATCAACGACCTTAACGGCGCCAGCGATCAGGCCGAGTTGGCGATCACCCTCGACATTGCCACGCCATTCATTCCGGCGCCGGGCGGCAACAACTTCGAGCGCGACCCGAACACCCTGAACCGCAACTTCCTCATTCCCGATCCGCAACCGGCGGTGTTTGTCACGCCCGTGGTTGAACGCGTGGCAGAAATTTCCGAGCTGTCGGCCTGGGGCGTCGATGGCAGCAACCTGCGTCTGGCGGCGGTTGGTGAATTCACCAGTGAGTCGGTGGGCAATGGTCTGGGTCTGGTGCCGGGGCAATTCGTCCAGCAAGCGGTGCGCACCAGTCGCCTGGAAAGCGAACTGGATCTGCTGTGGATTCAGGGGCGTCAGGGCCGTACCGGGTTGAGTGCCGATGGCTTATTGAGTGATCCGTCGTTGTTCACTCTGAACCCGGCGGATCTGACGCACAGTCCGGCACACGTTGAACAACAACAGGAAAAACAACGGGCCAAGGGCTTCAGCGCGCAATTGCGCGATGCAGCGCAGCGGCGAGCACCACGGTAATGCAGTCGAACTGAAAAAATTCCAAGAATGCAAAGGAATGAACATGCGTATAAATGCGACCCGGCTTCTTAGTACCGCCATCGCTTCTGCACTGCTGCTCAGTGCTTGCTCGTCAACGGAGCCCAAACCCTCCACCGATGAAGAAAACCGTCAGCGCATCATCGCTGATCAGTCACGCATGTATTCCGGCCAGGAGCCGGTCACCGCGCCGATCACCTTTTACGAGGCGGCGGCACGGGCGCTGAAATACAACCTCGACTACCGCCTCAAGCTGATGGAAAGCGCATTGGCTTCCGACCTGCGCGATGTTTCGAGCCACGAAATGCTCCCGCGTCTGGTCGCCTCTGCCGGTTATGCCGGACGTGACAACGATTCCGGCGGCACCTCGATCGGCATCGAAGACCGCCAGGTCAGCTTGCGTCCATCGACCTCCGAAGAGCGTTATCGCGAAGTCTATGGCCTGGGCTTGAGCTGGAGCCTGCTGGATTTCGGCGTTGCCTATTACCGCACCCAGCAGAAATCCGACCAGATCCTGATGGCCGAAGAACGCCGGCGCAAAGTCGCGCAGAACGTACTCCAAGACGTGCGCAACGCCTATTGGCGCGCACTCGGCGCCCAGCGCTTGATGCCGGAAGTCGACAAGCTGCTGATGCGCACCCACACCGCCCTGACCTCGGCCCGCGAAGCCGAAACCCGTGGCCTGCTGCCGCGTCAGGAAATCCTCGCCTATCAACGCGCCCTCCTCGACTCGATCTACCTGCTGACCGTGCGCCGCCAGGATCTGGAGTTTGCCCAGGCTGAGCTGTCGGCGCTGATGTCGCTGCCGCCGGGCTCGAAAATGGTGCTTGCCGATGTGCCCGATCCGGCGCTGCCGGAAGTGCGCCAGAGCATGGCGCGGCTGGAACAGCTGTCGCTGGAGAACCGCCCGGAAATCATGGAAGAGTGGTACCGCAAACGCGTCAACCAAAAAGATCTGGAGATCGCCAAGGCGCAGTTGTGGCCGAACGTCAGCGTCGATTTCGGCTACAAGTACGACTCCAACAAATACCTCTACAACAACGACTGGATGAGCACTGGCCTGCAAGTGTCGATGAACCTCATTCGCCTGCTGCAATTGCCGTCGTTGAACGCCGCAGAAAAATCCCAGAGCGAAACCGACGACACCCGTCGCGTGGCGCTGTCGATGGCGATTCTCACGCAAGTACGCGTCGGCACCCTGCGCTATCAACTGGCCCGCCAAGAAGTCGAGTTCGCCGAAGACAGTCTGCGCGTCGACCGCAGCCTGCTCGACTACGCGCAAGCGGCGAAAACCGGCGCGCTGGGCTCGGAACTGGAAGTGATCCGTTCCGAGGGCCGTTATCTGCTCTCGCGTTATCAGCGTGAAGCGGCGTTTTCCAGTGCTCAAGCCGCCTGGGGGCGGATGTACAACTCGGTGGGCCTGGACGTGCTGCCCAAAGAAATCTCGCAACACGACATCAAGACGTTGGCCCGGGAGATCCAGCGCACCTTGAATGAACAGGAACAACAACGTCTGCTCGCCGCCACCTCGCAAGGAACGCCGAATGCGCAAAATCGCCCTTGAGTCCCGTTTCGGGGCCCTGTTGTTGGCCAGTCTGATCCTGCCCGTCCACGCCGAAGACAGTTCCTCGGCCCCCGCTCTGGAAAGTGCCAGTGCGATCCGCGTGTTGCTCGCCGCCGAACTGGAAACCACCCTCTCCAGCCAGATGGCCGGCACCCTCGGTGAGCTGAAAGCCGGCTTCGGCGAGCAGGTCGCCAAGTCCGAATTGCTCGCCCGCTTCAACTGCAATGAAGCCGAAGCGCGGGCGAAAGTCGCAGCAGCCGAACTGGCCATGGCCAAACAGAACCTGCAAGCGAAACAGCAACTGCGCCAGCTCAATGCGGTCGGCGACATCGAAGTGTCAATGGCGAACACCGAAGTGCAAAAGGCTGACGGCGCACGGGCCATGGGCGCAGCGCAGAGTGGTTATTGTCAGGTGCTCGCGCCGTTTTCCGGGCGTGTGGCCAAGGTCTACGTCAAGCCGTATCAGACCGTCACGGCGGGCACGCCGTTGTTCGATCTGGTCAGCGACGGCGCGTTGAAAGTGCGCCTGAACGTGCCGTCCAACCTGCTCAAAGACCTCAAACCGGGCCTGCCGCTGCAGGTCAGCATCCACGAAACCGGCAAGACCTACCCGGCCCATGTCAGCGGCATCAACTCGCGGGTCGATGCAGTGGCGCAAACCGTTGAACTGGAAGCCCGGCTCGACAACAAATACCCCGACCTGATGGCCGGCATGAGCGGCACCGCACAGTTCGATCAAGTCGCACGCCCATGACGATGAACGAGCCGCTGCCGCACCCTCACCTGCTGCTCGAACTCGATGCGCTGCGAGACAAAGCCATGGCCGCCGACTCGCTGAACAGCCTGGCGTTCAGCATGGCCAACGATTTGTACCCGCTGCTGCAGTTTCATCAGGCGCTGGTGTTTGCCCAGCGTGAATCGTCATTGGAATTGCTCAACGTCTCGGGGCTGTCGCGGCCCAGCGAGGATTCGCCGTATCTGGTCTGGCTGCGCCGCGCCAGTCGCTGGGTCGCGGCGCAGGTGCCAGACGCCGAGCCGGTATGGATCGCTCAGGACAGCGCCAATCCACCAGCAGACATTGCCGAAGGCTGGAACGAATGGTGGCCGTCGGGGCTGTGGTGCGTGCCAGTGCAGGATCGTGACAATCAACGACTGGGCCTGCTGATCATCTTGCTGGAGCAGGAACCGCCGGCCGTGTTGTGGCAGCACCTCAAAGGCTTGGTCGCAACGTGGGCGTATTGCTGGTCGGCGCTGACCCGGCGCAAGCGTTTCAGTCGCTGGCGGCCGAATCGCAAACAGCTGCTGCTGGTGGCGATTGTGCTCGCTGCGCTGCTGTTGTTGCCGGTGCGGCAAACGGCATTGGCACCGACGGAAATCGTCTCGCGACAGGCACAGATCATCAGCTCGCCGATCGATGGCGTGATCGAAAAGATTCAGGTTCGTCCGAATCAACCCGTCGATGCCGGGACACCACTGTTTTCGCTCGATGAGACCACCCTGCGCAGCCGCGCCGAAGTGCTCGGCAAGGAAGTTGCCGTCGCCGACGCCGAGTTGCAAGCGGCCAGCCAACGGGCGTTCGACAACCCGCAAAGCAAAAGTGAACTGACCTTGCTCGCCGGTCGCGCCCAACAACGTCGGGCGGAACTGGCGGCGGTGCAGGCGCAATTGAAACGTACGCAGGTGCTGTCGCCACGCGGCGGCGTCGCCGTGTTCAGCGACCCCAACGACTGGCTGGGCAAACCGGTGGTGACTGGCGAACGCATCATGCAAGTCGCCGATCCGACGCAACCGGCCATGCTCATTCAATTGGCCGTCGCCGATGCGATCGCTCTGGAACCGGGCGCCGAGGTCACCTTGTTCCTCACCGCGTACCCGCTGACGCCGCTCAAGGGGCAGATCCTCGAAACCAGTTATCAGGCACGGCCCAGCGATGAAGGCGTGGTCGCTTATCGCCTGCTCGCCAGCATCGACGGCGCACCGGAACATGCGCGCCTCGGCCTGCACGGCACGGCGAAACTCTACGGCGGGCGGGTGATGCTCGGTTATTACCTGCTGCGCCGACCGCTGGCGACGCTGCGTGCCTGGAGTGGCTGGTAATGCTCGACCCGGCCGATCTGCCCGTGCCGCCCCTGCGCGAAGACTTGCGCCTGAGCGAAGCGGCCCATGGCAGCAATGGCGAACCGGCGTGGGTCATTCAGGACACGGTGATCAATCGCTTCTACCGGATTGGCTGGCTGGAATTCGAATGCCTGCTGCGCTGGGGCCAGTCGCCACGCAAAATCAGCGAGCAGATCGCTGAGGGCACAGCGCTGAAACCGGATGTCGAACAGGTGCTCGATTTTCGCCAGTTTCTCGAACAGCACCAGTTGCTGCGCGCCGGCCCCGCTGCCCTTGAGCGCCTCAAGAGTAAAGGCGAAGAAGGCAGTTGGCTGACCTGGCGCTGGTGGCTGCATCACTATCTGTTTTTCCGCATTCCGCTGCTGCGCCCGCAACAACCGTTGCAATTCCTGGCGCGGGCGCTGGGGTGGCTGTTTCATCCATTGACGGGGATTTTGGTACTGAGCCTGAGCTTGCTCGGGATCATTCTGGTGTTGCAGCAGTGGGACGTGTTCACCAGCGCCGTGGTCGAGTCGTTTTCCACCGAAGGCCTGTTCAGTTTTGCCTTGGCGCTGATCGTGGCGAAAACCCTGCACGAACTCGGCCATGCCTTGGTCGCGACGCGCCTGGGCTTGCGTGTCGGGCACATGGGCATCGCGTTTGTGGTGATGTGGCCGATGCTCTACACCGACACCGGCGAGAGCTGGAAACTCAGTCGTTCGCGGCAACGCCTGGCGATTGCTTCGGCGGGCATCGTGACCGAACTGTCGCTGGCCGGGTTGTCGACGCTGGGTTGGGCATTGTGCGATCCGGGCCCACTGCGCAATGCCCTGCTGTATCTGGCGACCACCAGTTGGTTGCTGTCACTGGCGCTGAATGCCAGTCCATTCATGCGTTTCGACGGTTACTTCATTCTTTCCGACCTGCTGGATTTCCCCAACCTGCACGAACGCGCTTCAGCGCTTGCGCGGGTGACCCTGCGGCGCAATCTGCTGGGTTTGCAGGAAGACTGGCCAGAAACGTTCCCGACCGGTCAGCGACGTTTGCTGGTGACCTTCGCGATCATTACCTGGCTGTATCGGCTGGTGCTGTTTCTGGGGATCGCGCTGGCGGTCTATCTGTTCTTCTTCAAGGTCTTGGGGATTTTTCTGTTCATGGTCGAACTGTCGTGGTTTATCGCGATGCCGGTAATGCGCGAGCTAGGTCACTGGTGGAAAAACCGCACGGCGATTCCGAGCCGGCGCAAAGTCGCGTTTTATACGGTGCTGCTGGCGATTCTGGTGGGCTTGGCGATCCCGTGGCGCACGCAGATCGATGCGGTCGGCGTGGCCCGTGCCGAGCACCAGTTGCGGGTGTATGCGCCCTACCCGGCACGCCTGCAATCGATTCACCCGGACGGCCCGGTGAAGGCCGGCGAAACCCTGATCACCCTCGACGAGCCGGATATCGCCTCGCGCCTGCAAACCAGCGAAGCCAGTGCGCGTAGCTATGAGGCGCGGCTGTCCGGGTTGATCGCCGACCCCGGTGGCTTGGCCGAAGACGCGGTGACCCGCCAGCGCCTCAACGTGCAGTTCGAAGAAGCCCGCGCCGCCCGCTCGGAAATCGCCCGGTTGAACCTGCAAACGCCGTTCGCCGGGGTGTGGCTGGACGTCAATCCGGACTGGAAACCCGGGCAATGGGTCGGTCGGCAAGAATCGCTGGGCATGCTGATCGATCCGCGCAGTTGGCAGGTCGACGCCTATGTTGCGCAGGATCAGGTGCACCGCATGGCCACCGGTGACCACGTGCGCTTCTACCCGGACGGCCAGACCACGCCGCGCTCCGGGCGTGTCGTGCAGATCGGCAGCACCCGCGCCAGTCAGTTGTCGCATCGCATGCTGTCTTCGCGCTTCGGCGGCCCGGTGCCGCCGACCAATGCCGAACATTCGCTGATTCCCAGCAGCGCGTTGTTTCAGGTGTTGATTCAGCTGGATGAGCCGTTGCCGAGTCTGCGCGAGACGCGCGGGCATCTGAAGATCGAGGGCGAGCGGCGCAGTTTGCTGGGCGACGGTGCGACCCATGTGTTGGCGGTGTTGATGCGTGAAAGTGGCTTCTGATTTGTGCTTTTAGCCAGCGGCGACAAATACGATGATCGGCCCGCACACCGCCAGCAGCACGTTGGAAATCGCGTAGCACACCGTGAAACCAATCACCGGCGTGTTGCTGCCGGACTGTTCGATGATCTTGTTCATTGAGGCCGCTTCGGTCTGCGCCCCGGCCAGTGCGCCAAACAGAATCATCGGGTGCAAGCGCAGCACGTAGCGGCCGAAATACAGCGCCACCAGCGGCGGCAAAATCGTCACCACCGCACCGGACAGCAACAGCGCCAAGCCCTGCTCTTTCATCGCGGCAAACGCCGCCGGCCCGGCGAGCAAGCCCACCACTGCACCGAACGCGGTCAGGCCGAACTCGGAAAACGCCCATTGCGCCGCCGGCGGCAGTGCGCCGATTTCCGGGTGGCGCGAGTTGTACCAGCCGATCACCAGGGCGGCGACCAGCACCCCGCCACCAATGCCCAGTTCCACGGGGATCATGCCGATGTGGGTCGACAACAAACCCAACAGCGAGCCGAACACCATGCCCAGAGTGTGCATGGCGATATCGCTTTTGTAGTTGTTCTTGCGGATGCGACCCAGGCGTTTGGCGATCATTTCGACACTGGCGGTGCGGCCGGTCAGCGTAATCACATCGCCACGGCGCAGTACGGTGTTGGGCAGCAACGGCAAGTCGTAACCCTGACGCGTGATGTTGTTGACGAAGCAGCCCAGGCGTCGGTCAGTGCTCAGCCGGGTCTTTGCCTGATGAATGCTTTTGCCGGCGAACTCTGCCGACGTCAGCACGACATCCACCTGGCGGGTCGCAAATGACAGCGCCTCGGGATGATCGATTTCCGGCCCGACCCAGTGGCTGAGGTTGCCCACCGCATCGCGCAAGGCGTAAACGCCGATGACGTCGCCCGCCATGAGCACGAAGTCTTCGTCACGTTCGATGATTTTGCCGGCGCGCATGACGCGCTCGACGGTCAGCGATTCGTGGGGTTTTTCCAGATCAATGATGCGCAACCCGTTGGCCTGGCCGTTCTCCGCGACCTGATGGGCGCGCACCACCATGCGCGTGTACGGCACGGTGATCGCGTCTTCTTCCTTGGCGATGCCCAACTCAAGTTCGAGTTCGCGGGCCGATTCGCGCAGGTTCACGCCGAGCAATTTCGGCGCGATGCTGCCGACGAAGACAATCAAGCCAATCGTGCCGAACAGGTAGGTGATCGCATAGGCAATCGCCATGTGGCTGTTGAGCTGCGCCTTGGCGGCCGCGTCGATCGTCAGTTGATTGATCGCACTGGTTGCGGTGCCCATGATCGCCGTGTCGGTCAATGCCCCGGCGCCGAGCCCGGCGGTGAAGCCGGCGTCGAAATCGAACACCGAGTACATCAGCAGAATCGCCCCCAGCGCCGTGGCGCACAGCACCACCGAGAGCAGCACCAGTTTCAGCGTGCCGCGATTGAGGCTGCCGAAAAACTCCGGCCCGCTCTTGAAACCGACGGCATAGATGAACATCACGAAAAAAACCGATTTCAGACCGGCCGGCACTTCCAGTCCGATCTGCCCGATCAGCAATCCCATCAACAACGCGCCGGCCACCGAGCCCAAGTGAAAGCTGCCGATATGGATCCGGCCGACGAACACGCCCAAGGCAATCGCCAGGAACACCGCGATTTCAGGATCAGTGCGTAAAGCGTGGAGGATGAATTCCAGCATGGGGCGAACTCCCTTGAGCAGCGATCACTGATCCTTCGGTTCTTGAGCCGGCGCGGTGTACCACTTGTCCCTTGGCACCCACTTGTCTTGCTGCGGATCAGCGAAATAATGCGGCGACATGATCTGCACACCGTACTCGTTGAACACGTCCTGAATATTGGCGTGCAGCATGCTCAGCAGCACCGCGCGCGGACGTGGCTGGCTGGGGATCGCCTGTGCGACCAGGCGGTACTCGGGGTAGAAATCCGACAGCGCGGTCTGGAACACTTGCGCCGGCGGATTTTCGAGAATCCCCGGCGTGCGCTGCGCCGCTTCCAGCAACATCGCCTCGACCTGCCGCCACGGCGTGTCGTAGCCGATGGTCACCACCGTATCGACGACATAACCGGGGCCCTGCACGGTGCGTGAATAGTTTTTCGTGACAGTGCCGGTGATCATCGAGTTGGGCAGCGTCAGCACTTCACCCAGCCCCGTGCGGATGCGCGTGGTGAACATGCCCAGTTCGGTGACGGTGCCTTCGTAGTCGCCAATCTTGACGAACTCGCCGGGGCGCAAGGTGCGCGTGTAGGTCAGGATCAGCCCGGCAGCGGCCTGCCCGACGACGCTGGTGGCGCCAAGGGAAATCATCAAACCGATCAACACCGACAGGCCCTTGAAGGCATCGGTGCCGGCGCCGGGCAGATATGGATAAGCCATTGCCAAGGCGAACAGCCAGATTGCCAAAGCCGTCAGGCGCTGAGTCGGTTGCAGGGTTTCGTGATTCAGCCAACTGAACGTGCCGGGCATGGCCATGCGCCGCAGGATGCGTCGGGTAAACGCGGTGACGCCACGGGCAATGAAGAAAATCGCCAGCGCCACGCCCAGCCCGGGAATCGCGCCAACGATGCCTTGCAACAGGTAACCGGCCAGTTCGAAGAGGTAATTATTGAGGCTCTCGCCCCATGGCCGGGTGTAGGGAAACCGCGACAGCACGAAGCCGAGCCATTCATAGGTCAGCAGCAGAATCAGCAGCCAGCGCAGCAGCAAGAGCAAACGGCTGACCAAGGGGTAGAGGAAGTTGGAATCGATCAGTTGCACCCGGCCGACTTTCAGCGCCTGGGTGTGGCGATCCATCAATGCCGGGAGTTTGGCCAGCAACTTGCGCCTCAGCCAGGCCAGGCACCAGAGCAGGCCGAGGTAAATCAGCGTGGCCACGGCCACCAGCGCCAATGAGCGCACCATCATGTCGAGGTTGCGCGCCTCGCGGGTTTCGCTGACCACCTGACGGAGTTTCTCCGCCGCGCCTTCGGCTGCCTGTTGCACAGAGGAATAAGCCAGGCTGTCGACATCCTGCGGCGCAACGATAAAGGCCCGCTTGTCGCCGATCAGCACCATGTAGCTGTTCTGGATCGAGTCGGTGGTGATGTTCAGCGCACCGTTTTCGTCCAGTACCTCGCTGATGACCATTTTCGCCCGTTTGACTCGCGACGCCGGCGCTTCCCCAAGGATCGTCGCGCGAAACAGCATGATGCTGCGGTTGGCGACCTTGAGTTCTACCGCTTCATCGGCGGTTTTGGTCGCTTCATCGGCAGCCCAGCCGAGCCCGCTCCCAAGCGCTGCGAACACCACCATCAATACCGCCAGCAGCCTGCTTCGCATGCGCCTTTTTCCTTACGCCCAAGTGTCAGAGATGGATACGTAAGCCAGCGTAGTCGAGCGATGAATGGTTGTCAGATTACGGCAGGGTTTCTTCGTTGCCGTCATCCAGCACGCGGGTGACATCCGCCGGTTGGTACACCCAGCCGATGAACAATTCGTAGCCGACGGCGAGAATCACCGGCCCGGTGAACAGCCCGATAATGCCGCTGGTGACCATGCCGCCAAGCGCACCGATCAACACCACCGGCATCGGCACCGCAACACCACGACCCAGCAACAGCGGCTTGAGCACGTTGTCGGAAAGCCCGGCAATGATCATCCACACGGTAAAGATGACGGTGCCGGCGCTGACGCCGTCGTGCGCAAAGACATAAATCACCACCGGTATGGTGATCAGCAGCACCGGCAATTGCATGATGCCGAGCAGCAACACCATCAGGGCCAGAATGCCGGCCGCCGGAATGCCCATGATCACCAGCGCGACACCGATCAGCAGCATCTGGATAAAGGCGATCCCGACCACCCCTTGTGCCACGGCGCGAATGGTCGAGGTGCACAGCTCGGCGATCTGCGGGCCGCGCACCGGGCCGGAGATTCGCGTGGTGATGGCCACTGCGGTGCGGTGGCCGCGGGCACCGTGGGTCATGATCAGGCCGGCGACGATCAGCGCAATCACAAACACCACGATCCCCGCACCGACGCCGGCGGCTTGATGCAGCAGCACTTTGCCCCAGTTCGACAGGTGCGGCGCCAGCTCCTTGAACGCCCAGCTCAAATCCTGCGAGGCGTGCTGCCAGATGCCGAAAAGCGGCGCGCCGATCAATGGCCAGTCCGCAACGCTGGCCGGTGGCGGCGGAATTTCAAACGCGCCCGCCTCCATCGTGTGCATGCCGACTTTCACCGAGTCGGCCACGGAAGCTCCGAGCAGGCTCAGCGGCACCATCAGAATCAGTAAGCCCAGCAGCACCAGAATAATCGCCGCCCAACCGTAGCGGTTGCCCAGTTTGGCGCCGAGCTTCTGATTCAGCGGATACAGGGTGACCGCGAGAATCAATGACCACAGCATCACGTTGAGAAACGGGTGAAAGATGTCGTAGCAGAACAACACCAGAATGGTGATCAGACCGGCGCGAATCAGCACGTCCAGCAGGGCTCGGGGGCTGTTGAAGGCAATGAGCGGTTTGTCTTCCATTCGGGCTCTCCTAATTGGACGCAATGGCGGTGGCATCGAGCCGTTCTGAGCCTAGATCACAATCGTCCACTCGTCTTTATCCCGCGCCTCAACTGGTGCCAACGCCGATTCACGACTAAAACTCATACTCGTCGCTGTTTTTATAAGGAAGTAAAGGATGAGGTCCACGCGTTCATTGATGATGCTGGCGTTGGCGGGTTGCGCCGGTCAGGCCCTGGCGGGCGGCATTCAGTTGTATGAAGCGGGTCAGGAAGGTGCGGGGTTGGCCAACGCCGGCTCGGCCGCGCTGGCCACCGATCCAAGCGTGCTGATGAGTAACCCGGCGGGCATCGCGGCGCTCAAAGGCACGCAGGTCACCCTGACCGGTCAGGCGGTACTCGGTGGCCTGGGTTTTGATCGCGACAGTGGCAACGACTTTTCCGGCAACGAAGGCGGCAACCCGCTGCCGATCCTGCCGGGCACCAGTCTGTTCATCAGTCATGAGGTCAACGACCGCGCCAGTATCGGCTTCGGCATGTATGGCAACTTCGGCCTCAGCGTGAAATATGACGATGACTGGGCCGGGCGCTATTTCAGTCAGGAATCGACGCTGATCGGCATCTCGATGCAACCGACCTTCGCCTACAAGATCACCGATGACCTGTCGATGGGCATCGGCCCGCGTCTGGTCTATGGCTATTTCTACGACAAAATGGCCATCGACAATAACGCCTTCCTCCCCGGCGAACCGTTCCAGCAGGATGGCAAGTTGCAATACAAGGACACCGACACCGGGGTGGGGATCAATCTCGGTCTGCGCTATCAGCTCGACCCGCGTACCACGCTGGGTTTCGCCTACACCAGCAAGGTCAAACTGGAGTTCAAGGATTCGCCATCGGTGCATGACGTGCGCAATCCCCTGCTCAATCTGGCGCTGTCGCGGCTCGACGTCGATCAGCTGGAAATCGACATGAACATCCCGCAGACCGCGACGTTGAGCATCGCCCATCAGTTGAACGAGCAATGGACGCTGCTCAGTTCGGTGAACTGGCAGGACTGGAGCGACTTTGCCGACATCGGCGTGTCGTTGGATTCTGCCGCTGGCAATGTCTCGCGGTCAGTGGACCGCAAGTATCAGGACACCTGGCACCTGTCGTTCGGTGCGCAAAACCAGATCAGCCCGAAACTGCGCTGGAACATGGGCATCGGCTATGACAGCTCCCCCGTCAAAGACAAGGATCGCACCGTCGACAACCCGATGAACGAGACCTGGCGACTGGCGACCGGCCTGAGCTACAAACTGGCCGAAGACACCGACATCAACCTCAATTACACGCTGGTCTGGCTCGGTGATATGGACGTGCAGCAAACCAAACGCAATGGCCAGACGTTGTCGGGGAGTTACCCCAACAGTGCGTTGCACATTGTTGGTGGTGGGGTGACCTGGCGGTTTTAAAGGCTTTTGGCCGTGTTCAACTCACCAGCATGCCGTGACATAACAGGCTAAGGACGCCGCGCATGTGCAACGCATGCGCGGCTCTGTCCGGGGTTTCCTGCGTCGCCAGTCGAATGAACGCCATGTTCGCGTACTGGTTGAACAGCGTCGCGACCACGTCGAGGTCGATCGAATCGCGCACTTTCCCCGCCTGCTGAAAGTACCCGACCAATGCTTTGGTTTCTTCGATCACCGCCGCATTCCACGGGCTCAACGCTTCCGCCAACTCCCCTGTCAGCAGAAACGGCGCCAGTTCCCGCCATAGCGAGGCCGGCATGGCTTGCAACTGGTAATCCGTCATCAACTGCTCGAACTCGCACAGCGCTTCGAGCGGATCGCTGTCATCGTCCAGATTTGCCCGCGCCTCGCGCATGGCCTGTTCGTCGGGTTGTTTGAGCAACGCGAGCAGTATTTCCTGCTTGCCGCCGAAATAATTCACCACCGTCGGCGCGGACACTCCCGCCTGCACAGCGATCTGATCCAGCGTCGTCGCGGCAAAACCGTTGGTCTTGAACAGTTCAAGCGCTGCCTCGGCGATCACCTGCCTGCGCTGTTCCTTTTGCCGCTCTCTGAGTCCGCTCATGTTGCCTCTGATGATCCTTGCCAATGCTGCTCAGCCTACGGATATCTTTTTTCATCGACAAATATTTTCTTTACAAAAATATTTTAAAGTGACAAATATTAGCCGTGCTCCGCTGGTATGAACGCACTCACTCGCCCATTTCTGGAGATCAGCCATGTCCGCCGAATTCGATCCGACTCGCAGTACCCGTGATTATCAGGATGCCGACGCCGCCCACCACATCCACGCGTTCGTCGATCAGAAAGCCCTCAACGAGGAAGGTCCGCGGGTGATGGTCAGCGGTGATCGCCTGGCGCTGTGGGACAACGACGGCAATCGTTATCTGGACGGCATGTCTGGCCTGTGGTGCACCAACCTCGGCTACGGCCGCAAGGATCTGGCCGCAGCGGCGACGAAACAACTGGAACAACTGCCCTACTACAACATGTTCTTCCACACCACTCACCCGGCGGTGATCGAGCTGTCAGAGCTGCTCTTCAGCCTGCTGCCCAAGCACTACAGCCATGCGATCTACACCAACTCCGGTTCCGAAGCCAACGAAGTGCTGATCCGCACCGTGCGCAAGTTCTGGCAAGTGATGGGTCAGCCCGAGAAGAAAATCATGATCGGCCGCTGGAACGGCTACCACGGCTCCACCCTCGCCGCGACGGCGCTGGGCGGCATGAAGTTCATGCATGAAATGGGCGGTACCATCCCGGATGTCGCGCACATTGATGAGCCGTACTGGTTTGCTCACGAAGGTGATCTGACGCCGGAGCAATTCGGTTTGAAGGCTGCGCAGCAACTGGAAGACAAGATTCTCGAACTGGGCGCCGACAAGGTCGCCGCGTTTGTTGCCGAACCGTTCCAGGGCGCGGGCGGCATGATCATTCCGCCGGCGACTTATTGGCCGGAGATCCAGCGGATCTGCCGCAAACATGACGTGTTGTTGTGCGCGGACGAAGTGATTGGCGGGTTCGGTCGTACCGGCGAATGGTTTGCCCATCAGGCCTTCGATTTTGAACCGGATACCTTGTCGATCGCCAAGGGCCTGACCTCCGGCTACATCCCTATGGGCGGTTTGATTCTGTCGCGGCGCATGGCGGAGGCGCTGGTCGAGAAAGGTGGTGTGTTTGCTCACGGCCTCACCTACTCCGGCCACCCGGTCGCCGCTGCGGTGGCCATCGCCAACCTCAAGGCGTTGCGCGATGAAGGCGTGGTCACTCAGGTAAAAAACGACACTGGCCCGTATCTGCAAAACTGCCTGCGCGAAGTGTTCGGCAACCATCCGTTGGTGGGCGAGATTCAGGGCGCGGGACTGGTAGCGGCGTTGCAGTTCGCGGAAGACAAGGCAACCCGCAAGCGTTTCGCCAACGAGAACGACATCGCCTGGCGCTGCCGTACGATTGGTTTTGAAGAAGGCTTGATCATTCGCTCGACGCTGGGCCGAATGATCATGGCACCGGCATTGATCGCCACCCGCGCCGAGCTGGACGAACTGATCGACAAGACCCGCATCGCCGTGGATCGCACCGCGCGTGAGTACGGCGTCCTCTAACCCCTAACTTATGTAGGAGCGAGCCTGCTCGCGATAGCGCTGGATCAGTGACATTCGTGTTGCATGACCCACCGCCATCGCTTGCGGGGCAAGCTCGCACAATGATCAGTGCTGTGCATGACTTTAGTGGTCAGCACAGAAACCTGTGGGAGCTGGCTTGCCAGCGATGAGGCAAGCACAGTCAACAGCTCCATTGACTGAGCCACCGCCATCGCTGGCAAGCCAGCTCCCACAATGATTTGGGTTGCCCCGGATTGTGTGACCGACACAAAACCCTGTGGGAGCCAGCCCTGCTGGCGATGGCGTCAGTGCAATTCAGCACATCGGCTCAATCTTGTCAGCGGATATCCCTCGATCATTCAGCCAACTTAATTGCTGGCCACTGACCATGATCGACCGTGCCCCTTCGCGTCTCAGCCTGCTCACCTTGCTCTGCGGTCTACAGGCAACCGCCAGTGCCAGCGGTTTTCTCGACGATTCGAAAACCGAAGTGCTCAGCCGCAACTTCTACTTGAGCAACGACTACCGCTCACCCTCGCCCGCGGGCAAAAACTACAAGCAGGAATGGGCGCAAGGCTTTATCGGCACCTTCACCTCGGGTTTCACGCCGGGCAGCGTCGGGTTCGGCGTTGATGCCCACGCCTTTCTCGGCCTGAAACTGGATGGCGGCAAAGGACATTCCGGCACCGGATTGCTACCGGTCGACAGCAGCGGTCGCAGCGAATCGAATTACTCCGACGCAGGTGGCGCGTTCAAATTAAAGGTTTCGCGCACCACCCTCGCCTTTGGCGAAATGACCGTGGAAACGCCCGTTTTCGATACCTCGGACAAACGCCTGCAACCGGAATACGCCACCGGGTTTCTCTTAAACAGCCGTGAAATCGACAACGTTAATCTCGTTGCCGGGCACTTCACCGCCTTCAAGAACCAGGACAGTTCTTCCGGTCACGGCGACTTCTATGGCTACGGCGCCAACACCGAGGCCAGCGGGATCAGCTTCCTCGGCGCGGATCTGTTCGGCGACAGCCCCGTCGGCGGTTCGCTGTATGCCTCGGAACTCAGCGACACTTGGCACCAGTACTACGGCAATCTGCATTTCAAACAGTCCGGCGTGCTGCTCGACGCCAACCTCTACCACACCCGCGACACCGGTCGCGCCTTGGCCGGCGCCATCGACAACACAGCGTTCAGCCTCTCCGGCAAATACACCTTCGGCGCCCACGGCGTGATGCTCGGCTGGCAACGGATCGATGGCGACACACCGTTCGATTTCGTCGGCGGCGACTCGATCTACCTCGCCAACTCGATCAAATACGCCGACTTCAACGGCGCCGGCGAACGCTCCTGGCAAGCGCGCTACGACCTCGACCTCGGCGCCTTCGGCATCCCAGGCCTGACCTTCATGACCCGCTACGTCACCGGCAGCCACATCGACGGCACCCACGCGCCACAGGGCGGCGCCTACTACCCGTTCGATGCCGACAGCGGCGGGTATCAGCCGCAGCAAGGTGATGGCGGCAAGCATTGGGAACGGGATATTGATCTGAAATACATCGTGCAGTCGGGCACCGCGAAGGATCTGTCAGTGCAGCTATCGCACGTTTCGCATCGGGCGGATGAGGCGCAGGCTGGGGATGACATCGACCGGATCTACGTGGTGATCCAGTATCCACTGGGTTTCTAAACCACCGCCTCTCCCGATTTGAAACGCTATCCCCTGTAGGAGTGAGCCTGCTCGCGATAGCGTCTTTTCAGCAACACTCATGCTGACTGAAGCGTTATCAGAGAGAGACCACGTTTGCCCACGGATTTTCGCCTGCCTTTCGCCTTTTAAACTGGAGCGTTTAAAAGACACCTCCAGACACGCCTTCCAGGCTACAAATTCTTGCGCTATTGCCTACAGCTACTCCAGAATCCGCCGGCTTGTGCGCCTTGGGGTCAGGTTCTATTGTGGTGCGGTCGCTGACGAATCAGCGATCGGGTTTAGCAGCTCGGCAATTTCAAGGCACGCGAGTATCGCCATTACGTTATGGCGGCTTTGCGTGGGGCACTTCGGTGCGCCGGGATCCTTGAGCCTGGTCTGCTAACCCGCGTACAGCCGCCACCCTATCCGTTTAGCAGCGAGGGTTGACGGCTCCATTTCTCAGGGAGCTTTACCATGATCAAACCAACGCCAAACCCACCCGAAACCAACACCACCTCCCCCTACGAATCCCTCGATTCAAAAAAACTCCACGAAGCTGCCGACCGCGCCCTCGATCACTACCTCTGCCCGCCCGGCTCCACCCCACCGCCCCGTAAAACCCGCAGAATGTACGCCGTCACCGCCGACTTCAAAAATGAAGAACTGCTGGCCGATGCCTGCGAAACACTCGCCTCGGCCAGAACCATCGCCCATGACTTCGCCCACCTCATACCGGCGTCGCAACGCAGGACGCTGCTGGGGATTGCGCAACTGATCATGCTCGGCGAGTTGGCTGTAAGTCGGGTGATGGATAATCTGGAATTGCCGGGCTGATCTGCACCCGGCAATCCTATGGCGAGGGAGCAAGCGCTCTCGCCACAGGGCTAAACAGGGGCAGAACACGTTCCTTGCTTGTTGCTTTCGCGCATGTTCGACCATCCTCCGGAGGCCCGCTCATGGTAACCGTACGAAAAACCATCACCTTGACTGAGCAGCAAGGCCACTGGATCAGAGCCCAGACCGAAGCCGGCAATTACAACAACGACAGCGAATACATCCGCGATCTGATCTGCCGTGAACAGAAGCCATACGCCGAACTGGAAACCATCCGAGCAGCTATTTCGGAAGGTGAGTCCAGTGGAACACCTCGCCCCTTCGATCCCAAGGCGTTCAAGAAGAGAATGTTGAGCGTGCAGGGCTGAATACCGCCTACCCTCCGCCGCTGAGGGTGACCTCGAGGCGATCTGGGTTATACGACGCAGCAAAGGGTCTGGATCAGGCCAATCTCTACATCGACATTCTTACTTCATCTTTCGATATCTTTAGCCGAACGCCGCGAAACTGCACTGTTTTGAGACGGAAAACGCTGTAGGTGTCGACGCGCCAACACATAATCTAATTTCAAATCAAGGCAAAAAAACAACCACATGTATTGCACAATCGGAGCAAACACACTGCAGCATCGACTCAACTACTCTAACTAAAAACTCCTCGTAAAATTTTTACCCTCAGGAAAGCAACGTTTATCCGCAAAACAAGACGACCAGATCAACGTTTAATAAGTCGTTTCATAGAAACTATCACTTGCCAAATCAGTACGCCAAACGCAACAGAAAAAACCAGACTTACAAACTCCATGCCTGGCCTTAAAAATTGCTTGAATGGTAAAAACCCTGATGCCCAACCATTGAAAAAGTCAGATATTTTCGATATCAATGGATTGTATTCTGGGTAGATTTTATAGAGGCAATTGTGTGTCTGCGCGATAGTCAGGAGATAAAAAACCATCGACAAAACCGAAATCCATGAAACGGCACAGATATAACACTGGCCAAAATTGGAAAAAAATTTGCTGGCACTGTACACCAAGCGGTCTGGCCACCGGCCGACTATCTCTTTTTTGTACTTTTTCATTTCAAGCGCAAAAAAATTATTTGCTTCTATATGTCCACCATGATTATCAAGTGCATGCTTTATCGCACGAAAGGTCTCTCTATTACTCCCTTCAAAATCCAGCTCAACATTATGAAAATTTGGAGTTTCCATGGTATTTATTTTTTCAACATCCAACCCTCCCTTAAATTTCGCTCCTCTAAAGCTCGCGAATTCCAAAAACGTAACAAACCGCAGAGTTACTGTCTTACCCGTCGGCTTTTCCATAGACACAAACTGACCAAAAGCATCTTTGCTGCCAAGCAGTCCAAAAATACAGTTTTCAAATCCTGCAAATTTGCTAAAAATACTTTTGGTCAAAGTCATCTCAAATATATTGCCTCCATAGAAATCCGCCATTTTTTCGAAGTTACAATTATCTACTAACAGCTCCCTTGCGACATTGTTCTTAAACTCGAACTTCCCCTTAAACACACAAGAGACAAATTTCGCCATATCCATCGAATTCATATCATTTAAATAAGTAGCATCGTGAAATACGCATTCATTCGCTATTATTTTTCCGACGATTGTAGGGTATCGTGCATCCCCATCAAACAAGTAGCCATTTAACTCTAGGCCTTCTAGCTTGATCCCCTCAGAAAAAATGCAACCTGAGAAAAGAGGATTGCTAATAATCTTCCTTTCTTTTTGATCCTCCCCCACACAAACTACCTCCCTCTCAAAAGTACATTTTTGATAGAGACAGTCATCATAAGAAAACTCTTTTCGCAACTTCATCTCAACCACTTCGTACTCGGATATAAACCGACAATCAAAAAAAGAAACCCTCGGAAAGGATAAAGGTATTTTTTTTGCTGAAAAATTACATTGAGTGAAGCGAATAGTTCGAAAACACTCCAACGATCTTATTATTTTCTCGCCTTCAGCACCGCCAGGAAAATGAATATGATGCAAGTGAAGTTCTTTTTGATTTATTTTAGCCAAGGTTTGCGGAAGCATTTTAAACTTCCCGCCCTTACCCACACTAATTGCCCTAAACGGCCTTCCTGTTTCTGTGCTTATAAAGTAAGCAAGTGCTTCACGAAACCCATCAAAATCAGTGAAGTCTTTGTTCTTTTCTTTAATTAGCATAGTGCGGGGATTTACATAGCTATCCATGGCAGACCTTCAAAATTTCGGAAGGTTTGCATGTTAACCGGAATTATTGGCGGAAGGCAGCCGGAGTCGAACCTGCCCGGGAACGGATGCCGTCCCCAACCGGGTTTGAAGCCCGGCCGCGCCACCGGGCGCGATTGCCTTCCTTGAACTCAGTGTGCGTCGGCGTGGGCCAGCGCGTTGTCGGGGCGGATCTGGCGGGATTCGCCAGTGCGTCGGGTCAGGCCGAGGCGGTCGAAATATTCGAGGTACTGAATGCAGCGTTTGCGTCCCAAGCCTAGCGCATCGCGGAAGGTTGTCACCTGGATCGACGGATTTTCCTCGGCGAGTTTCAACAACACCGCTGCCATTTGCCGCAATTGCACGTCGCTCAGAAACAGGTCACGCACCACCTGGTGCATCAATCCCAGACGCGCCAATTTGCGCAACAGCAGGCGCACCGCAGCATCGTCCTGACCGAGCATTTTCGCCACATCGCGTACCCACGGCGGATCGAACCCGGCGTTTTCAAACAGCGGCTGCATCTGCTGCCACAGGGTTTCGTCTTCAGCGTTCAAGCGCACTTGGTGATCGGGCAAATGCAGCCATGGGCCGCTGGCATTGATCGATCCCGCTTCGCGCAATTCGTCGAGCAGGCTGGAAAACGTTGAACGCTCCAGCGCCAAACCGCTGAAGCGCCGCAAGCGATCGCGATCCGGGCCCATATGGTCGGGTTCCAGCTCATGAAACTTCGCCAATTGCTCCAGCAAGTTGAATTTCAGCTGGCCCCAGCGCTGCAGGTTGAAAAGCACCGGGCCTTGGCGGGTGTCGATCAGGCGTACGTTTTCCGCCAACGACCACGTCGAGCGCGGGCGATTGAATTGGCGTTCCAGTCGCTGTGGGTCGAGGCCGCCGGCGCTGTGATTCAACAGCACGGGCAAGGCTTGCTCGAGGCTGTTGCTGCTCAGTAACGCATGCAGTTGCGCCAGACGCTCCGGGCTGCGGCGTTGGCGGGCCGGCGCGAACGGATCGAGTACGCGCCCGCCGCCGAGAGTACGTTGGGCGCTGGAGTCGCGCAGGATCAGCCGATCGCCCTTCACCGCGTGCACGGGCGCGTTGATCAGCAGCTGCGCGAACATGCGTTCACCAGGGCTTAAGCGTGGGCCTTCGAGCAACGCGACGCGGGCAATCACATCCTGTGTGCCAAGGTGCACATGCACCGGGTGAAAGTGCTCGAAGGTGCGTTCGCCGGGCAGGAGTTGGAATTCGATATCCACCCGCTGAGTCGGGGCGTGCAACCACTCCGACACCAGCCATTGCCCGCGATGAATCTGCGCCAGTTCAAGGCGTTCGCCGCTCAGATTCAGCGCCACCCGTTGCCCAGCGAAGGCTTGCTCTGCAGCCTGATTCTGCGCGTGCAATCCGCGAACCCTGACCGATTTTCCGGAAGGTCCGAGGGTGAGTTTGTCTGCAACAGAAACCACCCCGGACAACGCCGTCCCGGTGACCACAATCCCCGCGCCGGCCACGCTGAAGGCCCGATCAATGGCCAGCCGAAAACCACCTTCGCGACTGCGCGCCAATACTTCACGCTGCGTGTGCAACAACGTCTCACGCAGCTCATCAACGCCCTGCCCGGTCACACTCGACACAATCACAACCGGCGCCTCGGCAAACGGCCCAGGTTCCAGCAAATCGAGAACCTGGCGCTGCACTTCTTCCACCCTGCCCGCCTCGACCCGATCACATTTGGTGATCGCCACCAGCGCTCGGGGAATGCCGAGCAATTCGACAATCGCCAGATGCTCGCGCGTCTGCAGCATCACGCCGTCATCCGCTGCGACCACCAGCAACACCAGATCGATGCCCTGCGCTCCGGCAAGCATGTTGTGAGTGAATTTCTCGTGGCCGGGCACGTCGATAAATCCGGTCAGTCCGGCGCCCGGCTCAAGTTCGGCATACAGATAACCCAAGTCGATGGTCATCCCGCGCTCGCGTTCCTGCGGGCGGCGGTCGCCGGTTTGCCCGGTCAGGGCTTGCAGCAGCGACGTCTTGCCGTGGTCGATGTGCCCCGCAGTGCCGACGATCACTGATCGACCTGCAAGTGCGGCAGCTGGGCGAGCCATGCTGGTTCGTCGTCGAGTTGGCGCAGATCGAGCCACAGCGCATCGTCGTCGATACGCCCGAGCACGGGGATCGGCAACCCACGCAACGCCGCTTCCAGATTTAACAGGCAACGCCCACGCAACCGCTTCGAAACCTGCGGGCGACAACACAGCGCCGCACTCGGCAGGCGCGCGACCGGTTGGCTGCCGCTGCCGATCATGCCCAAGGCGTGTACGGCACTGACCGCCCAGGTTTCCCCCAGCACGTCAGCCAGCGCCGGTTGCAAGCGTGAGGCCTGCGCGAAGATGTCGGCCTGCGGGCGCGTCAGCAGGCGCAAACTCGGCAAGCGCTCAGCGAGACGGTCCGGATCGCGATACAGACCGAGCACCGCTTCCAGCGCCGCCAAGGTCAATTTATCGACCCGCAATGCGCGTTTCAGTGGGTTCTTCTTGATCTTCGCGATCAGTTCTTTGCGCCCGACGATCAATCCGGCCTGCGGCCCGCCGAGCAATTTGTCGCCGCTGAAGGTAACGATGTCCGCGCCATCGAGCAGCGCCTGACGCACCGTCGGTTCTGCCGGCAAGCCCCAACGGGTCAGGTCGAGCAGACTGCCGCTGCCGAGATCTTCCAGCAGCGGCAAGCCATGTCGATGGGCCAACTCGGCCAGTTCCGCAGTCGGCACGCGCGCGGTGAAGCCTTCGATGCTGTAGTTGCTCGGGTGCACGCGCATGATCAAACCGCTGCGTGGGCTGATCGCCGCTTCGTAGTCGCGAGCGTGGGTGCGATTGGTGGTGCCGACCTCGTGCAGACGCACGCCGGCGCGGGCCATGATGTCGGGAATGCGGAAGGCGCCGCCAATCTCGATCAGCTCGCCACGGGAAATGATGCCTTCCTTGCGCGCGCCCAGACTGTTGAGCGTCAGCAGCACGGCGGCGGCATTGTTGTTGACCACGGTGACGGCTTCGGCGCCGGTCAGTTCGCGTATCAGGCCTTCGATCAGGTCATCGCGATCGCCGCGTTTGCCGCTGGCCAGATCGAATTCCAGATTGAGTGGATAACGCGCGGCCATTTGCACGGCGTCGATGGCTTCGTCGGGTAGAAGCGCTCGACCGAGGTTGGTGTGCAGCACGGTGCCGGTGAGATTGAACACCCGGCGCACGCTGCTACGTTGCTGTTGTGCCAAGCGCTCACCGACGCGACCGGCCAACACTTCGGGACTGATTTCTACCGCCGCCAATTGCCCGTTCACCACGCCGGGCCGCAATTCATCGAGCAACTGCCGCAAATTCGCCAGCAGCGACTCACGCCCGTGACGCTCAAGCAAAGGCACACACGCCGGGTGACGCAACAAACCATCAATGGAAGGTAACCGCAGGGACATCAGCCACTCCTGGAGACAGATCACTGCGCAAGAGTGTAGACCCTGCTGTCACTCGTCTCCCGGAGCCAGCAACAGATTCGGTGCCAGCCGCTGATAGCCGTCCTGCGCCAGACGCATGTCCAGCAGCAAACTGCTCAAATCCGCCGACAATGCCTCCGCATCGGCATCGTTTTCCAGGTACACCAGTTTCAGATAACTGTTACAGCCCGGACAGACCTCCGCCCTGATCGGCGCCTGATTGGCGGCATGGCGATCATCCTCAAGGCTGAAATAGTCCAGGCCCTTGCTCGATTCGCAATACACGCACTTGACCCGCACCACATGCCATTCACAGGCACACAGTGAACACACCAGATAACGCAAACCGTTGTGCTTGCCGCGATGGCGGATCACCCCGGCCATCGCCGGTGAACCGCAGGCCGGGCATTGGCTGAGGCTGTCACCGGGTCTGAGTTTCAGGTCAGGCGCGCTGAGCAGCCAATGGCTCCACGCCGTTTGCAGCGCCGCGCCGAGAAACGGCACCAGTTGCGCCGGCACCATCGAATATTGACCGCTGACCAGCGCCACGGCCCATGAGCGGAGCTGTCCGGAATCGGCGGCGCGCAGTGTGTCCACCGCGTCAAGCACGGCGGGTTGAGCCGAAGGCTCATAACGCTGAAGAAAAGCGCCGAGATACGCCTGCCAACCCTCTTCGCGCACCAAAGTATCAGCCGCGAACGGCGGCAAACCATGCTGCTGACAGGCTTCGATCCGTTGTTGATCGAACGGCGCTACGAGCGGTGGATCGTCGAACACCTGCTGCTGCACCCGGCACAATCCGGCAATCAAGCGCAGATACTCGGCCAGCGCATGCCTCTCGGCCAGTTGCTCCAGCCGATCAGCACGCAGCGAAAACAGATTAGGCGGCGGCAGATGCAGAAACGGCGGCGAACTGGCCGCCGCTTCGATTTCCCCAGGTTCCAGAATGGTTGGCAAAAGTCAGCCCTTTTTGGTGATCGGTCGCTCCGGCACGTCCGGTTGACGTTCATCGCGAGTGATGTCGCGATACCACAGTTCATGGTGTTTCTTCGCCCAGGCGCGGCTGACCCAGCCATGCAGCATCGCGTCCACCGAACCCTTGATCCACAGTCCGGCGTAGATGTGAATGATGATGCTCAGCACCAGAATGAAGCCGGCCAGCGCATGCAACAGCATCGCCCAGCGAATCACCGTGATGCCGAAATAAGCACTGAACCAGGCGCGCCAGATCACCAGCCCGGTGAACAACAAACCGAGCATGCACAGCAGTAAAGTCCAGAACAGCAGCTTTTGCCCGGCGTTGTATTTGCCCACCGGCGGAACGCTTTCTTCATCGTTGACCAGCACCCGGTCAATGCGCCGCAGCCATTTGCCGTCGTTGCTGATGAAGAAGTTGGCGCGCCAGAAACTCAGCACCAGACCAAGGAAAAACACAAACATCGCGATGCCCATGTACGGATGCAGAATCCGCGTCCACGGCCCGCCGCCGAACAGGTTGCTCAGCCAGAACAGCGACGGATGGAACAACGCCAGCCCCGACAGCCCGGCCATGAAAAACAGGATCGCTACCAGCCAGTGATTGGTGCGCTGGTTGGCGGTGTAACGCAGGATCGTCTTGTTGCTCATGGCCGGTCCTCCCCGCGTGGATCGAAGGTGTGCACCGCCGGGTCGACGACGTGCACCGAGGTGTCAGGTGGCGCCGGATGTTCGTCCTCTTCGACGCGATTCGGGCCGATGCGCACGTAATGGAAGAACCCGGCCAGCACCGCCGCGCCCATCGCCAGTAGACCGAGAGGTTTACTGATGCCTTTCCACAGGCCTACCAACGGACTGATCGCCGGATCCTGCGGCAGGTTGGCGTAGATCGTCGGCGTATCGGCGTGGTGCAACACATACATCACATGGGTGCCGCCAACGCCTGCCGGGTCATATAAACCAGCGTTTTCGAAGCCACGGCTTTTCAGATCGACGATGCGCTCGGCGGCGTGTTCCTTCATGTCTTCCTTGGTGCCGAAGACGATGGCGCCGGTCGGGCAGGTTTTCACGCAGGCCGGCTCCAGCCCTACCGCGACGCGATCCGAACACAAGGTGCACTTGTAGGCTTTGTGATCTTTCTGCGAAATGCGCGGAATGTTGAACGGGCAACCGGTGATGCAATAGCCACAACCGATGCAGTGATCCTGATCGAAATCGACGATGCCATTGGCGTGCTTGATGATCGCGCCGGGGCTCGGGCACGCCGCCAGACAACCGGGCTCGGCGCAGTGCATGCAGCCGTCCTTGCGGATCAGCCATTCGAGATTGCCCGCATCGGTTTCGTGCTCGGTGAAGCGCATCAACGTCCAGGTTTCCGCGCTCAGATCCTGCGGGTTGTCGTAGGTGCCGTGGTTGTGGCCGACCTCGTCGCGCAGCTCGTTCCATTCCGAGCAGGCGACCTGGCAGGCCTTGCAGCCGATGCATTTGGTGGTGTCGATCAGCTTGGCCACCGCCTCCTGATTCCTCACCGACGGCGGCACCGTGGTAGTGGCCGAGCGGGCAATGATGTCTTGGCTGGCCATTTACAGTTTCTCCACGTTGACCAGGAATGACTTGGATTCCGGGGTCTGTGTATTGCCATCGCCGAGGAACGGCACCAGGGTGTTGGTCAGGTAACCGTGGCGCGTCAGACCGGTGAAACCCCAGTGCAGCGGGATGCCGATCTGATGCACGACCTGGCCGTTGACCTGCAGCGGCCGGATCCTTTTCGTCACTACCGCCACCGCTTCGATAAAGCCACGCTTGCAACTGACCCGCACGCGATCACCGGCGGCAATGCCCTTCTCTTTCGCCAGCACTTCGCCGATTTCCACGAACTGCTCAGGCTGAGCAATCGCGTTCAACTTGCAGTGTTTGCTCCAGAAGTGGAAATGTTCGGTGAGCCGGTAACTGGTGCCGGCGTACGGGAAGTCCTTGGCCTCGCCGAGGGTTTCCCAGACCGAATCGAAGATCCGCGCCGCCGGATTACTGGTGGCTTTCTTGTTTTGCGGGTGCAACGGGTTGATGCCGATCGGCGTTTCGAACGGCTCGTAGTGCTCGGGGAATGGGCCCTCGTTCATCTTGTCGACAGCAAAGAACCGCGCCACGCCTTCGGGGTTCATGATGAACGGGTTCATCCCGGCCTCTGGCGGTACGTCGGCCTTGTAATCCGGCACATCGGTGCCGGTCCAGACCTTGCCGTTCCACCACACCAAGCGTTTTTTCGGATCCCACGGTTTACCGGCGACATCCGCCGAGGCGCGGTTGTAGAGAATCCGCCGGTTGGCCGGCCAGGCCCACGCCCAGCCCAGATGCTGGTGCATGCCGAACGGATCGCTGTTGTCGCGACGGGCCATCTGGTTGCCAGCCTCGGTCCAGCTGCCGGCGAAAATCCAGCAACCGGAGGCAGTGCTGCCGTCATCCTTGAGCAAGCCAAACCCAGCCAGTTGCGAGCCGGCCTTGACCGCGACGCCCGTGGCATCAGTGAAATCGCTGACAGCACTGCCGTTGATTTCCTTGGCCAATTCCTCCGGCGAAGGCTCGTCGGGGATCTTGTACGGCCAGGTCAGCTTCAGCAGCGGATCGGGGAATTTGCCGCCCTCGGCCTGATAACGCTTGCGCAGGCGCAGGAACAATTCGCTCATGATGCGAATGTCGGTTTGCGCTTCGCCCGGGCCATCGGCGCCTTTCCAGTGCCATTGCAGCCAGCGGCTGCTGTTGACCAGCGAGCCGTCCTCTTCGGCAAAACAGGTGGTCGGCAGGCGTATGACTTCGGTCTGGATGTCGGCGCTTTTCACGTCGTTGTACGGCCCGACGTTTTGCCAGAACTCCGAGGTTTCGGTGGCCAGCGGGTCCATCACCACCAGCCATTTCAGTTTGGCCAGTGCGCCCATCACCCGATTCTTGTCCGGCAATGCCGCAATCGGATTGAAGCCCTGGCACATGTAACCGTTGACCTTGCCTTGGCTCATCAGGTCGAACATCTTCAGCACGTCGTAGTTGGGAATGTCGAGTTTCGGCAAATGGTCGTAGCACCAATTGTTCTCGACCGTGGCGTTGGCGCCGTACCACGACTTCATCAGGCTGACGTGGAATTTGCTGTAGTTCTGCCAGTACGACAGTTGCCCCGGACGCAGCGGCACTTGTGTGCGTTTGTGGATGAAGGCGTTGTAGTCCTGCTCGCTGTCCTGCCCCAAGGTCAGGTAGCCCGGCAGTGCGTTGGAGAGCAAGCCAAGGTCGGTCAGCCCCTGAATGTTCGAGTGACCGCGCAAGGCGTTGACCCCGCCACCAGGCATGCCGACGTTGCCCAGCAACAGTTGCACCATCGCCGCGCTGCGAATGATTTGTGCGCCGATCGAGTGCTGGGTCCAGCCGAGGGCATAGAGAATCGTCATGGTCTTGCCCGGAATCGAACAAGTGGCAATCTCTTCCCAGATTTTCTGCATGGCGTCGACCGGCATGCCGCAGATCTGGCTGGCGAGGTCGATGTTGTAGCGGCTGTAATGCACCTTCATCAATTGATAGACGCAACGTGGGTCCTGCAAGGTCGGGTCGACTTTGACGAAGCCGTCGTCGCCCATCTCGTAACCCCAGCCGGACTTGTCGGTGTAGGTGCGTTTCTCTGCGTCGTAGCCGCTGAAAATGCCGTCTTCGAAGCCGTAGCCGGCTCTGACGATGAACGACATGTCGGTGTAGTTGCGCACGTATTCGTGCTGGATCTTGTCCTCGGTCAGCAGGTAATTGATCAGCCCGCCCATGAAGGCGATGTCAGTGCCGGTGCGGATCGGCGCGTAGTAGTCGGCCACCGAAGCGGTCCGGGTAAAACGCGGATCGACCACGATCAGCCGCGCAGCGTTGTGCGCTTTGGCCTCGGTCACCCATTTGAAGCCGCACGGATGCGCTTCTGCTGCGTTGCCACCCATCACCAGGATCAGATTCGCGTTGGCGATATCGGTCCAGGTATTGGTCATGGCACCACGGCCGTACGTCGGGGCAAGACTTGCCACCGTCGGGCCGTGTCAGACACGCGCCTGGTTATCGAACCCCAGCATGCCGAGACTGCGAATCACCTTCTGGGTGATGTAGCCGGCTTCGTTGGACGCCGCCGACGCCGCGAGGAAACCGGTGCTTAGCCAGCGATTCACCGTTTGCCCGTTGGCATTCTGCTCGATGAAGTTGGCGTCGCGGTCGGTTTTCATCAGGTCGGCGATGCGGTCGAGCGCTTCGTCCCAACTGATCCGCGTCCACTCACTGCTGCCCGGTTTGCGGGTTTGCGGGTAGAGCAAACGGCCGGGGCTGTGAATGAAGTCGAGAAGGCCTGCGCCTTTCGGGCAGAGAGTGCCGCGGTTGACCGGGTGGTCGGCGTCGCCCTCGATGTGAATGATGCTTTGCGCTACGTTCTTCGCTCCATCGCCCTGGCTGTACATGATCAAACCGCAACCGACCGAGCAATACGGGCAGGTGTTGCGGGTTTCATGGGTGTGGGCAAGCTTGAAGTGGCGCACCTGCTCGGCGAAGGCTGGCGTCGGGGCCATGCCCAACGCGCCCAGGCTAGAGCCTGCAAGGCCGATACCGGCGACCTTGAAGAACTGACGACGGCTGAGATCCATCGTGCACTCCTGATCAGGTGGAACCCGGTACTTGTGCCGGGTTTTATCTGGACAATCACGGTTGCGGCAAACGCGTGCCGACTTTTTCACTGTAGACAATGACCACACGATCTGTGTGAAAACCGACCGTCGGCCGTTTGTCGGCTCTCCTACTAACAACCGCAATCCCTGTGGGAGCTGGCTTGCCAGCGATAGCAGTGGATCAGCCACCATCTTTATTGGATGTGCCGACGCCATCGCTGGCAAGCCAGCTCCCACAGGTTTTGTGTGCTCCCACCTGGCCATGGGCTTAGAATGCCGGCAGGACCAACCCCGCCTTCACGAGACCGCGCATGACTTTCGATTTTGATCAGGTATTCGACCGCCACAACACTGGCAGCACCAAGTGGAGCCGCTATTCGGCTGACGTGCTGCCGATGTGGGTCGCTGATATGGATTTCGCCGCGCCGCCGGTAATCATCGAGGCGCTGCAACAGCGCCTGCTGCACCCGCTGGTGGGCTACAGCGTCGCCCAGGACAACCTGCGCGAAGCCATCGTTGCCGATCTCTGGAACAAGTTCGCCTGGCAGGTCCAACCGCAAGAGTTGATTTTCCTGCCGGGCGTCGAATCCGGTTTCAACATGGCTTTGAGAGCGCTGGTACAGCCGCAGCAGAACGTTGTGGTGCAAGTGCCGAACTACCCGCCACTGCGCCACGCACCGGGGCATTGGGGCCTGAACAAGGTCGAGCTGGCATTCGACGCGCAGGCCGATGGCACTTACCTGACCCCGCTGCACGCGCTGCGTGAGTCGCTGAACGGTGGCGGCGCACTGCTGCTCAGCAACCCGCACAACCCGCTCGGCAAAGTGTTCGCCCGCAAAGAGCTGCAAGCCGTGGCCGACATCTGCGTGGCGCAGGACGCGTGGATCATCTCCGACGAAATCCACGCTGAGCTGTGCTTCGACGGTCGCGTGCACATTCCGACCGCATCCCTCAGCCCGGAAATCGCCCAACGCACGATCACCCTGATGTCGGCGAGCAAGGCCTACAACATCGCCGGCCTCAAGACTTCATTCATGATCATCCAGAACGCCGCCCTGCGCGAACGCGTCAATCACGCCCGCTGCGGCATGGTCGACAGCGTCAATCCGCTGGGGATGGAAGCCACCCGCGTGGCCTACAGCGAAGGCGCGCCGTGGCTGGCCGAACTGAAAACCTATCTGCAGGCTAACCGTGATTGGCTGGTTGACGCCGTACGCAGTCGCTTGCCGGGGGTAACCATCAATGTGCCGCAGGGCACGTATCTGGCGTGGCTGGATTGCTCGGCGCTGGACCTGGACGACCCGCAACGCTTCTTCCTTGAACATGGCAAAGTCGGGCTCAGCGCGGGTCTGGATTTTGGCGATCAACATCAGCAATACGTGCGCCTGAACTTCGGCTGCCCGCGCTCGATGCTCGAAGAAGGCATCGCCCGGATGGAGCGCGCGCTGACCCACCGCAACACTTGAGAACACCACATCCCCCTGTAGGAGCTGCCGAAGGCTGCGATCTTTTGATCTTGCTGTTTAAAAGGTCAAAATCAAAAGATCGCAGCCTT
>NZ_RWIM01000038.1 GCF_009764645.1 Pseudomonas sp. PB106
CGCTGCGATCTTTTGATTTTGATTTTAAAAACAAGATCAAAAGATCGCAGCGTGCCGCAGCTCCTACAGGGATATCGTCATTCGGGTGAGGGGGTGATTCGGCAGCTTTTGCGTTGACGAATTTCTTCGTCGCTTGGCCGTTCGCGGACGAATTCGAAACGCGGCTCGCCCTCGCTGTAATGCACCAGCCAGCCCCATTCCAGTTCGGTTTCGTTCTGCCCTGGCTGCGGCGGCCGGGCCCACCACGGTTCTTTGCTGAGGATCTCGCGCATGGCGGCCTCCGGTTGATGGCAATCCTTGAACTATAGCTGCCTGTCACGAGTCGTCAGATCAGGCTGTAGAATCGGCCCAATCAGGATGAACAAGGGAGCAGGGCCATGACCGATGAACCGTTCAAGCGATTGTTCTTCGCACTGGATTGCCCTCCGGCGCAACGCAAGGCGATTGCGCAGTGGCGCGCGGAACTGGGCCTGAGAACCGGTAAACCGGTGCCGGCGGATAACTTTCATCTGACGTTGCTGTTTCTCGGCGCGGTGCCGCTGGCGCAGATCAACGAAGTCTGCGAGGCCGCCCGGCAAGTGCGCACGCCGGGTGAGCGGTTGAAGATTGCTCTGGATCGTCTGCAGGTCTGGCATCGCGCCGGGGTGTTATCGCTCGCGCCGGAGCAGGCGCCGCCGGCGTTGTTGCGACTGGTTTATGCGCTGGAGCAGGCGATGTTGCCGTTTGGCTTCGAGGAGACACCGCGCGAGTTTCGTCCGCACCTGACGTTGGCTCGCGACTACCGCGCTTCGGAACCGGAATCCGTCACGCCACCGGAATTTTTCCTGCGTGCCGAGCGCTTCGCCCTGTTCGAATCGCACAAGGGACGCTACCGGGTTCTGCAGGATTGGCCGCTGATTTGAGGACACAAAAAAAGGCGCCCGAGGGCGCCTGAGAATTCACCTGAGCCGAGGGAGCCAGGTGAGGCCGTTCATAGCAGGGTGCAGCGGTGGTAAGGCGCTGCGTGAACGGGAAATTTTTTACACTGATCGTTCCCACGCTCTGCGTGGGAAAGCCTCTTGTGGCGCTCCGCGTCACGCTTTGGGACGCAGAGCGTCCCGGGCTGCGTTCCCACGCGGAGCGTGGGAACGATCATCGGGCGTATCAGTTATTTACCGAGTTTCACCCGGGTCCAGCCGCGCGTCATGATTCGCTGGGTGGCAATCGGTTGATCGGGCACCGCATACAGCGTCGCCATCACCGCTTGCGACGGGTACGAGCCCGGGTCGTTGCGGATCGCTTCATCCACCAATGGCGTGGCCGCCGCGTTGGCGTTGCTGTAGCCGTTGCTGTTGGTGATCTCGGCGATAATGTCCGGGCGCATCAGGAAGTCCATGAACAGGTAGGCGTTCTCGACGTTCGCTGCATCACGCGGGATGGCGACCATGTCGTAGAAGCTGCCGGCGCCTTCCTTGGGAATGCTGTAATCGATCACCACGTTGTTGCCCGATTCCACCGCGCGGGCCTTGGCCTGCAGCACGTCGCCGGAGTAACCGACCGCGACGCAGATGTTGCCGTTGGCCAGATCCGAGATGTATTTCGAGGAATGGAAGTACGCCACGTTCGGGCGGATCTTCATGAACAGCGCCTCGGCTTCCTTGATGTGCGCGGTGTCCTGATCGTTCACCGGGTAACCCAGATAGTGCAGGGCGGCCGGGATCATTTCCGTCGGCGAGTCGAGGAAACTGATGCCGCAAGCCTTCAGCTTTTCAGCGTTCTCCGGCTTGAACAGCAAGTCCCAGGAGTTGGTCGGGGCGTCGGCGCCGAGCACTTCCTTGACCTTGGCCGGGTTGAAACCAATGCCGATCGAGCCCCACATGTACGGGAACGCGTGGGCGTTGTCCGGGTCACTGGCGGCGGCGTTTTTCAGCAGCACCGGGTTGAGATTCTTCCAGTTCGGCAGCTTCGATTTATCCAGTGTCTGATAGACGCCGGCCTTGATCTGCTTGGCCAGGAAACTGTTCGACGGCACGACCAGGTCGTAGCCGGATTTGCCCGCCAGCAAACGCGCCTCAAGGGTCTCGTTGCTGTCGAAGACGTCGTAGGTCACGCGGATGCCGGTCTCGTCTTCGAACTTCTTGACGGTGTCCGGCGCGATGTAATCGGACCAGTTGTAAACACGCAGCACCTTGTCGTTGGCCTGGGCGCCCATGACGATTGCGCCCATTAAGGACAGTGTCAGCAGAGTCCTGCCAAACATTTTCATCGGTACAACTCCATTCTTTTTATTCACATTACGTAAAACCCCCTCATCCGACTGACCGAGGGGCTGACTACATTTTTGTAGGAGCTGCGGCACGCTGCGATCTTTTGATCTTCAAAAAAAAGT
>NZ_RWIM01000039.1 GCF_009764645.1 Pseudomonas sp. PB106
ACGCTGCGATCTTTTGATCTGTGTTTTCAGGATCAGAATCAAAAGATCGCAGCGTGCCGCAGCTCCTACAGTGAATTGCGGTTTACAGTTGGTTTTTTCGGTTGCAGGGATTATGAGTGATGACGCAGTTTTATGACGCGCGGGGCAATGTTTATGGCGTGGTTTCTCCACAGACTCTGCGTCAGGCCGGTATCGATTTATCCGCCAGCGCCGCGCAGTGCGCCTCGTCACGCCAATCGTGGAGCACTGCGGCGATCAGCCTCTGCTGCGACTGGCCCGTAGGCCAGCGTCCACCGAACAGCAAATCCCACCGCAGCGACGGCCTGCTGATCGGCCCGTTCCAGACCTCGCCACCGTTCGATGTGCTGATCGTCAACACCGACGGCTCCCTTGCCGAGCGCAGTGGCAACGGCCTGACGATTTTCTCTCAGGCGCTCACCGAGCCAGGCTTGATGCCGCGCGATGGTGCGATGTTGCGTGTGCATCATGACAAGGGCGAGGCCGTGGAAACCTCGGTGAAACCGGCGGAAGTCGAAGGTGCTCAAGGTTTCTGGCTCGACCTCGGCCAACCCGGTTTCGGGCCTCGTGCGGTGGCTGCGCAGAACGTGGAAAACGTCGATTTCAACGGGCGCGACGTGAGTCAGGTGAAGCCGCTGGCGACACTCGATCCGGCATGGTCACACAGCCAGTTCGTGCGCATCGGCAATCCGCATTGCGTGACGTTACTCAGCGACAAGGATGCATTGCCGAGCAATCAACAGATGCGCGAATCGCCCCTGAACGAAGGCCTGACCCGAATCACCTACGCCATGCCGACCGGTGCCGGAGAACCCTGCCCGGCGGGCGTCAATCTGCAATGGGCGGTGCGTGAATCTGCGCAGCGAATCGTCGCGCGGGTCTTCGAACGTGGCGAAGGGCCGACCGCATCCTCCGGCACCAGCGCCAGTGCGGTGGCGTCTGCGGCATGGCGGGTGGGTTGGGCGACGGCCGGAGAAGTGCAAGTGGTCATGCCCGGCGGAACCGCGCCGATTTTGCTCGAAGAAGTGGACGGGGAATTGGTGCGGGTCAGACTGTTCGGTACGGCGCGTTTGATGGACTGAATTCAATGCCGCCATCGCTGGCAAGCCAGGCTCCCACAGGGTTTTGTGGTGAACACAAATACCAGTCCACCCGCATAACCCTGTAGGAGTGAGCCTGCTCGCGATAGCGGACTGCCCTTCAAATCATATGTTGCCTGACACACCGCGATCGCGAGCAGGCTCACTCCTACAGGGGGGCAGTGGCGCACACAAATGAGGTGTTCAACACAAAACCCTGTGGGAGCCTGGCTTGTCAGCGATGAGGCCCTCAGAGTTACCCCGTCAGTGAGCTTTGAACAACGTCACCGACACCACCTGATCACCCTCTACAACTAACCGCAGCAGTGCCCGTGGCGACGGCTCATCCTCAAAACATTCAACGATCACCGATTGCGCCGAGCTGGCCTGCAGCACCAGTCGCCCCGCATGTTTCAACTGCCGTTTCACCGCTGCACTGACAGGAATCGGCGCATGCCCGACGCGTACTTGTTCACAGAACAACAGCGCGAGTTCACGGGGTGTCGGTGCGGGCGGTGAGCTCAGGCCGGCTTCGTCGAACAGCCGATTGAGTTGCTCCGCCGCACTCACCGCCCGAGGGAACCCCGCGAATGCCGAGGCTTGCAACAGCACTTCGGTCATTTCACCGGGCGCCAACCCCGAAGCCAGTCCTGTCTTGAGGTGCACACTCAATGGCGGGCCGACCATGCCCGAGGCGACGATTGCCGCAAACGACACGGCTTCACGCAAGCGCGGGTCGAGGCCGGGGCGCGCATGCAAATGCCCGTAAACCACACCCACCGCCAACTCGCCCAGCGCGGGCACGGTGTGAAACAGCGCATCAAGCCGAGCGCCGCCATCGGGTACAAGTTGAGTAAAGGTATGTCGGCCTTCGTGGTACAGCGTGGCCATGGGCGAAGGTTTGTGGTTCATGGAGAAATCCTCAAGCCAATGAGGATGGCGGCTGATCAACTACGCACGAACTTCAGCATGAAAAAGCGTCCATCGAAGTGGGGGAAGTCGACGTCATTGCGACGCCGACTTCATTACCTTAGACGAACTCGACCGTCGGCATCGTCCGCTTCATCAACACCTTGCCGCCGCGAATCGAATACAGCGGCAAGCCCTGACTGCGGATCACCTCGTAATCGCTGTCCGCCGACAGGATCAGCAGGTTCGCCGGCCGTCCCTGTTCCAGGCCATAACGCTCGCCCAGATGCATCGCTTTGGCGCTGTTGTCGGTGACCAGATCCAGCGCACTTTGCAGGTTGCGATAACCGAGCATGTGGCAGATATGCAGCCCGGCCTCAAGCACACGCAGGATGTTGCCGTTGCCCAGCGGATACCACGGGTCAACGATGGAGTCCTGACCGAAACACACGTTCATCCCGGCTTCGAGCAACTCGTTCACGCGGGTTACGCCACGGCGTTTCGGGAAGTTGTCGAAGCGGCCTTGCAGGTGAATGCTTTCGGTCGGGCAGGAGACAAAACTGATCCCGGAGTGCCCGAGCAAGCGGAACAGTTTCGCGCAGTAGGCGTTGTCGTACGAACCCATCGCCGTGGTGTGGCTGGCGGTGACCAGGGCGCCCATGTCGCGGCTGCGCGCTTCTTCGGCGAGCACTTCGAGGAACCGTGAATGCGGATCGTCGGTTTCGTCGCAATGCACATCGACCAGGCAACCGGTGCGCTCGGCCAGGTCCATCAGGAATTTCACCGAACTGACGCCCTGATCGCGGGTGTACTCGAAATGCGGAATGCCGCCGACCACATCGGCGCCCATACGGATCGACTCTTCCATCAGCTCGCGGCCATTGCGGAACGACTCGATGCCTTCCTGTGGGAACGCGACGATCTGCAGGTCGATGAGGTGACGGCTTTCCTCGCGCACTTCGAGCATGGCTTTGAGCGCGGTGAGTTGCGGGTCGGTGACGTCGACATGGGTGCGCACGTGCTGAATGCCGTGAGCGGCCAGGGTCTGAATGGTTTTCTTGGCGCGGGTCTTGGTGTCTTCTTCGGTGATGGTGACCTTGCGCTCGCCCCAGCATTCGATGCCTTCGAACAGCGTGCCGCTCATGTTCCAGCGCGGCTCGCCAGCGGTGAGGGTGGCGTCGAGGTGAATGTGCGGCTCGACGAAGGGCGGCACCACCAGATTGCCGCCGGCGTCGAGGTCTTCCGGGCCCAGCGTCGGCGCTTCGGTCTGACGGGCGATGCTGCGGATCAGGCCGTCTTCCAGGTGCAATTCGTGCAAACCTTCCTGGTTGCGCAAACGGGCGTTGATGATGTGCATCAGGCGAATCCTTTTTTATAAGTCTTGTAGTGGCGCGGCCGCGCTGCGAGCGCCGAGCGCGCCGGTGACGATGACATACGTTAGCGCGGCAGCGGCGATCCCTACCAGCGGCGCGACCCATGGCGAGCTGAACGCCGCGATGGTGCCAACGGCGTAGGCCCCGAGCCCCGGCCAGTTGAACGCCGGTAACCGTGCGTCGGCCAGGCGTGGATAGTGCCCGCGCCAGCGGTAGAAAAAGTCCGCCATGATCACCCCGCCAATCGGCGGGATCACCGTGCCGAGCAGAATCAGATACGGCACGAGCATGTCGTACATGCCCAGCAGGGCGAGCAGGGTGCCGATCACCGCACCGGCCAGGGTGACGGTCTTGCGCCGACCGGTACGCAGCAGGTTGCAACCGGCGACGGCGAAGTTGTAGATGGTGTTGTCCTGGGTGCTCCAGATGTTCAGCAACAGCATGGCCATCGCGGCCATGGCGAAACCTTGCAACAGCAGCACTTCAACCACGTCAGGCTGTTGATAAACGATGGCGCCGTACGCGCCGATCAGCACCATCAGGCCGTTGCCGATGAAGAAACCGATCAGGCTGGCCAGCACCGCGACTTTTGCCGAGCGCGAAAAACGCGTCCAGTTGGTCGCTTGTGTCGCACCGCTGACGAAGGTGCCGAACACCAGCGTGATCGCCGTCGACCAGTCCAGCGAACCGCTTGGGACGACGCTGAGCAAGCCTTCGAAGCCGCCGACTTTCACCGTGGCGACCCACATCGACAGCAACAGCAGCAACATCATCGCCGGCACCGCGATGTACGAGAGAATCTCCAGCCCGCGATAACCGACGTACGCGGTGGCGCAGAACATCAGACCGAACAACACCATCAGGCCAAGCACCGTGCCTTCGTTCAAATCAAAGTATTTGCCGATTACCACCGCCGCAGTCGCCGTGCCCCAGGCGTACCAGCCGATCTGGGTGAAACCAAGGATCAGGTCGCTGAGCTTGCTGCCCACTTCACCGAAGCAGAAACGGCCCATCAACACCGAATTGAGGCCGCTTTTGAAGGCGATGTAACCCAGGCCCGCCGCGTACAGGCCGAGCAGCAAGTTGCCGACGATGATCACCGCCATCATCTCGGCGAAACTGAAGGCCACGCCGAGCTTGCCGCCGGCAAACATGGTCGCGGTGAAAAACGTGAAGCCCAGTAACACCATCGCCGTGGACGCCAGGCCTTTGCGCGCATGCATGGGGACTTCGCTGAGGGGGTAATCGTTGCCGGGAGCGTGCTGCGTCATGGGGCGGTCCTTGCTGGAAAGGGGAAGACGCGGGAGAGGGTTGCAGTGGTCGTGCCAAATGCCGGGTGGCGCGGGTTATGTATAGACCAGTCGTGTGGATGGGCGCGAAAGCGGTGCAATTGTTCGTACTGAAGTCCGTTATGGGGCGAGTCTGCAGACCAATTGCGCGAATCAGGCGAAGTACCTAATGACGGCCACCTGGCATTGGTTTAAATGACTGATGTTATCAATAAGGTGTCTTGTAACAGTGTCGGTATATGTGTGAAAAGTTTGCCGATGTTGTTGGTTTTTTAACGAGTTTTAATTCGTTTTCTGTCTGCAATTATTTGTGGTTGAAATCCATTTCGTTTAATTGTCGTGTTGAAATACTGTAGATCCAGATTAAAGAGTGCTTGATAAGTGAGTGATGTTGCTGGGCCGCTTTGCGGCTGTCGGGCGGCCTGTTTTTTTATTGTTTGAAGATAAGGGTTAAGTATCGTGAGCGAGCTAGAGGTAGAAGTAAATGAGGCGCTGGAGCTGCAAAATTTAGTGTCTGTTCCTGAAATCGAAAGTGCTTTGGTGGATTTCAAGGGAACCAAGCATTACGAAGCGGTGCTGGAGTATTACCAGACTGCATTGCTGCAGAGAAAATCCAGCGATATGTTTGTTGTCGTCAGCCTGCTAAGGGAAACGCTGCAACACCTGGGCGGCAATAATCAGTCCCCCGGATTTGGCAAACTCTTGAACAAAATTGATGACTATCATCGACGATTGCAAAACACCGTAACGATCGTCAGTAAAGAAGTGCCGAATCATATGCATTTTGTCTGGGTGGGCGGGGCGGCGTTTGGCGTCAATCAGCGCGACTATTTCAATATATGGAAAGCCCAGGCCCCCAAGGACTTCACCTTCAGCATTTGGTACGACCCCGAAGCGTTGATGGCCTTTGATTTGAGTCGCACGCTTATTCAGGCGGCGAAGGCAGACGCCATGCAGTCGAACGGCAACGAACCGTTGACGAATTTTCAACTCTTTCAGACCTATGAACCCAGGCTGGTTGCCCTGCGTCGGCAAGCGGCAGATTATCTTCGGCAGGCGCAGTTGCGTGGGCTCAGTCCTGACGAGGCGCGCATTGAGTTTCTTGTCGCGGCCTTTGGTCAGGACAAGTCGCAGCTCCAGGCTAACAGAGCACGGTACTTGCAGAGCCACTTGGACATGGTCGCGGATAATGTTCAGTTGCGAAACGCACGGGAGGCGTTCCAGTCTCACTTTCTCTGGTCCGCCTATGATCGTGAAATTTCCTATAGGGGCAACTTTGCTGCCGCGTCCGATATTGTCCGTCTGCAGGTCGAGGATCGCGAGGGCGGTACCTACAGCGATCTGGATTACTTGCCCCCCTTGGTAAAAGAGATGGCGGGTGTCAATGTTGCGGGATTGGACAAGGGCGCTCGAGCAGGTGTATTGCAATTATTGCTCAATCACAATGAGGCATTGATGCCGGGACGGGACGGAAGTCGATATCCGGATTATGTAAAGAATATTCCACAAGAGCATATTGCCGTCCTGGAAAGTTTCGCCAAATCCAAACCGCCCCTTCACCAGATTTTCGCGCCGCTGATGGCGCAATCGACGCCCGTTGACATGTTTGGAATGGGGGCGCCATATGACGATAATGGCAAGATTCCAAGCTTGATGAATGCCTATGTTACTGCGCATCCGCAAGCCGCAATGACGCTGACCACGATGAAAGTCATCCGCTACTACTACGACATTATCGAAGCCGTAGAGAAAGAGTTGGATCAAAGAGGCAAGGCGTGGGGCGACGACGAAACCACGGCGCTCATTCAACAAAAAATGCACGAAATTGAGTCGCCTTTCGTCAATTTAAAGAATGTATCCGTAAAGTCTGTTTATTCCCAAAAAGTAATGTCTGCGATGATGGACTATCACCGTGATGGCGTCTTACCGGGCGCAGGGGGCACGATTACATTGACGGGGCCGGGAGCCTTGAAGGCCGGCTCGGAGGTCTTTCTGGGGCGTGAATACACCGCTGCCTGGTGCGCAGAGGCCCCTAAGCATTTATACCTCAAACAGGGCTATAACGCGGCGACCGAAGAAGACTCTATCAGCGGCTGGACAGAGCGCCAAGAATTAGAAAACAAATGGGCGCGAGCAGAACAGCAAGCATGGCGTGAGGGCAAGTTCAAGATGCGTTACCGCGGTAATCTGGGAGAATTGCTCAGGCCGGGTAATACCTTGACGTTTAAACGCGGTTGGCCCGTGGCCGAAGGCAAACCGGTGCTGGTGACCGCCATCGTGCAGCGCCTGATCGATGAATTGGGTGAACCCTTCGTTCGCGCCATGACCGACAAGCTCAGTGGCGAGGTGGTGTTCGAGAAGAGCGCGAAGCTGACTGTCGACGAGCGTCAGCAGATGCTGAACCAGGTCGGTAGCGCCATACCGGATTCTGTGGGAGCGCAGCAGACGGGTAATTTCAACGAACTGCTGGTCCATCTGGCGCGGGGCACACTGCCCATTGAACAGCTGAGTCCGTTGCAACGGGTGATTATCGGTGGCTTGTTTGGCGCTGAAACCCTCGACGTCACAGGGTTTGCCGATGCATGGCAATCGGCGCAGAGCCTGGCGAAGGACACTGCCGACGGTGGCGTATTCGCTCGTTTTGCCGCGATCGAGGACCTACTGCAGCAGCGTCAGTTACCTGCCCTCGAATCCCCGATGACAGGCACTGCCAAAGCGAGCGATAGAAGCGCGCGTGAGCTCAAGGCGCTGGCACTGACCGACCTGATGACCGTGAGCCAATGGCGCCAGCACATCGCGCAGGTCAACAGCGTTGCCCATTGGGAGTACCGCACCCATATCCTCAAGCGCGCCGGTCGTGTGCGTGAGCAGTTCTTCAACGCCGGGGCAGATTCTGCGCGGCAAATTCCCCAGGCATTTCTGACGCACACCGTCGGTGATCCCGGTCGGCGCTGTTACCCACTGTCTTTGCTCATGGCAGCAGCATTGAACGCCGGTGAAAGCGCCGAACGCACGGTGGTCGGCAGGGTTGCCAATGCCAGTCTGGCGCCACAGGATGCGGATTCGCGAGCGTTGCTGTTGACGTTGGACGAGCTGAGTGACGTGCGTATGGCCGACGTTGGCAAGCCGCTGGGGACACAGACTCTGCAGACGGCCATGGAAAATCTGCAAGCGAACAAAAACTCCAGTGTCCTGTTATTGGATACCGGCAACCATGCGCTGTTGCTGGCCAAGGTGGTGAGCGCTGACAAGACGGCCTATCGCTTTTTCGACCCGAACTTTGCCGTGTACGGGTTTGCTCAACATGCGCGAATGCAAGAAGCCGTCGAGGGCTATTTGAGGGGCGAGGGCGGTGAGTTGGCCAAGCTCTATGGCCTGCCGGCTTCGGGCGAACTGAGTTTCAATGTGATCGAACTCAACACCAAGGCAATCGCTGAGAATGTGCTGCCATCGAGAGTGCAAGTCGGCGGTCTGCTGGTGAATCAACCCATTTCGGCAGCCCAGTCTGTCAGTGTGTGGCAGCATCAGGCGGCTCTGCGTCATCGCTCCTTGTCGGATAACTCAAGGTTGGGCGAGAGTCTGGTGCAGTTGGATGCCTACCAGCAGGTGCACGAGTTCGATCTGGCCACCCGGCAATTGCGCAGAGAAAATTCGTTAGATCACAGGTTTGTGCCATTGTTGGACACGCTTACAAAAAGCGGGAACGATCATTTCACGATGACGCTGATCGATCCGTTCAACCCCGAGAAAACCGTCAATGTCAGAACCGCCGATTCGCGGTTTCTGAAAATCAGGAACCACATTCATCACCTGGTTGAGCGCGCCGCCGTAAAGAATACGGCACCTGGCGAAAGCGATGGTGGCAGTCGACTGAGCTTCGCCTTCGCCTTCCAGGCTCTGATCACCGCGATGCGCAGTCGGGATTACCAGGCAGAACATGGCGCGCTGCCGGGGTTGTCGGTGGCAATGCAGATCCAGGTTTATGTGAGCTATGCGCAGTTGGGCTATGGCGTGCTGATGGACGCGGCGCAAATGATCAAACTCGTACGCCAGGTGGCTGCCACCGAACAGGCATTGATCACGCAAAAGGCTGCTTTGTCTGGACGTTTGTTGGGGCGTGTCGGTGCGTCGGTCGGCATCGGCTTCTCCTTGCTCAATATCGGTTTCGATATTCATGGCCTGATGGAGGCGAGCAATGAGGAACAACGATCGCGATTGACGACGCAATTGGGGTTCGATTTGACGACGGCGGCACTTGATGTGACCGCGTTGGTTGTGGGCGGAACGGTGGGCGCGGTGGCATCGATTCTGACCGTGCCGCTGTTGGGCATTGGCTTAGGATTTGCGGCCATTGCCAGTAATCTGGGGCGAATCAGTGACCAGGCCCATTCTGTGGGCAGGCATTTGTTCATGATTCACGAGGCCTATGGGCCTGAAGGTTTTGAGATTAAGGAAGGGGTGCTGAAGTTCGCTGAGGAAGCGGTCATTACTCGCCTTGACCTGAAAGCGCGCCGGGTCGAGTTCGATAGCCAGAAGTTTTTTCCAATGATTCTCGCGACGTTGGGCCTGCCGAACTACAGCACAAAAGCCGAAGACCTGCATCGTGCAATCAATATCCGCCAAGCGCTATCAATAGGAAGCCATCGTGAATTCGGTCACAAAGGTGATCGTGACATTCACACTGTTGTATTGCCGTGCACACCGCTTTGTTACTACGGTTATCAGTTTCAGTTGGGGTCCGCCAATTTTGTGCCGGACGCTGACCTTGTAGATCGCTTGAGAGACCACCAGTCTACTTTCGTAAAGATGCTGGAGGAAGAAAGCGAGTTGGGTTCGCGGACTTCATATCCGAATATTCTGGATATGTGGAAAAAGAGTATCGAGTTCCGTTTCGAGGATGGTGAACGGCGATTCCAGTTTTTTGCCAGTTCGTCGGGCCCACATATTCTTTACAAGCTGATTCCAGACTACAAACGCACAAAGATTACGGTGCAACTGGATGAGCATGCGCGTTATCTGGTGATTCCTGAACTGCCGCATGCATGGCATCGGACATTGAGTTACGACATCAGTGCGGACAGAGGGTTAACCCAGTTGCAGCTGGCACGCGGTGTTGTCTCCGTACGTTTGCGTCAGTCGCTGCCGGTCGGAACGGAGTCACTTGAAGGATGGAAAGACACTGTCAGCTGGGTGATTCATGCGCCGTGGGCAAGCGAAAGAGATATCGCCGTTCAAGGCGAGACGCTGTACGTGGATAATATCCAGATCACGGGTTTCACAGGATTTCTCCAACTCAAAGGGGGGGAATTGTTTCAGTTTAATCCTGAGCGAAACGTTTGGATGCTGGTGTCGATCACGTTGGATAAACCCGCGCAAACATCCCCTCCTTCACTGGAGGTCGCGAAGCCTGTCGACATTGCCAGCGTATTGCAACGTCTGCGCACACTGTCACTGGCCAATCGCCTCGCCACGGCTTATGTGCCCCTGAATAACTTTGTCATTCCGCTCCGGAAAAAGTCTGAGCCGCGGTACACCACGGGTTACTACGATGCGGCTGCGGACCGGATGGTGTATGTGCGCGATCTTCCTGCCTCTTTGGTTGAGGGTGTTGCATTGGCCGCTGTTTCGGGCCAGCACGCGTGGTTCTATCACCCGGATCACGCGACCGTGTGGCGTGTTGATGCTGTCACCGGGAACGTCAAACATGCCTTCCGCCTGCTGAGTCCACGTCAGGGGTCGAAAATCATTGCGGCTGAGCTTAGGGCTGATGGGCAACTTCGCGTAGTGCAGGAAAAAACCATTGGCGAGCAGACTCGATACTCGCTGGAATATCTGATCGCAGAAGACACCATAACGCTTGTCCGTTTCAACGCGTTCGAAAACGTCTGGCGCGAAGACATGTTTGATGTGGATTATTGGAAAGAACCGCTGCAGCGCTTTAGGCTGCCAGATAGGAAGCTAGATCAAATCATCGCTATGGACGTGCCAATGAGCGTTTGGCAAGCCGCAGATTTCGTCGCGCTGCGTGGGCACAACGTGGGCGAAGCTGTGCTCACCGGCTGGATTTGCCTGGTCGATTTCAAGTTCTATTTCAATAACGACCACTCCCTGCAAAGAATCCTGCTTATGTCGCATCAAGCGGACGATGCGATGATTTTTTACGACGTTGAAAACAAGTCACTGGTTCGTGGTTTTCCCCATCCTCAAGAGGATGACTTCATGCCCGATGAAGTCCTGGAATCCGATGTTGCAACAGTGACTCAGTCATCAGATCGCTACATCATGACCAAGACCAATGGCTGGATGTTCGAAATCAATCAAAACGGTGTGCTGGCATTTATCGGCGTGGGTAAGCGTTGGCTCGAACAGCAAAAGAGCTGGCCCGAAGCACTGAGTCAAGTAGTCAGTACCTATGGTAAACAGCCTTTCCCTGTTATTGGTTTGTCCGACTTCACCCAACGTAGTGTGTTGGCCGTCTGGTGTGTCGACAACAGATTTCTGGTGAGTCATGTCGCTCTTGGCAAGGAGTTGGCGCTGTTGGGGCTGACGCCTGGCGGTCAGGCGGCCTGGTTGCTCGAAATCGAAACGGGGCAACTCTATCGACAGGCGTTGAGCTCACCTGCATCGGTGCGTGAGGCGTTCGCCGGCGGCACACGACTGCTGAATCCGCAATTGTTGCCGACTGCGCAAAAGGTCTGGTCCGAGTGGTCATTCGCCAAGGTGGAGATTAATGGCCAAGGCTTGCTGGGTCATACACGCGAGGGCGTCAATCTGGCGCTGTCTGATCATCAGCCAGCGAGAATTGTCGGCGTCGAGAATCAGTGGGTTCAGTCCGAGCAGAGCGGTATGTCTTTGAAAGCGCGTTTGGGCAAACTGCTTTCCGGCCACGCTTATGCGCCCATGCTTGCCATTGAGAGAAAAGGCATGAACTTTACCTACTACGTCCCGGATAAGGACTATTTGTTGACGGTGAAGGGGCGGCAAGACGGACAGTGGGCGGCGTTGCTGGGGGTGAAGGACAAAAAAGAGTCGTTGCTGTTCGAACCGGTGGAGGGTTTGGTCTTTAACCATGGTTCACAAAGCCACGTCTGGCTGACGGGGAGTCATGCAACCCGGGAGGGTGAAGTACTCACGCTCAGCACCGAAGCCAAAATTGATGACTTGAGGCCTTTGCTGGTCGATGGTGTGAGTACATTGATATTGCAGTTCGGGGCGCTGTCGCAGACTTGCCAAGTCACGGACGAGGTCTGGCAAGGTCTGGAGTGTCTGGTGATCGATCGTCGATATGCAATTGAGCAGGTCGGGTCGATTGAGCACAACCTGGTGTTGGGAATGGCCGGCTGTGATCAACTGCTGCTGTCCGAGGCTGGGGAACATCTGTTGCTGATTCATCCGGACAGTGCACACACCCTGATAATTCTGAATCCGGATCCGCAAGAAATGCAAAAAGAGCAAGATCAAGTGCCGCTGAATTTGAGCTTCAGCATTGATGGACGCGAGCACAAATACAGTAGCGAACAGTTGTGCGCGGCCTTGACGGCACTGAAACGATCCGGAGTCGAATTGAAGACGGTGATCAATTCACTCATCGACTGAAACACCATGCGACACCGTAGTCGCTGAAAAAAAGGCTCGTGAGCATTGTCTGCTCTCGAGCCTTTTTGTTTATTCGCCGCGATAGATGCAACCGCTGGTGCACGTCTCGTGGATACGGATCGCGCTCAGTTCCGGCAGCAATGGCTTCATTTCATTCCAGATGAATTTGGCCAGCACTTCGCTGGTCGGGTTTTCCAGGCCAGGAATGTCGTTCAGGTAGTTGTGATCCAGACGCTCGTACAGCGGCTTGAAGATCGCTTTGATTTCCGAGAAGTCACGGATCCAGCCAGTGTGCGGATCGAGGTCGCCGCTGAGGTGAAGCGCCACTTTGAACGAGTGACCGTGCAGACGTCCGCACTTGTGGCCGTCCGGGACGTGCGGCAGGCGGTGGGCGGATTCGAAGGTAAATTCTTTGAAGATTTCCACGGTATTTTCAGCTCTGTTCAGATGGCGTTCGCCGCAGCGATTCGGGCAGGCGGCGAGTTTACCAGCTTGTGTTTGGCCGTGCTGACTAAAGGGTCAGCAAGCGCTCGGCGAGGCGACCGTTGGCAGTCAGTTCGAGGAACTCGTCGCCCAGTCGACGGCTTTCGTCCATCGCCGCGTGCCAGTATTTCTGCCGGCCCGGCGCATCGCCCATGAAGCGTTTGAAGTCATTGCGGTCGGGCAGTTTGCCGTAGGGCAGGCGCGCCAGATATTCCTTCGAAGGGGCGAGCAACAGCACGTCCTGCAAACGCTCCACCGAGGCCTTGCGCCACGGCAGGGTCTTGTCGAACCAGCCGGGAATCACCCGGTCGGTGAAGTGCGGATAGAGCACGATGCCGTCGCCGCTGTAGGGCAAGTCGAGGTGGTAGTCGAGCAAACCACCGTCGCGGAAGGTTCCGGCACCGGCGCCCGGCAGATCACGCACGCCTTCCATGACCATCGGGATCGAACCCGAGGCCAACAAGGCCTGGCGCAGATTGCCGGCGTTCAGCGCGACGAAGCGCGAGGGAAAATCGCTGAGCGTATTCACGGGCGGGGCGAGGCGTGGATCGTGGATGATCAGCCGTTCGAAGTGCCGCGACAGCCGTGCGCGACCGCGCAGGTTGTCGGCAATCACCGAGCCCAGCGCCAGCCCGAGGCGACCGCGATGATCGTCGGCCAAACGCCCCTGACTTTTCACCACCATGATGTTCAAGCGGTAGTGGGCGTTGTCGAGGATGCTCGCGTCGCGGCCGTCGAGCAGGTCATTGAGCATGCGCTGCGAGCTCTGGCTAATCTCGGCCATGGTCACGCCTTTGTTGAAGTTCTGCTCGGCGTACAAATGACCGAGACGGCGAATGCCTTCGGCGGCGTCTGGCAGGCAGGCGCTGGCGAAGCGCCAGGAACCGACCGAGGCGCCGATCAGCGAACGCTCACGCGGCGCACTCGGCAGCCATTCGCCGAACAGCGCCAGATCCAGTCCTTGAATCCCCAACGCCTTCGGCCCACCGGCGGCGCCGGGCAGGGTGCCAACATCGGCAGCGTTCAAGCCCTGCGCGCGAATCCGCGCCATGGCACGCGGGCCGGCCTTGAGAGTGAGGGCGGGAAATTTGATGTGGATGGCGGTCATACCGGTCTCGATCGTTAGCAAGCGAACAATTATAAGCACATGTTACAAAACCTTGTAGGAGTGAGCCTGCTCGCGATTGCGGTTTATCAGTCAAGTAAGTGCTAACTGACACACCGCTATCGCGAGCAGGCTCACTCCTACAAGGGGATATATGTTGCGCTGGAGGAATGATGGCAATTCAGTTTCAGTTAAGTTCAAATCGCTAAGGTGCCCACCGTAAAGCTGCACATAAAAAATACGGAGACACCATGAAAACCCTGACTGCCCTGTCCATTGCCTCGATCCTCGGTTTCACTGCCAGCCTCGCCCACGCCCGCGATCTCGGCCCTGACGAAGCCCTGCGTCTGCGCGACGCTGGTACTATCGTCTCCTTCGAGAAGCTCAATGCCACCGCGCTGAGCAAACATCCGGGCTCGACGATCACCGATACCGAGCTGGAAGAGCAGTACGGCAAGTACATTTACCAGATCGAAATGCGTGACCCGCAAGGGCTGGAATGGGATCTGGAATTAGACGCGGTGACCGGGCAGGTTCTCAAGGATCATCAGGATACGTAATGAAGGTTAATGTTCGCGCCACCCGCCGTACGGCGTGGGTGCTGGTGATGTTTTGCTCGACGGCGATGGCCCGCGACCTCGGTCCGGACGAAGCCCTCAATCTGCGCAAGCAGGGGGTGATCCTGCCGCTGGAGCAAGTGCTGCAGCAGGCGATGGATCGCTATCCTGGCGCGAAGCTGCTGGAAGTCGAGCTGGAAGAAAAACATGACATCTATATTTATGAAGTCGAGTTGCTGACCGCCGAAGGCGTGGCGCGCGAGCTGCACCTGAAAGCCGCTACCGGCGAACTTGTGAAAGACAAGGAAGATTGATCGATGCGTTTGCTTTTGGTGGAAGACCACGTACCGCTGGCCGACGAATTGCTCGCCGGTCTGCAGCGTCAAGGCTATGCGGTGGATTGGCTGGCCGACGGTCGCGATGCGCTGTATCAGGGCAGTAGTGAGCCGTATGACCTGATCATTCTCGACCTCGGCCTGCCCGGCGTTCCGGGACTTGAGGTGTTGACGCAGTGGCGCGCTGGCGGTCTGGCGATTCCGGTGCTGATCCTTACGGCGCGCGATTCCTGGGCCGAACGCATCGAGGGATTGAAGGCTGGCGCCGATGATTACCTGACCAAACCGTTCCATCCCGAAGAGTTGTACTTGCGCATTCAGTCGCTGTTGCGCCGCTCCAAAGGCCAGGCCAATCAGCCGACGCTCAAGGCTGCCGGCCTGCATCTGGACGAGGGTCGCCAGTGCGTGGTGCGTGACGGCGCCGACATCCAGCTGACCGCTGCCGAATTCCGCCTGCTGCGCTATTTCATGCTCCACCCCGAACAGATCCTCTCCAAGAGTCACCTCGCCGAACACCTGTACGACGGTGAAACCGAGCGTGACTCCAACGTCCTCGAAGTGCACGTCAATCACCTGCGCCGCAAGCTCGGCAAAAGCGTCATCGAAACCCGTCGCGGCCAGGGTTACCTGTTCGGCGGGCAAGCTTCGTGAGGTCAATCCAGCGCCGCTTGAGCCTGGGTTTGATCAGCGTGATGGTGATCGTCGGCGTGGTGCTGGCGCAAACCAGCCTGTGGCTGTTCGAAGTGGGTTTGCAGCGCTACCTCGAAGCCGGCCTGCGCAACGACAGTGAAAGCCTGCTGGTGGCGCTGGTGCGCGGCCCGCAAGGTTTGCAGCTGGACGAACGTCATCTTTCACCGGCCTACCAGCGGCCGTTTTCCGGGCACTATTTTCGCATCGATTTTGCCGACAGCCACTGGCGCTCGCGCTCGTTGTGGGATCAGGACCTGCCGCTGCTCGAACACGCCGGCCTGCACAGCAATCTGCAATTGGGCCCGGACGGACAGCAACTGCTGGTGCTGCGTTCGGACTACCGGCGCTTGGGCCAGTCGATTTCGATCAGCGTTGCGCAGGATTACACGCCGGTGCGCGAGAGCTTTCAGCGCATGCGCCAGATCGGCCTCGGCCTGGGCCTGGCGGCATTGCTGCTGATTCTGTTCTTGCAGCGCCTGACCGTACGCCGCGCCTTGAAGCCTTTGGAAAGGGCGTGCGAGCAGATCGCGCAACTGCAGCAGGGCCAGCGCTCGCAACTCGATGATCAGGTGCCGGTGGAACTGGAGCCGCTGGTAGCGCAGATCAACCATTTGCTGGCGCACACCGAAGACAGTCTCAAGCGTTCGCGCAATGCCTTGGGCAATCTCGGCCATGCATTGAAAACGCCGTTGGCGGTGCTGTTGAGCCTGGCATCGAGCGAGAAGCTGGATGCCCATCCCGAGTTGCGCAGAGTCCTCACCGAACAACTGGAACAGGTGCAGCAACGGCTAAACCGTGAGCTCAATCGAGCGCGGTTATCCGGGGATGCGCTGCCGGGGGCGTTGTTCGATTGCGATGCGGAACTGCCGGGATTGCTGGCGACGTTGAACATGATTCATGGCGAGCATCTGGCGTTGAGTTACGTCGCACCGGCGGGATTGCAACTGCCGTGGGATCGTGAGGATTTGCTCGAATTGCTCGGGAATCTGTTGGATAACGCGTGCAAATGGGCGGATGCCGAAGTGCGCTTGAGCGTGGTCGAGCGTACGGATGGCTTTGCCCTGAGCGTGGAAGATGATGGCCCGGGGATTCCTGAAGAGCAGCGCGCTCAGGTGTTTAGCCGAGGGACGCGGTTGGACGAGCAGACCCAAGGGCATGGCCTGGGGCTGGGGATTGTCCGCGACATCGTCGACACCTGGGGCGGGTTGCTGGTGTTGGGCGAGAGTGAGTGGGGCGGGTTGAAGGTAGTAATCGAGTTGCCCAAACGCTGATCCCGGGCCGTGCCTGAATCCTGTAGGAGTGAGCCTGCTCGCGATGGCGGTCTGTCAGGCACATCAATGTTGAATATGACATCGCCATC
>NZ_RWIM01000040.1 GCF_009764645.1 Pseudomonas sp. PB106
GCTGCGATCTTTTGATTCTGTTTTTAAAAGACAAGATCAAAAGATCGCAGCCTGCGGCAGCTCCTACAGGAGGTTTGCAGGGTTATTTGAACCGCCGCTCCACGCCTTTCTCCACCAGAATCTTCGCCGAAATCTCCTCCACGGAAAAATGCGTGGAGTTGATGTTGGGAATGTTCTCGCGGCGGAACAGATTCTCCACTTCGCGCACTTCGAATTCGCACTGGGCGTAGCTCGAATAACGGCTGTTGGGCTTGCGTTCGTTGCGGATCGCGGTGAGGCGGTCCGGGTCGATGGTCAGGCCGAACAGCTTGTGCTGATGGGCGCGCAGGGCGGCTGGCAGGGTCAGGCGCTCCATGTCGTCTTCGGTCAGCGGATAGTTGGCCGCGCGGATGCCGAACTGCATCGCCATGTACAGACACGTCGGTGTTTTGCCGCATCGCGACACGCCCACTAGTATCAGGTCGGCTTTGTCGTAATAGTGCGTGCGCGCACCGTCGTCGTTGTCGAGGGCGAAGTTCACCGCCTCGATGCGCTCCATATAATTGGAGTTATGCCCGATCGAGTGGGACTTGCCGACGGTGTAGGAAGAGTGCTCGGTCAGTTCCTGCTCCAGCGGGGCAAGGAAGGTCGAGAAAATGTCGATCATGAAACCATTGGAGGTTGCGAGAATCTCACGGATGTCCTGATTGACGATGGTATCGAAGATGATCGGGCGGAAGCCGTCGGTTTCGGCGGCTTTGTTGATTTGTTGTACCATGGCCCGCGCTTTTTCAACGCTGTCGATGTACGGTCGCGTGAATTTGCTGAAGGTAATGTTTTCGAACTGCGCCAGTAGGCTTTGACCCAGGGTTTCGGCGGTGATGCCGGTGCCATCGGAGATAAAGAAAGCAGATCGTTTCATTTGCACCTTGGGCCTTAAGCTAATGAGCATTTCTGGATATGATAGGCGCGATTTGTCGGCCGCGATTGGCCCGCATTCTCACTTATTTTCCAGGTCCAGGCCATACAACCGGCCAACGCTCCCCCGAGCAGCCGGTTTCTGAGCTTTTCCAACACAGTTAGTGGAGAGATCACCTTGGTAGAGTACGTAGTTTCCCTCGATAAGCTCGGCAAACACGATGTTGAGCATGTGGGGGGCAAGAACGCATCCCTGGGCGAGATGATCAGCAACCTGGCAGGCGCCGGTGTGTCGGTCCCTGGCGGCTTTGCCACCACCGCCCAGGCCTATCGCGACTTCCTCGAACTGAGCGGCCTCAACGACCAGATCCACCAGGCCCTCGACGCGCTCGACGTCGACGACGTCAATGCCCTGGCCAAGACCGGCGCACAGATCCGTCAATGGATCATGGAAGCCGAATTCCCCGAAAAACTGAATGCCGAAATCCGCACCGCGTTCGCCGCGCTGTCGGCCGGCAACCCTGACGTGGCCGTGGCCGTGCGTTCTTCCGCCACCGCCGAAGACTTGCCGGACGCTTCGTTCGCCGGTCAGCAGGAAACCTTCCTGAACATCCGTGGTGTGGAAAACGTTATCCGCGCCGCCAAAGAGGTGTTCGCTTCGCTGTTCAACGACCGTGCGATTTCCTACCGCGTGCACCAGGGCTTCGACCACAAACTGGTCGCCCTGTCGGCTGGCGTGCAGCGCATGGTGCGTTCGGAAACCGGCACCGCCGGCGTGATGTTCACCCTCGATACCGAATCCGGTTTCCGTGACGTGGTGTTCATCACCGGCGCTTACGGTCTGGGCGAAACCGTCGTCCAAGGCGCGGTCAACCCGGACGAGTTCTATGTGCACAAGGGCACGCTGGAGGCCGGTCGTCCGGCGATCCTGCGTCGCAACCTGGGCAGCAAAGCCATCAAGATGATCTACGGCGACGAAGCCAAGGCCGGTCGTTCGGTCAAGACTGTCGATGTCGACAAGGCTGATCGCGCGCGTTTCTGCCTGAGCGACGCTGAGGTCAGCGAACTGGCCAAGCAAGCGATGATCATCGAGAAACACTACGGCTGCCCGATGGACATCGAGTGGGCCAAGGACGGTGACGACGGCAAGCTGTACATCGTGCAGGCCCGTCCGGAAACCGTGAAAAGCCGCACTCAGGCTAACGTCATGGAACGTTACCTGCTGAAAGAAACCGGCACCGTGCTGGTTGAAGGTCGTGCGATCGGCCAGCGCATTGGCGCCGGTAAAGTGCGCATCATCAAAGACGTCTCCGAGATGGACAAAGTCCAGCCGGGCGACGTGCTCGTTTCCGACATGACCGACCCGGACTGGGAACCGGTCATGAAGCGCGCCAGCGCCATCGTCACCAACCGTGGCGGGCGTACCTGCCACGCGGCGATCATCGCTCGTGAACTCGGCATTCCGGCGGTCGTCGGTTGCGGCAACGCCACCCAACTGCTGAAGGATGGCCAGGGTGTGACCGTTTCGTGCGCCGAAGGCGACACCGGTTACATCTTCGAAGGCGAACTGGGCTTCGACATCAAGAAGAACTCCGTCGACGCCATGCCGGAGCTGCCGTTCAAGATCATGATGAACGTCGGCAACCCGGACCGCGCCTTCGACTTCGCGCAGCTGCCGAACGCCGGTGTGGGCCTGGCCCGTCTGGAATTCATCATCAACCGCATGATCGGCGTTCACCCGAAAGCGCTGTTGAACTACGACGGTCTGCCGCAGGAAATCAAGGAAAGCGTCGACAAGCGCATCGCCGGTTACGACGATCCGGTCGGTTTCTACGTCGAGAAACTGGTTGAAGGCATCAGCACCCTCGCTGCCGCGTTCGCGCCGAAGAAAGTCATCGTGCGTCTGTCGGACTTCAAGTCCAACGAATACGCCAACCTGATCGGCGGCAAGCTGTACGAGCCGGAAGAAGAGAACCCGATGCTGGGCTTCCGTGGCGCTTCGCGTTACATCAGCGAGTCGTTCCGTGACTGCTTCGAACTCGAGTGCCGCGCGCTGAAACGTGTGCGCAACGAGATGGGCCTGACCAACGTCGAAATCATGGTGCCGTTCGTCCGCACCTTGGGCGAAGCCAGCCAGGTGGTCGATCTGCTCGCCGAAAACGGCTTGAAGCGCGGCGAAAACGGTCTGCGCGTGATCATGATGTGCGAACTGCCTTCCAACGCGATCCTTGCTGAAGAATTCCTTGAGTTCTTCGACGGTTTCTCGATCGGTTCCAACGACCTGACGCAGCTGACACTGGGTCTGGACCGCGATTCGGGCATCATCGCGCACCTGTTCGACGAGCGTAATCCGGCGGTCAAGAAGCTTCTGGCCAACGCGATTGCCGCGTGCAACAAGGCCGGCAAGTACATCGGTATCTGCGGTCAGGGCCCGTCCGACCACCCGGATCTGGCCAAGTGGCTGATGGAGCAGGGCATCGAAAGCGTGTCGCTGAACCCGGACACCGTGCTGGAAACCTGGTTCTTCCTGGCGGAAGGCCAAGCGCCGGCCTGATCAGTATGTGAACGGCCCGCGTCTCCCTGTAGGAGTGAGCCTGCTCGCGATAGCGTCATGACAGTCAGCATTGATTCGAATGACACACCGCCATCGCGAGCAGGCTCACTCCTACACGATTCGGCTTCTTATGATTCAAACAGGGCGGGGTCTCCGGATGCCGCCCTTTTTTGTGCAAGAGCATTATGCAAAGCAGCAGCAACCTATTTCCTGTCGCCCTGATCAGCGCCGAGCGGCGCGGTGATCTGAGCGAAGACGTTTATCGTTTGAAACCCGGCAACAGCCCTGACTGGTCCGTGGAAATCGCCGTGACCCGTTTAGGCATGGCCGATGACTCGGCGCCGCGCGGCGTGCCGGTGATCTTGCTGCACGGCAGTTTCTCCAATCGGCGTTTCTGGTTTTCACCGAAAGGCCTGGGGTTGGGCGCGTATCTGACGCGTCTGGGTTTCGACGTGTGGATTCCGGAGATGCGCGGCCACGGCTTGTCGCAGCGCAACGAGGACTACCGACGCAACCGAGTCGCCGACTACGCCCGTTACGACTTGCCGGCGATTGCCGCGTTCGTGCGCGAGCAGAGCGGGCAAATTCCGCACTGGATCGGCCATTCGTTGGGCGGCATCACCTTGGCCGCAGCGCTCGGTGGCGAATACCTCGGCGAGCCTGCCGTGGCCTCGGCGGCGTTCTTCGGCACGCAAGTCAGCCGTACCTATTGGCCACTGAAAATTCCACCGGTGGAGTGGAGCAGTCGCTTCATCCTCAAGCGTTTCGCGCAATTGTCCGGGTCACGCCTCAAGCGCGGCCCGGAAGATGAGCCAATCGGTCTGGCCATCGAAAGCATGCGCTGGTACGGCTTGTTTGGCCGCTTTGGCGACAAGGACAAGGATTGGTGGGCTGGCCTTGCCGACGTCAAGGTGCCGGTGCTGGCGGTGACAGCGGCGGGGGATCATCAGGATCCGGCCTGGGCCTGTCGCAAGCTGTTCGAGCAGGTTGGCGCCGAGCACAAACAATTCATCAACCTGGGCCGCGAGCAGGGCTTCAACGATAATTTTGGCCATGTCGAGATGTTGGTGAGCAAAGCAGCGCAGGCTGAAGTGTGGCCATTGGTGGCCCGTTGGCTGGGCGATCAGCAGACTCCGTTGCTCGGCGAGAAGCCGGATCTGGCGGCGGCAGGCTGAGACTGAAAAGGGCATTTCGTTCAGATAGGCTTGCGGCTAAGATATGACGCATTGTTCGGTTCTGGTCATTTTTGGTGGCTGTTTAGCGATTACGTTTCAGGGTTTGTTCAGGTTCGTTCAGCGACCATGGGATGGGCTAAGGTAAACAGCGACCCCCGGAAATCGTCTCAAAAGAATGCGTCATCCTTGATCGTCTTCCTTGTTACAGGAGTTTTTCGATGAACCATTACCTTACGCCTGACCTGTGCGACGCCTATCCGGAGCTGGTGCAGGTGCTGGAGCCGATGTTCAGCAATTTCGGTGGCCGTGATTCGTTCGGCGGCGAAATCGTGACCATCAAATGCTTCGAAGACAACTCGCTGGTCAAGGAACAAGCCGAGCTCAAGGGCAACGGTAAAGTGTTGGTAGTCGATGGCGGTGGTTCGCTGCGCCGGGCATTGCTCGGTGACATGATTGCCGAGAAAGCCGCAAAAAACGGTTGGGAAGGGCTGGTGATCTACGGTTGCATCCGTGACGTCGACGTTATTGCGCAGACCGATCTGGGCGTGCAGGCGCTGGCCAGCCACCCGATGAAAACCGACAAGCGCGGCATCGGCGACCTCAACGTCCCGGTGACTTTCGCCGGTGTGACGTTCCACCCGGGCCAATACATTTATGCGGACAACAACGGCGTGATCATCTCGCCGAGCCCGCTGAAAATGCCTGAATAAGCTTTTCGACAAAGGGATGCGGATGTTCGAGGAAGAAAACGCGCAATGGGGGCTGGTGCATGCCCTGGTGCTGGACGGAAAAGGTGGCGCGCGTTCGATAGCCCGGACTGAGCTCGACGATCTGCAGCTGCAGGCCCATGAAAGCCTGTGGCTGCATTGGGATCGCAGCCATCCGCAGACCCAGACCTGGCTGCGCAAATCCAGCGGCCTCAACGAATTCACCTGCGATCTGCTGCTGGAAGAGAACACCCGACCGCGTTTGTTGCCGCTGCCGGACTCCGAATTGCTGCTGTTTCTGCGCGGGGTCAATCTCAATCCAGGTGCCGAGCCGGAAGACATGGTTTCGGTGCGGATTTTCGCTTCCGCGCAGCGCGTCATCTCTTTGCGTTTGCGTCCTCTGCGTGCAACTGATGAGTTGCTGGCGCAATTGGCAGATGGCAAAGGCCCGAAAACCGCTTCTGAACTCATTCTTTATCTGGCGCAGTTCCTCACCAACAAGGTGCAGGATCTGGTCACTTGCCTCTCGGAAATCGCCGATGAGGAAGAAGAAAAGATGGATGCCGACGAACGGTATACCCCCGAGCATGGCGCCATTTTGCACATCCGCCGCCGGGCGGCCGGGCTGAAGCGTTTCCTGGCACCGCAGCGGGATATTTTCGGTCAGCTGACGCGGATCAAAATGCCGTGGTTCGTCGATGATGATGCCGATTACTGGAACGAATTGAACAACAGTCTGACCCGCTACCTCGAAGAACTCGAATTGACCCGAGAGCGCGTGGGGCTTGTGCTGGAGGCGGAAGATCGGCGCTTGAACGAGCGCATGAACCGCACGATGTATCGCTTCGGGATCATCACCTGCATCTTTTTACCGATGAGTTTCATCACCGGTCTGCTGGGTATAAATGTGGGTGGTATTCCCTTCTCCAGCAGCCCTTATGGTTTCCTTATTGCCTGTATGACGGTACTCGCCCTGGCCTTCGGTCAGTGGTGGTTATTTCGTCGTTTGCGCTGGGTGTGAAGATGGCGCATGTGACCCGACCAAATCTGCCCGCGTCTTTCACAGACATCACGAGAGGTGCGTATGCACGATCCGTTTGAACAGTCTTTGCGCGACATGCTCAACGCTTCGCCGTCCAGCCGCGACGACGATGCCTGCTTGGGCCGCGTACTCAAAACCGCCAACCGCCAGGTCGGCGCCGGTGATCTGTTCAGCCTGCTGGGCCGTTGGCTGCCCGCGCTGATGATCGCCCTGAATAACGGATCGGCCCACGTCTCGCCGGTTTCCCGTCTTCGTAAACCTACCGCTCGCACTGCTGATAAGGCTGATTGAATATGGAACTCGACCTCTGGACTCAGAGCCTCGTCACTGCAATGACTGCGTTGTGGACCAAAGTAGCCAACTTCATTCCGAACCTGTTCGGCGCACTGGTCGTGCTGCTGTTGGGTTTCGTCGTGGCCAAGCTGCTCGATACCTTGCTGTCCAAACTGCTCGCCAAACTGGGCCTGGATCGCTTGATGGGCGGCACGGGTTTGACCAAGTTGATGTCGCGCGCCGGGCTGCAAGTGCCGATCTCGACCCTGATCGGCAAAATCGTCTATTGGTTCGTTCTGCTGATATTTTTGGTTTCTGCAGCAGAATCCCTTGGACTTGAGAGAGTTTCAGCTACGCTGGATATGTTGGCGTTGTATTTGCCGAAGGTATTCGGCGCCGCGCTGGTGTTGCTGGTGGGTGTTTTGCTCGCGCAACTGGCCAACGGGCTGGTGCGCGGGGCGGCAGAAGGTGTAGGCCTGGACTACGCTTCGGGACTGGGGCGAATTGCCCAAGGGCTGGTGATCATCATCAGCATTTCGGTGGCGATCAGTCAGCTCGAGGTCAAGACCGATCTGCTGAACCATGTGATTGTCATTGTATTGATTACCGTTGGTCTGGCCGTTGCGCTGGCCATGGGCTTGGGAAGCCGGGAAATTGCCGGTCAGATTCTTGCGGGAATCTATGTGCGTGAGTTGTATCAGGTTGGGCAACAAGTGCGTGTTGGCGAGGTCGAAGGCCAGATCGAAGAGATCGGCACGGTTAAAACCACATTGCTGACCGATGAGGGTGAGCTAGTCTCTCTCTCCAATCGGATCCTGCTGGAACAGCATGTGAGTAGCCGCTAACCCGGCAAACCCTGCTAATGTATGCCGCCGCAAAATGCCAGCTGATGCTGGTTGCGGTGGACATTGACCTGACTGTCGGCACGACTTGTTTTGAATAAAGCCCAAACGCTATCCACGCGCTACGACCCCCGCGAGCTCTCTGATGAGGAGTTGGTCGCGCGCTCGCATACCGAGCTTTTTCACGTAACGCGCGCTTATGAAGAACTGATGCGGCGTTACCAGCGAACATTATTTAACGTTTGTGCGAGATATCTTGGGAACGATCGCGACGCAGACGATGTCTGTCAGGAAGTCATGTTAAAGGTGCTGTACGGCCTGAAGAACTTCGAGGGGAAATCGAAGTTCAAGACATGGCTATACAGCATCACGTACAACGAATGTATTACGCAGTATCGGAAGGAACGGCGAAAGCGTCGCTTGATGGACGCATTGAGTCTTGACCCCCTCGAGGAAGCGTCCGAAGAAAAGGCGCCCAAACCCGAGGAAAAAGGCGGACTTGATCGCTGGCTGGTGTATGTGAATCCGATCGACCGCGAAATTCTGGTGCTACGATTTGTCGCAGAGCTGGAGTTTCAGGAGATCGCAGACATCATGCACATGGGTTTGAGTGCGACAAAAATGCGTTACAAACGTGCTCTAGATAAATTGCGTGAGAAATTTGCAGGCATTGCTGAAACTTAGTTCAGCGCAAATATCTCTTACGTGTAGGCAAGTTCTGATAGACTTGCCGCCGAGTTGTCCCCCGGTTTGCGGGACTGCTTCACAATCACCAGATGGGGATTTAACGGATGAAACTGAAAAACACCTTGGGCTTGGCCATTGGTTCTCTGATTGCCGCCACTTCGTTCGGCGCTCTGGCACAAGGCCAAGGCGCAGTTGAAATCGAAGGCTTCGCTAAGAAAGAACAATTCGACAGCGCTCGTAACTTCAAGAACAACGGCAACCTGTTCGGCGGTTCGATCGGTTACTTCCTGACCGACGACGTTGAACTGCGTCTGGGCTACGACGAAGTTCACAACGTACGTGCCGACGATGGCAAGAACGTAAAAGGCGCTAACACCGCTCTGGACGCTCTGTACCACTTCAACAACCCAGGCGACATGCTGCGTCCATACGTCTCGGCCGGTTTCTCCGACCAGAGCATCGACCAGAACGGTTCGAACGGTCGTAACCGTTCTACCTTCGCTAACCTGGGCGCTGGTGCCAAGCTGTACTTCACCGACAACTTCTACGCTCGTGCTGGCGTTGAAGCTCAATACAACATCGACCAGGGCGACACCGAGTGGGCTCCTAGCGTCGGTATCGGTGTGAACTTCGGTGGCGGCTCCAAGCCTGCTGCTGCTCCAGTTCCAGCACCAGCTGAAGTCTGCTCCGACAGCGACAACGACGGCGTTTGCGACAACGTTGACAAGTGCCCTGACACCCCAGCCAACGTAACTGTTGACGCTGACGGCTGCCCAGCAGTTGCTGAAGTTGTTCGTGTTGAGCTGGACGTTAAGTTCGACTTCGACAAGTCGGTTGTGAAGCCAAACAGCTACGGCGACATCAAGAACCTGGCTGACTTCATGAAGCAGTACCCATCCACCACCACTACTGTTGAAGGTCACACTGACTCCGTCGGTCCTGACGCTTACAACCAGAAACTGTCCGAGCGTCGTGCAAACGCCGTTAAGCAAGTTCTGACCAACCAGTACGGTGTTGAATCGTCCCGCGTTCAGTCTGTTGGCTACGGCGAATCCCGCCCAGTTGCTGACAACAAAACTGACGCTGGCCGTGCTGTTAACCGTCGCGTAGAAGCGCAGGTTGAAGCTCAAGCTAAGTAATTAGCTGCCGCTCTGAGAAAAGCCCGGCTTAGGCCGGGCTTTTCTTTGTCTGCGATTTGGCTTTGGAGCGTTAAAGGATCGTAGCCTTCGGCAGCTCCCACAGGACCTATGCAGATCCAAAATAGGAGCTGCCGCAGGCTGCGATCTTTTGCTCTTCAGCAACAGCTGCCACCGCGCCAATCACCAGAATCGCCGGGCTTTTCAATTCGAACGCATACGCATCGTCACTCATCGCCGTCAGATCGCTACGGCATTCGCGCTGCTGCGGCAGTGACGCGTTCTCGATCATTGCCACCGGCGTATCTGCCGCCATTCCGCCCGCCAACAACTGATCGCGAATCTCGCCCAGCTTCGCCACGCCCATGTAAATCACCAGCGTCGTCCCGCCTTGCGCCAGCGCCTGCCAATTCAATTGGCTGTCGTCCTGGGTGTGCGCAGTCACTAGGGTCACGCCCCGCGCCACACCGCGCAGCGTCAGCGGAATATCGCACTGCGTCGCCCCGGCCAGCCCGGCGGTGATGCCATTCACCAGTTCCACCTCCACGCCACGTTCACGCAGCCACTGCGCCTCCTCACCGCCACGACCGAAAATGCACGGATCGCCGCCCTTGAGCCGCACCACGCACTTGCCCTGGCGGGCGTAACGCAGCATCAGTCGATGGATAAACGCCTGCGGAGTTGAACGGCAGCCGCCGCGTTTACCCACGGCAATGATGCGCGCACCGGGGCAGTGTTCCAGCACTGCGTTGTTGACCAGGTCATCGATCAATACCACATCGGCTTCACGCAAGGCGCGCACCGCTTTGAGGGTCAGCAGCTCCGGATCGCCGGGGCCTGCGCCCACCAGCCAGACTTTTGCATTCATGGGGTTTTCCTCATCAGATGACGGCGACCGGCTGCACATCGGCAGCCAGCAAGCGCTTTATTTCCGGGACGCATGAGCCGCATTGCGTGCCGCAGCCCAACGTGTTTTTCAAACCTTGCAAATCCAGGCCTTGGCGAATGCCGGCGCAGACCGCGTTGAGACTGACGTTCTTGCAATTGCACAGGGTTTTATCCGCCGCAATCTGCGCCCCGGCGCTACCCGGCGGAGCACTCATCGGTGCCAGCAACCAGCGCCTCAGTTGGTCGTCGGCGCGACCTTCCAGCCACAGCCCTTGCAGCCAATGCTGGGCGAGGGTCTCACCGGCCAGTCGAATCGCGGTGATCCGGCCGTTTTCAATGCGCACGCGCTTACCGATGGCGCGACGGGGATCGTCGTAGGCCAATACCGGTCCGTCGATAAGGGACAGGCATTGGTCGATCTGAGCCAGCAACTGCGGATTCGGCGCCTCGCTGCTGGCAGCGCGTATCAGCAATGCCGGTCGCTCACGTCCGACAAGGCTGAGACTCACGTAGGAAAACGCCTCGCAGAGCGGTCGCAGGGCCTCAAAATGCTGTTGAACATTGCCTTCGATGAGTGCGAACAATTGCCATGGCAGATTTACCGCTTCCAGGCGCACGCCGCTGTGTTTGAGTTCCGGCTGTTTCGACAAGGGGTCGAAGGCTGGCTGGGTCAGGCTGTTCACGCCGCCCTTGAGAAAACGATCGCCCCAGTGCATCGGCAGAAACGCTTGGCCGGGTCGCACACTGTCATCGCTAGCGACGGCAACGATCACCGCGCCGCGACGACTTTTCAGATTGACCAGATCACCCGGCTGCAAGCGGTGCCGGCGCAATTCATCCGGGTGCAGGCTCAATACCGCTTCGCTGACATGGCCGAACAATTGCGCGGCGGTGCCGGTGCGGCTCATACCGTGCCATTGATCTCGCAGACGGCCGGTGATCAACGTCAATGGAAAGCGTGCGTCACGTTGTTCCTTGGCGGCGCGATACGGGTCGGCAATGAATTGCGCGCGACCGCTGACCGTAGGAAAAACGCCGTCTTCATAAAGTCGCGTGGTTCCTTGCCGGGCACCGACAGGGAAGGGCCATTGCTGCGGCCCGATCTCGTCGATCAGCGCGTGACTGATCCCGGACAGATCCAGATCGCGGCCGCGAGTCAGCCCTTTGAATTCATCGAACAACTGCGCAGGTTGGCTGAACCTAAACAGGCTCGACTCCCCAGGGCGCAGACGTTTCTCCAGACGTTGTGCGAAATCCACGGTGATCGCCCAGTCCGGGCGCGCTTCACCCGGTGGGAGAATGGCTTTGCGCACGTGGGAAATACGCCGTTCGGAATTGGTCACCGAGCCTTCCTTCTCGCCCCAACTGGCAGCGGGCAGCAGCAGATCAGCGAACGCTGCGGTTTCGGTGGTGCGGAAGGCCTCTTGCAGAACCACGAACGGGCAGGCTTCCAGCGCTGCGCGCACCGAATGTTGATCCGGCATCGATTGCGCAGGGTTGGTGCAGGCAATCCACAACGCCTTGATCTTGCCGCTGCGCACTTGCTCGAACAGTTCGATGGCGCTGAGGCCGGTACTCTCCGGTAGCCGATCGACACCCCAGTAAGCCGCGACTTCGGCGCGGTGTTCCGGGTTCGCCACCTCGCGATGACCGGGTAGCAGGTTTGACAGACTGCCCGTCTCCCGTCCGCCCATGGCATTTGGCTGACCCGTCAAAGAGAAAGGTCCTGCGCCCTGACGGCCGATTTGTCCGGTGGCCAGGTGCAGATTGATCAGCGCGCTGTTCTTCGCGCTGCCGGCCGTGGACTGGTTCAAACCCATGCACCACAGCGACAGGAAACTCGGCGAAGTGCCCACCCATTCGGCGCACTGCTGCAATTGCTCGACGCTGATGCCGCACAGCTGCGAAACCATCTGCGGGGTGTAATCACGCACCAGATTTTTCAGCTCGGCCAAACCCTCGGTGTGTGCCTTGATGAAGTCGCGATCAACCCAGTCTTCCCACAACAGCAGATGCAAAATCCCATGGAATAAAGCGACGTCGGTGCCGGGCAGAATCGCCAGATGCAGATCGGCGAGGTCGCAGGTGTCGGTGCGGCGTGGATCAATGACGATGACTTTCATCTGCGGGCGGCGGGATTTTGCCTCTTCCAGTCGACGGAAAAGTACCGGATGGGCGTAGGCCATGTTACTGCCGACGATCATCACGCAATCGCTGAGCTCCAGATCTTCATAGCTGCACGGCGGCGCATCGGCGCCAAGGCTGCGCTTGTAGCCGACCACCGCCGAGGACATGCACAGGCGGGAATTGCTGTCGATGTTGTTGGTGCCGACCAGCGCCCGCGCCAGTTTGTTGAAGGCGTAGTAATCCTCGGTCAGCAGTTGCCCGGAGATATAGAACGCGACGCTGTCCGCGCCGTGTTCGGCGATGGTTTCAGCGAACACGTTGGCAGCATGTTCCAGCGCGGTATCCCAATCCGTGCGACTGCGCGCCAGGCCTTTGCCCAGACGCAATTGCGGGTACAGCGCGCGGGCGGCGAGGTCGCCGGTCAGGTGCAGGGTCGAGCCTTTGCTGCACAGTTTGCCGAAGTTGGCCGGATGCGCCGGATCGCCGCTGACGCCGAGGATGCGCTCGCCGTCATGCTCGATCAGCACGCCGCAGCCGACCCCGCAGTAACAGCAGGTCGAGGCGGTCGTCTGGCGGTCCATCAGATGGCGTCCCGCAGGGCCAACTGCACACGACCGTTTTCGACCCGCGCCGGATGGTGATGCGCGCAACCTATGTCCGGCGCCTGGGCTTCACCGGATTCGAGGTCGATCTGCCAGTTGTGCAGCGGGCACGCCACGCGTTTGCCGTAGATCAAACCTTGCGACAACGGCCCGCCCTTGTGTGGGCAGCGGTCGTCGAGGGCGAAAACTTCGTCGTCGCTTGTACGAAAAATCGCGATGTCGCCTTTCGGTCCGGCAATGATTCGCGAACCGAGGGCATTGATTTCTTCGAGGGCGCAGATATCCAGCCAGTTCATGCCAGCACCTCCAGATTTTTTACCGGGATCACGTCGAATTCTTTCTTCAGTTGCGGCTGGGCCAGGCGTTCTTTCCACGGATCCTGTTCGAACGACAGGGAGAATTGCAGGCGTTCGTTCAAGGCCTTGCGGCGCTCAGGATCTTCCAGCACGGCTTTCTTGATGTGCTCCATGCCGACCCGTTGCAGGTAATGCACGGTGCGTTCGAGGTAGAAGGCCTCTTCGCGATACAGCTGCAGGAAGGCACCGTTATATTCGCGCACTTCCTCGGCGGTTTTCAGCTTGACGAAGAATTCGGCAACTTCGGTTTTGATCCCGCCATTGCCGCCGATGTACACCTCCCAGCCCGAGTCGACGCCGATGATTCCTACGTCTTTGATCCCCGCTTCCGAGCAGTTGCGTGGACATCCGGAGACAGCCAGTTTCACTTTGTGCGGCGACCACATGTTGAACAGATCGTGTTCCAGTTCGATGCCCAGTTGTGTCGAGTTTTGCGTGCCAAAGCGGCAGAACTCGCTGCCGACGCAGGTTTTCACCGTGCGAATGGATTTGCCGTAGGCATGGCCGGACGGCATGTCGAGGTCTTTCCAGACGCCGGGCAGATCCTGCTTCTTAATGCCGAGCAAATCGATACGCTGGCCGCCGGTGACCTTGACCATCGGCACGTTGTACTTGTCAGCCACGTCGGCAATCCGCCGCAGTTCCGAAGGGTTGGTCACGCCGCCCCACATCCGTGGCACCACCGAATAAGTGCCGTCCTTCTGGATGTTGGCGTGGGCGCGTTCGTTGATCAGGCGCGATTGCGGATCGTCCTTGGCTTCGCCGGGCCAAGTCGAAATCAGGTAATAGTTGAGGGCTGGGCGGCACGTTGCGCAGCCGTTCGGCGTGCGCCAGTTGAGGTAGCTCATGGTGCCGGCGATGGTCAGCAGATGTTGTTCGCGGATAGCCTGGCGAATCTGCCCGTGGTTGAGGTCGCTGCAGCCGCAGATGGCTTTTTCGCTCTTCGGTTTGACGTCCGCCGCACCGCCGACGGTGTTGATCAGAATCTGCTCGACCAGCCCGGCGCAAGAGCCACAGGAGCTGGCAGCCTTGGTGTGTTTCTTCACCTCGTCGACGCTGAACAGGCCGTGTTCCTGAATGGCTTTGACGATGGTGCCTTTGCACACACCGTTGCAACCGCAGACTTCGGCGGTGTCGGCCATGACCATGGCTTTGTCCTGGCCCTGATGTCCTACATCGCCCAAGGCGTTTTCGCCGAACATCAGGTGATCGCGGATCTCGCCGATGGCGTGATTCTCACGAATCTGGCGGAAATACCAACCGCCATCTGCCGTATCGCCGTACAGACAGGCGCCGACCAGCACGTCATCCTTGATCACCAGTTTTTTGTACACGCCGCCAATCGGGTCGGAGAGGGTGATGGTCTCGGTGCCTTCGCCGCCCATGAAGTCGCCGGCGGAAAACAGATCGATGCCGGTGACTTTCAATTTGGTCGAAGTCACCGAGCCTTGATAGCGGGCGAAGCCCAGTTGCGCGAGGTGGTTGGCGCAGACCTTGGCCTGTTCGAACAATGGTGCGACCAGCCCGTAAGCGATGCCCCGATGGCTGGCGCATTCGCCGATGGCGTAGATGCGCGGGTCGTAGGTTTGCAGGGTGTCGTTGACCAGGATCCCGCGATTGCACGGGATGCCGGCCTTCTCCGCGAGCTCGGTATTGGGACGAATGCCGGCAGCCATCACCACCAGATCGGCAGGGATGATGTCGCCGTTCTTGAATTGCACCGAACCGACCCGGCCATTGCCGGCGTCGTGCAGGGCCTGGGTCTGTTCGCACAGACGGAAGTGCAGGCCGCGGGATTCGAGGGCGCTTTGCAGCAGTTGGCCGCTGGTCTTGTCCAGTTGCCGCTCCAGCAGCCATTCGCCGATGTGCACCACGGTGACGTGCATGCCGCGCAGCATCAGGCCGTTGGCCGCTTCGAGACCGAGCAGGCCGCCGCCGATGACCACCGCGTGCTTGTGGGTTTTCGCGGTGGCGATCATCGCCTGAGTGTCGGCGATATCGCGGTAGCCGATCACGCCGTGCAGGGTATTGCCGGGGATCGGCAGGATGAATGGCGTCGAACCGGTGGCGATCAACAGACGATCGTATTCGGCCTCGGTGCCATCCTCGGCGATCACCCGGCGTTTGACCCGGTCGATCTCGACCACTTTGCGGTTGAGCAACAACTTGATGTTGTTTTCCAGATACCAGTCGAGATCATTGAGCACGATCTCTTCGAAGGTCTGCTCACCGGCCAGCACCGGCGAGAGCAGGATGCGGTTGTAGTTGGTGTGCGGTTCGGCGCCGAAGACAGTGATGTCGTACAGCTCGTTGCTCAGCTTGAGCAGTTCTTCGAGGGTGCGAACCCCGGCCATGCCGTTGCCGATCATCACCAGTTTGAGTTTTTTCATCAGGTTCTCCGGGGAGCTGCGGCTGGCCTCTTGTGGGCAGTCAGGCCTTGCTCGAGAAATTTTGCGCAAACAAAAAAAGGCGTCCCGCTAGTTGCCTAGCGAGGACGCCTTTGTCCTGGTCCCGTTCTCTCGGGAAGCGCAGCCTTCGTCGTTGAAGGTTGGGCTTTATATGTGTGTTGAAGGGGGTAATGCAGTGGTTGTGCCAACTAGCAATGGCGCCGTAATTGCTGGGCTGATGGCTCGATTGGAGATGTCTCGCTGCACTCTCTGGAGGCGTGTTGCGCTTTTTTGGAGCGCGGGATCAAAAGATCGCAGCCTTCGGCAGCTCCTACAGGTGTACGCAATCAACTGTAGGAGCTGCCGA
>NZ_RWIM01000041.1 GCF_009764645.1 Pseudomonas sp. PB106
AGCCCGTGACGCTCCGCGTCACTGGACGCGGAGCGTCCCCTGAAGCATTCCCACGCAGAGCGTGGGAACGATCACCGCCAGAGCCCGCCAACCAAGGGCTCTGGCGGTTTTTTTGTGCGCGCTGGAAATCCGCAAGAACCCTGCTGTACTGAGCCGAGGCTTCAGAGCGGAGCCTGTCGTAAGTCTGCAGGGATGCACTACTTGATGCAGTCTCGATAGCAGCGCTATCAAGGACTCTTCTCATGTCTCTGTTCAAACGTTCAGTCGCGGAGTTGCTGGGTACGTTCTGGTTGGTGTTGGGTGGTTGCGGCAGCGCGGTGATCGCCGCGTCTTCTCCGATAGGTATCGGGGTGCTGGGGGTAGCCCTGGCGTTTGGTCTGACGGTGCTGACCATGGCCTTCGCCATCGGCCACATCAGCGGATGTCATCTCAATCCGGCCGTCTCGGTCGGCCTGTTCGTTGGCGGTCGGTTTCCGGCCAAAGAGTTACCTGCTTACATCATTGCCCAAGTGCTTGGCGCGATCATCGCGGCGGGATTGATCGTCTACATCGGCAGTGGCAAGGAAGGCTTCGAAGTCGCCGATGGTCTGGCCTCCAATGGCTATGGCGAGCATTCGCCCGGCAAGTATTCGATGGCGGCCGGGCTTGTCTGTGAAGTGGTCATGACCGCCATGTTTGTGATCATCATCCTCGGCGCCACCGACAGGCGCGCACCACCGGGGCTGGCACCGATTGCCATCGGCCTGGGCCTGACGCTGATCCATCTGATCTCCATTCCTGTCACCAACACATCGGTCAACCCGGCCCGCAGTACGGGCCCGGCATTGATGGTTGGCGGCTGGGCGATCGCACAGTTGTGGATGTTCTGGGTCGCGCCGTTGATTGGCGCGGTCGTCGGTGGCGGGGTTTATCGCTGGCTCGGAAAAGAGGAAACCTGAAGCTTGCACAAATCCCCTTGTAGGAGTGAGCCTGCTCGCGATAGCGGTGTGTCAGTCAACATCGGTGGCTCTGACAGACCGCTATC
>NZ_RWIM01000042.1 GCF_009764645.1 Pseudomonas sp. PB106
AGCTCCTACATGGGTTCACTTAACCTGTAGGAGCTGCCGAAGGCTGCGATCTTTTGATCTTGGGGGGGTTAAACGACTTCCAACCGAATCTTGTGCTGACTCAACAACTGCGCCAATGCCGGCACCGGCTGCTGATCGGTGACCAGGCAATCAATCAGACTGATCGGCCCCAAACGAATCATCGCATTGCGTCCGAACTTGCTCGAGTCCGCCGCGAGAATCACCTGCCGCGCATTGGCGATGATCGCCTGCGAAACCCGAACTTCCTGATAATCGAAGTCGAGCAAACTGCCGTCCTCATCGATACCGCTGATCCCGACGAGGGCGAAATCCACCTTGAACTGATTGATGAAATCCACGCTGGCCTGACCGACAACCCCTCCGTCACGACGCACATTGCCGCCGGTCAGCAGCACATCGAAATCATCCTTGGCACTGAGCATGGAGGCCACGTGCAGGTTGTTGGTGATGATTTTCAGGTGATTGTGATTGAGCAGGGCGCGGGCAATCGATTCGGTCGTCGTACCGATATTGATGAACAGCGAGGCGTGATCGGGGATCTGCGCAGCGATGGCTTCGCCGATGCGTTGTTTCTCATCGCGCATCTGATCTGCGCGCATCGCATAGGCAGTGTTTTCGACGCTGGAATCATAGGCGGCGCCGCCATGGTAACGGCGGAGCAGATTGGCTTCGGCGAGCTGATTGATGTCGCGGCGAATGGTTTGCGGGGTAACAACGAACAGCGTGGCCATTTCCTCGATGCTCACATAGCCGCGTTCGCGGACCAGTTCGAGGATTTGCTGCTGACGGGGAGGCAGATTCATGGGGCTTCCTTTGGGCTGCCGTGCAAAATTTGCCCATGATGCCGCAGGAATCTGCTCCCTACCAGTTAGATGCCTATCTGAAACAGAAGGTTGGCTTATTCAGCGTCTTCACGCGCCCAGTCACGGGTGCGGCTGACGGCTTTTTTCCAGCCTTTGTACAGCTTCTCTTTCTCCACTTCGTCCAGGCTCGGCTCGAACTCGCGCTCGATCACCGCTTTGCCGCGCAGTTCTTCCAGGCTGCCCCAGAAACCGCACGCCAGACCGGCCAGGTACGCCGCGCCGAGTGCGGTGGTTTCGCGCATTTGCGGACGCTCGACCTGCGTGCCGAGGATGTCGGCCTGGAACTGCATGAGGAAGTTGTTCGCCACCGCACCGCCGTCCACGCGCAGGGCTTTGAGGCGTTCGCCGGAGTCCTGTTGCATGGCGTCGAGCACGTCACGGGTCTGGTAGGCGATCGATTCCAGCGCGGCGCGGATGATGTGATCCACGCGTACACCGCGGGTCAGGCCGAACAGTGCGCCACGGGCATACGGGTCCCAGTACGGAGCGCCGAGACCGGTGAACGCCGGCACCAAGTACACGCCGTTGCTGTCCTTCACTTTATTGGCGAAGTATTCGGTGTCGTGGGCGTCATTGATGATCTTCAGTTCATCACGCAGCCACTGCACGGTCGAACCGCCATTGAACACAGCACCTTCCAGTGCGTAAGCGACTTCGCCGCGCGGGCCGCAAGCAATGGTGGTGAGCATGCCGTGCTGGGATTTCACCGCTTTGTCGCCGGTGTTCATCAGCAGGAAGCAGCCGGTACCGTAGGTGTTTTTCGCCTGGCCTGGCTCGACGCACATCTGGCCGAACAGAGCGGCTTGCTGGTCGCCGGCGATGCCGCCGATGGCGATGCCGCTTTTGGTGCGACCGTAGATTTCCGAAGAAGCCTTCACTTCCGGGAGCATTTCGCGCGGGATGTCGAGGATCTCCAGCATCTTCGAGTCCCACTCCAGCGAGTGGATGTTGAAGAGCATGGTGCGCGAGGCGTTGGTGTAGTCGGTGACGTGTACCTTGCCGCCGGTAAATTTCCAGATCAACCAGCTATCGACGGTGCCGAACAGCAGTTCGCCGTTGCGCGCACGCTCGCGGCTGCCTTCGACGTTGTCGAGGATCCACTTCAGTTTGGTGCCGGAGAAGTACGGGTCGGTGACCAGACCGGTGTTGTCACGGATGTAGTCTTCGTGGCCGTCACGCTTGAGCTGCTGGCAGATCTCGGTGCTGCGGCGGCACTGCCAGACAATAGCGTTGTACACCGGGCGGCCAGTGGTCTTGTCCCAGACCACGGTGGTTTCGCGCTGGTTGGTGATGCCGATGGCGGCAACCTGGTCGTGGTGCAGACCGGCCTGCGCCAGCGCTTCAACCATCACTGCGCTTTGGGTGGCGAAAATTTCCATCGGATCATGTTCGACCCAACCGGCCTGCGGATAATGCTGGGCGAATTCGCGCTGCGCGGTGCAGACCACGTTCGCATCGCGGTCAAAAATGATCGCGCGGGAGCTGGTCGTACCCTGATCAAGGGCAATGATGTAGTTCTTATTCTGAATGTCGGTCATGTCGATTGCCTTGGACGAAATAAGGGAGAGTGGGCCGTGGCGCAGGCTCTATTGGGCAGGAGCCTGCGCCGACTGTTTCAAGAAGTTCTTGGTTTGCCGTCAATGGCCGGTTCTGCATCCTTTGTAGCAGGTGTGGCGCCGGTCAGGTGGCGGGCAATCAGCCCGCGATACCCGGCAGCGCCGAGGCAGGCACCGACAATCGGTGCAAAAATCGGAATCAGGAAGTACGGAATGTCACGGCCGCCAGTGAAGGAAATTTCACCCCAGCCAGTGAAGAAAGTCATCAGTTTTGGACCGAAGTCCCGCGCCGGGTTCATCGCAAAACCGGTCAGCGGGCCCATCGAACTGCCGATCACGGCGATCAGTAAACCGATCAGCAGCGGCGCCAGTGGGCCTCTCGGCAGGCCGTTGTTGTCGTCGGTGAGGGACATGATCACGCCCATCAGGATCGCGGTGATGATCATCTCGACCAGGAACGCCTGAGCGGTCGAAAGCACCGGGTTCGGGAAGGTCGAGAACACCGAGGCCAATTCAAGGCTGGCGGCCGAGCCGCGAACCATTTGGTGAGTTTGTTCGAAATCGAAGAACAGATTGCTGTACAGCGTGTAAACCAACAGCGCTCCGCAGAAGGCGCCAGCGATCTGCGAAAGAATATAGAAGGGCAGTTTGCGCTTTTCGAAGTCGGCGAAAATCGCCAACGCGATACTCACGGCCGGGTTCAGGTGTGCGCCGGAAACCCCGGCAGTGAGGTAGATCGCCATGCTCACGCCGACGCCCCAGATGATGCTGATTTCCCACAAGCCGAAGCTGGCGCCCGCGACTTTGAGCGCGGCGACACAGCCGGTGCCGAAAAAGATCAGGAGTGCGGTACCCAGAAACTCGGCCATGCATTGGCTCGAGAGCGTTGGTTGCTGTAAAGCAGTCGTCATTGAAAACCTCGGTTTTTGTTGTTGTCTGGCGCATTGCCGTCAGGGCAGGGCGCGATTTTCACCGGGTTGGAATCCCCATTCGGTTCCCGGTTTACTGCTGGGTGCTGCAATGATGATAATTCTTACATTATTCAGATTCGAAAAAATATAGACAAGAAACAAACCTGTCAAAGGTCGAAAGTGAACGGCCAGTCACAATATAACTATTCGCTGGATGAATGATCCTGTGTACTCGACGTTGCGGAGAGTGCTCGGAATGTCTGCAAGCCCCGGGATTCGTGGCTTGGGATAGAGCCTTTTAGGCGCTGATCACCTAGAATCCGGCGGAGGATTTTTCTGTCACTGCCGAGCCTGGAGCTGCCATGACCCCTGCGTTGGACTTGTTGAAAAAAGTTCGTGCCGAACATCGCGTGCACAGTTACGAACATGATCCAAAAGCCGCGTCGTACGGGCTGGAGGCTGCAGAAAAACTTTCCCTTGAGCCGGCGCAGGTGTTTAAAACCCTGCTGGCAGCCAGTGAAAAAGGTGAGCTACTGGTGGCGGTGGTGCCGGTCGTCGGAAGCCTTGACCTTAAAGGTCTGGCCCACGCCGCTGGGGTGAAAAAAGTCGAAATGGCTGACCCGGCGGCGGCACAGCGCTCTACGGGTTATCTGTTGGGCGGCATTAGCCCATTGGGACAGAAGAAGCGCCTGCGTACCTTCATTGATAACTCGGCTCAGGGTTTTGCGACTATTTATGTCAGTGCCGGCCGGCGCGGGCTGGAAGTCGAATTGGCGCCCGCCGTGCTCGCCGAACACACTCAGGCCAAATTCGCCGATATTGGTCGCGCCTAAGCCTTATCGCTGTATGAGGAAAATTGGCCGGTTTTGTCACTGGCGCCAATTCTGCACGCGTTGCATGCTCTGTCGACTGACTTAGGGAGAAGGTTATGCAGCTCGAGTTTCATCAGGTCGATGCGTTCAGTGATCGGCCGTTCAGTGGCAATCCGGCGATGATTTATCGGCTGGATGCGTGGCTCGCGGATGAGCTGATGCAGAAGATCGCCGGTGAACACAATCTGGCGGAAACCGCGTTTCTGGTACGCGAAGGTCAGGCTTGGCATATCCGCTGGTTTACCCCGACCACTGAAGTGCCGCTGTGCGGACATGCGACGCTGGCCAGCGCTTACGTGCTATTCGAGGTCTACAAGGAAACCGCCGAGCGTATCGACTTCACCTGCAAGTCCGGCCCGCTGAGTGTCACTCGCGAGGGTGACCGGTTGTGGCTGGATTTCCCTTCGATCGTGCCGTCAGAAATTGGCGTGACCCTGGATGTCGAGCGGGCGCTGGGCGTTGAGGCGGTGGATGTGCTGGGTTCCAACGAACTGTTTGTCGTGCTGGAATCCGAGCAGGCCGTGCTCGATTGCAACCCTGACATGGTCGCGCTGGCCAAGCTGCCGTGGCTGGGCGCGATCGTCACGGCGCGGGGTAATCAGCATGATTTCGTCTCGCGTTATTTCGCACCGGCAATCGGCATCAATGAGGATCCGGTGACCGGATCGACGCATTGCAGCCTGATCCCGTATTGGTCGAAGCGTCTGGGCAAATCGAGCCTGACCGCGTGCCAGCGTTCGGCGCGGGGTGGCGAGCTGTTCTGTCGGTTGGAAGGGGAGCGGGTGAAGATTGGCGGGCATGCGACGCTGGTGGCCAGCGGCACCCTGATCCTGGGTTAAAAGCTAAAAGATCGCAGCCTTCGGCAGCTCCTACATTGATCCCTGT
>NZ_RWIM01000043.1 GCF_009764645.1 Pseudomonas sp. PB106
TTGAGAAATTCGAATTTTCGGCGAATGTCGTCTTCACAGTATAACCAGATTGCTTGGGGTTATATGGTCAAGTGAAGAAGCGCATACGGTGGATGCCTTGGCAGTCAGAGGCGATGAAAGACGTGGTAGCCTGCGAAAAGCTTCGGGGAGTCGGCAAACAGACTTTGATCCGGAGATGTCTGAATGGGGGAACCCAGCCATCATAAGATGGTTATCTTGTACTGAATACATAGGTGCAAGAGGCGAACCAGGGGAACTGAAACATCTAAGTACCCTGAGGAAAAGAAATCAACCGAGATTCCCTTAGTAGTGGCGAGCGAACGGGGACTAGCCCTTAAGTGGCTTTGAGATTAGCGGAACGCTCTGGAAAGTGCGGCCATAGTGGGTGATAGCCCTGTACGCGAAAATCTCTTAGTCATGAAATCGAGTAGGACGGAGCACGAGAAACTTTGTCTGAATATGGGGGGACCATCCTCCAAGGCTAAATACTACTGACTGACCGATAGTGAACTAGTACCGTGAGGGAAAGGCGAAAAGAACCCCGGAGAGGGGAGTGAAATAGATCCTGAAACCGTATGCGTACAAGCAGTGGGAGCAGACTTTGTTCTGTGACTGCGTACCTTTTGTATAATGGGTCAGCGACTTATTTTCAGTGGCGAGCTTAACCGAATAGGGGAGGCGTAGCGAAAGCGAGTCTTAATAGGGCGTCTAGTCGCTGGGAATAGACCCGAAACCGGGCGATCTATCCATGGGCAGGTTGAAGGTTGGGTAACACTAACTGGAGGACCGAACCGACTACCGTTGAAAAGTTAGCGGATGACCTGTGGATCGGAGTGAAAGGCTAATCAAGCTCGGAGATAGCTGGTTCTCCTCGAAAGCTATTTAGGTAGCGCCTCATGTATCACTGTAGGGGGTAGAGCACTGTTTCGGCTAGGGGGTCATCCCGACTTACCAAACCGATGCAAACTCCGAATACCTACAAGTGCCGAGCATGGGAGACACACGGCGGGTGCTAACGTCCGTCGTGAAAAGGGAAACAACCCAGACCGTCAGCTAAGGTCCCAAAGTTATGGTTAAGTGGGAAACGATGTGGGAAGGCTTAGACAGCTAGGAGGTTGGCTTAGAAGCAGCCACCCTTTAAAGAAAGCGTAATAGCTCACTAGTCGAGTCGGCCTGCGCGGAAGATGTAACGGGGCTCAAACCATACACCGAAGCTACGGGTATCACCTTCGGGTGATGCGGTAGAGGAGCGTTCTGTAAGCCTGTGAAGGTGAGTTGAGAAGCTTGCTGGAGGTATCAGAAGTGCGAATGCTGACATGAGTAACGACAATGGGTGTGAAAAACACCCACGCCGAAAGACCAAGGTTTCCTGCGCAACGTTAATCGACGCAGGGTTAGTCGGTCCCTAAGGCGAGGCTGAAAAGCGTAGTCGATGGAAAACAGGTTAATATTCCTGTACTTCTGGTTATTGCGATGGAGGGACGGAGAAGGCTAGGCCAGCTTGGCGTTGGTTGTCCAAGTTTAAGGTGGTAGGCTGAGATCTTAGGTAAATCCGGGATCTTAAGGCCGAGAGCTGATGACGAGTGTTCTTTTAGAACACGAAGTGGTTGATGCCATGCTTCCAAGAAAAGCTTCTAAGCTTCAGGTAACCAGGAACCGTACCCCAAACCGACACAGGTGGTTGGGTAGAGAATACCAAGGCGCTTGAGAGAACTCGGGTGAAGGAACTAGGCAAAATGGCACCGTAACTTCGGGAGAAGGTGCGCCGGTGAGGGTGAAGGACTTGCTCCGTAAGCTCATGCCGGTCGAAGATACCAGGCCGCTGCGACTGTTTATTAAAAACACAGCACTCTGCAAACACGAAAGTGGACGTATAGGGTGTGACGCCTGCCCGGTGCCGGAAGGTTAATTGATGGGGTTAGCTAACGCGAAGCTCTTGATCGAAGCCCCGGTAAACGGCGGCCGTAACTATAACGGTCCTAAGGTAGCGAAATTCCTTGTCGGGTAAGTTCCGACCTGCACGAATGGCGTAACGATGGCGGCGCTGTCTCCACCCGAGACTCAGTGAAATTGAAATCGCTGTGAAGATGCAGTGTATCCGCGGCTAGACGGAAAGACCCCGTGAACCTTTACTATAGCTTTGCACTGGACTTTGAATTTGCTTGTGTAGGATAGGTGGGAGGCTTTGAAGCGTGGACGCCAGTTCGCGTGGAGCCATCCTTGAAATACCACCCTGGCAACTTTGAGGTTCTAACTCAGGTCCGTTATCCGGATCGAGGACAGTGTATGGTGGGTAGTTTGACTGGGGCGGTCTCCTCCTAAAGAGTAACGGAGGAGTACGAAGGTGCGCTCAGACCGGTCGGAAATCGGTCGTAGAGTATAAAGGCAAAAGCGCGCTTGACTGCGAGACAGACACGTCGAGCAGGTACGAAAGTAGGTCTTAGTGATCCGGTGGTTCTGTATGGAAGGGCCATCGCTCAACGGATAAAAGGTACTCCGGGGATAACAGGCTGATACCGCCCAAGAGTTCATATCGACGGCGGTGTTTGGCACCTCGATGTCGGCTCATCACATCCTGGGGCTGAAGCCGGTCCCAAGGGTATGGCTGTTCGCCATTTAAAGTGGTACGCGAGCTGGGTTTAGAACGTCGTGAGACAGTTCGGTCCCTATCTGCCGTGGACGTTTGAGATTTGAGAGGGGCTGCTCCTAGTACGAGAGGACCGGAGTGGACGAACCTCTGGTGTTCCGGTTGTCACGCCAGTGGCATTGCCGGGTAGCTATGTTCGGGAAAGATAACCGCTGAAAGCATCTAAGCGGGAAACTTGCCTCAAGATGAGATCTCACTGGAACCTTGAGTTCCCTGAAGGGCCGTCGAAGACTACGACGTTGATAGGTTGGGTGTGTAAGCGCTGTGAGGCGTTGAGCTAACCAATACTAATTGCCCGTGAGGCTTGACCATATAACACCCAAGCAATTTGCGCTTAA
>NZ_RWIM01000044.1 GCF_009764645.1 Pseudomonas sp. PB106
CTTCGGCAGCTCCTACAGAGATCGGTGTAGGAGCTGCCGAAGGCTGCGATCGTTTGATTGTCAGGCCTGCAGATAACGCAACACCGATTCGCAAATCATCTCGCGATGACGCTGTTTGATGCCTTCATCCGGCAGGTCAATCTGAAAGATCTCGCCAAATGTGTGCCGGTTCGACACGCGATAGAAGCAGAACGAGCTGATCAGCAGATGCACGTCCAGCGCATCCAGCCCCGCACGGAATACACCCTCTTGCGCACCGCGACGCAAAATCTCGCCGAGTGAATCGAGAATGGTGTTGTTCATCGCCTTGATCGCATCGGAGCGCTTCACGAATTCAGCATTGTGGATGTTTTCGATGCTGACGATGCGTACGAAATCGACGTTGCGGTCGTGGTGATCGAAAGTGAATTCGACCAATCGGCGAATCGCCTCGACCGGCGCCAACTCCGCTAGGTGCAGACGGTTTTCGGTGCTGCGGATGTCGCCGTAAAGCTTCTCCAGCACCTCGACGTACAACTGCTCCTTACTGCCGAAGTAGTAATAGATCATGCGTTTAGAGGTATGGATACGCTCAGCGATCGCGTCGACGCGAGCCCCCGACAAACCCTGCTGGACGAACTCGACGATCGCCTCCTGCAGGATGTTCTCGCGGGTCTTTTCCGGGTTGTTCTTGCGACTCTTGCGCGGCTCTACAGCGGAAACTTCAGTAGCTGCGGTAAGTTCTGTATTCATCGTCATTGCGGGCTCACGGCCATCACTGCACAGGCGGCGATTATGGGCCGCGCCGCACAGTGAAGGAAGCCGCGCGAGCCGTGTTTAATCCCGCGTTTACGAATTTCCTACAACTTCGCCTGGCGAACGGCGCCACTGCGTGATTTGGCCATTGCCGCCAAACGCACCGCGACATTGGCCGCGCCGTAACCGGCATAGCCGTTTTTACGCTGGATGATCTCGAAGAAGAAGCGCCCTTCGAACGGCTCGGTGTACACGTGAAACAACTCGCCGCCCTGCGCGTCACGATCATAGAGCACGTTGTAATACGCCAGCTCGCTGAGGAATTCGTCGTCGAAATCAAAGCGTGCAGCGAGATCGTCGTAATAGTTGAGCGGGATATCCAGTAGCGGTACGCCGGCCTCTTTGGCGCGACTGACTTCGGCGAAGATGTCGTCACAATCGAAGGCGATGTGATGCACGCCCGAGCCGCGATAACTCGACAGCGCGTGGGAGATCGCGGTGTTGCGGTTCTCGGAAATGTTCAGCGGCAAACGAATCGAACTGTCGCGACTGCGCAAGGCACGACTCTTCACCAGACCATACGGATCGGGCAGCACCACTTCGTCGTCCGCCTCGAAATCCAGCAGGCTCTTGTAGAACAACACCCAACTGTCGAGGCTGTCGGCCGGCAGTGCCATCGCCATGTGGTCGATACGCTTGAGACCGCCACGGGCCGGTGCGTCCGCCAGCAGATTGAAATCGGTGCCGTAGACATCGGCCAGTTCATCGACCAGATAAATCAGGCTGCCGTCCGGCGCGCGCACCGCCGCCAGTTCCAATTCGTTGGGGCCGACCAGTCCGCGATAGGGCTGACCTTTATAAGCAACGGCGCGGGCCAGCGCACTGGCACTGTCCTTGACCCGCACGGCGGTGGCACACAGTGACGGGCCGTGGGCCTCGAAAAAGCTGTGAGCAAACGAATACGGTTCGGAGTTGAGGATCAGGTTGATATCGCCCTGACGCAGCAGACTAACGCTCTTGGAGCGATGCTGCCCGGCCTTGACGAAGCCGAGACGCTCCAGCCAGTTCGACAGCTTGGCGCCGAGGCTTTCATCGACGGCGAATTCGAGAAACTCGATGCCGTTGTACTCGCTGGCCTTCGGTGTTTCGAAGAGGATTTCGCGATTGGCCACAGGCTGGGTTTCTTGCTCCAGACGCTGGCGAGTCTTCTCTTCCAGATACAGCAGCGAACGCAAACCATCGGCGGCATTGGCCCGTGGCGGCGCGGCGCGGAAGCCGTCGTTGAAGATTTCCAGCGACAGCGGCCCGGTGTAACCGCTCTGAATGATCGGCGCGAGAAAGCCCGGCAAATCGAATTCGCCCTGCCCCGGGAAGCAACGGAAATGCCGGCTCCACTCCAGCACATCCATCTGCAGGATCGGCGCGTCAGCCATTTGCACGAAGAAGATCTTGTCGCCTGGAATATCGGCGATGGCGCGGGGATCGCCCTTCAACGACAGCGTATGAAAGCTGTCGAGCAACACGCCGAGGCTCGGATGATCGGCTTGGCGCACGATATCCCAGACCTGTTGATAAGTATTCACGTGACGGCCCCACGCCAGCGCTTCGTAACCAATGCGCAAGCCACGCGCACCGGCGTGTTCGGCCAACAGACGCAGGTCATCGACTAGAATTTGTTGATCGCCGACGCTGTCGGCCGAGGCGTTGCTGCAGACCAGCACCAGGTCGGTGCCCAGTTCCTGCATCAGGTCGAACTTGCGTTCGGCGCGCTCAAGATTGCGCGCCAGGCGATCACGGCGGCAGCCTTCGAAATCGCGGAACGGCTGAAACAGAGTGATGGCGATGCCGAGATCGGCGCACATCTGTTTAATTTCCCGCGGACTGCCGTCGTAGTACAGGAGGTCGTTTTCGAAAATCTCCACCCCGTCGAACCCGGCGGCGGCGATGGCTTCGAGTTTTTCCGGCAGGGTGCCGCTCAAGGAAACGGTGGCAATGGAACGCTGCATGATTCAACTCCCGGACTGCGCCGTTTGATCTTTATGTAGGAGCTGCCGGAGGCTGCGATGGTTTGATATTGATTGCCGAAACAGCACAATCAAAAGATCGCAGCCCGCGTCAGCTCCTGCATGGGATGGTTTTTATAGTAGGGAAATTATTGGCTGCATCGATCGCGGCAGCAATTTAAAGTGTACTACCCGGTTAGTTTTGCGTGCGATTATCGAACACAATGGCGGTTTGGCGAATTGACGATTTTTCGTCCACTGCCCAACATCGACCGCACATTGAGTCCGGATCTGAACCACCGGTCGCAGCGTGCAAAGAAAAAAAGCACACCAAATAACAAATCCAAAAACGGGTGGAACACATGATTCCTTCACAGACTTCCCGCATGGCTCCGGCCATGAGCACTGCCACGGGTGGCATCGGCGACAAGATCCGCGGCGCCATGGCCGTCGGCAAGACCCGTTGGGGCATGCTGGCGCTGGTGTTTTTCGCCACCACCCTGAACTACATCGACCGCGCCGCCCTCGGCGTCATGCAGCCGATCCTCGCCAAGGAAATGAGCTGGACGGCGATGGATTACGCCAACATCAATTTCTGGTTTCAGGTCGGCTACGCGATCGGTTTCGTCCTGCAAGGTCGACTGATCGACCGGGTCGGCGTCAAACGCGTGTTCTTCTGCGCCGTGCTGCTCTGGAGCCTGGCTACCGGTGCTCACGGTCTGGCGACTTCGGCGGTTGGCTTCATGGTCTGCCGATTCATCCTCGGCCTGACCGAAGCGGCGAACTACCCGGCCTGCGTGAAAACCACGCGCCTGTGGTTCCCGGCCGGCGAGCGCGCAGTCGCCACCGGCATCTTCAACGCCGGCACCAACGTCGGTGCGATGTTCACGCCGATGCTGCTGCCGCTGATCCTCCACGTCTGGGGCTGGCAAGCGGCGTTCCTGTGCATGTCGGCACTGGGCGGGATCTGGCTGCTGTTCTGGGGCTTGAAGTACTTCAACCCGGAAGATCACCCGAGCGTCAAACAGTCCGAACTGGACTACATCCAGAAAGAAGTCGAACCGGAACAGGCCCGCGTACCGTTCTCGAAAATCCTGCGCATGCGCGGCACCTGGGCCTTCGCCCTCGCCTACTCGCTGACCGCGCCGGTGTTCTGGTTCTATCTGTACTGGCTGCCGCCGTTCCTCAATCAGCAATACAACCTGGGCATCAACGTGACCCAGATGGGTATTCCGCTGATCATCATCTATGTGACAGCTGACTTCGGCAGCGTCGGTGGCGGGATTCTGTCTTCGTTCCTGATCGGTCGCGGGATGAACTCGATCAAGGCGCGGCTGCTGTCGATGTTCCTGTTCGCCTGCTGCATCATCGGCGTGGTCATGGCTGCCGGCTCGGCGAATCTGTGGGTTGCAGTGGCAGCGATCTCTCTGGCCATCGGTGCGCACCAGGCCTGGACGGCGAACATTTGGAGCCTGGTGATGGACTACACGCCCAAGCACATGATGAGTACGGTGTTCGGTTTCGGCGGCATGTGCGCAGCGATCGGCGGGATGTTCATGACCCAGATCGTTGGCCATATCCTGACCGTGACCAACAACAACTACACCGTGTTGTTCACCCTGATTCCGGCGATGTACTTCATTGCGCTGACGTGGATGTACTTCATGGCACCGCGCAAGATTCCTACCGTCACCGAGTAATCTGCCTACACCATCCCCTTGTAGGAGCTGCGGCACGCTGCGATCTTTTGATCTTGATGTTGAAGATCAAAAGATCGCAGCCTCGTTTCACTCGTCAGCTCCTACACAGGGGCTTGTGGTTTCTTCAGCGGCGGCTCTGCTGCCACGCTGCCGCCAGTCCGCTGCAACAGATCACCGCAATGCCGATCACCGTCAACAGACTCGGCGTGTGATTGAACAGCAACCAGCCCAACAAACCGGCAAACACAATCTGGCAATAACCGAACGGCGCCAGCAACGCCGGTGCGGCATGCCGGAATGCCTGGGTCAGAAACAGATGCGCGGTCATCCCGCAGCTGCCCAGCGCCAGCATCAGCCCGGCGTGGGTCAGCGTCGGCACCTGCCAGAAGAACGGCACCAGCGCACTCATCACCAGCGTGTTACACAGACCGGCGAAAAAATTGCTGGTGGTCGGGCTGTCGATTTCGGCGAGCTTGCGCGTCAGCAGTTGATAGAAGCAGAAGAACAGCGCCGAGCAGAACGGCAACAGCACCGCCGGAGTGAACAATTCTCCGCCGGGATGGACGATGATCAGCACGCCGATGAAGCCGCAGATCACCGCAATCCATTGGCCACGGGTCACTCGCTCGTTGAGCAGCGGCACCGACAATGCCGTCACCAAAACCGGCGCGAGAAAGTTGACTGCCGTGGCTTCCGCCAACGGGATGTACAACAGCGCCGTGGTGAAAAACAGACTGGTGCCGAGTAGGCAAAGTGCGCGGGTCAACTGCCATAACGGCTTCTTGGTGCGTAGGACGCGCAACCCGGACTGCGGCAGAAAAATCCCCGCCATCAGTAACGTGTGCACCAGGTACCGCGCCCACACCACCATCACGATCGGATAGAAACCGGACAGGTATTTCGACAGCGCGTCGTGGCTGGAGAACAGGAAGGTTGCCACGACAATCAGCAAGATCCCCTTGAAGGGTTGGTTGACACCGGAGAGCGGGGTGCTGACGGTCATTGAATGTCCTTGTGTTGCCATAAAAGATCAAAAGCTTCGCGGACAGGCTCGCCTCCCCCTGTGGGAGCAGGCTTGCCCGCGAAAGGTGCGCAGCACCGATTACAGCCGCGCCAATAATTCCCGGGTTCTATCAATCGCCATCTGCGCCCGCTGCAACCCGCTCACGCCCTGCTCCAGCAATTTCACCGTGGGAATTTCCAGACTCAGTGGAATATTAGCCGGCAACGCTTTCAACAACCCGAGCAAGTCGCAATCGCCTTCGCCGGGAAACCGCCGCTCGTTGCGCGCCTGACGCAAGATCTCGGCCATGTCCGACGGTCTCGGCCCCGCCACGTCACACAATTGCGCATAGCGCAGGCGCGACGGTGCTATGGCCGCCAGATCCTCCAGCCGCGAACCCGAGCGATCAAAGTGAAACGCGTCCACCAGCACCGCCGCATTTTCCCGGTCGGCGTTTTCGACAATGCGTAACGCCTGCTCAAGGTTGCGTGCATCAGTCCAGGGCATGAACTCCAGATGCGGGTGCAAACCGTAGGGCTTAGCCAGATCACACAGCGCCGCGAAGTTATCTGTCAGACGCTGCTCGTCAGGATCGTTACCAGCGACCAGCAATTCAGTCCCGGCGAATTCCGCGCCGACCGTCAGAAGTTTCTCAAAATCGGCGACGACGGTTTGCGGTTTCAGACGGAGGATTTCCACGTCGAGCACGCGGATGCCCGTGTCACGCAAATGCGCCAAGGTCTGCCGACGCAAATCACCATCGGCTACCAACGGAAAGTGATATTCCTCAGGCGTCGCCGGCTCCAGACGCAAGCCGACGTGGCTGTAACCGGCACGCGCAGCGACTTCGACCATTTGCGGCGGCGATAACTCCAGCACAGTCAGGCTGGCCAGGGACAGGATTCGTTCGCTCATGTTCAAGCCTCGATCAGTGCAGGGGCGCAAGCACGGCCAGTAGCGGCGGCTTCGCGGATGGCTTCGATCAGTGCAAGGGTGCGGGCGGCATCCGCGGCACTGACCAGCGGCTCGACCTCACGCCGCGCTACGCGTACGAAATGCTGTAACTGCAAGCGCAAAGCTTCGTCACCGCTGTAGGACTCTTCGACCAGCAACAAGGGTTCATGCCAACCGGCATCGACCTGATCAGCGGCGTAATGCCAACGCTTGAGCTGCGGAATGCTCAACGCGCCGGCAGTCCCGGCGAGCAGATAGCACGGCTGATCAGCCTGGCGCGGATACGCGGGGTTCTCGCCGGAATCGAGCTCCCAACTCCACGGAGCCACGACTGCGTCGGATCCGCTCAAGGTGCCCAACGTACCGCCCTCGAATTGCAGCAATACCGCCGCGCTGTCCTCATTGGCAAAACCACGCACGGCGTTGTCGGTGATCGCTTGTACCGAGCGCACTTCACCGCACAGGTGCCGGAGCAAATCGAGGTCGTGAATCAGGTTGGTCAGCAACATCCCGGCGCCCGGTTCACGGCGCCACGGGATCTCGAAGTAGCTGTCCGGCTTGCGCAACTGGAACAGCGCCGTAACCGTGGTCAGACGCCCGAGCGCCCCGCTCTGCACCAACTCATGGGCACGCGCGATCAGCGGATTATGGCGTCGATGATGGCCGACCAGTACCGGCACGCCCGTACGCTTGACCGCTGCGACCAGCTCAGCGACCTCCTCCAAATGCACGCCGACCGGTTTCTCCAGCAACACCGGCACACCCGCCGCCAGACAATCGAGCGCCGTAGCGACGTGCTGATTATTCGGATTGGCAACGATTACCGCGTCTGGCCTGATGAGTTCGAGCATCTGACGGTGATCGGCGAAATGCCTTACACCCCATTCAGCCGCAAGACTTTGCGCCTGCGGCCCAGGGTCAGCCACTGCGCAGAGCGTCGCTTCGGTGAGGGTTTGCAGGTGCCGAAAATGTTGCTGGCCCATGTTGCCGGCGCCGACTAGGGCGATTCGAAGGGGCGAATTCAAGGGGCGGTCCTTTTGTGATTGTTCTCGGAATAACACTCCGCAAACAATTTAGAACCGAGTTCCAGAATCCAAAACCCGTTGGCTCGAAAATCGTGCGAACACCGCACATTTTTGGACTGAAACAAAAAATCCCCTGTATGAGCTGCCGAAGGCTGCGATCTTTTGATCTTGTCGTTAAAAATCAAAAGAT
>NZ_RWIM01000045.1 GCF_009764645.1 Pseudomonas sp. PB106
CTGCGGCAGCTCCTACATGGATCCGCGTACGCCTGTAGGAGCTGCCGCAGGCTGCGATCTTTTGATCTTAAACGGCGATGCCGTGGGTTTTGAGGAAGGCGATAAAGGTTTCTTCGTCCATCACTTTCACGCCCAGCTCATTGGCCTTGGTCAGCTTGGAACCAGCACCCGGCCCTGCGACCACGCAATGAGTCTTCGCCGACACGGAACCGGCAACCTTGGCGCCGAGGCTCTCCAGATGCTCCTTGGCGACATCACGGCTCATCAGCTCGACCTTGCCGGTCAGCACCCAGGTCTCGCCAGACAGCGGCAAGCCTTCCACCACTTTCTTTTCGCTCTGCCAGTGCATACCGAATTTACGCAGTTGCTCTTCGGATGCTTGAGCAAGCTGCCGATTCTCTGCAACCGCAAAAAACTCGCGAACAGAATTCGCCTGCTTCTCCGGCAAGGCCTGACGCATGTCCAGCCAGTCGGCGTTCTTCACCGCTTCCAGCGAGCCAAACTTGTCCGCCAGTTTCTGTGCGCCACCAGGGCCTACCGAAGGGATGTGCAGCTTGTCGAGGAAACCACCCAGCGTGGTGCTGGCGGCAAACTCGGCGCCCAATTCGCCCTGATCCTGAATCTGCAAACCATGGCCCAGCAACTCGGTGATCACCTGCTGGTTATGCGCATCTTCAAAGAAGCTGTGAATCTCGTGCGCCACTTCCAGACCAACATCCGGCAGGTAGGTCAGCACTTGCGGCAGCGCCTGCTGCACACGCTCCAGTGAACCCAGCGAGCGCGCCAGCACCTTGGCGGTCTCTTCACCGACATCAGGAATGCCCAGCGCATAGATGAACCGCGCCAGCCCCGGCTTCTTGCTGTCTTCGATGGCCGCGAGCAGTTTGTTGCTCGACACTTCGGCAAAACCTTCCAGATCGACGATGTCGTCGAACTTCAGCGCATACAGATCGGCTGGCGAACTGACCAGACCTTCATCGACCAATTGCTCGACGCTCTTGTCGCCGAGGCCTTCAATGTCCATCGCTCGGCGGGAGACGAAGTGAATGATCGCCTGCTTCAGTTGCGCGCCACAGGCCAGACGCCCAACGCAGCGATACACCGCGCCTTCGCTGACGGTTTCCTTGCCCTTGCTGCGTTTAATCAGTTGCGTGCGCTCGACGTGGGAACCACACACCGGGCAGCTCTCGGGGATCTGCACCGCTCGCGCGTGTTCCGGGCGCCGTTCGAGCACCACTTGCACCACTTGCGGGATCACGTCACCGGCGCGGCGAATAATCACGGTGTCGCCGATCATCAGGCCCAGGCGCGCAACTTCGTCCATGTTGTGCAGCGTGGCGTTGGCCACGGTGACGCCGGCCACCTTGACCGGCTTCAGACGTGCGACTGGCGTGACAGCACCGGTGCGACCGACCTGAAATTCCACATCGAGCAATTCGGTGAGTTCTTCCATCGCCGGGAATTTATGTGCGATGGCCCAGCGCGGCTCGCGAGCGCGGAAGCCCAGTTCGCGCTGATCGGCAATGCTGTTGACCTTGAACACCACACCATCGATTTCGTAGCCCAGATCGTTACGACGCGCACCAATATCGCGGTAGTAATCCAGGCATTCGTCGATGCCTTTGGCCAGTTTCAGTTCGTGGCTGATCGGCATGCCCCACTTCTGCAACTGCTTGAGGTTGCCGATGTGGGTGTCGGAAATATCGTGGGAGACCTGGCCGATGCCGTAGCAGCAGAATTCCAGTGGACGGTTGGCGGTGATCTTCGAATCCAGCTGACGCAAGCTGCCGGCAGCAGCGTTGCGCGGGTTGGCGAAGGTCTTGCCGCCAACTTCCAGCTGCGAGGCGTTGAGGCGCTCGAAGCCGGCCTTGGACATGAACACTTCACCGCGCACTTCCAGCGTCGCCGGCCAGCCTTCGCCGTGCAGCTTCAGCGGAATGTTGCGCACGGTGCGCACGTTGACGCTGATGTCTTCGCCCGTGGTGCCGTCGCCCCGCGTGGCGCCGCGCACCAATACACCATTCTCATAAAGCAGGCTGACCGCCAGGCCATCGAGTTTCGGTTCACAGCTGTACTCCACCGCCGCGCCGCCACCGAACAGATCGCCAGCGGGGACATCCAGACCTTCGGTGACACGGCGATCGAACTCACGCATGTCGGTTTCTTCGAAGGCGTTGCCGAGGCTGAGCATCGGCACTTCGTGACGCACCTGAGTGAACGCGGTCAGCGCCACACTGCCGACGCGCTGGGTCGGCGAGTCGCTGGTGATCAATTCCGGATTGGCCGCTTCCAGCGCCTTGAGCTCGTGGAACAACCGGTCGTACTCGGCGTCCGGAATGCTCGGCTCGTCGAGGACGTGGTAACGGTAGTTGTGCTGATCGAGTTCAGCGCGCAGTTCTAGGATGCGGTTTTTGGCGGCGGTCATGGGTGTTCTCTCATAAAGCAAAAGAGCAGCCGAGGCTGCTCCAGTTTCATCCTTAAAAGATCGCAGCCTCGTTGCACTCGACAGCTCCTACAGGATCGCGATCCTTTGTAGGAGCTGCCGCAGGCTGCGATCTTTTGATCTGGCCTTAGCGCTTCTGGGTCAAGGCGCGGCGTTCGAATTCGACGATGCGCTGACGGTAGTGCTCGATCGTTTGAGCGGTCAGAACGCTGCGTTGGTCATCTTTCAGCTCGCCATTCAATTCCTGCGACAGCTTGCGTGCTGCAGCCACCATCACATCGAAGGCTTGCTTCGGATGACGCGGGCCTGGCAAGCCGAGGAAGAAGCTCACCGCCGGGGTGCTGAAATGATCGATGTCGTCCAGATCAAAAATGCCCGGCTTGACCGCATTGGCCATGGAGAACAGCACTTCACCGTTGCCGGCCATGCTTTCGTGACGGTGGAAAATATCCATCTCGCCAAAACGCAGACCGCTTTCCAGAATGTTCTGCAACAGCGCCGGGCCTTTGAAGCCGGCAGCGTCACGGCAGATCACGCTGATCACCAGCACTTCTTCCGCTTGTGGCTGGTCTTTGTCGACCGCCGCTGGCGCAGGCTTGGTGTCTTCAACGAAATCGTCGTCACGGCTGCTGAAGCTCGGGCCGTCGTCCAGATCCAGATCCAGGTTCAAGTCGCCCTGCGCCGAACCTTTGCCGCGCTTGCCACGTTTCGAGGCGGTTTCGCGAGGCTCGCGTGCTTCGCGGGCCGGCATGCTCACCGACGGCAAATCGTGTTCGTCCAGCTGCGGCTCTTTATGCGTGTCCAGCACGCGGGCCGGGCCCAACAGCTCGGCGCTGGTGTCCTCGTCCGGCAGGTTGGACAGACTTCGGTCAAGACGGAACTTCAGTTTTCCCTTGCCGCCGCGCATACGGCGCCAGCCATCAAAAAGAATACCGGCTATCACAATGATGCCGATGACGATCAGCCACTCGCGCAGACCGATTTCCATGTAATCCCGTGCCTCTATAAAAAATGCTGAAAAATAAGGGGTTTACATTGTGCAAACCGCTTTAAAACGTGGCGCCAACTCTATGTTCTGACAGGCGTTTTGCCCACGTATACGAAAAATTGACATTAAACTAGCACGACCAAAGACAACTTTACACCGTCTGTCTCATTGGCTTGCGCGAATATGTCGATTGGCCAGCAAGTCGAACCCGGTAAAAAAGTCCTACAACCTTCTCATCCCTGTCCGACACCACGCTGACTCAGGCGTCCACCATCGCCATCGCCTCCTCGACATCCACAGCTACCAGTCGCGAACAACCCGGTTCATGCATCGTTACGCCCATCAACTGCTCGGCCATTTCCATGGCGATCTTGTTGTGGGTGATATAGATGAACTGCACGGTCTGCGACATCTCTTTGACCAAGCGTGCGTAGCGTCCAACGTTAGCGTCATCCAGCGGTGCGTCAACCTCATCGAGCATGCAGAACGGCGCCGGGTTCAACTTGAAGATGGCAAAAACCAGTGCCAGCGCGGTCAGGGCTTTTTCCCCGCCGGAGAGCAAATGGATGGTGCTGTTCTTCTTCCCTGGCGGCTGCGCCATGATCGTTACCCCTGTATCGAGTAGATCTTCGCCCGTCAGTTCCAAATACGCCCGTCCACCACCGAAAACTTTTGGAAAAAGTGCCTGTAAACCGCCATTGATCTGATCAAAGGTATCTTTGAAGCGGTTGCGGGTTTCCTTGTCGATCTTGCGAATAACGTTCTCGAGGGTCTCCAGCGCTTCGACCAGATCGGCGTCCTGCGCATCCAGATAACGTTTACGCTCGGATTGTTGCGTGTATTCGTCGATGGCCGCGAGGTTGATCGCGCCCAGGCGCTGAATCCGCGCGCTGATGCGTTCGAGTTCTTCTTCGGCTTCGCGTTCACTGGCTTGCGCGGTTAATGTCGCGAGCACGCCGTTAAGATCGTAGCCGTCTTCGAGCAATTGATCCTGCAAAGCCTTGCGGCGCACGGTCAGGGCTTGCCATTCCATGCGTTGCTGTTCGAGCTGGCCGCGAATCAATTGTGATTGCTGTTCGGCCTGGGTTCGGCGTTTTTCGGCGTCGCGCAATTCGCGGTCGGCATCTTCGAGAGCGATCTGTGCAGTCTTGAGTTCCTCGTCGACGGTCATGCGCTTGTCGAGCAGCTCTTCGAGCTTCAGGCGCAGCTCTTCCAGCGGCGCCTCGCCCTCCTCCAGATTCAGACTCAACTGTTCACGTTTTTCAGTGAGGCGCTCGGCCTGCATTTCCAGACGCTCGAGCGCCTGACGCGTGGAGTCGTGCTGCGCGCGCAACGAGCCGAGACGTACGGCCAATTGATGCGCATGATCCTTGTGCTGCCGCGCTTCCTGACGCACGCGATCGAGGCGTTCGCGCAGGCTGTCGCGCTGGGCCAGCAGCAACTCGCGCTGTTCGGTGTCCAGCGCCATGGCATCCAGCGCTTCCTGCAATTGCAAGCGCGCTTCGCCGACTTGTTCGTGCTCAAGCTCGCGTTGTTCGCCGAGTTCGACCAGCTCTTCATCGAGACGGGTACGGCGCAATGTCAGCTGTTCAGCCTTGGCTTTGCCGGCGGACAATTGTGCTTTCAATTCGCCTTGCTGACGCGCTTCGTCTTGCAGCAAACGACGCAAATGTTCGCGGCCGTTTTCCTGCTGACGCTGTTGCGCGCGCAGGGTTTGCAGACGGGTTTCCATGGCCTCGACCGTGGCTTCTTTCTCTTCGCGTTCGAGGTGCAGGTCTTCGATTTCCTGGCCGCGAGCGAGCATTCCGCTTTCCGCTTCGCTGGCCCGACGTACGCGCAGGAAATGCCGACCGACCCAGTAACCGTCACGGCTGATCAGGCTCTCGCCGGCGCTCAACTGCCCGCGCATAGCCAAGGCCTGCTCAAGGCTGTCGACCGGTTTGACCTGACCGAGCCACGGCGACAGATCGATCTGCGCATCAACCTTGTCCAGCAAGCTGCCCGCCACCCGCACGCCATCGCTGGCCGGGCTAAGCAGGCGCAGATCGCCTTGGGTAAAACCGGACAAATCGAAACCGCTGAAATCGTCGACCAGCACCGCCTGCAGATCAGCGCCGAGCACGGTTTCCACCGCCAGTTCCCAACCGGCCTCGACCTTCAGTCCTTCGGCCAGGCGCGGACGCTCGGCGAGGTTGTGTTCCTTCAGCCATTCGGCGGTGCCGGTGCCCGGATCGAGCGCGGCTTGCTGCAAGGCTTCCAGGGACGCCAGGCGACCGTTGAGGCGCTGCAAGTCGCCCTGCGCCTGTTGCTGCGCGGTCAGCGCCTGCTGCAATTCCTGGCGCAGTTGTTCAAGTTTTTCGACCTGGGCTTCTTCACTGGTCTGCAGATCTTCGAGGGTCGCTTCGGACTCGGCGAGCTGCTCGTTGAGCTCCATGATCGCCGCGTCTTCCGGGTCAGCCGAGAGCAACGCGCGCTCTTCGCCGAGGCGTTTCTGCCGATCAGCGAGGCGCTCCATGCTGGTTTCCAGCTGCTGGATGCGCGACTGCTGCACCTCGGCCTGACGACGCGGTTCGGCGGCAGTCAGGTTGAAGGCGTCCCACTGTTCCTGCCAGCCATGCATGACCGATTCGGAATCTTCTAGCGCAGCGGCGGCTTCTTCGGCAGCGGCGCTGGTGACTTCCTGCTCGGGGGTGAGCATGTCCAGCTCTTCGCCGAGGGTCAGCAGCAACGTGCGGTCGTGGCCCAGATGGGATTCGGTTTCAAGGCGCGCGCGCTCGGCTTCTTTCAGATCGTCCTGCAACTGCCGCAGACGTTGCTGACCGTGCTGGATGCTCTGCTCGACCCGGGCGATATCGCCGCCGACCGAATAGAAGCGCCCTTGCACCAGATTGAAGCGCTCGGACAAGTCATGGTGCCCGTCGCGCAAGCGTTCGATGGCCGCATCGGCATTGCGCTGCTCGGCGACAAGCGCTTCGAAACTGATTTCCTGAGTGCCGATGATCGACTCGCGCTGGCCGACCTGATCATTCAGATCCTGCCAGCGCAAGGCCGACAATTGCGCCTTGAGCTGGCGCTCTTCGGCTTTGAATTCCTGATATTTCTTCGCCGCTTCGGCCTGGCGGTGCAGGCGTTCGAGTTGCCGCTCGAGCTCTTCGCGCAGGTCAGTCAGACGCGCGAGGTTTTCGTGGGTGCGACGGATGCGGTTTTCGGTCTCGCGACGGCGCTCTTTATATTTAGAGATGCCGGCGGCTTCTTCGATGAAGTTGCGCAGGTCTTCCGGCTTGGATTCGATCAGCTTGGAGATCATCCCCTGCTCGATGATCGAATAGCTGCGCGGGCCGAGACCGGTGCCGAGGAAGATATCGGTGATATCGCGACGACGGCATTTGGTGCCGTTGAGGTAGTAAGTGGTCTGGCTGTCGCGGGTCACTTTGCGGCGAATCGAGATTTCCGCGTAGGCCGCGTATTCGCCCAGCAAGGTGCCGTCGGAGTTGTCGAAGACCAGTTCGATACTGGCCTGACTTACCGGTTTGCGGCTGGTCGAGCCGTTGAAGATGACGTCGGTCATCGACTCGCCACGCAGGTTTTTCGCTGAGCTTTCGCCCATTACCCAGCGGACGGCGTCGATGATGTTCGACTTGCCGCAACCGTTCGGCCCGACGACCGCCGCCATGTTACTGGGGAAGTTCACCGTGGTCGGGTCGACGAAGGATTTGAATCCCGCCAGTTTAATGCACTTGAGCCGCACGCTTAGGCGACCGTCAGGGCAGACACCACCAGATCGCAGCTGCGCTGGGCGTAAGCCGTCAGCACGATGCGGATCTGCGGCAAATCACGGGCGAGCACGGCAGCCAGCAAGCGTTCGAACAGTTCGAGGAACTCGCTCATTGAGGCCTTGCGCTGTTCGAGGGCGAGGAAATACGCGCGGCTCATGGCCGGTTGCAGATTCTCGACGGTCTCTTGCAGGTACGGGTTGTTGGCGAACGGATAGGCGGCGCGCATCACGGCGAAACTGTCGTCGACGAAGCTGCGGATGTCCTGACGCTCGTAGCTGGTGGTCAGGCGCTGCTGGATCTGCACGAACGGCGCCATGTCCGACTGTACTTGCCAGCCGTTGGCCACCGAGTTGCCGAGCAGGATGTACAGCTCGCTCATCAGCGTGCACAGGCTCTGCACCTTGTGCGGCGTCAGTTCGGTGACGTGCGCGCCACGGCGCGGCAGGATCGCGATCAGGTGACGGCGTTCGAGGATCAGCAGGGCTTCGCGGACCGAGCCGCGGCTGACATTGAGCGCCAGCGTGACCTTCTGTTCCTGGATGCGCTCTCCCGGCTTCATTTCGCCACGAATGATGCGTTCGGCGAGGTGGTGAGCGATTTGCTCGGCGAGGCTGTCCGGCGCCTTGAACGTCATGGTTGTCCTTCAAACTCTATCGATCTGCACAAGCGGCGCAGTGTAGCGCAAATGCGGGCTCATGGCGGAGTGCCCACTCAGCGGTTTTTGGCACGATTCCCGCAGTTTTCTTTTGAAAACCAAACAAAAAACCAGGGCGACCGATGAGGGTCAATACTGAATAGACACGTTGTTGATCGACGAAATGCATTTTCCTGACCTTTAAGTCAGAAAACCATTGACCGAAAAGTCAGACCTGCTAAATTCGGTTCACGTCGGTTAACAACAATAATGAGTCTGCGAGGCCTTCCGTGATCCAGTTTTTACTTAACCAGGAACTCCGTAGCGAGCACGCCCTGGACCCGAATCTGACTGTGCTCAATTACCTGCGTGAACACGTTGGTAAATCGGGCACCAAAGAAGGTTGCGCCAGCGGTGACTGCGGCGCGTGCACCGTAGTGGTCGGCGAGTTGCAGACGGATGACGCTGGCCGCGAACACATTCGCTATCGCAGCCTCAACTCGTGCCTGACCTTTGTTTCGTCGCTGCACGGCAAACAATTGATCAGCGTCGAAGACCTCAAGCACAAAGGCGAATTGCACAGCGTGCAGAAAGCCATGGTCGAGTGCCATGGCTCGCAGTGCGGTTTCTGCACCCCCGGTTTCGTCATGTCGCTGTTCGCCCTGCAAAAGAACAGCGATGCGCCCGATCACGCCAAGGCCCACGAAGCGCTGGCCGGCAACCTCTGCCGCTGCACCGGTTACCGGCCGATTCTGGCGGCTGCCGAGCAATCGTGCTGCGGCAAGCAAGCGGATCAGTTCGACGCCCGCGAAGCTGAAACCATCGCGCGCCTCAAGGCCATTGCCCCGACCGATATCGGCGAACTCAACAGCGGCGACAAACGCTGCCTGGTGCCGCTGACCGTCGCCGATCTGGCCGACCTTTATGACGCTTATCCACAAGCGCGTCTGCTCGCCGGCGGTACCGATCTGGCACTGGAAGTCACGCAGTTCCACCGCACCCTGCCGGTGATGATCTACGTTGGCAACGTCGCGGAAATGAAGCGCATCGAAACCTTTGATGACCGCATCGAAATCGGCGCCGCCACTGCCCTCTCCGACTGCTACGAAGCGTTGAACGCCGAGTACCCGGACTTCGGCGAACTGCTGCACCGCTTCGCCTCCCTGCAAATCCGCAACCAGGGCACCCTCGGCGGCAACATCGGCAACGCCTCGCCAATCGGTGACTCGCCACCGCTGCTGATCGCCCTCGGCGCGCAAGTGGTGCTGTGCAAAGGCGAAACCCGCCGCACCCTGAACCTCGACGATTACTTCATCGACTACAAGGTCACGGCCCGTCAGGAAAGTGAGTTCATCGAGAAGATCATCGTCCCGCGCGCCACGGCTGAACAGTTGTTCCGCGCCTACAAAGTCTCCAAGCGTCTGGACGATGACATCTCCGCCGTCTGCGCCGCGTTCAACCTGCGCGTGGAAAACGGCGTGATCACCGATGCGCGCATGGCCTTCGGCGGCATGGCCGCGATCCCGAAACGGGCGGCACATTGTGAAGCCATGCTGGTCGGTCAGCCCTTCAACAGCGCCGTGATCGAACGCGCTTGCGCTGCGCTGGCCGAAGACTTCACCCCGCTCTCGGATTTCCGCGCCAGCAAGGAATATCGCCTGCTCAGCGCGCAAAACCTGCTGCGCAAATACTTCATCGAACTGCAAACACCGCACATCGAGACTCGGGTGACCGCTTATGTCTAACCATCACGGCGTAGAGAAAACTCAAGCTGAACTGGCTGAATTGTTCGCCAAGGACCTGACCTCCGGTGTCGGCCGCAGCGTCAAGCACGACAGCGCCGCCAAGCATGTGTCCGGTGAAGCGCAGTACATTGATGACCGCCTGGAATTCCCCAACCAGTTGCACCTGTATGCACGCATGTCGGATCGCGCCCACGCGAAAATCATCAGCATCGACACCTCGCCGTGCTACGCCTTCGAAGGCGTACGCATCGCCATCACCCACGAAGACGTACCAGGCCTGAAAGACATCGGCCCGTTGATGCCGGGCGACCCGCTGCTGGCCATCGATGACGTGCAGTTCGTTGGTCAACCGGTGCTCGCCGTCGCGGCGAAAGATCTGGAAACCGCACGCAAAGCGGCGATGGCCGCGATCATCGAATACGAAGATCTCGAACCTGTGCTCGACGTGGTCGAAGCCCTGCGCAAACGCCATTTCGTGCTCGATAGCCACACCCACCAGCGTGGCGATTCGGTCTCGGCACTGGCGACCGCTGAACACCGCATTCAAGGCACGCTGCACATTGGCGGCCAGGAACACTTCTACCTCGAAACACAAATTTCCTCGGTGATGCCGACCGAAGACGGCGGCATGATCGTCTACTGCTCGACGCAGAACCCGACCGAAGTGCAGAAACTGGTCGCCGAAGTGCTCGACGTGTCGATGAACAAAATCGTTGTCGACATGCGCCGCATGGGCGGTGGTTTCGGTGGCAAGGAAACTCAAGCCGCCAGCCCGGCGTGCCTGTGCGCGGTGGTTGCGCACCTCACCGGGCAGCCGACCAAGATGCGCCTGCCGCGCGTCGAAGACATGCTGATGACCGGCAAACGTCACCCGTTCTACGTCGAATACGACGTCGGCTTCGACAGCACCGGGCGCCTGCACGGGATCAACATGGACCTGGCCGGCAACTGCGGCTGCTCGCCGGACTTGTCCGCCTCCATCGTTGACCGGGCGATGTTCCACTCGGACAACTCGTACTACCTGGGCGACGCGACCATCAACGGTCACCGCTGCAAGACCAACACCGCGTCGAACACCGCCTACCGTGGTTTCGGTGGTCCGCAAGGCATGGTCGCAATCGAAGAAGTGATGGACGCAATTGCCCGTCACCTCCAGCTCGATCCGCTCGCTGTGCGCAAGGCCAACTATTACGGCAAGACTGAGCGCAACGTCACCCATTACTACCAGACCGTCGAGCACAACATGCTCGAAGAGATGACCGCCGAACTGGAAGAAAGCAGCCAGTATCACGAACGCCGCGAAGCAATCCGTCGCTACAACGCCAACAGCCCGATCCTGAAAAAAGGCCTGGCGCTGACCCCGGTGAAATTCGGCATTTCCTTCACCGCGAGCTTCTTGAACCAGGCCGGTGCACTGATCCACATCTACACCGACGGCAGCATCCACCTCAACCATGGCGGCACCGAGATGGGCCAGGGCCTGAACACCAAAGTCGCGCAGGTTGTGGCCGAAGTGTTCCAAGTGGAAATGGACCGCGTGCAGATCACCGCGACCAACACCGACAAGGTGCCAAACACCTCGCCGACCGCGGCTTCCAGTGGCGCTGACCTGAACGGTAAAGCGGCGCAGAACGCGGCAGAAATCATCAAGAAACGTCTGATCGAATTCGCTGCGCGTCACTACAAAGTCACTGAGGAAGATGTTGAATTCCACAACGGCCACGTGCGTGTTCGCGACCATATCCTGACCTTTGAAGCGCTGATCCAGCAGGCGTATTTCAATCAGGTGTCGCTGTCGAGCACCGGCTTCTACAAGACCCCGAAAATCTATTACGACCGCAGCCAGGCCCGTGGCCGTCCGTTCTACTACTTCGCCTTCGGTGCGGCGTGCTGCGAAGTGATCGTCGACACCCTGACCGGCGAATACAAAATGCTGCGTACCGACATCCTTCACGACGTCGGCGCCTCGCTGAACCCGTCCATCGACATCGGTCAGGTCGAGGGTGGCTTCATCCAAGGCATGGGCTGGCTGACCATGGAAGAGCTGGTCTGGAACAACAAAGGCAAGCTGATGACCAACGGCCCTGCCAGCTACAAGATCCCGGCGGTGGCGGACATGCCGCTGGATCTGCGGGTGAAGCTGGTGGAAAACCGCAAGAACCCGGAAGACACCGTGTTCCATTCGAAGGCTGTCGGTGAACCGCCGTTCATGCTCGGGATTGCTTCGTGGTGCGCGATCAAGGATGCGGTGGCGAGCCTCGGTGATTACAAGCATCAGCCGCAGATCGATGCGCCGGCAACGCCGGAGCGAGTGTTGTGGGGTTGTGAGCAGATGCGTCAGCTGAAAGCGGTGAAAACCGTCGAAGCTGAAACCGAGGTTGTTTGATGATCGTTCCCACGCTCTGCGTGGGAATGCAGCCCGCGACGCTCCGCGTCGCATCCTGAACAGCGGACGCGGAGCGTCCAGTGATGCATTCCCACGCAGAGCGTGGGAACGATCTGAGAGGTGTGTATGTACAACTGGATCGACGCCCTCGCCGACCTGCAGAACCAGGGCGAACCCTGCGTTCTGGTGACGATCATCGAAGAACTCGGCTCGACGCCACGCAACGCCGGCTCGAAAATGGTCATCAGCGCTAACCAGAGCTTCGACACCATCGGTGGCGGGCACCTGGAATACAAAGCCATGCAGATCGCCCGCGAAATGCTCGCCAGCGGCAAGCAGGACACCCATCTGGAGCGTTTCAGCCTCGGCGCCAGCCTGGGCCAGTGCTGCGGCGGCGCCACCGTGTTGCTGTTCGAACCGATGGGCCAGGTGCAGGCGCAAATCGCCGTGTTCGGTGCCGGCCACGTCGGCCGCGCCCTCGTGCCATTGCTCGCCAGCCTGCCCTGCCGGGTACGCTGGATCGACTCGCGGGATGCCGAATTCCCCGAACACATCCCCCACGGCGTGCGTAAAATCGTCGCCGAAGAGCCTGTGGATGAAATCGATGACCTGCCTGCCGGCAGTTATTGCATCGTCATGACCCACAACCATCAGCTCGACCTTGAACTCACTGCCGCGATTCTCAAGCGCAACGACTTCGCCTATTTCGGCCTCATCGGTTCGAAGACCAAACGCGCGAAGTTCGAACACCGTTTGCGTGATCGCGGTTTCGACAGCGGCGTCGTACAACGCATGCGCTGCCCGATGGGCATCGGCGAAGTCAAAGGCAAACTGCCTGTGGAAATCGCCATCTCCATCGCTGGCGAAATCATCGCCACTTACAACGCCAACTTCGGCCAGCAGACTGCCAGCGCCGAACCGATTGCCAAACTGCTGCCGGTTTCGCGGCGCAGTCAGGCCGCCAAACTCAAAGCCTCAAACTGATTAGAGAACCCTCATGCCTCTGACTCGCAAAGCCTACCGCGCCGCCATCCTGCACAGCATCGCCGACCCCGCCGAAGTCGGGATCGAAGCCTCCTACGAGTATTTCGAGGACGGCCTGCTGGTGGTCGATGGCGGCAAGATCAGCGCCCTCGGCCACGCCAGTGACCTGCTGCCGACGCTGCCTGCGGACATCGAAATCGAGCATTACCAAGACGCGTTGATCACCCCGGGCTTCATCGACACGCACATTCACTTTCCGCAAACCGGCATGGTCGGCGCCTACGGTGAGCAACTGCTCGACTGGCTGAACACCTACACCTTCCCGTGCGAAAGCCAGTTCGGCGACAAGGCGCACGCCGACGAAGTCGCCGACATCTTCATCAAGGAACTGCTGCGCAACGGCACCACCACTGCACTGGTGTTCGGCAGCGTGCACCCGCAGTCGGTGAACTCGCTGTTCGAAGCGGCCGAGAAGCTCGACCTGCGCATGATCGCCGGCAAGGTGATGATGGATCGCAACGCCCCGGATTATCTGACCGACACCGCTGAATCGAGCTACGTCGAAAGCAAGGCGCTGATCGAACGCTGGCACGGCAAGGGCCGTCTGCACTACGCAGTGACCCCGCGCTTCGCCCCGACCAGCACCCCGGAACAACTGACCCTCGCCGGCCAACTGCTGACCGAATACCCGGATCTGTACATGCAGACCCACATCAGCGAGAACCTCAAGGAAATCGAGTGGGTCAAGGAGCTGTTCCCAGAGCGCAAGGGCTACCTCGACGTTTACGATCACTACAAGCTGCTCGGCGAGCGCTCGGTGTTCGCCCACGGTGTGCACCTGTGCGACGACGAATGCGCGCGTCTGGCGGAAACCGGCTCGGCGATCTCGTTCTGCCCGACTTCGAACTTCTTCCTCGGCAGCGGCTTGTTCAATTTGCCGATGGCCGAGAAGCACAAGTTGAACGTCGGCCTGGGCACTGACGTTGGTGGCGGCACCAGTTTCTCGCTGCTGCAGACGCTGAACGAAGCGTACAAGGTGATGCAGCTGCAAGGCGCGCGACTGAGCCCGTTCAAGTCGTTGTATCTGGCGACATTGGGTGGTGCGCGGGCGCTGCGTCTGGAAGACAAGATCGGCAATCTGCAACCGGGTTCCGACGCCGACTTCGTGGTGCTGGATTACAACGCCACGCCGCTGTTGAGCTACCGCTTGAAGCAGGCCAATAACATTGCCGAGTCGTTGTTTGTGTTGATGACGTTGGGCGATGACCGCACGGTGCAGCAGACGTATGCGGCGGGTGCGCTGGTGCATCAGCGCTGAGCTTTCCCCGCCCCATGATCGTTCCCACGCTCTGCGTGGGAATGCAGCCCGTGACGCTCCGCTTCACTGGACGCGGAGCGTCCCCAGAGGCATTCCCACGCAGAGCGTGGGAACGATCTGACAGGCACAAAAAATCCCCCGCAACTTTTTTGAGCTGCGGGGGATTTTTCTATTGGTCAGTTAGAGCTTGGCCGCAGGACGCCCAGGCTTCTTGGTCTGCAGCAAATGCGAGAACACTGCATGCAGATCATCCGACGCACCTTCCTCGTCGAGGTTGAGCTTGCTGTCGATGTGATCCATGTGATGCATCATCAGGTTCACCGCCAGCTCGCCGTCGCGCTTTTCGATGGCATCGATCAACTGCGTGTGTTCGTCATACGAGCAGTGCGAACGGTTGCCGCTTTCGTATTGGGCAATGATCAGCGAGGTCTGCGAAACCAGGCTGCGCTGGAAACTCACCAGCGGCGCGTTTTTCGCCGCTTCGGCCAGTTTCAGGTGGAATTCGCCCGACAGACGAATGCCGGCGCCGCGATCGCCGCGAGAGAAACTGTCGCGCTCATCGTTGACCATCTGGCGCAATTCGGCGATTTGCTCGGCGGTGGCGTGCAGCACGGCCAGTTCAGTGATCGCGCGCTCGACCAGACGACGGGCCATGAACACCTGACGCGCTTCTTCAACGCTCGGGCTGGCGACGACAGCGCCACGGTTGGGCCGCAACAGCACGACGCCTTCATGGGCCAGACGCGACAGCGCGCGGCGAATGATGGTGCGGCTGACCCCAAAGATTTCCCCCAGCGCTTCTTCGCTCAACTTGGTGCCGGGCGCCAGACGCTGTTCGAGGATGGCCTCGAAGATATGCGCGTAGACAATATCGTCCTGGGTTCCGCTGCGGCCGGCTTTGCCTGCTCGCGGTTGTTTCTTGAGGGGTTGCAACTGTTCGTTCATGGGCACTCGAGTCGGGAGAACTGCGGCGAATAGACCGTGACTGTAATACGGCACAGTAGGTCGCTGGCAAGTATCGCGTAAAAAACAGCGCGATTGTACACAATGAAAGGTGGCAACACGACTGTACGGCAATTTGTGACTTCGGCTGTATTGCAACGATCCGTTACGAATGAGTTTAGGCTTGATCACAGAATCCGTCGCCAGAACACCGCCTCCCCTGTAGGAGCTGCCGAAGGCTGCGATCTTTTGACTTTGAGAAGCAAGATCAAGAGATCGCAGCCTTCGGCAGCTCCTACAAGGGTTTGCGCTGTGGCGGACATCTTCATTGGTATAAGGAACACCGCCGTCATGAACGACGCCACCCACACTCAACTCCGTCCACTGGCCGACACGTCGCCCTCGGCCATCGTCGCCGGGTTCATCGCGATGATGACCGGCTACACCAGCTCCTTGGTGCTGATGTTCCAGGCCGGGCAAGCGGCGGGCCTGACCAGCGGGCAGATTTCCTCGTGGATCTGGGCGATTTCGATTGGCATGGCGGTGTGTTCGATCGGCCTGTCGCTGCGCTATCGCACACCGATCACCATCGCCTGGTCGACGCCCGGTGCGGCATTGCTGATCACCAGCCTCGGCGGTGTGAGCTATGGCGAGGCCATCGGCGCTTACATCACCTGCGCGGTGCTCGTGACGATCTGCGGGCTGACCGGCAGCTTCGAACGGCTGGTGAAAAAGATCCCGGCCTCACTGGCGGCGGCACTGCTGGCGGGAATCCTGTTCAAGATCGGCAGCGAAATTTTCGTCGCCGCGCAGCACCGAACCGGCCTGGTATTGGGGATGTTTTTTACTTATCTGCTGGTCAAACGCCTGTCGCCGCGTTACGCGGTGCTCGCCGCGCTGCTGATCGGTACTGCGCTGTCGGGCTTCATGGGTTTGCTCGACTTCAGCGGTTTTCATCTGGAACTGGCAACACCGGTATGGACCACGCCGCACTTCTCGCTGGCGGCGACCATCAGCATCGGCATTCCGCTGTTCGTGGTGGCGATGACCTCGCAGAACATGCCTGGCATCGCGGTGTTACGCGCCGATGGCTACAACGTCCCGGCCTCGCCGCTGATCACCACCACCGGCATTGCTTCACTGTTGCTGGCACCGTTCGGCTCTCACGGCATTAACCTCGCGGCCATCAGCGCGGCGATCTGCACCGGGCCGCACGCCCACGAAGATCGCAACAAACGCTACACCGCAGCGGTCTGGTGCGGGATTTTCTACGGGATTGCCGGGGTGTTCGGCGCCACATTGGCCGCACTGTTTGCCGCGCTGCCCAAGGAACTGGTGCTGTCGATTGCTGCGTTGGCGCTGTTCGGCTCGATCATCAATGGCTTGAGCATTGCCATGACCGAAGTGAAGGAACGGGAGGCGGCGCTGATTACCTTCATGGTCACGGCGTCAGGGCTGACGCTGTTTTCCATTGGTTCGGCGTTTTGGGGGATTGTTGCGGGGGTTCTGACGCTGGTGATTTTGAATTGGCGTAAAGCCTGAAAGCAAAAGATCGCAGCCTTCGGCAGCTCCTACAAGCTGTACAGCTTTGCCATGTAGGAGCTGCCGAAGGCTGCGA
>NZ_RWIM01000006.1 GCF_009764645.1 Pseudomonas sp. PB106
CAGCTCCTACACAGGTGTTCACGTAACCCTGTAGGAGCTGCCGCAGGCTGCGATCTTTTTGGGTCAGGCTGCGCTAATCTTCCCGGATTAGCCTTCGCGCTTAGGGATATCGACCATGCAATGGATGTTCATGTTGATCGGGCTGGTGCTCGGCTGGCTGCTCGACGAGTCGCTCAGTGACGCGCTGTTGGGCGCGTTGCTGGGGCTGGCGATCGGGCAGACAATCCGCATCGCGCGGCTTGGCTCTCAGATGGCGGAGCAACAGCGACAATTTGAACAGGTGAAGGAAGCCCTGCAAGGCGTCGCGCAACGTCTGTTTGTGCTGGAGGGCTCGCCGTCTCATGCGGTGCCACTGCCAAGCGTGGAACCTGTCGCCGAGCCCATCATAGAGCCCGTCAAGGCAACGGAAGACGCCCCGGCACCGGAACTGGTCTGGGAACTGCCACCCGAACTCGAACCGCTTTACGCCGTCGCCAGCGAAACCAGCCAACCGCTGCCCGCCGAGGTCTGGCGCCTCGACGCCGTCACGCCCGAACCTTCAAACCCTGCGGAGCCCCGTGGCCCGAACCTGATCGAACGCGGCATCAGTGCTGCGCGCAATTGGTTGTTCGGTGGCAACACGGTGCTGCGCGTTGGCGTGGTGCTGCTGTTTTTCGGTCTGGCGTTCCTGCTGCGTTACGCCACCGAAGGCATGGTGGTGCCGATTGAAGTGCGTTACGCCGGCGTGGCGGCTGCCGCGTTGGGCTTGCTGGCGCTGGGCTGGTGGTTGCGGCGACGCAACGCCAGTTATGCGTTGATGCTGCAAGGCACCGGGATTGCCGTGCTGTACCTGACGGTGTTTGCGGCGATGCGTCTGCATCCGTTGCTCGATCCGTCTGCTGCGCTGGGATTGCTGGTCGCGGTGACGGTGTTTTCGGCGATTCTGGCCGTCACCCAAGATTCGCTGGCGCTGGCCGCCGTCGCCGCGCTGGGTGGATTCGCCGCGCCGATCCTGACCTCGACTGGCGCCGGCAACCACGTCGCGCTGTTCAGTTATTTTGCCTTGCTCAACGCCGGCATTCTCGCCATTGCCTGGTTCAAGGCTTGGCGCCTGCTCAACCTGATCGGCTTCGTCGGCACCTTCGGCATCGGTTTCGCCTGGGGCCTGCGTTCCTATACGCCGGAGTTGTTGTGGAGCACCGAGCCGTTTTTGATTCTGTTCTTCCTGATGTACCTCGCCATCGGCCTGCTGTTCGCCCGACGCAAGTTGCGCGACATGCCGGATGCACCGGCGGATGACGACCGTGAGGCGCTGCTGCATTGGTCGGCGCGCAAGGGTGATTACGTCGACGGGACCATGCTGTTCGGCCCACCGATCATTGGCTTCGGGTTGCAGTTTGCGCTGGTGCAGCATCTGGAATTTGCTGCGGCGTTCAGTGCGCTGGTGCTGGGCATGATCTACATGGCGCTGGCCAAGGTGTTGATGAGCGGCCGCGCGGTGTTGCTCGGCGAAACCTGTTTGGCGCTCGGGGTGATTTTCGCCAGTCTGGCGATTCCGCTGGGGCTGGATGCACGCTGGACGTCGGCGGCATGGGCGGTGGAAGGTGCGGGGATTTTCTGGCTGGGTTTGCGTCAGCATCGACCGTTCGCCAGGGCCTTTGCGTTGCTGCTGCAACTGGGTTCGGCGTTGGCCTTTCTCAGTCAATTGCGCATTGGCGAAAGCAGTCTGCTCGACGGCGCTCCGCTGGGTGCGCTGATGCTCGGTGCGGCGTTGCTGTTCAGCTTCCATCAACTGCGCAAGGCCTCGGCGGAACAGGCTTCGGCCTGGGAGCACCAAGGTCTGCCAGTACTGGCCGGTCTGGGCCTGACCTTCCTCTATTTGCTGGCGCCACTGTTCTTGTTTACCCAAGGCACGGCGATCAGTTGGGCACTGGCCGGGTTGGCAACGTTGTTTGTCGGCCTGCGGATTCAATCGCGCACATTCCTGTTCAGCGCGTTTGCCGTGCAGTTGCTCGGCGGCGCGCTGTTCCTGCTGCGTCTGCAAGGCGCAGGCGAAGATTCGGCGGCGGTGTTCAGCGCCGGTTGGAGCGGCTTGCTCAGTGCTTCGCTGATCGGTTTGGCGTTGATCGCCGGCATGCTGTTGGCGGCTCGCGATGACATGGTGCGCGCGGATGTGCGTCTGTTGCGCGGTCTGTCGGTGGTGCTGTTGGCCGGTCTGGTGCTGATCAATCTGGCGGTGTTGTTCGTGCTGCCGTGGCAAACCGCGAGCGCAGTGTGGGCGGCCAGCGGTTTGCTGATCATCTGGCTGAGCCTGTACCTCAAGCAGCGCGTGAGTTTTGTCTTCGGCCTGCTGTTGCAACTGATCGGTGGTGCGGCGTTCTTGTTCGCAGGCCCGGAGTTGCTCGGGCCACTGTCCAGCGAAGGCCTGAAACCCTTGGCCCATGGCGGATTCTGGACACCGCTGGTACTCGGGCTGGCGGCGCTGATCGGTGCCTGGCGCCTGCAACTGGGTAATCACGCCTCGGCCTTCGATGCGCTGAGTTTGCAACGCCTGTCCCAAGTGTTGCTGGTGTGGGGCGCCGGTTGGTGGGCGTTGGCGTGGGTCAGCGACGTGTTGAGATTTGCCCCGCCGACTCTGCAAGGCACGTTGCTGTTGTTGGTCGCTGCCGCCAGCGTGGCGTTGTGGACGGTGCTGTCGCTGCGCTTGAAATGGCCGGCGCTGGGCTTGCTCTGCACCTTGCTGATTCCAGCGGCGGGGCTGGTGTTGCTCGCTGCCTGGCATTCGCGTTATCACCCGGCGGCCGATTTCGGTTGGCTGGCGTGGGCGGCAGTGTTCGCCTTGCACTTCTTCAGTCTGCGCCGCCTGGCGCCGATGTTGCCGGCGCGGGCCTTGAGCACCGCGCATGTGCTGGGTTGCTGGCTGTTGATCGGCGTGCTGGCGTTGGAATTGCGTTATGGCCTGCTGCTGTTGTCCGAGCAATACAACGCCTGGCGCTGGCTGGGTTGGGCGATTCTGCCGAGCCTGTATCTGCTGCTGGCGGCGGCCCCGCGCAACTGGCCGTGGCCGATCTCAGCGTACGCACGCGAATACCGCTTGTATGCCGCCGCGCCGTTGGCGGTGCTGATGCTCGCGTGGTTCTGGCTGGCGAATGGCGTCAGCGATGGCAACGCCGAACCTTTGCCGTACGTGCCGCTGCTTAACCCTTTGGAGTTGGGCTTGCTGTTCGCGTTGTTCGGCGTCTATGTGTGGTCGCGCAGTGCGGTGTCGCAAATGTCGATTCGTCAGGACTACGCCGATTACGCGACGCAATTGATCGCCGGAGTTTCGCTCTTCGCCTTCTGCACCGCGTTGGTCACTCGCGCCGCGCACCATTGGGCGGGGATTCCGTTTGAGCTGGATACGCTGCTCGCCTCGATGCTGGTGCAGGCCGGCTTGTCCATTGTCTGGACGCTGATGGCGCTCGGCTTGATGATCGGCGGCCATCTGCGCCATCGTCGCGAAGTGTGGCTGATCGGCGCGGCGCTGATTGCGCTGGTGGTCGCCAAACTGATTTTTGTCGAACTGAGCAACCGTGGCGGCCTCGCCCGGATCGTCTCGTTTATCGGCGTGGGCGTGTTGTTGCTGGTGGTCGGCTATTTCGCCCCGCTGCCGCCCAAACGCATTGACGCTGAACCGGCGGCGGACACACCGGCCCCGGACACCGAAGGAGTTTCATCTTGAGTCGCATGCTGAATCTGGGTTGGTTGGCGTTGGGCGTGGTGATGGTGGCCGGCGCTCAGGAAAAACCGGCGGACTTCGCCACGCAGGTGCCGCTGGCGGTGAGCGGCAACGGCCCGTGGTACCGCCTCGAATTGCCGCTGAGCGTGCAATTGCAGGCGCGCCAGACCGATCTCAGTGATCTGCGCGTGTTCAACGCCGCCGGCGAACCGCAAGCCTATGCGCTGGCGCGCGAGTCGGCGCAAACCCGTGATGACGGTCAGTTGCATGAGGTGAAGTGGTTCCCGCTGTACAACGCCGCCGACGCCAGCGAACGCGCGCCGAACGTGCGCGTGCAATCGACCACCAACGGCACGCTGGTCGAAGTGCAGCCGTCGAGTCAGCTGGAGGCGGGCGAAGAAGTGCTGCGCGGTTGGCTGCTCGACGCCAGTGCAATCAAGGCGCCGCTGCAGCAGTTGATCCTCGACTGGACCAGCGAACGCGACGGCTTTCAGCGCTTCAGCATCGAAGCCAGCGACGACTTGCAACATTGGCAAGCGTGGGGCGAAGGGCAGGTGGCACGGCTGACCTTTTCCGATGAACGCATCGAGCAGCATGAAGTGACATTGCCGGGGCAATCGGCGCGTTATGTGCGGCTGTTGTGGGAGTCGCCGAATTCGGCGCCGATCCTGACGGCCGCGCAGTTGAAAAGCAGCGACCCGCGCGATTTGCCGCTGCCGTTGGTCTGGTCGCAAGCGCTGGCGGGCAGCAGCACCAAGGCCGGGGAATACACCTGGCAGTTGCCGATGGGGCTCAATGTCGAGCGGGTGCAGGTTGAGCTGAAACAACCGAACAGCCTCGCGCCCGTCACGCTGGCCGGACGCCGCGAAAGCAGTCTGCCGTGGCAAACGTTGAGCAATGGTTTGCTCTATCGCCTGACCCAGAATGGGCAGGATGTGGTGCAGAACGAGCTGCAGCTCTACGGGCAGACCGTGCAGCAGTTGAAGCTGACCGTGGACGAGCGTGGCGGCGGTCTCGGTGAGCAAGCGCCGAGCGTGAAGTACGCGGTGCGGGCGACTCAGGTGATATTCCTCGCGCGGGGGGAAGGGCCTTACAATTTGGCGTTGGGCAGTCCAAGTGTGAAAACGGCGAATCTGCCGTTGGCGACGCTGATTCCGGATTTCAAACCGGAGAAACTGGCGACGTTGGGCAAGGCGGTGGTTCAGGGTGAAGCGGTGGCTACGCAGACTTCGACAGCGACCACGGCGGCGGTGGCGCAGACCAATTGGAAGAAGATCGGGTTGTGGGCGGTTTTGTTGTTGAGTGTGGTTTTTCTCGGAGCCATGGCGTTTAGCTTGTTGCGCAAACCTCCGACCAATACCTGAGAATGGCTGGCGCTGCGCGCCATTCGCTGGCAAGCCAGCTCCCACAGTGATCTCGGTTGTTCATCTGTCTTGTGTACACCCCATATCCTGTGGGAGCTGGCTTGCCAGCGATGACGGCCGATCAGACGAGAAAAATCCACAAACTGTCGCGCGCACCCTGCGCCATCCGTCCCGAACCGGTCTACGCTAAACCCGCTACCTGAACTCTCCCCCCACATTCACGTCTCATGCAGGCAAATGCACCCCAACGCACGTTACCGGGCGTCTTCGCTCGCTACGGTTTCAGACTCCCTGTAAACTGCGCGGGTTTTTAGCCCCCCATTCCACCGGAGCCGTCCATGTCCCGCGTTACCCTGAGTCGCTATTTGATTGAGCAGACCCGCAGCAACAACACTCCTGCCGATCTGCGCTTCCTGATCGAAGTGGTGGCGCGTGCCTGCAAGGAGATCAACCACGCCGTGTCCAAAGGCGCCCTGGGTGGTGTTCTGGGCAGCATGGGCACTGAAAACGTGCAGGGCGAAGTGCAGAAGAAGCTCGACGTGATCTCCAATGAGATCCTGCTCGAAGCCAATGAATGGGGCGGTCACCTGGCCGGCATGGCGTCCGAAGAAATGGACAACGCCTACCAGATCCCGGGCAAATACCCGAAAGGCGCGTACCTGCTGGTATTCGACCCACTGGACGGTTCTTCGAACATCGACATCAACGCCCCGGTCGGCACCATCTTTTCGGTACTGCGTTGCCCGAACGAATACCTGAGCCAGAACGAGCCGCTGAACGAGAAAGCGTTCCTGCAGCCAGGCACCCAGCAAGTGGCCGCCGGTTACGCGATCTATGGTCCACAGACCATGCTGATCCTGACCTTGGGCGACGGCGTTAAAGGCTTCACCCTGGACCGCGAAATGGGCAGCTTCGTGCTGACTCACGAAAACATCACCATTCCTGAATCGACCCAGGAATTCGCCATCAACATGTCCAACCAGCGTCACTGGGAAGCCCCGGTACAACGCTACGTCGGCGAGTTACTGGCCGGTGAAGAAGGTCCGCTGAAGAAGAACTACAACATGCGTTGGGTCGCGGCGATGGTTGCCGACGTGCACCGCATCCTGACCCGTGGCGGTCTGTTCATGTACCCGCGTGACAGCCGGGAGCCATCCAAGCCCGGCAAACTGCGTTTGATGTACGAAGCCAACCCGATGTCGTTCCTGGTGGAACAAGCGGGCGGCGCGTCCACCGACGGTCACCAGCGCATCCTCGATATTCAGCCAGAAGGCCTGCACCAGCGTGTAGCGGTGTTCCTCGGCTCGAAAGAAGAAGTCGCACGCGCGACGGCCTACCACAAGGAATAAACCATGACTGCGCCCTGGCAGCCGTTGCTCGATTGGTGGTTCGGACAAGCCGAATCCCCGGACGAGATATCGGCTGACAAGGGCAAGTTGTGGTTCGGTAAGCGTGACAGCCAAGACCTCGAAGCGCGTGAGCGTTTCGGGGTCTTTGTCGATCAGGCCCTGGCCGGCGAATTGACCGAGTGGACGCAACGTCCCGAAGGTTGGCTGGCGTTGGTACTGCTACTCGATCAACTGCCGCGAATGATATTTCGCGACACCCCCAAAGCCTTCTCCGGTGATCTGCGCGCGCAGAAACTCGTCGCCCAAGGCATTGCCGCAGATTTTGATCGGCAGCTAAAACCGATTCAGCGCGTATTCATTTATCTGGTGTTCGAACACTGTGAAAACCTTGCGGTGCAGAACGAAGCCGTTTCCAGATTTATCGAATTGGTGGCTGAACAGCCAGAGGCGGAGCGGGCGGTGTTTGCCGACAATCTGGATTACGCCGAGCGGCATCAGAAAGTGATCGAGCGGTTTGGCCGGTTCCCGCATCGCAATGTGGTGTTGGGGCGGGAATCTACGGCTGAGGAGTTGGTGTTTCTTTCCGAACCGGGTTCGCGGTTCTGATCCCAAAAAAGATCGCAGCCTGCGGCAGCTCCTACAGTGAACTCGATCTGTGTAGGAGCTGCC
>NZ_RWIM01000046.1 GCF_009764645.1 Pseudomonas sp. PB106
AGAGCGTTGGAACCACCTGATCCCATCCCGAACTCAGCAGTGAAACGATGCATCGCCGATGGTAGTGTGGGGTTTCCCCATGTGAGAGTAGGTCATCGTCAAGATTAAATTCCGAAACCCCAATTGCAAAAGCAGTTGGGGTTTTGTTTTGCCCGCAAGAAAGTTCTTAATCGAGGCAACACGGCTTCGTAGCGCTACCCATAACTGCCCCGAACAGAGCAATCTGCCGGGGCTTTTTCATGGCTGAGAGCTGGGATAAACGGCAGTCGTTGGACAAGAAATCTTGAAGGATTAGCTTCAGAGAACGCTACTTCTGGCCGATAACCCACTCGGTGACTTCAATGTCGCGCGAAATCCCTTGATAGCATTTGGCCGCCAGCTATCATCTTTGCGCCTGAAATTGCCCTCACTTCAATTGCCTGGAAATCTTCGATGCTGTCGTATCACCAAAAGAGTTTTCTGATCGTCGATGATTTCTCGGATTTTCGCAGTTCCGTTCGTTCGATGCTGCGTGAGCTTGGGGTCAAGGATGTCGATACCGCCGACACCGGTGAGCAGGCGCTGAAGATGTGTGCGCAGAAGTCTTACGATTTCATCCTGCAGGATTTCCACCTCGGTGACGGCAAGAAGAACGGCCAGCAGGTCCTCGAAGACCTGATGCTGGAAAAGCTCATCAGCCATGAAGCCGTGTTCGTCATGGTCACGGCCGAGACCAGTCAGGCGATGGTGCTCAGTGCTCTGGAGCACGAGCCGGATGCGTACCTGACCAAACCGTTCAACCGCTCAGGCCTGGCCCAGCGCCTGGAACGTCTGGAGCAGCGCAAGACGCTGCTCAAACCGATTCTGCAAGCCCTCGACCGGGGTAAACCGGTCGAGGTGCTCAATGCCTGCATCGCCCTGTGCAAGCAGGACATCCGCTATTCACCCTTGTGCCTGCGTTACCGCGCCGATGCGCTGCGTGACATGAACCAGAACGAAGCGCTGGAGCGTCTCTACGACAGCATCATTGCCGACCGGCCATTGCCTTGGGCGTTTGCCGGATTGGGCAAATTGCTGTTCAAACGCGGTCAGGTTGCGCAGGCCAAAGGCGTCTACGAAAAAGCACTGAAAGTGTTCCCGATGATGCCGGCGCTGTACGACGGCATGGCCGACGTGCTGGTTTCCGAGGGCGACAGCAAAGGCGCGCAGCGGGTGCTCGAAGAGGCGATTCGCCTGTCGCCGTTGGCAGTTCGTCGGCAGGCCTTGCTCGGCAAACTGGCAATGACCAATGAGGACTTCGACACCGCCTCGCGCGCCTATCGTCAAGCCGTGGCCCAAGGTGCGCAATCGCGATTCAAAGACCCGGAAAGCAACCTGGGCCTGGCCCATGCGTTGATCAGCAAAGGCAGCGAGCGCGGTCTCGATACGCGTACGCGTCTGGAGATCAACACCACCCTCAGCGCTGTCGCCAAGGAAAACCCGACTGACCCGGGCCTGCAGATTCGCGCACGCCTGATGAAGGCCACCAGCCTGCTGCTCAACGATGCCGAAACCGCCGACAAGCTCACCGAGCAAGCGCTGATGCGCCTCGACGGCATGGAACAGTTCATGAGCCCGGAAGCGGCGTTGCTGGTCGCCAAGCAGCTGCAAATGCTCGGTCAGGCCGAGGCGGGGACGTCCATGCTCAAGAGCTGCGCGGAGATCTACGGTGATGATCCGGCGGTAATGAAAGACATCGCCAAGCTCACCGATGACCCGACTATTCTCAGCTCCAGTAACGCCGCTGCCGACCTTAACCGTCAGGGCGTGCGCGTGTACAAGACCGGCAATTTGGTGGAGGCCCGCGAGGTATTCCGCAAGGCGCTGAAGCTGCAACCGAAGAACATCAGTATTGCGCTGAACCTGGCCCAGTCGCTGCTGCATGGTACCGACACCTCGGTGCCGTCGGCGGAACTGGAAGAATGTCGGGCCTGCCTGAAAATGGTCGGCCTGATGCCCGACACCGACGCGCGTTATGCGCGTTATCAGAAGCTGAAAAGCAAGGCGTTTGGCGAATGAACCACGATGAGCAGGCGTTGGATTTTTCTACGGTGATTGCCTCCACCGTTCACGACATGAAGAACTCGCTGGCCATGCTGATGCAGGCTCACAGCCAATGGCTGGCGCGCTTGCCGCACGAGTTGCGCGAAGGCTCGGAGCAGGGCGTGATCGACTTCGAGTTCGCCCACCTCAACGGTATGCTGGTGCAGCTGCTCGGGCTGTATAAGCTCGGCGTTAATCAGCTGCCGCTGCAACCGGCGTATCACGAACTGGATGACTTTATCGAGGCGCAACTGGCGGCGCATCAAGAGGTATTCGCCAGCCGCGGCATCATCGCCACTTATGAGGTTGATCCACTGAGTCCACTGGGGTTCTTCGACCGTGAGCTGGTCGCGTCCGTACTCGGCAACTGCATCAACAATGCAATCCGCTATGCCCGCGAATCGCTGCTGATCACGGTCAGCGACGAGGCCGGGCAATTGGTGCTGAGCATCAATGACGACGGCGACGGTTATCCGTTCGAGATGCTCGAACGTCAGGCCGATTACGTGCAAGGCATCAATCACAGCAGCGGCAGCACCGGGCTGGGGCTGTATTTCGCCAACCGCATTGCCGCGCTGCATCAGCGCAATGGCGTTGAAGGTCGCACCGAAATCCGTAACGGCGGAACTTTAGGCGGCGGCGTATTCAGCCTCTACCTCCCTTGATATTGCACCGATTCCTGTAGGAGCTGCCGCAGGCTGCGATCTTTTGATTCTGGAAAAACAACATCAAAAGATCGCAGCCTGC
>NZ_RWIM01000047.1 GCF_009764645.1 Pseudomonas sp. PB106
GCTCCTACAGGGGATCGCATTTCAGTGTAGGAGCTGCCGAAGGCTGCGATCTTTTCGTTTTTGCATTTCAATCGCCCACAAAAAAGGCCGCTTTTTCACAAAAGCGGCCTGTCCGAAGTAATCAAAGACCGGCGAAAATCGGTTAAGTTCCGCATACAAAACAGGGACTTGCGAAATTGTATACAAGTCGTGTTATTCGTCGGATTTCGATTGTCACGCTTGTTACACAGCCTCAGGATCGGCGCCGTCATCCCTTTGAGGCTCCTCTATGAAGTTCTCCTCGATTCTCTTGTTGTCCCTTGGCCTGGTCAGTGGTTTTGCGTCTGCAGGCGGCACCACCGAAGCGGGTGTGGGCGGCGCATTGGGCGGGGTTCTTGGCTCGGTCGTCGGTCAGTCCTTAGGCGGCAATACAGGTTCCACCATCGGCGCAGCCTTGGGCGGCGCGGGTGGTAGTGCGGTCGGCGCCGACAAACGCAGCCGTGGCGAAGCCGCCATCGGCGGTGCGTTGGGCGCGGCCGGCGGTAACGTGGTTGGCCGCAGCATGGGCGGCACCACCGGCAGCCTGATCGGCTCCGCAGCAGGTGGCGGCGCCGGTGGCGCGCTGGGCAACTACATGGGCAACAAGAGCGATGATGACGATCGTCATTACGATCGCGGTCGTGACCGTCGCTACTATCGCGATGATCACCGTGGTCGCGGTCATGCCTATGGCCACCGCAAGCACCACAAGTACTATCGCCATCACTAAGGCGAGTGCTTGAATAAAAATCGCAGCCCGAGGGCTGCGATTTTTTTTGCCTGTTACACCACCAGGTATTCCAGTGCCTGCCGCAGTTCGGCAGGGATCGCCACCGGCTGATTGCTCGCCCGATCAACGAACACATGCACGAAGCGCCCCGCTGCGCAGGCCTCGCTTTCGCCGATCTTGAACACCGCCAGTTCGTATTGCACCGAACTGTTGCCCAGCTTGCCAACGCGCAGACCGATCTCGATCAGATCAGGAAAGGCAATCGAGGCAAAGTAATCACACGCCGAACTGACGACAAAACCCACCACGTCGCCGTCATGGATATCCAGACCACCGACCTGGATCAGGTAAGTGTTCACGGCCGTGTCGAAGAAGCTGTAATAGGTAACGTTGTTGACATGACCGTAGGCGTCATTGTCGTGCCAGCGCGTGGTGATGGGCTGGAAGTGTGGGTAGTCGGTGCGTTGATTCATGCGTGGCTCTCGTATTGTTCGCCCTCACGCTGACCGTGAGGACGACCACTATACCTGTGGGAGCGGGCTTGCCCGCGAAGGCGGAAGCACAAGCGCCAGATTACTCAGCGGTCAGCAAACCCCTTCCCCTGCGCCGCCAATTCACCAATCAACCGCGCCGGTTTCCACTGATCGCCCTGCCGGGTCTCCAGCGCTAACAGCCGCTGATGGATATCCGCCAGCCCTTGGCGATCCGCCCAAGCCATCGGCCCGCCCTTGTCCGCCGGGAAGCCGTAGCCATTCAGATAGACCAGATCAATGTCATGCGCCGACTCGGCAATGCCTTCCTGAAGGATTTTCGCGCCCTCGTTGACCAAGGCCAGCAGACAGCGCTCGAGAATCTCCTCAGGGCCGATCTCACGACGCTGGAAGCCCAAGCCCTCGCTGACCTGCAACACCAGCGCATCGACCTCAGGATCATGCCCGGCCTGACGACTGCCGGGCTCGTAATGGTAATAACCGTTGCCGGACTTCTGACCAAAGCGGCCCAGTTCGCACAAGCGATTATCCACCTGAACCTCTGGCGCCTCCTGGCCCTTGCCGGCCAGCTCGCGCGCACGCCATTCCAGATCGATGCCGACCACGTCGTACATGCGGAACGGTCCCATGGCAAAACCGAAGCTCTGCAACGCTGCATCGACCTGTTGTGGATAAGCACCCTCAAGCAACATCTTGCGCGCCTCCAGCACATACGGATGCAACATGCGGTTGCCGATAAAACCGTGGCAGTTGCCGGATACCACGCTGACCTTGCCCATGCGTTTGCCCAGCGCCAACGCCGCTTCCAGCGCAGCCGGAGAAGTCTGTGCCCCTCGAACGATTTCCAGCAGTTTCATGATGTGCGCCGGGCTGAAGAAATGCAGGCCAAGCACCTGAGCCGGACGCTTTGTCGCTGCGGCAATCGCATCGATATCCAGCGCCGAGGTGTTGCTCGCCAGCAATGCCTCAGGTTTGAGCAAGCCATCCAGCTCACGGAAAATCTTCTGCTTGAGCTCGAGATTCTCGTACACCGCCTCGATCACCAGATCAACATTGCGAATGGCCGCGTAGTCCGCCGCCGCACTGACCCGGGCAATGCGCGCATCGGCCTCGGCCTGATCAATCCGCCCCTGGCGCACGTTGTGCGCGTAGGTGTCGGCCACGGTGGCGAGTGCCTGTTCAAGCATCTGTGGATTGTTGTCCACCCATTGCACCGCAACGCCGGCATTGGCCAGGCACATGACAATGCCACGGCCCATGGTGCCCGCACCGATCACGGCAGCCTGCTGAATATCGAAGGATGTCTGGCTCATGTTGTTCTCTTGTTGGCGATCCGAAGACAGATCCCAACCATAGTCAGCCCGCCATGGTTTTTGAAGTTTATTACCGTGATGATCGACATTCAGCGGATGGATATCGCCTTCCCACACCAATTCTGTGTTCAGTCGAGCAGGTGGTTGTCCGCCCAGTGACGCACTTCGGCGTAAGGATATTCCTCCAATGCGGCATACCCGGAAATCGCCCGCGCCTTGAGCTTGGTAAAAAGCGGCACGCTGATCCCGCACAAAAATCGCGTCAGTCGCTCTGCGGTCGGAACACTGCCGGTGTGCTGCTCATGCCTGTGGATAAAATCGCCGCATAACGCCGCGAAGTTTTTATCCACAAGCGCCGGCAATTGCGGCGGAGCCGGCAACCGGGCGACATGCCCGTGACACACCGAACAATGCCCGCAATGCTCAGGCGCATTGTGATCGCCAAAATACTCGGCCAATCGATAACCCAGACATCGCTCGGTAGCGAACACCTCAAGCATCGCGTGAATCCGTGCGACCTCGGTCTGCTCATGGCGAGTGAAATAATCATGCAACTCGCCGCTCAAGACATCACTGTCAAAATCGCTGTGCAACACGCTGTAGACCTCAGTCATCTGCTTGCTCTCAAGCTCGACCCAGCCCTTCTCCTGAAAGTAATCCAGTGCCGTCACCACTCGGTTTCGCTCTGCCGAATACTGCGCGTACATCGCGTCGAAATTCACCGTGGCCCAGGTGCGCGCGCGGCTAGAGGTCTGGATGAGCGCCGCGACGAAATCCCTGCGCTCGCCCTCGAATCGCTCAAGTATTGCCTCGGGCTCCAGCAAGTATTTGAAACGGTATTCGGCGTAATACGCATAGCGCGGCGCAATCAAGCCGTGCAGTTCCAGTTGCACCAGCAATGTCTTCAGCGGCAACGAACGAATATTGCTTTGATCCGCCAGCGGCCCGAGCAAGAACTCCCACTGCCCTTCCGGCACCGAGGCTTTCAATTCGTCGAGCACATGGCGAATGCCTTCACGCTCCGGCGTGTCGCCGTAGACGAAGTTTTCCAGCACGTTGAGGCTGTCGCGATTGGCCAGCACCAGACAGTCCGACGACTGCCCGTCACGTCCGGCGCGACCGATTTCCTGACTGTAGTTTTCGATGGATTTGGGCAGGTCGAAGTGCACCACATTGCGGATGTCACTCTTGTCGATACCCATGCCAAAAGCGATGGTCGCGACGATGCAATTGGACTGCCCGGACATGAAGCGTTTCTGGATGGCCTCGCGCTTATCGTGGGGCAAACCCGCGTGATAAGCCTCGGCCTGAATACCGTTGCGTTCGAGGTGTTCGGCGATGTGTTCAGCGGTTTTCTGCAGGGTCACGTAGACAATGCTTGGCTGACCCGGACGCTCACTCATCCACGCCACCAGACGCCGGCGCTTGTCCGGACCGCGCACCGGTTCCACCAGCAGATTGAGGTTGGGCCGGTAGAAACCGGTGGTCACTACATCGTCAGGAGCGATGGCGAATTTGGCCTGCATGTCGGCGATGACTTTCGGCGTCGCCGTAGCGGTGAGCAGCAAGGTCTGCGGGATGTTGAACTGGCGCTGGTAGTCCGGCAATTTGAGGTAGTCGGGGCGGAAATTGTGGCCCCACTCCGAGATGCAGTGCGCCTCGTCCACCACCAGCAACGAGATCGGCACCTGCTGCAAAAAGTTGCGGAAGCGCTCGTTCTTCAAGCGCTCCACGGAAATCATCAGGATTTTCAGTTCACCCGAACGGGCGCGGGCCATCACGTCATTGGCATCATCGCGGCTCTGCGCCGAATCGATGCTGCCCGCCGAAATGCCGTGGCGTTGCAAAAACCCCAGTTGATCCTGCATCAGCGCCAGCAAAGGCGAGACCACCAGCGTCAGGTGCGGCAGCATCAGCGCCGACAGTTGATAGCAAAGGGACTTGCCGGAACCGGTGGGAAAAATCGCCGCCGCCGAGCGCCCGGCGAGCACCGCGCTGATCGCGGCCTCTTGTCCGGGACGAAACTGTGGATAACCAAAAACCTGTTCCAGGGTGTTGTGCATTCGCTGTCACTCCTTTGACTGCTGCCATGCCAACAGCCTAGCGGGCGATCGCAGCGAGTCGAGAAAAGGTCGGGGCCAAATCGATTCGGAATGATACAGCGGATCACGCACACCCTGTGGGCGCGAGCCTGGGCACGAAGAGGACAGTCACAACACCAAAATCAAGGATGCACCACCGCCACCCGCAACTGCTCGTTCAGCACCTGCTCATGCACACCCTGGCTTTTGCTCGCCCACAGCGCATGGGCAGGGCTGATATCGCCGGTGAACGCCGCCGCCAACTGACGCAGATCGGCAACATTGCGCACTCGCGGGCAAAACGGTTGCCCGTCACAGTCCAGGCTAGCGTTGCGGTAAGTTGTGAACAAACGGTCCCACAACCCCTCGCGAACTTGCCGAATCGACTTGAGCTGCACGTGCGGCACCCCCAGACGCTGTTTCAGATCCGACTCATCCAGCGCTTCACTGGACAGCAAGGCTTTACCGAACATCAATACTTCGGCGCGCGAGGCCGTGTCGAGATTCGCCTGACTGGTGAGCGCGTCCGGCCATCCCGTGCGCTCGAACTGGTTCAACACCAGCGTGCTGCCGGGCTCCGCTGCGATCGCCAAGCGGCACCCGCTGGCCCACAGCAATATCATCGAGGCCATTCGTAGCCAATGCATACCTAATTCCCTTTAAGCGCGTATCGGACGTTTGGAAACGTCCCACAGATTCTGGCGCGCACCATACAGAGGTTTGTCGAGAAACGCCTGATCTGGCTGTAGGAAATTTCTCATCTAAGGGTTTTGCCTTGAAAAGACCCTAAAAACGCGTAGGGCAAATGCCCGAACCCCGGAAAAACCCCTACGAACCCTGTCCATTTTGGCTGTCTTGTTGATCCGATCGACGTGCTTTTATAGTTGCCAGCGCGGCTGAACATTCGTATTCACAGCCCGAGTGCATTCGAAGGAAACGACTCATCATGATCAACCGTTATCGTCCGCTCAGGACTTGCTACAGCGAAAACCCTGTACTGTTCATCGACACGCAATCCAGCCATGACGACTTGCTTGACGCAGCCGAACAACGATTGCGCGCAGCCAGTGATCTACTGGAAACACTTTACTGTTTGTGCTTCAACCAAGCCGATGTGAAAGACATCCCCAATATCGTCAATATACTTCATCTACTGATGCAGGATGGTTGCGAACTACTGGAAGTTGCCAGATACAACAATCCCAAATAACCACCCATACAAATCAGGAAACAACAGAACTCTTTTTTATCCAGCCCACTGACACTAAGTTGTTTGCTCTTATATTTAACCAAGAGCAATACCATGACAATTTTAACTATTTTCTTTTGCGGCACCGGCTCCAACAAGTTCGACGCTAATCACACGAACTTTCATGACGGTGAATTGATTTCCACGCTGGCGGCCAATCATGCCGGTCGCGAGTTTGCCGAATGGATCGTCGTCGATGGCCCCGGCAGCGGCAACCTGCAGGCCGATGACCTGTTCACCAAGAGCAAGGAATATGGCCTTACCGGCACCCTGTTCGGCAAGGGCTGGGAAGAAAACGTGCAGCACGCCGTTAATGTCATCAAGGGCAAATGTGACTGGCAGCGCGAGCAACTGAGCGAAGCCGAATATAAACGCCTGAAGGCTGCTGGCATTCCCATCGACGATGTGAAAGTAGAAGGCTCGTGGTTCTGGCGTAAATACAACTACGGCGATCGCAGTATCACTCAACAAAAACTGCAGGAGCAAATAATCAAGACGTTCCGCAGCGGCGGCATTGTTCCAACTCAAGTTAATCTTGTAGGTTGGAGCCGGGGCGGCATAAGTTGTCACATGCTGGCCAATGCCCTGTTAAAAGATCAACAACTGAAGCATATACCGATCAACATATTCGCCCTCGACCCTGTGCCGGGAATTGGCAACTTTCAGGAAGAGCGCGTCAAGCTCGGTGCCAATGTCAAAGAATATGTGGGTTTTTACGCTCGCGACGAACGCTCCAAAGGCTTCAGCTGCGTCATCCCGCAAACCGCCACTGGCACCAAAACCTCCATCTATCCCATGGCCGGTCGTCACGCGACCATGGCGGGTAATGCCACTGCCGGCGGTGGTGCTCCGCTTAACACCGACGACCTGAAAAGACTGGTCGAGCCGGGGCTTATCGTCCGTCACTTCGCGGAAACCTGCCTGAAGCGCTGGGGCGTTCAACTGAACAGAACCTTGAACCTGACCGACGGTGATCTGAACCTCCTCACTGGCAATATTGCTCGCGAGGAAACGCTCTACAAATTGATGCAAGGCCAGTCCTACACCTACTTCACAGAACTGGACAAAGGCGAGCGCTCGGTTTCGCTGGGCAGCAAAGGCGTGCCGTTCTCGACGGTCAAGGGCACGATTTATCAGCCGGCAACAGGGCTGGCGACGAGCCTGCTGGATATTTCGGCGTATGCGCATTTGCGTTGAAAAGTGTTGATCAAGCAGTAGGAACGTCCGGCGAAATCTTCGTCCGGTTCCTACAGGAGCAGACGCTTTGTCGCCTATCGGCGCTTGAGGGTGTGAACCTATAGTTGTGGCTGTCGCTGCTAATCAGCGGCTCGGGCTTGGTCACCCGATTGGATCGTGTATACGCATGCGCTGTATGCTGCGGGCACTCAATTGCCTGCAGTTTATGGTGACTGTGTTTGGGACACCCTCGGGTGTGCCGGGTATGTGCACGATCCTCACCGGTTGACCAACCCGAACACAGTCGCCTCCTGTCGCTTGGTCACGATGTGGTGGCTTCACTTAGAAGCAATTGAGGATCGAACAAATGAAAACATGGAATCAATTCACCACCGATCGCTACCGCCCACTCGAATCCAACCTCACCGACACCAAACCCCTGATCATCGACACAAGCGCCAACCCCCAAGACATCCTCGAATGCGCCGTCCAGCGCCTGCGCGCTTCAAGCGACCTGCTTCGCACCCTCTACTGCCTCAACTTCAAACAAGCCGACGTCGAAGACATCCCCCACATCACCCACGCCCTTTATCTGCTGACGCAGGATGGCTGTGACCTGCTGCAGGTTGCGCAGCAGCAAATGCTCAATTGGAAGGCTCCAGCCTGAAACTGAGTGATCGTATCGCTCTTATGCACTCTGTGAGAGCGATCAAAAAACGGTAATCAAACTTGGGAGCAACCATGAGCAAATTCTTTGATGAGCTGATGGAAAGCGTGCGAGGAATGGACGAAATTCTGCGTGGTGAATGTGCACCATCGCGTATATCCAAGGCTGGCAAAATGATTCAAGAAAACCAACAGACTCTCGATGAACAGCCTCGCTTTAAGGATCGAAAATCCAGACCTATCACTCCACACGATTGCGCTACACTGGAGTCCTGCACCAAGAGGCCTATGAAATGAGCGAATTGACGTTCCAGCAGAAGCAGGCTTATTACGAGAAAGTACGCCGGTCAAACTATCTGGCGAGCTTACGTCTGGAAGGTTTCGATACCAGCCGTGCCGATGCCGAGAAACCGCTTCCATCAAGGGAATCGGTCATTGAAAAATATCGTCAGACTGCACGTTAATGACGGACAAATATGGGGTCGGACAAGACCCCTATTGCTACCCTCATAGTGATGTTCTGCGTAACTTGCTCGACATCCACTCTGAGGAAGAACTGCAAAAAGCAGAGCGAGAGCTCTCGGAAATCGCGATCAGTCGATTTCGTCTTCTCCCCCCTCCTTATGATTTAAGTGTCCTGCAGCACGCCCATAAAACTCTTTTTTGCGATGTTTACGATTGGGCCGGGCAGTTGCGCACCGTTAACATCAAAAAGGGACAAACATTTTTCTGTACTGCAGAGCGAATTCTTCCAAAAGCGCAAAAAATCTTTAGCGTGATGGAGCGCTCGGCGTGGTTCGCGGGAATGGGCAAACCAGAACTTGTGGTGAACATCGCTGAGGCTTATGGCGATTTGAATGTCATCCATCCTTTTCGCGAAGGTAATGGCCGAGCGCAACGCCTATTATTTGAACAAATCATTATTAACGCAGGCTTCCCAGTCGATTGGTGGCTCGTTGAAGATGACGCTTGGATCCGAGCAAACATTGATGCTGTGTCATGTGATTATCGGGGGCTAGTGGCGATCTTTGACCGCTGCATTGGCGAAAAGCTGGCTCTTTAAGTGGCAGTATTCTGGTAGTCAAGGCCATTTTCTGCGGGAATATTGCCAGTTAGTCTTGTTTTCGCCCACAAAAAAGCCGCCCCAAAGGGCGGCTTTTTCATTCGCTACAAACCAAGTCTTACAACTTAGGCCCAGCAGCCTTGATCGCGTCGCTTACTTCGAACTTCTTGAAGTTCTCGATGAACAGACCGGCCAGTGCTTTGGCAGCCTCGTCGTACGCAGCCTTGTCAGCCCAGGTGTTGCGTGGGTTGAGCAGGTTGGTTTCAACGCCCGGTACGGCCAGTGGCACGTCGAGGTTGATGGTGTCGAGGTGTTCGGTGGCAGCACCGATCAGCGCGCCGCTCTGGATCGCTGCGATCACCGCGCGGGTGGTCGGGATGTTGAAGCGTTTGCCGACGCCGTAGCCGCCGCCAGTCCAACCGGTGTTGACCAGGTAAACCTTGGAGCCGAAACCGCGGATGCGCTTGATCAGCAGCTCTGCGTATTCGCCAGCCGGACGCGGGAAGAATGGTGCGCCGAAGCAGGTAGAGAAGGTCGACTTGATGCCGCTGCCCGAACCCATTTCAGTCGAGCCCACCAGAGCGGTGTAGCCGGACAGGAAGTGGTAGGCCGCTTGTTCTTCGTTGAGGATCGACACTGGCGGCAGCACGCCGGTCAGGTCGCAGGTCAGGAAGATTACCGCGTTTGGCTCGCCGCCCAGGTTCTGCTCGGAACGCTTGGCAACGTGCTCCAGCGGGTAAGCCGCGCGGCTGTTCTGGGTCAGGCTGACATCGGCATAGTCGGCGTGCTTGGCGTCGTCGATGACAACGTTTTCCAGCACCGCACCGTGCTTGATGGCTTTCCAGATAACCGGCTCGTTCTTCTCGGAGAGGTCGATGCACTTGGCATAGCAACCGCCTTCGATGTTGAAGACAACGCCTTCGCCCCAGCCGTGTTCGTCGTCACCGATCAGGTAACGGCTTTCATCGGCCGACAGGGTGGTTTTACCGGTGCCCGACAGACCGAAGAACAGGGTCACGTCGCCTTCTTCGCCAATGTTGGCAGCGCAGTGCATTGGCAGCACGTCAGCGGCCGGCAGCAGGAAGTTCTGCACGGAGAACATGGCTTTCTTCATTTCACCGGCGTAACGCATGCCGGCGATCAGCACTTTTTTCTGTGCGAAGTTGAGGATCACGCAACCGTCGGAGTTGGTGCCGTCACGCTCTGGCACGCACTCGAAGTTGGCCACGTTGAGCACTTGCCACTCTTCACGACCGGCCGGGTTGTACTGGGCCGGGTTGATGAACAGGCAACGACCGAACAGATTCTGCCAGGCAGTCTGGGTGGTCATTTTCACGGCCAGGTAGTGATCTTCAGCTGCGCCTACATGCACGTGGGAAACGAAGTGCTCTTGCGCGTTGTTGAACGCCTCGACACGAGCCCACAGCGCGTCGAACTTGTCGGCCGGGAACTTGCGGTTGATCGGGCCCCAGGCGATAGCGGCTTGGGTGGAAGGCTCTTCAACGATGAAACGGTCAACTGGCGAACGACCGGTGCGGTGACCGGTGCGAACAACCAGAGCGCCGGTATCGGCAAGCTCGCCCTCACCGCGATTCAAGGCTTCTTTTACCAGATCATCGACACTCAGATCGGTGTACACGGCGTTATTGGCTTGCGTCATGAGATTCCCCGTCGGCCAGTGGCCGAGTGTGCTCCAAACGTTTTGTAGTAGAAAGTCGTGCACTACTACCGCGACAAAAAGTGGGCCGGATTATGCCAGAAACGCCCAAAAAGAGTAGGGCCCTCCCGTCGTAACGGCGTAATTGCGCGTTTGAGCAGTGAATTTACCTGCGCTGAACCGTTTTAGTGCCGGGTGTCGGATGGCGTGTCGACGCCTGCGCCGGCGAATAATTGAGCGATATCCGCTGCATCGAACAGGTAGCGCTCGTTGCAGAACTGGCAATCGATCTCGACGGTGCCACCCTGTTCGGCGACCAAGGCTTGCGCATCTTCCAGACCGAGACTGACCAGCGCATTGCCCGAGCGTTCCCGCGAGCAACTGCAACGGAAGCGCAGATTCTGCACATCGAACAGACGCACCTGCTCTTCGTGGTAGAGACGATGCAGCACGGTTTCGTTGTCCAGGCTGAGCAATTCATCGGCGCTCAGAGTGCTGGCCAGAGCGGTGATGTGCTGCCAGCTGGCGGCGCGATCTTCTTCGTCTTTCAGACGATCGGCGGGCAGTTGCTGCAGCAGCAGGCCACGGGCACGGCGACCGTCAGCGAACAGCTTGAAGCGGGTGCCGACCTGTTGCGACATGACGAAATAGTTGGTGAAGCAGTCGGACAGGGTTTCGCCGTCGAGGTCGACGATGCCTTGGTAACGCTGACCGACATTCGGGTCGACGGTCAGGGCCAGAACGCCGTTCGGCATCAGGTCGGCGAGGGTTGCGTCCGGGGCGATCTGCTCGGCGTGATAACGCGCCAGGCCACGGATCTCGCGATCGCTGGAGCACTCGATCATCAGCATCGGAATCGGGCCTTCGGAGCGCGCCTGCAAAATCAGCAAGCCGTCGAACTTCAGGGTGCCGACCAGCAACGAGGCGGCCGCCATCAATTCGCCCAGCAGTTGCGCCACTGGCTCCGGGTACGGGTGCTTGGCGAGGACTTCGGCGTAGCTGCGCTCAAGCGCCACCAGTTCGCCGCGGGTGTCGCTGTCATCGAAGATGAAGCGTTGGGTGAAATCGGTATCCGGTAGGTCGGTCATAGGTCTGGGTATCTGAATGTGGTGACAAAATGGTTACAAGACGTGAAAATTTGCGCTTCTTGGCACCCTTTTTGGTGCCGACTGCTCTGCCATGGGAGGCATTTTATGAACAATCCGGGTTTGTTCCAATCTAGGTGGAACCTCGGCCGGCTGGTTCTGTGCAACGTAGTGCCATTAGCGCTACTGGCTTTCTGGTTATGGCCTACGGGCAACTCGCTGTGTGTGATTTTCGACGAGTGGCTGTTCCGCTCGCTCAATGCACCACTGGCCAGCAACCCCATATGGCTCCACATCTGGGCAATTGCAAGTCTGCGTCCGTTCGACATTGTCGTCGGCTTGATTCTGCTGACGCTGCTGATCAAGGGCGACTGGGTGTTCAAGGCAATTGACGTGCGCCGGGCTTTTTTCGGTTTTCTGTCGATTCTGTTGTTGATGGTGGTGATTCGCGCGCTGTTTTCCAAGTTTGCCGACCACATGGACTGGCAGCACAGCAGCCCGTCGATGGTGCTGGAAGGCGCCGTACACCTCAGCGACTACTTTCCGAATCTGGAAAAAACCTGGGAGCTGAAGGATCGCTCGAGCCAGAGCTTTCCGGGTGACCATGCTTCGGTGCTGCTGATCTGGGCGCTGTTCATGGGCGTGTTCAGCCGCACGGTTGGGCAGTTTTTGACGGTGTGGGGCCTGGCTGTTCTGTTCATGCTGCCGCGGCTGGTGGCCGGTGCGCATTGGGGGCAGGACGATTACATCGGTGGTGTGCTGCTGGCGGTGTGGGCGTTGGGCTGGGGTTATTACACGCCGTTTGCTTATCACGCGGCTAATTTCTGGTTGAAAGTGACTGCGCCGATCTTCGCGTTGCTGGGCAAATTGCCGGTGGTGTCGCGGATGAGTGTGGTGCGTAGCGCCTGATACCGCGTAAAGCCTGGCGAGTGCTGCGCACTCGATTCGCGAGCAAGCTCGCTCCCACACTTGATCAAGTATCCACTGGAGGAACCGGATCTACTGTGGGAGCGAGCTTGCTCGCGAAGAGGCCAGCACCAATAACGCAAAACCGCCGCGCTTACTCGTCGTTGCTGCTGCCGCGAAACTTGAACAAATCCCGCCGCTGTTTCTTGCTGGGCTTGCCGTCGGTGCTCACGCCCAGCGCGCCCGCCTTGCGCATCGCCGCTGCTGCTTCACGCTTGGCGACACTCGCCTCGGTCTCGGCGTACAACGTCTGCGCCTCGGGTGCTCCGCGCCGCACAATCGACAATGCCTCGACCTTCACTGTACGCACTTCGAAACCCGTACGAATGTCGAATTCATCGCCAATGCGTGGCTCTTTGCCAGGCTTGCAGCGCTCGCCCCGACAATGCACCTTGCCGCTCTCGATCGCCGCTTTGGCCAACGCGCGGGTTTTGTAAAAACGCGCGGCCCACAGCCATTTGTCGAGACGGACCTTGTCGTCTTCTTCGCTTTTTTGTGCCATTTGAATTCCTCGCTCAGCCAGTAGTCGGAACTGTACTACCGTTTCTGGCGGGCGCAACAACCCGCCCCCCAGATAGACTGTGATCTTGGCCGGTTCATCGGCACGGAGAGATCGAGTGACAAAATTTCCATCTTCATTAACCTCGCCCAAGGCCGGTTGCCAGGGCTGCCAGCAAAGCGAGCCGCTGGGCTTCGACTTTGCCTTCGCGTATCAACCCATCGTCGACCTGCGCGACCAATCGGTTTTCGCCCACGAGGCGCTGGTTCGTGGTGTGGCCGGTGAAGGCGCCTTCACCGTGTTGGATCAGGTTACAGAAGAAAACCGCTACCGCTTCGACCAGCTCTGCCGGACCCGCGCCATCGAAGGCGCGGCCCATCTAAATATGCCGACACACTTGTCGATCAACTTCATGCCCAACGCCGTCTATCGTCCAGAGCTATGCATTCGCAGCACTCTGGAGGCGGCAAAAAAACACAATTTCCCGATTGACCGACTGATTTTCGAAACCCTGGAAAGCGAGCACGTAGATAACTATCGCCATTTGACCAATATTCTGCGTGAATACCGCGAATTCGGCTTCAAGACCGCCATCGACGATTTCGGTGCCGGTTATTCGGGGCTCAATCTGCTGGCTGATTTCCAACCGGACCTGATCAAACTCGACATGGCGCTGATCCGCGATGTCGATCAAGACCGTGTTCGTCAGGCGATCGTCCGGGGGATTGTCACAATCTGTGCGGAGTTGGACGTTACAGTCATTGCCGAAGGCATTGAGAGCGCCGGTGAACGGGACTTCCTGGCGGACTGTGGAATATTTCTGATGCAAGGCTACTGGTTCGCCAGACCTGCATTCAAAGCGTTGGCCCAGGTTTCACCTGAGGCCTGGAAGCGTTAATCGTTGGTTTTTCCTATTGAAGACATTTGACCATTTGACCGTTGTCGGTCTGCGCGAGTGGGTGGCGCTTCCGGATTTGGGAGTCGCCGGCCTGCGGGCGAAAATCGACACCGGGGCCAGTACCTCCAGCCTGCATGCCACTGACATCGAACCGTTCGAACGTGACGGTGAAAAGTGGGTGCGGTTCACCGCGCACCTCGGCACGGTGGTGCAGTTGCGTCACCGCCGCTGCGAAGCGCCGCTGGTAACCCGTAAAACCATCAAAAGCTCCAATGGTCATGCGCAGGTGCGCTACGTGATCAGCACCACCCTGGCCCTCGGTGATCGGGTCTGGCCGGTCGAGTTCACCCTCGCCTGCCGCAAGTCCATGCGTTATCGCCTGTTACTCGGTTCCAAAGCCCTGATCGATGGCCAGTTGGTGGTCAATCCGGGTATCAAATATGTACAAGACAAGCCGGTGTTCCCGGTATCTACCTCCTCCACAGGTGTTGCATGAAGATCGCTGTGCTGTCGCGGAACCCGCGTCTGTATTCCACCCGCCGTCTGGTCGAAGCCGGAACCGAGCGCGGGCATGAAATGGTAGTGATCGACACCCTGCGCGCCTACATGAACATCGCCAGCCACAAGCCGCAGATCCACTATCGCGGCAAACCGCTGGAAGGCTTCGATGCGGTGATTCCGCGGATCGGCGCGTCGGTGACGTTTTATGGCTGCGCGGTGTTGCGCCAGTTCGAAATGATGGGTGTGTTCCCGCTCAACGAGTCGGTGGCGATTGCCCGTTCGCGGGACAAATTGCGTTCGCTGCAACTGCTGTCGCGTCGCGGGATCGGTTTGCCGGTCACTGGATTTGCCCACTCGCCGGATGACATTCCCGATCTGATCGACATGGTCAACGGCGCGCCGCTGGTGATCAAAGTGCTGGAAGGCACCCAGGGCATCGGTGTGGTGCTGTGCGAAACCGCGACCGCCGCCGAGTCGGTGATCGAGGCGTTCATGGGCTTGAAGCAGAACATCATGGTTCAGGAATACATCAAGGAAGCGGGCGGCGCGGATATTCGTTGTTTCGTGGTCGGCGACAAAGTCATCGCGGCGATGAAGCGTCAGGCCAAACCGGGCGAATTCCGTTCCAACCTGCACCGTGGCGGCAGCGCCAGCCTGATCAAGATCACCCCGGAAGAACGCATGACCGCGCTGCGTGCGGCGAAGGTCATGGGATTGTCGGTGGCGGGCGTGGATATCCTGCGTTCCAATCACGGGCCACTGGTGATGGAAGTGAACTCGTCGCCGGGGCTCGAAGGGATTGAAACCACCACCGGCAAGAACGTGGCGGGGATCATCATCGAACATCTTGAGAAGAATGGCGGGCCGAATATGACCCGGACCAAGGGCAAGGGCTAAAAGCGAGAGCCCCTCACCCTAGCCCTCTCCCATAGGGAGAGGGGACTGATTGGGGGATGCTTTAGAGATACGCCGACCTGATCCTGCTGTGGCGAATCCACAATCGACCCAGTTTTTCAGGTCAATGCATGACGCGAGACACCTCGGTCGGCCCCCTCTCCCTCTGGGAGAGGGCTGGGGTGAGGGGCTTTTGATCTACACAGCGTCTCGCGGCAACATCAACCCCAGCGGCAAGCGCACCCGCGCCTCCAGCCCGCCACCGGCCCGATTGCGCAGTTCGACATTGCCGCCATGCATCGAGGCAATCCGCTTCACAATCGCCAGGCCCAAGCCAGTGCCCTTGCCACCGCGTGCACGATCGCCTCGGGTAAACGGGTTGAAAATCGCCTCAAGTTCCGAAGGATCAATTCCCGCCCCTCGGTCCATCACACTCAACACCACATACGGCGCGCTGACGTCACCGGACACATACGCCGCGACTTCAACGTGACCGCCGGCATGGTTCAAGGCGTTGCCAATCAGGTTGTTGAGCAGACGTTTCATCGATACCCGACGCAGCGGAAACGGCTGGATCGGCTCAAGGCGCAAGCGCACTTTCTCTTCGTTCTGGTTATACGGCGCCGCGACTTCACGCACCAGATCGCTGAGATCGACCTCTTCCACCGACTCGTCACGACCATCGCGAATGAACGCGAGGAACTGGTCGAGAATCGCGTCCATGTCTTCGATGTCGCGCACCATGTCGTCGGTCAGGTCATTGCGGTCGCCCATCAATTCCAGCGACAGCCGCAGACGGGTCAACGGTGTGCGCAAATCATGGGAAACCCCCGCCAGCATCAACTCACGCTCGCGTCCGGCCTGTTCGACGTCTTCGGCCATCTGGTTGAAGGCGCGATAAACCTCGGTCATTTCGCTCGGCGTATCGCTGATCGGCAGGCGCACGCTGCGGCCCTGGCCGAGTTGCCGGGCGGCATAGACCAGACGCTTCAAAGGCTGATTGAGCTGACTGACGAAGATCCACGCCGAGGCAGTCGAGAGCAAACCGATGGCGAGGAACCAGCCGAGCACGTTCCAGATTTTCTGGCCGCGCAACGGGTGCGGATACAACGGCACTTTCAGCCAGCCGTCACCGAGGCTTGGCGCACGCACCCACAACGCCGGCGGCGAGTGCATGCGCAAACGCACTTCGGTGTCGGCGCCCAGCTCCGCCTGCATCTGCCGCTGGTAGATTTCGCTGTACGGCCAATGCTGCTCGCCTTCCGGCACGCCGGCACCGACCACCCGAATCAGGGTCGCGGCATCAGCGATCTTCGCGCGGTTTTCTTCGTCGGCAGCCCAATAGGCGCGCAACGTCAGGGCGACGCCGTGGCTGTATTGACGATCCACCAGCACGTCCTCGTTCATCAACAGATAAACCAGGGTCAGCGCCTTGGAAAACAGCACGACGATGAGCACCAGCCAGAGGGTGCGGGAGAAAAAGCTTTGGGGGAACCAGACGGGGGTCTTCATGAATAACCGCTACACACTTGCAGGAGCGAGCAATGCTCGCATATTGCGGATTGCGAGTCTGCGGACCGGGTCATTCAACCCGGGCCCGACAGACCCGCTCCTACAAATCGCCGATCACTTGGTGGCGGCGCCATCCGGTACGAACACGTAGCCCACGCCCCAGACAGTCTGGATGTAGCGCGGCTTGGATGGATCAGGCTCGATCATCCGGCGCAGACGGGAAATCTGCACGTCGATGGAACGCTCGAGGGCATCCCACTCGCGGCCACGGGCCAGGTTCATCAGCTTGTCGCGGGTCAGTGGCTGACGCGCGTTCATCACCAGAGCCTTGAGTACCGCAAACTCACCGGTGGTGAGCATGTGCACTTCGTCGCCACGTTTCAGTTCGCGGGTGGCCAGCGACAATACGTAATCACCGAAGGTGACGTTTTCGTCTTCGCTGCCCGGCGCGCCTGGCACTGGTGCGGCCTGACGGCGCAATACCGCTTTGACCCGCGCCATCAGCTCGTCCGGGTTGAACGGCTTGGCCAGATAATCGTCGGCGCCCAGTTCCAGGCCCTTGATGCGGCTGATCTCATCGCCCTTGGCGGTGAGCATGATGATCGGGATCTGATTGTTCGCCGCACGCAGGCGGCGGCAAGCGGTCAGGCCGTCCTCACCCGGCAGCATCAGGTCGAGAACGACCAGATTGAACACTTCACGGGACAACAGTCGATCCATTTGTTCGGTGTTCGGAACGGTACGGGCGCGGTAGCCCTTGCTGACGAAAAACCGTTCCAGCAGGCTGCTCAGCCCCGGATCGTCGTCAACGATGAGAATTTTTTCGCCTTCAGCAGTTTGTGCAGTGCTGCTCATTGGATGCTCCTTTTAGCTCGGCGCGCATTATGGCGTAGCTGCCGTTATACGCACCGTGTGCATTGTTAGCAGATTTTTCCTTCACTGCCAGAAAACCGGGGTTTATGCCTACAGACTGCAACGCCCCCGAATGACAGAACGCTGGTTATAATGCGCGGCGTTTTGTGCCAGGCAACGTCTGAATCGTTACCGCAGGTGGCCGGGATTTTTTCCGGGCCTGCGCAGTAATTGTTCGATTTAACGGGTCAATGGTCTGCCTTTCGACCCAGGCAGCGGCAATTTTCTAGCCGCTCAACCAGACTCCGGGCCTTTATTTGCGTGCCTGTGAGCCTGCTTTCACAATATGTCAGGTGGTTTTATGGACAGCATCAACAGCCGCATTGCCGAGGAACTCGGTGTACGCCCACAACAGGTCGAAGCGGCCGTCGCGCTACTCGATGAAGGCTCAACCGTTCCCTTCATCGCCCGTTACCGGAAAGAAGTCACCGGCAGCCTCGATGACACCCAGTTGCGTCATCTGGAAGAGCGCCTGCGCTACCTGCGAGAACTCGACGAACGGCGCATCAGCATCCTCGCCAGCATCGAAGAGCAAGGCAAACTCACCCCTGCTCTCGAGCGCGATATCAAGCTCGCCGACACCAAGACCCGCCTCGAAGACTTGTACCTGCCGTACAAGCAGAAGCGCCGCACCAAGGGCCAGATTGCCCTGGAAGCCGGCCTCGGCGACCTCGCGGATGGTCTGTTCAACGACCCGAACCTGGCCCCGGAAACCGAAGCCGCGCGCTTCGTCGACGCCGAGAAAGGCGTGGCCGATGTGAAAGCTGCGCTGGAAGGCGCGAAATACATCCTCATGGAACGCTTCGCGGAAGACGCCAGCCTGCTGGAAAAACTGCGTAACTACCTGAAACAGGAAGCCACCCTCAGTGCCCGCGTCATCGCTGGCAAGGAAGAAGAAGGCGCCAAGTTCCGCGACTACTTCGAACACGACGAACCACTGAAAAGCATGCCGTCGCACCGTGCGCTGGCCATTTTCCGTGGCCGCAACGAAGGCATCCTCAGCTCCGCGCTGAAAGTCGGCGACGAACTGCCGGGCACCATGCACCCGTGCGAAGGCATGATCGGCCAGCAATTCAACATCCAGAACCAGAACCGCCCGGCCGATAAATGGCTCGGCGAAGTGGTGCGCTGGACGTGGAAGGTCAAGCTCTATACGCACCTGGAAACCGACCTGCTCGGCGAACTGCGCGACGGCGCCGAAACCGAAGCGATCAACGTCTTCGCCCACAACCTGCACGACTTGCTGCTGGCCGCCCCGGCCGGCCCGCGCGCCACCCTCGGTCTCGACCCGGGCCTGCGTACCGGCTGCAAGGTTGCCGTGGTCGACTCGACCGGCAAGATGCTCGACCACGCCACGGTTTACCCGCACGTGCCGCACAACAAGTGGGATCAGACCATCGCGATTCTGGCCGCCTTGTGCGCCAAGCACTCGGTTGACCTGATCGCCATCGGCAACGGCACCGCCAGCCGTGAAACCGACAAACTGGCAATCGAGCTGATCAAAAAATACCCAGCCATGAAGATGACCAAGGTCATGGTGTCCGAGGCCGGCGCTTCGGTGTACTCGGCGTCGGAACTGGCCGCCAAGGAATTCCCGGATCTGGACGTGTCGATCCGTGGCGCGGTATCGATTGCCCGCCGTCTCCAGGATCCACTGGCAGAACTGGTGAAAATCGATCCGAAATCCATCGGTGTCGGCCAGTACCAGCACGACGTTTCGCAGCTGAAACTGGCGCGCGGTCTGGACGCTGTGGTCGAGGATTGCGTGAACGCCGTTGGCGTTGATGTGAACACTGCATCCGTAGCGCTGCTGGCCCGCATCTCCGGCCTCAACGCGACCCTGGCGCAAAACATCGTTGCTCACCGCGACGAACATGGCGCGTTCAAAACCCGAGCAGCACTGAAGAAAGTCGCGCGTCTGGGCGAAAAAACCTTCGAACAGGCGGCCGGTTTCTTGCGCGTGATGAACGGCGACAACCCGCTGGATTCGTCGGCCGTTCACCCGGAGGCCTATCCGCTGGTGCAGCGTATCGCCGCTGAAACCGACCGCGACATCCGCTCGCTGATCGGCGACGCAAGCTTCCTCAAGCGTCTGGATCCGAAGAAATTCACCGACGAGACTTTCGGTCTGCCAACCGTCACCGACATCATCCAGGAACTGGAAAAACCGGGCCGCGACCCGCGTCCAGAGTTCAAGACTGCGGAGTTCCAGGAAGGTGTCGAAGACCTGAAAGACCTGCAACTGGGGATGATCCTCGAAGGCGTCGTCACCAACGTGACCGCGTTCGGTGCCTTCGTCGACATCGGCGTGCATCAGGATGGTCTGGTGCACATCTCGGCGCTGTCGGAGAAATTCATCAAGGATCCGCGTGAAGCGGTGAAGGCCGGCGACGTGGTGAAGGTGAAGGTCATGGAAGTCGACATCCCGCGCAAACGCGTCGGCCTGTCGATGCGCATGGGCGACACCCCGGGCGAGAAAATCGACGGTGCCCGTGGCTCGCGTCCGGGCTCGGCGCAGCGCCAGCCGTCGAACAATGCACCGCGCAAGGAAACTGCCACCGCCGCACCGGTGAACAATGCGATGGCCTCGCTGTTCGCCAACGCCAAGCAGTTGAAGAAACGCTGATGGACATTCCGGCCGGGCTCGTCGAGAGCGCGTTTTTCAAGCTGTTGGGCTGCCGCCTGCACAGCCTGGAAACCGGGGTGGCGCAAGTCGCCCTGGTGCTGGAACCCGAACTGCGTAATCGCGGCGGCAAATTGCACGGTGGCGCGCTGTTCAGTCTGGTCGATATCGCCATGGGGCTGGCCTGTTCCAGCACCCACGGTTTCGATCAGCAGAGCGCGACCATCGAGTGCAAGATCAACTATATCCGCGCCGTTTCCGACGGCGAGGTCATGTGCACGGCGCGGGTCATCCACCCGGGCCGCCGCACTCTCGTGGTCGAAGCCGACGTGATGCAGGGCGACAAACTGGTCGCAAAAGCACAAGGCACGTTCGCTGTCCTGTAGCTAGACGCCATCAATTTGAGTTAATTTCGGCGCAATGAATCCTGTAGGAGCTGCCGCAGGCTGCGATCTTTTGATTTTGTTTTGTAATAGCAAGATCAAAAGATCGCAGCC
>NZ_RWIM01000048.1 GCF_009764645.1 Pseudomonas sp. PB106
GCGATCTTTTGATCTTGCTGTTGAAAGATCAGGATCAAAAGATCGCAGCCTTCGGTAGCTCCTACAGGGGATGTAACCAGCCTGATGTTTCGCCAATTCCTATAACAAGAAACCGGAGAACCACTCATGTCGTTAAGCGTGTTCGACCTGTTCAAGATTGGCATCGGCCCCTCCAGTTCCCACACCGTCGGCCCGATGCGTGCTGCTGCGCGTTTCGCCGAGGGCTTGCGACGGGAAAACCTGCTGACGGCCACCGCCAGTGTGCGCATTGAACTCTACGGTTCCCTCGGCGCCACCGGTAAGGGCCACGGCAGCGATAAAGCCGTGTTGCTCGGCCTCGAAGGCGAACACCCCGACACCGTCGATACCGAAACCGTCGCCGCACGCCTGCAAGAAATTCGCGGCAACGGTCGCTTGAACCTGCTCGGTGAACACAGCATTGCGTTCAACGAGAAAGAACACTTGGCGATGATTCGCAAGCCGTTGGCCTATCACCCCAACGGCATGATCTTCCGCGCCTTCGATGCGGCAGGCCTGCAGATCCGCAGCCGCGAGTACTACTCGGTCGGTGGTGGTTTTGTCGTCGACGAAGATGCCGCCGGTGCCGATCGCATCGTCGAAGACGCCACGCCGCTGACCTTCCCGTTCAAAAGTGCCAAGGACTTGCTCGCTCATTGCGCCACCTATGGTCTGTCGATCAGTCAGGTGATGCTGACCAACGAAAGCGCCTGGCGCCCGGAAGCGGAAACGCGCGCCGGCCTGCTGAACATCTGGCAAGTGATGCAGGATTGCGTCGCGGCGGGTTGTCGTAACGAAGGCATCCTGCCCGGTGGTTTGAAGGTCAAACGCCGCGCGGCGGCTTTGCATCGGCAACTGTGCAAGAACCCGGAATCAGCCTTGCGCGATCCGTTGTCAGTGCTCGATTGGGTCAACCTCTACGCTTTGGCGGTCAATGAAGAAAACGCCAACGGCGGTCGGGTGGTCACCGCCCCCACCAACGGTGCGGCGGGGATTATTCCGGCGGTGCTGCATTACTACATGCGTTTTATCCCCGGCGCGAATGACGACGGCGTCGTGCGGTTTCTGCTGACCGCTGCAGCCATCGGCATTCTCTACAAGGAAAACGCCTCGATCTCCGGCGCCGAAGTCGGCTGTCAGGGTGAAGTCGGCGTGGCCTGTTCGATGGCGGCTGGCGCATTGTGCGAAGTGCTCGGCGGCAGCGTTCAGCAAGTCGAGAACGCCGCAGAAATCGGCATGGAACACAACCTCGGCCTGACCTGCGACCCGATTGGCGGACTGGTGCAAGTGCCGTGCATCGAGCGCAATGCGATGGGCTCGGTAAAAGCCATCAACGCGGTGCGCATGGCCATGCGCGGCGACGGCCAGCATTTCGTCTCCCTCGACAAAGTCATCCGCACCATGCGCCAGACCGGCGCCGACATGAAAAGCAAATACAAAGAGACCGCTCGCGGCGGTCTGGCGGTCAACATTATCGAATGCTAATTAGCCCCCTCTCCTTGGGAGAGGGTTGGTGTGAATCAAGGAGTTCCGCATGTCCACCGAACAACTGTCGAAAACCCCGCTGCACGCACTGCATATCGAACTCGGCGCCCGTATGGTGCCGTTCGCCGGCTACGACATGCCGGTGCAATACCCGCTCGGTGTGATGAAAGAACACCAGCACACCCGTGAGCACGCCGGGCTGTTCGATGTGTCGCACATGGGCCAGATTCGCCTGACCGGTGCCAACGCCGCCAAAGCCCTGGAAAGCCTGGTGCCGGTAGACATCATCGATCTGCCGGTGGGCATGCAGCGTTACGCGATGTTCACCAACGAGACCGGCGGCATCCTCGATGACCTTATGGTTGCCAACCTCGGCAACGACGAACTGTTCCTGGTGGTCAACGCCGCGTGCAAGGATCAAGACCTGGCTCACCTGCAACAACACATCGGCGATCAGTGCACCATTACAGCGCTGTTCGAAGAGCGCGCACTGTTGGCGTTGCAAGGTCCGGCGGCCGTTACCGTGCTGGCGCGTCTTGCGCCGCAAGTGGCGACGATGACCTTTATGCAGTTCAACCGCGTGTCGTTGTTGGGCGTGGATTGCTTTGTCAGCCGTTCGGGCTACACCGGTGAAGACGGTTTCGAGATTTCGGTGCCTGCCGCTTATGCTGAAAAACTTGCTCGCGCCTTGCTTGCCGAGCCGGAAGTTCAGGCCATCGGCCTCGGTGCCCGCGACTCGCTGCGTCTGGAAGCCGGGCTGTGCCTGTATGGCCATGATATGAACACCGAGACCACGCCGATCGAAGCGAGCCTGCTGTGGGCGATGTCCAAGCCGCGCCGCGCCGATGGCGCACGGGCTGGCTGTTTCCCGGGGGCAGAAAACATTTTCGCCCAGCAACAGAATGGTATTGCGCGCAAACGTGTCGGGCTGCTGCCGCAAGAACGCACCCCAGTGCGGGAAGGCGCAGAAATCGTCAATGAAACGGGCGAAGTCATCGGCAGCGTGTGCAGCGGTGGTTTCGGTCCGACCTTGGGTGGACCGTTAGCGATGGGTTACCTGGACAGCGCTTATGTCACCCTGGACACAACTGTCTGGGCAATCGTACGTGGGAAAAAGGTGCCAATGCTTGTAAGCAAAATGCCATTTGTTCCACAACGCTACTATCGCGGTTGATTGACTGTTTCTATAAGTAACGCGATTGCATGATGCGTGCACTAATGTGTCACGCAATCGCCACAAAAAAGTGCATTTTCTAACATTCGATTCGAATATGAACTTTGCTTATAACGTTCGAAAACAATTGAACAAGCTGATCGTCTAAGGCTGCACTAGTGGACTGACTAATTACCATCAAGCACAGTAAAACCGGGGCCTTCAGGGGGCTTGTTTTTTCTCCCGTAGTTGGCGTAGAGTTTCTCCACTGTGTTTGCATGGGTCAGCTTGGAATCGTGACCTGGGCAGTAGCCTACAAGTTAGCTACATCCCGTTCGACGTCTTCTTACTCTCCTGCAACCAGCCCCAGTACTCTTTCATGAGAAAGAGGCTGTCATCAATTTTTGCGTCATAGGAAATAAGAAATGTCCACACGTCAGAGCGGTACCGTCAAGTGGTTTAACGACGAGAAAGGTTTTGGTTTTATCACTCCAGAAAGCGGTCCGGATCTGTTCGTGCATTTCCGCGCCATTCAGGGCAACGGCTTCAAGAGCCTGAAAGAAGGCCAGAAAGTGACTTTCGTTGCTGTGCAGGGCCAGAAAGGCATGCAGGCTGACGAAGTACAAGCAGAAGCCTAAAACCTTCTGTAACGAAAAAGCCCCTGATATTGATATCAGGGGCTTTTTTGTGCGCGCGAAACCGTAAAATGGCGCTTCAATTTGCGTCCAGAGGCTGCCATGTCGAAAAACCTGCTCACGCCCCAAGGGGATTTTCCTCCCGTTGCCCTTGGTCGCCGTTTGGCCGCGATGTTTTATGACTTTTTGCTGTGCACGGCACTGCTGATCGTCACCGGTTTCGTTTACAAAATCATTCAGGCAGCGATCATTGGCGAAGAGCGTCTGCGGGTGATGACCGATGCGGGGCAACTGGACGGCGACCCACTGTATTCGACGGTGCTGCTGTTGGTGCTGTTTGGATTTTTTGCCAAGTTCTGGACCCATGGCGGGCAGACACTGGGCATGCAGGTGTGGGGGATTCGCGTGCAGAATGCCAATGGCAGCGCAATCAGCCTGTGGCAGGCCCTGTTGCGCTTTATGGTCTCGATTGCGTCATGGTTGTGCGTGGGGCTGGGATTCTTCTGGTCGCTGTACGACAAGCAGAAGCGCACGTGGCATGACATCTATTCGGATACCCGCGTGGTGCGGATCCCGAAGAAACAAAAGTAAGCGCCCACAAAAAAAGATCGCAGCCTTCGGCAGCTCCTACATTGTTCTCTGTGGGAGCTGCAGAAGGCTGCGATCTTTAGCTTTTAGGCGTTCCCAGCCAGCTTCATCCGCGCTGCCTGAGTGAAATCCAGCATGCGCTTCAACGGCCGGATCGCCTGCGGAATCAACGCCGGATCTACAAAGATCTCGTTCGTCCCCTCCTTCAAGCTCTTGAGCGTGCGCTCAAGAGTGTTCATGGCCATCCACGGGCAATGTGCGCAACTACGGCACGCGGCACCGTTACCGGCGGTTGGCGCCTCGATGAAGACCTTGTCCGGGCACAGCTGCTGCATCTTGTAGAAGATGCCGCGGTCGGTGGCGACGATCAGCGTCTTGTTTGGCAGACTCTGCGCGGCAGCGATCAACTGGCTGGTGGAACCGACGGCGTCCGCCAACTCAATCACCGACGTTGGCGATTCCGGATGCACGAGGATCGCAGCGTCCGGGTACAGCGCTTTCATGTCTTCGAGCTGCTTGGACTTGAACTCCTCGTGGACGATGCAGGCACCGTCCCAGAGCAGCATGTCGGCGCCGGTCTTGCGCTGGATGTACGTCCCCAAGTGCTTGTCAGGGCCCCAGATGATCGTCTCGCCGTTATCCATCAGGCTTTCGACGATCTCCAGCGCACAACTCGACGTCACCACCCAGTCAGCTCTCGCTTTGACCGCCGCAGAAGTGTTGGCGTACACCACCACCGTGCGCTCCGGGTGCTGATCACAAAACGCCGAGAACTCGTCGACCGGGCAACCCAGATCCAGCGAGCAGGTCGCGTCGAGGGTCGGCATCAGCACGCGCTTTTCCGGGTTGAGAATCTTCGCGGTCTCGCCCATGAACTTCACGCCGGCAACCACTACGGTCTTGGCCGGGTGGGCATTGCCGAAGCGGGCCATTTCCAGGGAGTCGGATACGCAGCCACCGGTTTCTTCGGCCAGAGCCTGAATCACCGGGTCGCAATAAAAGTGGGCCACCAGCACCGCGTCCTGAGCCTTGAGCTCGGCGGCGATGGCGGAACGGTAATAAGCCTCTTCCTCAGCCGTCAGCGGTTTGGGCTGTTTGGCGTCGAGGTGAGCTTGTACCAGAAGGCGTTCGGAAATCTGCGTCATGTTCGCAAGACCTGCAGGCGCGTTCGCGCGAAAGTCGAGTATACACCCGGCTCCGGACCGCTTGAGGGTACCGCCGGGAGAGTGAGTATTATCAGGCACGGACAGCATTGAAGCTGCGCAAGGCTACAGAATATCCCGTTGATACAAAAGGTGATTCTGACCTGCGTCAGCGCCGCCGGTACTGAAACGCCCTCAGCCAAATCGCAGGCAAAAAAAAACCCGGAAATCCTCACTTTCGTGGGCCTTCCGGATTTTCTAAACCGCCAAATATGGTGGGTCGTGTGGGATTCGAACCTACGACCAATTGGTTAAAAGCCAACTGCTCTACCAACTGAGCTAACGACCCGCTGTGTGGTGGCGCGTATAATACTGATTTTTAAGGACTATTCAACACCTTTTTGAAAATAATCAAAAATAAGGTGTTGGGTCGTCCACACCAGCGGCCGCAAAGCCTTCTGCGCGCAGGCGGCAGCTGTCGCATTTACCGCACGCGCGGCCTTCATCGTCAGCCTGATAGCAGGAAACGGTCAGACCATAATCAACGCCCAGCTTCACGCCCGCCTGGACGATCTGCGCCTTGCTCAGGTTCTGCAATGGCGCCTGAATGCGGAAGCCGTTGCCTTCGACACCGGCCTTGGTCGCCAGATTGGCCATGCGCTCAAAAGATTCGATGAACTCGGGACGGCAATCCGGGTAACCGGAATAGTCGACTGCGTTCACACCAATAAAGATGTCGCGTGCGCCAAGCACTTCTGCCCAACCCAATGCCAACGACAGGAACACGGTGTTACGCGCCGGCACGTAGGTCACCGGAATGCCTTCACCCAGTTCTTCCGGGATGTCGATGCTGGTGTCGGTCAGGGCCGAGCCGCCCATGCCGTTGAGGTTCAGGCCAATCACTTTGTGCTCGATCACACCCAGATCGCGAGCGACGCGTGCAGCAGCGTGCAATTCGGCGTGCGAGCGCTGTCCGTAGTCAAAGCTCATGGTGTAGCAGGCGTAACCTTCAGCCCGGGCCATCGCTACGACGGTGGCCGAATCGAGGCCGCCAGACAGCAGGATTACCGCACGTTTTTCAATGGTGTTCAGTTGTTCAGTCATATCAGCGCCCCGGCTCATCATTCCATAGATATTTATGCAGCTGCAGTTGCAGTCGCACTGGCAGGTTGTCTGCCACCACCCAATCCGCCAGATCCCTGGCATTGAGGTCATGATGACTTGGGGAGAACAGCACTTCACCCGCACGTCGATCAAGCCCGTACTGGATCAGCTTCGACACCGCCCAGTCATAGTCTTCCCGCGAGCAGATGACAAACTTCACCTGATCATTGGGGGTCAGCAGTTCGATATTTTCGTAACGGTTGCGATGGGCTTCTTTCGAACCCGGCGTTTTCAGATCGACGACGCGACTGACGCGCGGATCCACAGCCGAGACGTCGAGGGCGCCGCTGGTTTCCAGCGAGACCTCGTAACCGGCATCACACAACTGTTTAAGCAAAGGAATGGCATTCGGCTGTGCCAGCGGCTCACCACCGGTGACGCAGACGTAACGCGGACGAAATCCGGCCACTTGCTCAAGGATATCGTCGAGGGTGCGGACGGTGCCGCCACTGAACGCATAGGCGCTGTCGCAGTATTGGCAACGCAATGGGCAACCGGTCAGGCGCACAAATACAGTGGGCAGCCCGGCAGTCCGCGTTTCCCCCTGCAACGAGTAGAAAACTTCGGTAATTCTCAATGTGTCTTGCATAGTCGCCACGGGCGTAACAGCTAAACAGGCTGTCCGCCTCCGTCAGGCACCTCAGGCAATCCCGCCAACGCGTAGACCGCAAGAAGCGTGTTTCAGAAAAAGGGCGTGAATTCTAACGAAAAAACCCGCGACAAGCGCGGGTTTCTTCTAAACGGGTAAAGCAGGCTTACATGCGTTGCAGATCGCGTTGAGCCAACTGCGCGGCGGAGGTACCCGGATATTGGGCCACCACCTGCTGCAGAATGCCTTTCACCTTGTCGGTATGACCAAGGCGGCGCTCTACGTCAGCCAGCTTGTACAGCGAATCCGGCACTTTGGCGTGCTTGGGATACAGCTGCGAAACCTTGGCGAAAGCCTGACCTGCACCTTGCAGATCGCCCTTGGCCAGGTTGACTTCGCCCAACCAGTACTGGGCGTTGCCCGCGTATTGGCTGTTCGGGTATTTGCGCAGGAAAGCGGCGAAAGCCTGGCTGGCCTTGTCGAAATCCTTGGCTTTGATCAGGTCGAAAGCGGCATCGTAATACAGCTTTTCCTTGGCCGGATCACCCGGTTCGCTGCTTGCTGCAGGTGCCTGGGCAGCAGTAGCAGCCCCGGCGCCAGCGGCAGCACCGGCAGCAGCACTTGCATCGCCACCGGCAGAAGAATTCTCAGGAGTCGCGGCAGGTGCAACACCGGATCCTATGCGCCGATCAAGATCCTGGTATCGCTCCAGGGATTCTTGCTTCATGCGCGCAACCTGATTCTGCAGTTCTTCAATCACACCTTGCTGGCGCGATATCTGATCCTGCATTTGTTGCAGTTGGTTGAACAGCATGCCTTGTGCCGAGGCAGGGGCCGAAGCCGCTCCCCCGGCATAGGCGCCGTTCGTACCGTAACCTGCAGGCGGATAACTGCTCCCGCTATTGTTATAACCGGAGTTGTCATCGACCACAGGAACCGCAGCCCACGCCGCAAGCGGCGCGAGGCTGAGAGCCAGAACAGTTACAGCACGACGGCACGTTCGCATATCGAATTACTTACGCAGTTCGACGCGACGGTTTTGAGCCCAGGACTGCTCGTCGTTGCCGGTAGCAACTGGACGCTCTTCGCCGTAGGAAACCAGTTCCAGCTGAGCTGGGGAAACACCTTGCAGTACCAGGTAGCGCTGAACGGCTTTCGCACGACGCTCGCCCAGTGCCATGTTGTACTCACGAGTACCACGTTCGTCGGTGTTGCCTTCCAGAACAACGCGAGCGCCGTTTGCTTTCAGGTCTTTGGCGTGAACGTCCAGAGCGCGCATGGCTTCTGGCTTCAGGTCCGAGCTGTCGTATTCGAAGTAGAAGGTGGTGATTGCGCGCAGAGCAGCTTCTTCGCTCAGGGAACCGTCAACGGCACCAGTGTTTGCGCCGTAACCAGCGTTTGGATCAACAGCGCCTTCACCGGCGTTGTCGCCGCCTTTGGACGAGCAACCTACAGCTACAGCCATGGCCAGAGCCAGCGCAGCAAATTTACCAAACTTCAGCATTTCCATCGTGAAACTCCTAATGAACCCCAGTGTGTTAAGTAAAACGTGTAGCGCCCGCTCACTTCAGGTAAGGGGACCAGGACGGTTCTCTGACTTCGCCTTGAGCGGTAGGAAGCGGGAGCCTAACGCGTCCATTAATGGACACGAGCATCAAGACTCCCCGGCCCTGTTGGCGGGTGGCGTAGATTACCATGGTGCCGTTGGGCGCAACAGTAGGTGACTCGTCCAGAGTGCTATCAGTGAGGATCTTTACACTACCTCGCTGCAGATCCTGAGCTGCCACCTTGAAATTGGTGAAGCCATCCTGACGATGGATCATCACCAAAGTCTTTTCATCAGCCGAAAGTTTCGGGTTGGCGTTGTAGTTGCCCACAAACGTCACACGTTCGGCACCACCGCCGCTGGCGCTGGTTTTGTAGATCTGCGGCTTGCCGCCACGGTCCGAGGTGAAGTAGATGGTCGAACCATCCTTGCCCCAGTACGGTTCGGTGTTAATGCCAGGACCTGCGGTCACGCGAGTGATCTGACGTGAAGCCAGGTTCATCACGTAGATATCCGGGTTACCGTCCTTCGACAGAACGAATGCCAGACGATCACCATTCGGCGACCAGGCTGGCGCACCGTTCAGGCCTTCGAAGTTGGTGATCTGCTCACGGCGACCGGTGTCGATGTTCTGCATGAAGATGCGCGGACGCTTCTGCTCGAACGACACGTAGGCAATACGCTTGCCGTCCGGTGCGAAGCGCGGCGACAGGATTGGCTCACGCGATTGCAGCAAGGTCACTGCACGAGCACCGTCGTAGTCCGAACGCTGCAGGGTGTAACGGGTGTTCTTCTCGGAGAAGCGTTCGGCCGTTACGTACAGCAGGCGAGTCGAAAACGCACCCTCAATACCGGTCAGCTTCTGGAACGACTGGTCGGAAATGAAGTGCGCCATGTCACGCAGTTGCTCGGTAGTACCGGAAACACTGCCGTCAGCCACTTTTTGCTCGGTGGCCACGTTGAACAGTGCCCACTGCACCTGCAGACGGCCGCCCGCTGGAGCAATGCTGCCGACCATCATGTATTGAGCACCCACCGCCTTCCAGTCACGGAAGATGATTTCGCTCGGCTGGCTTGGCTGGCTGATCATGTTTTGCTTTGGAATCGGCGAGTAGTAGCCCGAGTTGCGCAAATCGTTACCAATGATTTCAGCCATGTCGTCAGGCAACACGGCACCGCCTTGCATGCCGAACGGTACAACGGCGATCGGGGTGGCCCGATCGCTGCCGCTGGTGACCAGAATGTTCTTTTCATCAGCCATCGCGATCCCTGCCATGCAGCAGATCACGACCAGCATTCCTCGAAGAAGGTTTCTCACAAGGCTAGATCCTCAGGTGTGAATGTCATCTTGAATGAACGATACGGAGCGAAATCGCTCGGCTTCATTCCCTGCATTTCTGTCAAACGTCCAATATTCTTCACTGCGGCGACTGCCGACGCATCGAACGGACCATCGCCACTGGGCTTGGAGACGCTGACCGAAGTCACCGTACCGTCCGGCAACATGCCGATTTGCAACACGACCGTCATGCCTTTGCGTGCCGAAGGTGGACGAGCCCAGCCTTCTGCAGCCCGCGCACGAATCAGGTCATCGAAACTGCCCGCGACTTCGTCACCCTGCTCATCGGCCAAGGCCTGCTGGCGCTGCGGCGTATCGGAAAGCAAATCGGCCAAGGCCTGGGCCTTTTTGTCTTCGGTCGATTTACGTGCCGCATCCTGCGCTTTCTTCTTCGCAGCATCGGCAGCAGCTTTCTTCTTCGCTTCGTCGGCGATTTTCTTCTTCGCCTCTTCAGCTTCAGCTTTCTTCTTGGCGTCTTCGGCGGCTTTCTTCTTCGCGTCTTCGACGATCTTCTTCTTGGCTTCTTCAGCGGCCTCTTTCTTGGCCTCTTCCTTAGCCTCTTCTTCAGCCTTCTTCTTGGCTATATCAGCCAATTGTTTCTCTTCGGCCTTCTTGGCTTCGGCTTTTTTCGCATCGTCGGCTTTCTTGGCATCATCTGCCTTTTTCGCCTCGTCCGCTTTTTTCGCCTCATCGGCCTTCTTGGCTTCCTCGGCCTTTTGAGCCGCTTCTTCTTTCTTTTGTTCCGCAGCCTTCACCGCTTCCTGCTCGACCTTTTTCTGCTCCATCTGCTCGACTTCGGTCTGGCGCGCGGCGGATTTCTTCGCCTCACCCGCAATCTTCTGATTGGTCTGGGTGGTTGCCTGACTTTTCGATTTCAGTTGGTACAGGGTCGCCTGGACAATCGGCTTGGCCGGCGGCAGCTCCGGCGTGAAGGCGAAACTGACGAACAGCATGCCGAATACCAGCACGTGCAAGACGATCGCCCAGACACTAGGCCAGAAGAAGCTTTCCGAGGCGGACGGCTCTCTCTGTTGCTGCATCAGGGGGCCTCGGTAATCAAACCAACGTTACCGACCCCGGCTTTCTGCAACCCGCCCATCGCACCCATGACCGAACCGTAATCGACAGTCTTGTCGCCACGGATGAAGACCTGGGTACGCTTGCCGCCTTCGGTGCCGGCGCGAATGATCTTGGTCACCGCATCCGTCATTTGTGGCAGGGTCATCGCCCTGTCCTGTTGCTTCTCGGTGTCGACTTCGCTGCCAAGGTTCCAGTAATAGGTCTTGTCAGCCTTGATCGAAATGGTCAGGACCTGGGTGTTGTTGTCTTGCGGCAAGGCTTCGCTGGAAACCTTGGGCAGATCAACTTTCACGCCCTGATTGAGCATCGGCGCGGTCACCATGAAAATGACCAGCAGTACCAACATCACGTCGATGTAAGGCACCACGTTCATCTCGGCGACCGGCTTGCGCTTTTTGCGAGCTCGAGCGATTAAAGCCATTGGAAAATACCTGCTTATTCTTCGCTGGTGTGCACTTTGCGGTGCAGGATCGCCTGGAATTCATCGGCGAAGGTGTAGTAGCGGCCCAGCAAGGTTTCGCTGCGAGCGGCGAAACGGTTGTAGGCGATTACTGCAGGGATTGCAGCGAACAGCCCGATCGCGGTGGCGATCAGGGCTTCGGCGATACCCGGGGCCACTGTGGCCAGGGTCGCTTGCTGGGCGCTGGCCAGACCGCGGAAGGAGTTCATGATGCCCCACACGGTACCGAACAGACCGATGTACGGGCTGACCGAACCGACAGTGGCGAGGAACGGCAGGCTCTGCTCCAGTTTCTCTTCTTCACGGGAGATGGCGACGCGCATGGCCCGGGCCACACCTTCCATCACCGCTTCAGGATCGACACCTGGCTGCTGGCGCAGACGCGAGAATTCTTTGAAACCGGCGCGGAAGATCTGCTCCACACCCGAATCCGGATCCGGGTTGCTGCCCGCCTGACGATACAGTTTGGACAGATCAATACCCGACCAGAAGCGCTCCTCGAAGCTCTCCAGGGCGCGTCGACCGGCACGCAGCAGATTGCTGCGCTGAAAGATCATGATCCATGAGGTCACCGATGCGGCCACCAGGGTCAACATTACCAACTGCACCACGATGCTGGCATTGCTGACCAGGCTCCACATGGAGGAATGGTCGACGACGTTAGCTTCCACGCTTTATCTCCTGCTTTGAGTGTGTACCCGGACCGACCGCGTCGGCGAAGGCCGCACGCAAGTCTTCGGGAAGGGCCCGGGGTTTCAAACTGTTAGTGCGCACACAGGCCACCAAAAACTGCCCCTCGCAGAGCAGCACATTATCCGTAGCCCGCCTGACCTGCTGTTTGAAGCGCAGGCTGGCACGGTTCAATTCGATTACTTCAGCGCTTACCAGCAGTTCGTCGTCCAGTCGCGCCGGCGCGTGGTAACGCGCTTCGCTGGAATGCACGACAAACAACAGGTCCTCCCCGGCCAACTGCGATTGGGCAAAGCCCAGTTCGCGGAGCCGCTCGGTTCGAGCCCGTTCCATAAACTTGAGGTAATTAACGTAATACACGATGCCGCCCGCATCGGTGTCCTCGTAATAAACGCGACAACGATGTGCGAACGGCTCAAGCCCGTTTTGCGCGCGCATACTCTAGTGCTTACTCCTCAGGTTGCCAATCCGGCCAGGCAACTGTTTTTCATGGTTTCAGAGCTTTACCGCAAAAGTACCGTCCTATGACCGTACAAACCCTGAATAAATCGACAACAAATGTGTATTAATCGTCCACGGCATCGAGAAACTCGTCTGCCACGGGCATTTCGCCCATTCGTGACGGAATGTTTAAACCGAAATGCAGATACGCATGCCGTGTCACTACCCGGCCCCGCGGCGTGCGCATGATGTAACCCTGCTGAATCAGGTACGGCTCCAGCACATCTTCGATGGTGTGGCGCTCTTCGCTGATCGCCGCCGCCAGACTGTCGATGCCGACCGGTCCGCCATCGAACTTCTCGATCATGGTCAGCAGCAGACGCCGGTCCTGATGATCAAAGCCATGCTCATCGACGTCGAGCAGGTTCAACGCCAGGTCCGCCACCGATTTGGTGATATGGCCCTTGGCGCGGACTTCGGCGAAATCGCGCACCCGGCGCAGCAAGCGATTGGCAATCCGCGGCGTACCACGGGCGCGGCGAGCGATCTCGAAAGAACCCTCCGGATCCAGCGGCAGACCGAGAATGGCCGCCGAACGACTGACAATCGTCGCCAGATCGGCTGTGCTGTAGAACTCAAGACGCTGAACGATACCGAAGCGGTCACGCAACGGGTTGGTCAGCATGCCTGCGCGAGTGGTCGCGCCGACTAGCGTGAACGGCGGCAGATCAAGCTTGATCGAGCGCGCGGCCGGCCCTTCGCCAATCATGATGTCGAGCTGAAAATCTTCCATCGCCGGGTACAGCACTTCTTCCACGATCGGTGACAGGCGATGGATTTCGTCGATGAACAACACGTCGTGCGGTTCAAGGTTGGTCAGCAGCGCCGCCAGATCACCCGGACGCTCCAGCACCGGCCCAGACGTGCTCTTGATCGACACGCCCATTTCCTGGGCAATGATGTTCGCCAGGGTGGTTTTACCCAGGCCCGGCGGACCAAAGATCAGCGTGTGATCGAGGGATTCACTACGGCCACGAGCGGCCTGAATAAACAACTCCATCTGCTCGCGCACGGTCGGCTGGCCAATGTAGTCGGCCAGACTGACCGGGCGAATGGCCCGATCCTGGACTTCTTCGCGCTCACGCGGGCTGTGCGCGGCGGCGATCAGACGATCAGCTTCAATCACTTAAATCATTCCCTTCAGGGCACGGCGGATCAGATCTTCACTGCTCAAATTCTTGTCCTTGATGGCGGTAATCGCCTTGCTCGCTTCCTGCGGCTTGTAGCCCAGGGAAATCAGCGCACTGACCGCATCGTTCTCGGCAGTATTGACCGGTGCCGGGCCGTCCGGCTGATTCGGCACCAACGCAAACATGGCCGGCGAAGTTTCCCACGCTTTAAAGCGATCTTTCAGTTCGACCAGCAAACGCTCGGCGGTTTTCTTGCCGACACCCGGGACCTTGGTCAGGGCCGAAGTGTCCTGCGACTGCACACAACGGATCAACTCGTCGACCTCCAGGCTCGACATCAATGCCAGCGCCAGTTTCGGCCCGACACCATTGAGACGGATCAACTCACGAAAAAAGTCTCGCTCACGCTTGCCGGCAAAACCATAGAGCAACTGCGCGTCTTCGCGTACGACCAAATGGGTGTGCAGGGTCAGCGGTTCACCGACCGACGGCAGGCGATAAAGAGTGGTCATGGGCACTTCCAGCTCATACCCGAGGCCGTTTACATCCAGAATCAGGTGCGGCGGCTGTTTCTCAGCCAGGGTGCCGCGCAAGCGTCCAATCACGTTTCAGATCCTTGAGCGTTGGCCAGCCGTGGGCTGGCGACTATCAAAAGAAGGATTCCAGGCCGACGACACAGGCGCCGAAATTCCGCTTTCAGGAAAATTGATGCTGATGCTATCAGAGACGCAGGCGCCCGCCACGACTGCGTGCGGTTCCCAAGCCGTGCGGTAACAGACTGGACCGGGTGTGCGCATGGCAAATGGCGATGGCCAGGGCGTCCGAGGCATCGATTTGCGGTTTGGCGGTCAGTTTGAGCATGTGCATGACCATCATCTGCACTTGCTCTTTATTGGCGGCGCCGGTGCCGACCACGGCTTGCTTGACCTGAGTGGCGGTGTATTCGGCGATCTCCAGACACTCTTCGGCACCGGCAACTATCGCAGCGCCACGGGCCTGCCCGAGTTTCAGCGCCGAATCGGCATTTTTCGCCATGAACACCTTTTCGATACCCATGGTCACCGGACCGTAAGTCTGGATGATCTCGCGTACGCCGCGATAGACGATTTGCAGACGTTCATGCAATTCGCCCGCGCCCGTGCGGATGCAGCCCGAAGCTACATAAATACAGCCACCACGCCCGGTATCGCGAACAATCCCGTAACCGGTGATACGCGAACCGGGGTCGATACCAAGAATTAGAGTCATAACGCCTGCAGAAATTGATGCGAAAGCTGAGGGTACATGTAGGAGCTGCCGAAGGCTGCGATCTTTTGATCTTTCAAAAACGGAAAGATCGCAG
>NZ_RWIM01000049.1 GCF_009764645.1 Pseudomonas sp. PB106
GGCAGCTCCTACAGGGATATGCATTTCAATGTAGGAGCTGCCGAAGGCTGCGATCTTTTGATCTTCAGGGCTGGGCCGCCAGCCACGTTTCGTCGCAGCAGGTCTTTAGGGTTTCACGCAGCCAGCGGTGCGCCGGATCCTTGTCGAAACGCGGGTGCCAGGCTTGGGTCAGCATCAGGGTTGGCAATGGAATCGGCAGGTCGAACGAGCGCAGTTTCAAGCCGAGCCGACGCACGCTGAGCAGCGCTTCCTTGGGCACGGGCAGGATCAGGTCAGAGTCCGGCAGGGCAAACATCGCGGCGTGGAAACTCGGCGCAATCACCGCCACCCGCCGTTCCAGGCCCAAGGCATTCAGCGCCGCATCAATCGGGCCACGGGCGATGCCCCTGCGCGACATGCTGATATGGGAAAACCCGGCGTAACGCTCGGCAGTGATTTCGCCATCCAGCAACGGATGGTCCTCACGCACCAAGCCAACGAAATGCGTGGAAAAAAGGTTCTGCACTTTGACTTCCGGGGTGACGGGCCGCGTGTTGCTGACACTCAGATCAATGCGTCCCTCCCGCAAAGCTTCATCGTCGCCATCACCTTCGGGGACGTAGCGAAGTTCACAATGCGGCGCCATTTGATCAAGGGTGTCGAACAGCTTGCCGCCATACACGCCGATGAAAAAATCATTGGCGCGAATGCTGAAGCGCCGACGCAACGTGCTCAGGTCCACAGCGTCGGCAGAGCGGAACAGCAGCGCCGCTTGCTCGACCACATCGCGCACCTGTTCGCGCAATTCCAAGGCTTTGGGGGTGGGCACCAGACCACGACCGGCACGCACGAGAATCGGATCGCCGATGGCTTCGCGGATTCGCGTCAGGGTGCGGCTCATGGCTGCCGGGCTGAGGTTCATCCGCCGCGCAGCGCCGACCACACTGCCCTCGTCGAGCAAAGCGTCGAGGGCGACCAAAAGGTTCATGTCCGGGAGTTGCATGCTGAGCACTCATGGCTGATCAGGATTGATCTGGGTGCAATCCTAGCAGATCAAAAGATCGCAGCCTTCGGCAGCTCCTACAGGGGATCGCATTCCATGTAGGAGCTGCCGAAGGCTGCGATCTTTTCAGGTCAGCGCTGCATACCCCACCGCTTAACGGTCACCCGCTCCAGCGTATCGAACACCAGATTCTCGACCAGCAAGCCAATCAGAATCACCACCGCCAACCCGGCAAACACCTTGTCGGTGTACAGCTCATTACGATTCTGGAAGATGTACCAACCCAGCCCACCCTTGCCGCTGGTCGCGCCAAACACCAGTTCCGCCGCGATCAACGTGCGCCAGGCGAACGCCCAGCCAATCTTCAATCCGGCCAGAATCGACGGCAGCGCCGCCGGGATCAGGATGAACAGCACCAACCGCAGTCCCTTCAAACCATAATTGCGCCCGGCCATGCGCAGCGTTTCAGAAACGCCGAGAAACCCCGCGTAAGTGTTCAGCGCCAAGGCCCACAACACCGAATGCACCAGCACAAAAATCAGGCTGTTCTGCCCCAGGCCAAACCACAGCAGCGCCAAGGGCAGCAAGGCAATCGCCGGTAGCGGGTTGAACATCGAGGTCATCGTGCTCAGCAGATCGCGGCCCAACTGCGTCGACACCGCGAGCGTGGTCAAACCAAACGCCAAGACGATGCCGATCAGGTAACCCTTGATCAGCACCACCAACGAAATCCACACCTTGGCCAGCAGTTCACCGCTGAGCAAGCCATCGAACAGCGCATGGCTGGTCTGCAGGAAACTCGGCAGCATCAGGTCGTTGTTTTGAATCCGCGCGACCACTTCCCACAAAACAGCGAGCACAATCAGGATCAGGCTTTTACGCAGCCAGCCCTGCTGCCACAGCCGCGTGCCGAGCGACAGCTCTCGCTCGACCGGCACTTCGGTCAGCGGCTCTAAAACAATTTCGAACTCTTCACGCACAGATGATGAATGGCTCATCGGGTAGTCCTCCTGGCCGCTCAATAGGCGATGCGAATGTCGTTGAAGTCGTGGTCACGCTCGGTTTCCGGCGACTGGCCTTCATCGAACAGCAAACGATGAATGCGCCGCGCCGATTCCTGAAACGCCACGCCGCCGAGGCTGTGCAGATCGTATTGATGACTGTGCACTTCGGCGCGCACCCGCCCCGGATGTGGCGACAGCAAAAGGATGCGATTGCCGACTACCAGCGCCTCTTCAATCGAGTGCGTGACGAACAACAAGGTGAAGCGCACTTCTTCCCAAAGCAGCAGCAACTCTTCCTGCATCTTGCGGCGGGTCAGCGCATCGAGTGCGGCGAACGGTTCGTCCATCAAGAGGATTTTCGGCTGCATCGCCAACGCCCGGGCAATTGCCACCCGCGCTTTCATGCCGCCGGACAAGGTGTGCGGATAGGCATCGGCAAACGCTGCGAGGCCGACCTTTTCCAGATAGTGCAGTGCGCGTTCTTCCGCCTCTTTTTTCTTCAGCGTGCGCGAGGCCAGCAGCGGAAACATCACGTTCTGCTTCACGGTTTTCCACGGCGGCAGCTGATCGAATTCCTGAAACACCACGATCCGGTCCGGCCCCGGCGCATCGACGCGTTGGCCTTGCAGACGGATTTCGCCTTCGCACGGTTGAATGAACCCGGCGACCGCTTTGAGCAAGGTGGATTTGCCGCAACCGGACGGGCCGAGCAGCACATAACGATCGGCCGGATCAATTTCGAAACTGACCTGGTGGGTGGCGCGCACCACGCGTTGCGGCGTGCGGTATTCGAGGCTGACGTGATCGACGGCCAGCAGCGCTTCGCTGCGGGCGATCGGGTTGCTGGCCGCGTGGCCTTGCAAGGGAGCGTTCATTATTTGCTCAATCTCCGGCGAATCAGAAAGGCGCGTCGCCTTGGATGGTCGTGCGATACAGCTTGCGGCGCAGGTGTGCGGGGCAGCCGGCGGCGAGATGAATCAGCGAACGGTTATCCCAGAACACCAGGTCGTGGGGCTGCCACTGATGGCGGTAGATGTTTTGCGGCAAGACGCTGTGGGCATAAAGCTCGGTCAGCAGTTGCTGGCTCTCGTCGTCGGGCAAACCGACGATGCGCGTGGTGAAACCTTCACTGACGAACAACGCCTTGCGGCCGTTTTCCGGGTGCGTCCGCACCACCGGGTGCACCACTTCCGCGACTTGAGCGAGTTGCTCCGGGGTCAGGGTCGGGCGCCAGTTGCCTTCGAATTTGGTTTCGCTGTAGCGCGCCGTGTAGGAATGCGCGGCGGTACGACCTTCGACCGCTTTGCGCAGCTCAGCGGGCAGGTTGTCCCAGGCTTTGTGCATGTCGGCGAACAAAGTGTCGCCGCCCTCGGACGGCAGCTCTTGCGCATGCAGCATCGAGCCGAGGCTTGGCAGCTCTTTATAGGAAAGGTCGGAGTGCCAGAACTTGCCAGCATCACCGAGGCCGATGTTCTGGCCGTTTTCGATGATGTTGGAAACGATGAGGATTTCCGGGTGATTGGCCAGCAGAAACTGCTTGAGCACGTGGATCTGCAGCACGCCGAAGCGGCGGCTGAAGTCGATTTGTTGTTGCGGGGTGATTTGCTGGTTGCGGAACACCACGACGTGGTGATCCAGATGCGCGCGATGAATGCGCGCGAAGTCCTGGTCATTGATCGGCCGACGGAGGTCGAGGCCAATGATCTCGGCGCCAACGGCACCGCTGAACGGGCGGATTTCAAAGGTTTGCGGCGCGGCGGTCGCGGCGCTTGGGGAAGCAGTAGCTGCGGACATCTTTCCATCTCCCACGCACGGCGCGCTCACGGGCGCGCTCGTCGATCAGACACTCACGCTGGATTGCGTGTTGGTTCAGCTCGTGCGGCGCGCCGATTGGTCGGCAGGTACGCAGGGGGATGACTTTATAGCTATAAGAATCGGAAATTAAATACCGTTAATGAATAACGATATGGCGATTGGTGAGGAATGGACTGGATGGTGAGTGACGGTTTTTGTCACTTACTGACAGGGATGTGGTGTGTGGGCTGCCGTCATCGCTGGCAAGCCAGCTCCCACAAGGTTTTGGGCAGAACACTTCTATGTGTCCGACACAGAAACTTGTGGGAGCTGGCTTGCCAGCGATGAGGCCAGAGAGACCAACGAAGATCTAGCGCTCGTGCAACGCCTCAGCCCGCGCGCGAATGATCGGTTTGAGCAGGTAGCTCAACACCGACTTCTTGCCGGTGATGATGTCCACCGACGCAACCATCCCCGGAATGATCAGCAACGGCTTCTCATCGGTGCCCAAGTGGCTGCGCTCAGTGCGCACCTTGATCATGTAGTACGTGGTTTTCTTGTCTTCGTCGGTGATGGTGTCCGCGCCGATCTGCTCCAGTTGCGCCTTCAGCCCACCGTAAATGGTGTAGTCATACGCGGTGAATTTGACGATGGCTTCCTGTCCCGGATGCAGGAAGGCAATGTCCTGCGGGCGGATCTTCGCTTCGACCAGCAAGGTGTCGTCCAGCGGCACGATTTCGACCATGTCACTGCCCGGCTGGATTACGCCGCCGATGGTGTTGACCAGCAACTTGTTGACGATGCCGCGCACCGGCGATGTCACCAGCGTACGGCTGACGCGGTCTTCCAGCGCCTTGCCGGTAGCACTGGCCTTGTTCAGGTCGGTGCGTGCTTCGTTAAGCTGAGTCAGCGCTTCGCTGCGGAATTTGCCGCGTGTCTCGTCAATCTTGCGCTGCACTTCCTTGATCGCCGATTCGGCGCGCGGGATGGCCAGCGTGGTGGCGTCGAGCTGACCGCGTGTTTCCACTTCAGCACGCTTCAGACGCAAGACTTCTACCGGGGACACCGCGCCCTGCGCTACCAGCGGCTCGGACATGTTGATTTCCTGCCGCTGCAAGCCGAGCTGCTGACGATATTGCGCTTGCTTGGAGGCGAACTCGCGCAGCTCTTGCTGACGCTGGATCAACTGTTCCTGCAACCCGCCGATCTCGTCGTGCAATTGCTGACGGCGGCTGATGTACAGCGACTCTTCACTTTTCGCCTGACCCGGCACGGCTTTGAGCACGTCCTCGGGGAAGTTCAGCGGACGGTCATCGACCTCAGCGCTCAAACGCTCAACGCGCAACAGCATCGACAGGCGATCGGCCTCGGTTTCGCCGACGTTGGAAGCAAATCGCGTGTCGTCGAGACGAATCAGCGGTGCGCCGGCTTCGACGATCTGGCCTTCCTTGACGAACAGTTCGGAGACGATCCCGCCCTCAAGGTTCTGGATTTTCTGGATCTTCGACGACGGAATCGCCTTGCCGTCGCCCTTGGTCACTTCGTCGATCACGGCGAAATTGGCCCAGAGCATGAGGAACACGAAGAAGCCGATGATCGCCCAGATGGTCAGGCGCACGACGCGCGGGGCGTCCTCGATCAGCGCTTTGTTGACCTCCGGCAGCGGCTGGCCCTGCAGCGATGCCGAGCCTTTGAAGTAGCGACGGATCGAATCCTTGAAACCCGACTTAAGCAACACTGATCTGCCCCTTCTTCAACGCTTCCATCACGGCGGCTTTCGGGCCATCGGCGAGAATCTGACCACGGTCGATCACCAGCAGACGATCCACCAGCGACAGCAGCGAAGCCCGGTGCGTCACCAGCACCACGGTCTTGTTTTCGATCACGGCGGCGAGGCGTTGCTTGAGACGTTCTTCACCGGTGTTGTCCATCGCGCTGGTCGGCTCGTCCATTAATAGGATCGGCGGATTGAGCAACAGCGCCCGGGCCAGCGCGACGTTTTGTCGTTGGCCACCGGAGAGGTTTTGCCCGCGCTCGCCGACTTGCAGCTCATAGCCTTGCGGGTGCAGACGGGCGAATTCGTGGACGCCGGCCAGTTCGGCGGCTTGCAGCACCAGCTCGTCTTCTACATAACGCGCACCGGAAACCAGGTTGTCACGCAGGGTGCCGGCCAGCAGTTGGATGTCCTGTGGCACATACCCGATGTTGTAGCGCAGCTCGCTGACGTCGATCTGACGGATATCCACCCCGTCGACCAGCAACGCGCCGTCATCCGGCTGGTACAGCCCCACCAGCAATTTGGCGAGAGAGCTTTTACCCGAGCCGCTGCGGCCGATGATGCCGATCTTCTCGCCGGGACGGATCACCAGATTGATGTTCTTCAGCGCCGGGTTCTGTTGCTCCGGGTAGGTGAAGTTGAGCTGACGGCATTCAATCGCACCCTGCAACACCTTGCGGCTCAGCGGGCGTTCTTCGAAATTGCGCTCTTGCGGCAGCTCCATCATCTGGTCGACCGAAGTCATGGTCACCCGCGCCTGTTGATAGCGCGTGAGCAGACCGGACAGCGACGCCAGCGGGCTCAGTGCGCGACCACTGAGCATGTAGCAGGCAATCAGACCGCCCATGCTCAGGTTGCCGGCGATGATCTGGTACACGCCGAAGACGATCATGATCACCCCGGCCAGTTGCTGGATCAGCAGGGTGATGTTCATCGCCAGGCCGGAAAGCATTTTCACCCGCAGCTCGAGGCGGCTCAGGGTGCCGATGGTCTGTTCCCACTGGTACTGGCGCTCACTCTCGGCGTTGTTGACCTTGACCGCGTCGAGGCCGGCGAGGGTTTCGATCAGGCTCGACTGACGCTCGGCACCAAGGGCCATGGTGCGTTCCATGGTGGCCACCAGCGGCTTCTGCAAGGCATAGCCGATCAGCAGGGCAATCGGGAACGCCAGCACCGGAATCCACACCAGATGCCCGCCGAGAATGGCGATGACAATAAAGATCAGGATGGTGAACGGCAGGTCGATCAGGCTGGTCAGCGTCAGCGAGGCGAGAAAGTCGCGCAGGCTCTGAAACTCGTGGATGTTCTGCGCAAAGCTGCCGACTCGCGCCGGACGGTATTTCATCGCCATGCCGACGATGCGTTCAAACAACGTCGCGGAGATGATCAGGTCGGTTTTCTTCCCGGCCAGATCCAGGCACAGGGCGCGCAGGCTCTTGAGGATCAGGTCGAAAATGTAGGCGCCAGTGATACCGAGGGCCAGCACCCACAGGGTCGCTTCGGCCTGGTTCGGCACCACCCGGTCGTAGACGTTCATCACGAACAGCGGCGCCGCCATGGCGATGATGTTGATCAGGAAACTGGCAGCAATCGCATCGGCATACAGCCAGCGCGAACGCTTGAGGGTGTCGCGGAACCACGAACGCGCACGCGGAATCAGCGTGCCGTGGTTGACGTCGAATTTGTGTTGCGGCTGGGCGAAGAACACTTTGCCGGTGTAGTCATCGACGAGCAGCTCGCGGCTGACCACGGACTCGCCGCCGTCGCTTTCGCTGAGCAGCACCCGCGCGTCGTTGTCACCCTGCCAGCCAAGCAGGACGGCACTGCGGCCATCCTTGAGCAGCAGCAACGCCGGCATGGCGATGGCCGGAATTTCTTCCAGCTTGCGCTGCAGCACCCGACCTTGCAGGCCGGCGCGAGCCGCCGCGCGGGGCAGCAACTCGACACTCAAGCGTTGTTTGGGCAGCGGCAGGCCGGTGGTCAGCATCGCCGCGCTGGCGGGTTTCTGGTGCAGCATGCAAAGGGCGAGCAGACCGTCCAGTAACGGATCGTCGTGCAACGCGCGTGGATCATGACTGAGATGAACTCGACTGACTTCTGATTCCACGCTCGACACTCTTTGACTGTTGAAAAGGGCTGACTCAATTCATCCCAGGCAGCTGGACCTTGGGCTTCACGTCGTTCTGCACAACGGATGCCAACGGCGCAACGACTCCCTGGCTTCGGAGCAATTCGCCCATGGTCGCCTTGATTCGATACTGAGTAAATAACTGAATGTTTTTGATGTCCGCCAGACGCCGCGAAGCGGTGAACAACTCGTTTTCGCTGTCGAGCAAATCGAGCAGGGTGCGTTCACCGAGGCTGAACTGACGCTGATAAGCCGTGCGCACCGCGGTGCTGTGATCGACATATTGCTGCGCGATCGGTACCTGGGCATTGGCGTTATTCAAGGCGTTCCAGGCCAGACCCAATTCTTCATTCAACTGGCGCAGAGCGTTGTTGCGGATGTCCAGCGCCTGGTTAGCCAGGTACGACTTGGATTCCAGATCGGCCTTGTTGCTGCCGCCCGAATACAAGTTGAAACGCATGCGCAGCATCGCTTGCCATTCGTTGTTGTGACCGTTCTGGCCGTCGAGATCGTTGTCGGCAGTGCGGCCCAGTTCGGCGTCGAAGCGCGGGTAGAACGTCGACTTGGCGGTTGCGTACTGCTTCTCGGCAGCGGCGATGTCGGACTCGGCCGAGCGCAGGATCGGGCTGTTTTCCAGCATTTGCTGACGCGCTTCGTTGAGGTTGGCCGGCAGCATCGCCATGAAAGGTGCCGGACGCTCCAGTTGATCGGGCATCTGGCCAACCGCGCTGAGGTAGTTGGTTTCCGAGTCGGCGAGGTTGGTCTGCTCGGTGATCAGGTTGTTGCGGGCCTGGGCCATCCGCGCTTCGGCCTGATCAAGGTCAGCACCGCTGCCGACGCCGCGCTGGGTACGCAATTGAATCTGGTCGTAGATGCGCTGGTGGCTCTTGAGGTTTTCTTCGGCCAGACGCACGAACTCGCGGCGGGTCAGCACGTCCAGATAAACCTGGGCGACGGTCAGCGCGGTACGCTCCGAAGTTCCCAGCAACGAATAGGCGCGGGAGCTGACGTTGGCTTGTTGACGCGCCACCTCATTGGACGTCGCAAAACCGTCAAAAACCATTTGCGAGAGACGTAAACTTGACTCGCTACGGTTCAGAGTCTCCCAGTGGTTGCTGTTTCCGGCGGCGCGAGTAGTCACGCTGTCGGTGCCTTCACGGCCATAACCGCCGAGCAGATCGACCTTCGGCAGGTATCCACCTTTCGCCGCTCTTAATTGATAATCCGCGGCCAAACGACTGTTGACCCCCGCCTGAATCTCCGGATGGACATCCATGGCTTGTTGCATGGCTTCTGGTAAGGATTGTGCTTGTGCAAACGAGGCGGCGAGAGCGAAGGGTAGTGCCTTGAACAAATGCGAACGCATGGTAAAGATTTCCCAGTACTTCTTGTCTTGAATCACAGCTAAACGTGCTGCTGCGTCGGAGGATTGACGACTGGATTTACCGTATGTCGGAAAGTTCAAAAGAGGAACTGGATCACACGCAAAAGGACAGGTCGCCGCGGAAATATCAATGTGACATTAGTGGGGCGATTGTTTAGGATGGCACCCATAAGGTCAATAGTTTGGCATAAAGTTAATAGCGAAAGAATCTAGCCAAATTATTGACGAATAGATGCGTCAAACTTGTTTCGCAAATTTTTAAAGTACGTCCAGACTGAATCGGCGCCCATGCCTTCAGGTCCATGGAAGTCAACTGAACGTGACACCCCGGAGAGTCTTCAATGAGCAGTGTTGTTGCCATCGTCAAAAGCATTGTTGGTCAGGTATTCGTGGTGTCTCCAGAGGGCGTGCGTCGCGTACTCGTTGAAGGTGATCGCCTGTTTGTCGGCGATCAGATTGACACCGGGCTCTCCGGCGCCGTGTCGCTTGAATTGGCTGATGGCCGCACCCTTGATCTGGGCCGCGAAACCCAGTGGAGCGCCAACGCGCCCGACTCCAGCACTGACCTGGCCGAAGCCACTGCGCAGGCAGCGCCGTCTGTAGAAGAACTGCAACAAGCCATCGCTGCCGGCGTCGACCCGACCACCGCGCTGGACGCCACCGCTGCCGGCCCGAGCGCCGCAGGCACTGGCGGTGCCGCCGGTGGCGGTCACAGTTTCGTGATGCTCGACGCCACGGCTGGCCGCGTCGATCCGACCATTGGCTTCCCGACGGCAGGCATCAACTCCGGCGGGCAAATCGCCCAAGACACCACCGGCGGCCAGACCACCGACACCACCGCAAACGCCCAACGTGAGTCGACTCTGAGGCTCAGCGCCACGCCGACCATCACTGAAGCCGGCGGCGTGCTGGTGTACACCGCGACCCTGACCCAGGCGCCGCTGACCGACCTGACCATTACCCTGTCCAACGGCGCGGTGATCGTGATTCCGGCCGGCTCCACCACCGGCACCGTCAATGTGCCGCTGGCGCCGAACGACACTGTTTATAACGACCCGACCCAGATCAACGTGACCGTCACTGGCACCACCGGCGGTGGCGGCATCACCGTGACGCCGCCGACCGTTCCGGCCACGACGCAGGTCACCGACACCATCGACACCACCACCGTCACCCTGACGGCGGGTTCGAGTGTCACCGAAGGTGGTCAGATCACTTACACCGCGACCCTGACCAACCCCGCGCAAACCCCGGTCACCGTCACCTTGTCGAACGGTTCGACCATCACCATCGGCGCGGGCCAAACCACCGGCACCGTCAACGTGCCGACTGCGGCCAACGACGTTTACAACAATGGCAGCACCGTCACCACCACCATCACCGGTGCCAGCGGCGGCAACTTTGAAAACCTGGTGCCGAACCCGACGCCAGCGGTGACCACCATCACCGACTCGAAAGACACCACAACTCTGACCCTGACCGCCACCGGCAGCGTGGTCGAGGGTGGCCAGATCACCTACACCGCAACCCTGACCAATCCGGCGCAAACCCCGGTCACCGTGACCCTGTCGAACGGTTCGACCATCACCATTGAGGCCGGCAAAACCACCGGCACCGTCAACGTGCCGACTGCGGCCAACGACGTCTACAACAATAGCGGCACGGTCAGCACCACCATTACCGGCGCTACTGGCGGCAACTTTGAAAACCTGGTGCCGAACACGACGCCAGCCACCACCACCGTTACCGACTCGATCGATACCACCAGCGTGAGCCTCACCGCCACCGGCACGGTCGTCGAGGGTGGCCAGATCACCTACACCGCGACCCTGACCAACACCGCGCAAACGCCGGTGACGATCACTCTGTCGAACGGCTCGACCATCACCATTGAAGCCGGCAAAACCACTGGTTCCGTCAACGTGCCGACGGCGGCCAACGACGTTTACAACAATGGCAGCACCGTCAGCACCACCATTACCGGCGCTACCGGCGGTAACTTTGAAAATCTGGTGCCGAACACCACGCCAGCGACCACTACCATTACCGATTCGATCGACGACACCAACCTGTCGCTGACAGCGACCGGAACCGTGGCCGAAGGTGGTTTGATCGTTTACACCGCGACCCTGACCAATCCGGCCGGTACGCCGGTGACCGTGACCCTGTCGAACGGCGCGGTGATTACTGTCGAAGCCGGTAAAATCACCGGCACCGTGACCGTCGCGGCGCCTGCCGATGACGTCTATAAAGACGCCGGCAAAGTCGAAGTCACGATCAAGGACGCCACCGGCGGCAACTTCGAAAACCTGGTGCCAAGCACTACGCCTGCCGTTACCGATGTGACTGACACCGTCGACACGTCGACCGTCAAACTGACCGCCGATACCTCGGTGGCTGAAGGCGGCACCGTCACGTACACCGCCACTGTTGGCGCGCCAGTCACCGGCTCGCCTGTCGTGGTCACCTTGGCCAACGGCCAGAGCATCACCATTGAAGTCGGCAAAACCACCGGCACCGTGACCACCACTGCGCCGAATGATGCGTTGACCGGCAATGCGCCGCTGACCAACTCGATCACTGGCGTTAGCGGTGGTAATTACGAAGATCTGGTGGCCGACAAGACCCCGGTATCGACTACGGTTACTGACGTCAACGACACCACCAACCTGTCGCTCAGCGCCACCGGTTCTGTGGCTGAAGGCGGTTCGATCGTTTACACCGCGACCCTCACCAACCCGGCCGGCACGCCGGTCACCGTGACCCTGTCGAACGGTTCGGTGATCACTATCGAAGCCGGCAAAACCACCGGCACCGTAACCATCGCGGCACCTGCCGATGACGTCTATAAAGACGCCGGCAAAATCGAAGTGACCATCAAGGACGCCACCGGCGGCAACTTCGAGAATCTGGTGCCGAGCACCGTGCCAGCCGTCACCGAAGTGACCGACACCGTCGACACCACCACCGTCAAACTCACCGCTACCGAAAGTGCGGCTGAAGGTGGCACCGTCACTTACACCGCTACCGTGGGCGCGCCAGTCACTGGCTCGCCTGTCGTCGTGACCCTGGCCAACGGTCAGAACATCACCATCGAAGTCGGCAAGACCTCCGGCACCGTGACCACCACCGCACCGAACGATGCGCTGAATGGCCATGCACCGCTGACCAACGCAATCACTGGCGTAAGCGGTGGCAACTACGAAGACCTGGTGGCTGATAAAACGCCAGTCAGCACCACCGTCACCGACACCACTGACACCACCGATCTGACGCTGAGCGCGACCGGTACCGTGGCTGAGGGCGGCTCGATCGTTTACACCGCGACCCTGACCAATCCGGCCGGCACCCCGGTGACCGTGACCCTGAGCAACGGCTCGGTGATCACCATCGAGGCTGGTAAAACTACCGGCACCGTGACCGTCGCGGCACCTGCCGATGACGTCTACAAAGACGCCGGCAAAGTTGAAGTGACCATCAAGGACGCTACCGGCGGCAACTTCGAGAACCTGGTGCCAAGCACCGTTGCAGCCGTCACCGACGTCACTGACACCCTCGACACCTCGACGGTGAAACTGACCGCCACCGAGACCGTCGCTGAAGGCGGCACCGTCACCTACACCGCGACTGTTGGCGCACCAGTGACGGGCTCGCCTGTCGTCGTGACCTTGGCCAACGGCCAGACCATTACCATAGCTGTCGGCCAGACCACCGGCACCGCGGCCGCCATTGCACCGAACGACGCGCTGACCGGTCATGCTCCTCTGACCAACTCGATCACCGAAGTCAGCGGTGGCAACTACGAAAATCTGGTCGCCGACAAAACCCCGGTCAGCACCACTGTCACCGATACCATTGACACCACCGATCTGACGCTGAGCGCGACCGGTACGGTGGCCGAGGGCGGCCAGATCACTTACACCGCCACCCTGACCAATCCGGCAGGCACTCCGGTGACCGTGACCCTGTCGAACGGCTCGGTAATCACCATCGAAGCGGGCAAAACCACCGGCACCGTGACCGTCGCAGCGCCCGCCGATGACGTCTATAAAGACGCCGGCAAAGTCGAAGTGACCATCAAAGACGCCACCGGCGGCAACTTCGAGAACCTGGTGCCGAGCACCGTTCCAGCCGTTACCGATGTGACTGACACCCTCGACACCTCGACGGTGAAACTGACCGCCACTGAATCGGCTGCTGAAGGTGGCACTGTCACCTACACCGCCACCGTTGGCGCGCCAGTCACCGGTTCGCCCGTCGTCGTGACCCTGGCCAATGGTCAGAACATCACCATCGAAGTCGGCAAAACCACCGGCACCGTGACCACCGCCGCGCCGAACGACGTGCTCGCCGGCCATGCGCCACTGACCAACTCGATCACTGGCGTTTCTGGCGGTAACTACGAAAACCTGGTCGCTGACAAAACCCCGGTCAGCACCACTGTGACCGACACCGTCGACACCACCACCGTTTCGCTGACTGCCACCGGCAACGTCAACGAAGGCGGGCAGATCGTCTACACCGCGACGCTGACCAACCCGGCCGGCACGCCGGTGACCGTGACCCTGAGCAACGGTTCGACCATCACCATCGACGCCGGCAAGACCACCGGCACCGTGACCGTTCCAGCCCCTGCCGATGACGTCTACAAAGACGCCGGCAAACTCGAAGTGACCATCAAGGGCACCGACGGCGGCAATTTCGAAAACCTGGTCGCCAATCCGACGCCAGCGGTGACCAACGTTGCCGATACGATCAACACCACGCACCTGACCCTCAGCGCTGAAAGCTATGTGCTCGAGGGCACGTCGATCACGTACACCGCGACCCTGACCAACGCCGCGCAAACGCCGGTGACCGTCAACCTCAGCAACGGCCAGACCATCACCATCGAGGCTGGCAAAACCAGCGGTTCGGTAACCATCGCCGCGCCGAGCGATGACGTCTACAAAGACGTCAGCAAGCTCACCGTGACCATGACCGATGCCACTGGCGGCAACTTCGAAAAACTCGACGTCAGCAAAACGCCGGTCAGCACCACCGTCAATGACACCATCGACAAAACCACGCTGACCCTCAGCGCCAGCGACACCGTCAGCGAAGGTGGCCAGATCACCTACACCGCGACCCTGAGCAATCCGGCCGGCACCGCCATGACCGTGACCCTGGCCAACGGCGCAGTGATCAACATCGCTGCAGGCGCCACCAGCGGTTCGGTGAACTTCGCCGCACCTGCCAACACCCCGTACGTCGATGGCGGCAAAGTCCAGACCGCAATTGCCAGCCACACCGGCGGCAACTTCGAGCAGGTCGATGCCAACCGTTCCGCCGTTGTCACCAAAGTGACCGACACCGTCGACACCACTAATATCAGCCTCAGCGCCACCCCTTCGGTCGCCGAGGGCGGCTCGATCGTCTACACCGCGAGCCTGACCAACCCGGCCGGCACGGCCATGACCGTGACCCTGAGCAACGGCGCGGTGATCAACATCGCCAAAGGCGCGACTACTGGCACCGCGACCGTCGCAGCACCGGCCGATGACGTGTACAAGGACGCCGGCAAAGTCGACGCGAGCATCACCAAGACCACCGGCGGCAATTTCGAAAACCTGGTGGTCGACAAGACCCCAGCGGTCACCAACGTGACCGACACTATCGACAACAGCACCGTTTCCCTGACCGCCACCGCCAGCACCGTTGAAGGCGGCGTGGTGGTTTACACCGCTTCCGTGACCGCGCCGGTCACCGGCGCACCGGTTGTCGTGACCCTGTCCAACGGCCAGACCATCACCATCCCGGTCGGCGCCAGCAGCGGCAGCGTCAACTTCACCGCACCGAACGATGCACTCGCTGGCGGCAACACGCTGAGCGTGAAAATCGACGGCGCCAGCGGCGGCAACTACGAAAATCTCGTGGCCGACAAAACCCCGGCCGTGACCTCGGTGACCGACACCGTCGACACCACCAATCTGTCGTTGAGCGCGACCGGCAGCGTGGCTGAAGGCGGCTCGATTGTTTACACCGCGACACTGACCAACCCGGCCGGCACGCCAGTCACCGTGACCTTGTCGAACGGCTCGGTGATTACCATCGAAGCGGGCAAAACCACTGGTTCCGTGACCGTCGCGGCTCCGGCTGATGACGTTTACAAAGACGCCGGCAAAGTCGAAGTCACGATCAAGGATGCTACTGGCGGCAACTTCGAGAACCTGGTGCCGAGCACCGTTCCCGCCGTGACCGATGTGACTGACACCATCGACACGTCGACCGTCAAACTGACTGCCGACACCACCGTCGCTGAAGGTGGCACCGTCACTTACACCGCGACTGTAGGTGCACCGGTCACCGGTTCGCCGGTCGTGGTCACTCTGGCTAACGGCCAGAGCATCACCATTG
>NZ_RWIM01000050.1 GCF_009764645.1 Pseudomonas sp. PB106
CGATCTTTTGATCTTGTTTTTAAAGATCAAAAGATCGCAGCGTGCCGCAGCTCCTACAGGGGATTGGGTTTGGCTTGACTCTGGCGTTGCAAGCGGCCAACTTCACTTCTCACCGCCACCGCTAAAAAGCCCCCACCCATGTCCATGCCTTCCCTGTTGTCCCAGCACATCGTCCGCCGTCCGCAGCGTATCGCCCTGCTGCAACACATCGCCGAACAAGGCTCGATCACCCGCGCCGCGAAAAGCGCTGGCCTGAGCTACAAAGCGGCGTGGGATGCCATCGATGAGCTGAACAACCTTGCACAGAAACCGTTGGTCGAACGGGCCGTCGGTGGCAAGGGCGGCGGCGGTGCGAAACTGTCCAGCGAAGGCGAACGCGTTTTGCGTCTGTACCAGAAACTTCAGGCCTTGCAAGCGCAGGTGCTGGAAGCGGCAGAAGACGCCAGCGACCTCGATCTTCTCGGTCGTTTGATGCTCCGAACCAGCGCACGCAATCAGTTGCACGGCAAGGTCGTGGCGATTGAAAGTCAGGGCCGCAATGACCTGATCCGCCTCGAACTGGCGGAAGGCCTGCACCTCGATGCGCAAATCACCCACGACAGCACCGTGCACCTGGAACTGCAAACCGGCACCGAAGTTGTGGCGCTGATCAAGGCGGGCTGGCTCGAACTGCTGACCGTCGAGCAACCTGCAACGTCTGGTCACAATCTTCTCAAGGGCACCATCGAAGCTATTCTCGACGCCGAGGACGGCCCCAGCGAAGTGCGTATTACCCTGCCCAACGGCCATACCCTCTGTGCCTTGGCCGAGCCGCTGGACCTGCGCAACCGAGGGTTGACCGTCGAGCAAGCGGTGCAAGTGCAGTTCTCGCCGTCCAACGTGCTGATCGGCACGCCGCTGTAATCGAGGCCTGCAACAAAAGCGTCATCGCCTCCCTTTAAGGTTGCTGCCAAAACCATGCAGGGAGCCTGATGTGAGCCTATTAGAAGAAAACCAATCCACCGACCTGGAAAAAATGGTCGGCCTCAGCCGTCGCGGTTTCATTGGCGCCGGTGCGTTGTGCGGTGCAGCGATGTTCCTCGGCGGTAGCCTGTTGAGCCGCAGCGCGCTGGCGACCGGTGTCAGCGCCGGCCACAGCCGCTTGCTCGGCTTCGAGAGCATTCCCGCAGCGACCACCGACGTCATCACCCTGCCCAAAGGCTACAAGTCTTCGGTGCTGATCAGCTGGGGCCAGCCCCTGCAAAAGAACGGTCCGGCGTTCGATCCGAGTGGCAACGGCACCGCCGCCGCACAGGAAGTGCAGTTCGGCGACAACAACGACGGCATGAGCCTGTTTGCCTTCCCCGACGATCGCAACCGGGCGTTGATGGCGATCAACAACGAATACACCAACTACCGCTACCTCTACCCGCACGGCGGCATGCCGCAATCGGCCGAAGACGTGCGCAAGGCACTGGCATGCGAGGGCGTGTCGGTGATTGAAGTACAGCGCAAGAACGGTCAGTGGCAGTTCGTCCAGGGCTCGCGCTACAACCGCCGCATCCACGGCAACTCGCCGCTGCGCATCGGCGGCCCGGCGGCCGGTCACGAGTTGATGAAAACCGCTGCCGACAAGCAGGGCAAGAAAGTCCTCGGCACTTTCCAGAACTGCGCCAACGGGAAAACGCCGTGGGGCACCTACCTGACCTGCGAAGAAAACTTCACTGACTGCTTTGGCAGCAGCAATGCTCAGCAGCAGTTCGACCCTGCACAGAAGCGTTACGGCGTTTCGGCCGCCAGCCGCGAGATCAACTGGCACCCGTACGACCCGCGCTTCGATATGGCGAAGAACCCCAACGAGCTCAACCGTCACGGCTGGGTGGTCGAGATCGATCCGTTCGATCCGCAATCGACCCCGGTCAAACGCACGGCGCTGGGCCGCTTCAAACATGAAAACGCCGCGCTGGCCGAGACCGATGACGGCCGCGCGGTGGTGTACATGGGCGACGACGAGCGTGGCGAGTTCATCTACAAATTCGTCAGCCGCGACCGCATCAACCACCGCAACGCCAAGGCCAACCGCGACATTCTCGATCACGGCACCCTGTACGTGGCGAAATTCGACAATGGCGACAGCAACCCCGATCACCCGAAAGGCCAGGGCCAGTGGATCGAGTTGACCCACGGCAAGAACGGCATCGACGCCAGCAGCGGTTTTGCCGATCAGGCTGAAGTGCTGATCCATGCGCGCCTTGCCGCCAGTGTGGTTGGCGCCACGCGTATGGACCGCCCGGAATGGATCGTCGTCAGTCCCAAGGACGGCCAGGTTTATTGCACCCTGACCAACAACGCCAAACGCGGCGAAGACGGCCAACCCGTCGGTGGGCCGAACCCGCGCGAGAAGAACGTCTACGGGCAGATCCTGCGCTGGCGCACCGACCGCGACGATCACGCTTCGAAGACGTTTGCCTGGGATCTGTTTGTGGTTGCCGGTAATCCGGGTGTGCATGCCGGGACGCCGAAGGGCGGCTCGAAGAACATCACCCCGCAAAACATGTTCAACAGCCCGGATGGCTTGGGCTTCGACAAGGCCGGGCGCTTGTGGATTCTGACTGACGGCGATTCGAGCAACGCCGGCGACTTTGCCGGCATGGGCAATAACCAGATGCTTTGCGCCGATCCCAAGACCGGTGAAATTCGCCGGTTCATGGTCGGGCCGATTGGTTGCGAAGTGACGGGGATCAGCTTCTCGCCGGATCAAAAAACCCTGTTTGTCGGGATTCAGCATCCGGGGGAGAACGGCGGTTCGACGTTCCCTGAGCATTTGCCGAATGGCAAGCCACGCTCGTCGGTAATGGCGATTACCCGCGAAGACGGTGGGATCGTCGGCGCCTGATATGGACTCATCGCTGGCAAACCAGCTCCCACAAGGTCCTGCGCTATCTGCAAATCTGCGCAAAAACCTGTGGGAGCTGGCTTGCCAGCGATAGCGTCAGCCCAGACACCAACCCCCTAAGAGCCTGCCATCTGCGCTACCATGCTGGGCCGGACGCGGCAGCCTGCTGCGCGCAGGAGTCAGCATGGCCCACCCGTTTGAAACCCTCACACCCGACCTCGTCCTTGATGCCGTTGAAAGCATCGGGTTCCTGAGCGATGCGCGCATTCTGGCGCTCAACAGCTACGAGAACCGCGTCTATCAGGTCGGCATCGAAGACTCCGAACCGCTGATCGCCAAGTTCTATCGTCCGCAGCGCTGGACCAACGAAGCCATTCTCGAAGAGCACAAGTTCACCTTCGAACTGGCCGACGTCGAGATTCCGGTGGTCGCACCGCTGATCCACAACGGCGAAACCCTCCACGAACACGCCGGTTTTCGTTTCACCCTGTTTCCCCGTCGTGGTGGCCGGGCGCCGGAGCCGGGCAATCTTGATCAGCTGTATCGTCTCGGCCAGTTGCTCGGGCGGATTCACGCTGTGGGTGCGACCAAGCCTTTCGAGCACCGGGAAGCTCTTGCGGTGCAGAACTTCGGCCACGCCTCGTTGAACACCTTGCTCGAAGGCAACTTCATTCCGAAAAGCCTGCTGCCGGCCTACGAGTCTGTCGCCCGCGACCTGCTTAAACGCGTGGAAGATGCCTACGCCAACACGCCACACCAGAACATCCGCATGCACGGCGACTGCCACCCCGGCAACATGATGTGCCGCGACGAGATGTTCCACATTGTCGACCTCGACGACTGCCGCATGGGCCCGGCAGTGCAGGACATCTGGATGATGCTCGCCGGCGACCGTCAGGAATGCCTCGGCCAGCTGTCGGAGTTGATGGATGGCTACAACGAATTTCATGATTTTGACCCGCGCGAACTGGCGCTGATCGAACCCCTGCGCGCCCTGCGCCTGATGCACTACAGCGCCTGGCTGGCACGGCGCTGGGATGATCCGGCGTTCCCGCACAGCTTTCCGTGGTTCGGTACTGAGCGTTATTGGGGCGATCAGGTGTTGGCGTTGCGCGAGCAATTGTCCGCGCTCAATGAAGAGCCGCTGAAACTCTTCTGATCAAAGATCAAAAGATCGCAGCCTTCGGCAGCTCCTACCTTGGAATACATTCCCCTGTAGGAGCTGC